>QCKG01000001.1 GCA_003215535.1 Prochlorococcus sp. AG-409-L18
CCTGTTATGAGAAGGTTTAGAATCAGGAAACCAATCATGAGAATAAAGAATCCTTCAATCGCCCTACCTGTCTGAGTAATTGATGTATCACTTACGGCATAAGTATCTGAATAGCCAACGGCTATTGCAAGAGTACTGTTTTTTGCAAGGTTTAGATATTGACTTGTAAGGCCAGGAATTATTGCTGGCAGTGCTTGTGGAAGAATTATTTTTCGTAGACCAAGTCTTTCTTTTATCCCAAGGCTTCTAAATGCTTCCCACTGACCCTTCTCTACAGAACTTATGCCCCCACGAACTACCTCTGCTATTGAGGCTCCGGTAAAAACTGTTAAGCCTATTAACAAAGCTGAGAATTCAACACTAAGGTTAATGCCTAGGATATTTATTCCTTGATTAGATATTTTTATTAGTTCGCCTAGAGGTGCCAATGGAGTTCCAGAAAGACTCAGAAATGCAACAAAGTACCAGAACAATAATTGAATAAGAAGAGGTATTTGCCTTATAAGTGCAACATAACCGCTTGCTATTAGTCTTAGAAGAATATTATTACTTATACGCGCTGTCCCTACTAATATTCCAAGTACGCTAGCGAGGAATAATCCAGCAATAATTACCTTTAAGCTATTTATCCACCCAATAAATAAGGCCCATGCATAACTATCTGTAGATTTATATGGTAATGAATGCTCTGCGAGTGCGAAACCAGAGGGTTGAAGTAACCATGAGAAACTTAGACCTAAATCTGTACGTATTAGATTTACTATGAGATTATTTATAATTAAGAATATCAATCCTAATAAGAATATTGAGAATACTATTTGGAATCTTAATCCATTTGGCTTGTAGTTCATTTTACTTCAACGGTGGAGCGAACAATAAACCTCCATTTTGATAAAGATTGTTATAACCTCTTTTTATTGTTACAGCAGAATTTGCTCCAAGATTTCGTTCATATATTTCTCCATAGTTTCCTGTTGCATTGATTATCTTTACGATAAAATCATCTTCAAGTCCAAGTTTGTTGCCTAGCCCACCATCCACTCCAAGGAACCTTCTCATTGAAGTAAGACTAGGATCTGCCTTTGCTATTTCTAATCTTGAATTAATGTTCTGTTGATTAATACCTAGCTCCTCAGCAGTAAATAAAGCAAATATGACCCATCGAATTGCATCGGATAACTTCTGATCCCCACCTATAGATGCAGGCGCTAATGGCTCTTTGCTTATTATCTCATTGAGAATTTTATGACTTTGCGGGTTGTTAAAGCCTGAGCGTGCAGCTGCCAGTTGAGAACTATCTGATGTCATTGCTAGGCAACGCCCTTTTAGGTAACCTGAAACAACTTGATTTAAGTCTTGATACTTTATTGGGCTATATGTAAGCCCTCTTTCCTGAAATGTATCATTTAGATTTTGTTCTGTTGTTGTTCCAGAACCCACGCAAATATTTTTCCCATCTAAATCCTCAATTTGGTTTATTCGACTTGATTTTTTAACCATAAATGCTTGCCCGTCATGAAAAACAACTGGACCAAATGTGACTCCATTTCCCCCCAATGCATCTCTACTTAGATTGAATGTCGTATTTCTTGAAAGCAGATCAATTTCTCCAGTTTTTAAGGCAGTGAATCGTTCAGGTGCAGTTAATGGTCTGTATTGCACTTTTTCTGGGTCTCCAATGAATGCAGCTCCGATTGCCTTGCATATATCCACATCGATTCCTTGATAACGCCCATCACTTCCTAAGAAGCTAAAGCCTGGAATCTTTCCACTCACTCCGCAAACTAGACTTCCACGGCTTCGGATTAGATCCAGTCGGGAACTTGGTTTTTTATCGATCGTTGCACAGCCTACTGACAACATCGTCAGACCGATCATACTGGCTAGTAATTTTCTGAGCATGCTCCAAGACTCTTTTATGCTTTAAGTCTCCCAGATAGGGGCCATTTTTAGCTCGCGTAGTTGGATTAAAATATTTTCCAAATGAATTTAACTCACATCTTTAACTAAATTCTCTTATTCTATTTAAATGATTTGATAAATTATTGCATGCATAAGTTGTTCATTATTTAAGAACATTAAACTTTAAGTCTATCCTTTTTCAGTAGTATCACGTTCTTACTTTTAGGTCTATTTATATTTATTAATGAGTAGCTATATTGTCTCCTAGTCGCTTGAAAAGATCTAAGCTTTCTTTATTAAGACCTATTACTTCTACTTCAGAGCCTCGCGACTTTAGCTTCCTTATAATTTGGTCAAGTGCATTTACACCGCTTTGATCCCATATATGCGCCTTTGTCATGTCTATAGTGACTTTTGCGGGATGGTTGCTTAAGTCAAAGCCCTGCATGAAATAAACCTTACTTACGAAAAATAATTGGCCATCGACAATATATTTTAATTGTTCGGGTCCAATATCGATGGAACTAACTTTTATTACTTTCGCAACCTTTCTGCTAAATAATATTCCTGCTAGAGCGACACCTGCAAGTACACCTAACGCCAGATTATGAGGAGTTGTTAACATTGTCACTGAAAACGTCATTAGCATTACTGCAGTATCACTTTTAGGTATTTTTGTAATATTTTTAAGCTCATTTGTATTCGCAGTGCTTACAGCAATTGTTATCATTATTGCTACTAGGGCTGCCATTGGAATTCTTTCTAACCATGGTCTGCAAAGCAATATCATCGCCAAAAGACTTACTCCTGAGGACAATGTAGATAATCTTGTTTTCCCACCATTTTCTGTATTCATTACTGATTGACCAACCAGAGCGCACCCAGCCATGCCACCAAATAATGAGCTAATAATATTTGCTATTCCTTGTCCTCTGGCCTCTATATTTTTGTTGGAATTGCTATCTGTTAGATCATCTAGAATGTCTTGAGTAAGGAAGGTTTCCATTAGACCTACCAATGATATCGCTAGTGCTGTAGGAAGAACAATTCCAAATGTTTGTAAGCTAAATGGTACTTTCCCATCTGAAATCGCTCCAAAGGGTGAATTTAATAATGGGATACCTTTTGGTAACTCACCTAGTTCCTTTACGGTTGGTATTTCAATATTTAGTCCAACACAAATCATAGTTAGAGCAATTATTGCTACTAATTGTGAGGGGATTAATTTTGTTATTTTAGGTAATCCATAGATGATTAACAGACCTAAGGCTACTAGCAACCAAACAATTGGGATTTGAGAACCTGTAGGTAATTGTTGTTCTAATACACTATTCTCTCCATAGTGCAAATTAATTCCTAGCTGAGGTAATTGGGCTTGAAATATTAATAATGCGAGAGCATTTACAAACCCGCTAAGTACACCTTGTGGTACAAATCGCATTTGATAAGCAAGACGCAAATATCCCCAAAGGATTTGAAATAAGCCTGTTAGCAGTCCTGCTGCCATTAGGTATGAGAGACCAAGTCCTTGTCCTTGAGCATTGCCAGTCGCAACAAGACCCGTCATCAGAAGCGCCGTAGAGCCGGTGGCAGAGGTGATCATCCCCATCCGTCCACCGACTATTGCAATTGTTATTGACAAGCAGAAAGCCCCAAAAAGGCCAACCTGAGGGTCTACTCCTGCTATACCCGAAAAGGCAATTGCCTCTGGGATCATGGCGAAAGCCACGACTAATCCTGATAGGACATCTTTCCGAGGATTGATGAGCCATTGATTGATGACCGAAGTATTTGAGCTATTTGCCATTTGGAACGTTTCTTCTTAGAAGGATAAATGTCACAGATTGGGAAGTATCCCCTGAGGATCGCAACTTGACTTTAATTCTTTTAGTTTCGGAAGCCATTCTTGAAAAGCTGATTTTATTTCCTTTTCGTGGAAAGGTAAATGTTGATGCATTTGGGCCAAATGTACACCTAGGCAATTAGGTTCAAGTCCTTCCCATGAGGTTTCTAACCAATGGAGACTCTCAAACCTGCCATTCTCATGACCTGCATTCCAGCTGGCCGTTATCCAAGGTTTCCACATTGATTTTCGATGGATAAAGGATGTGGAATCTCTGGAGCGTAAATTTGTTAGACCACCTAATTGCTGAGCAGCAATACAACACTTGGGATGAGGCCGGACTCTTAAAAATCCTTCTATTTGTTGAACAATATCATTGATTTTGCCCCCCCAAGGTTTTGCTAATAATCCAACTACCTCCGAATGGCATCGAGGGAGGAATTCTTCTGTTTTGGTTTGTAGGTAAAAAGAAGGTAGATTTTGAAGGCCTAACAAGTGGGATCTTTTCTTTGGAATAGAATCAGGAAGTGTTTTTTCTAATTTTTCAAGGTCAATAAGAGAACCATTATTTTTATGTTCAACAACTACTTTTACAAATATTTTATCCCCCCATATCCATTGCAGGCATGAAGATGGTAGCCATTCCTCAGACTGTTTTATGGCTTCTATTAGTTGATCAGGATTAAGTATTGATTGCCATACTACAAATGGTTTTATATCTTGAATTCTCAACTTAAGACTTGTGACTATCCCTAGGAAGGGAGCTGCACCACACAATCCTCTCCATTTAATTAGTTCATTGATTGATGATGAAGAATTGGGATGTGATATTTCGAATGGTTCGCCTGAGCCCCAAAATCCTTTTAGTTCAATTATTTGGTCTATAGCTAGGCCTTGACTTCTGCTAAGGGGACTGATGCCACCAGTAAGGATGTAGCCAATACCAGTTTGTCCGGAAAGTCCAGTGGGAAAACTTTTTCCATATTTTGCAAGTTTCTCTAACAGACTCGACATCTTTACTCCTCCTTCTACATATACCTCTTCTTGTATTGGATCTACTTCAATATTTGAGTATTTATCTCTTAAATCAAGTGTCCAGTGCCCATCAGCAGCACAACGACTTGAAGTGCCCCCGCTACAAATCAGTAAGGGCTTTGCTTCAGTTGTCCTGTTTTGTGTAAATGCTTTTAGATCGGCATCAACATCCTTAAGGACGCCTGCTATAGAGGCGTCCTCTGCCAAAGTGTTGGGAACTTGCAGCGGTTTTGGAATAATTCCTTCCCCTTTTCCGTTAGATCAGCGTAACTAAACTCCAAATTTAAATCTTGATCATCATTAGGGATATTCTTTTTAAAGGTGCGTCCAGACTTTGAATTCCTCCCTTTTAGAAAGTCATAGTGATCGGATTGGGATCCTGATTTGTGGCCACGGCAGTCGAAATCCTAAGGCCATTGAAGAATTTGCCAATCTTGCACTTTTACTCAAATCAACTATCCCAAAGGTACCTGTTGAATTTGGTTACCTTGAATTTGCTCGACCTGTCCTTGAGGAAGCACTTGAAAAACTCCGTGCACAATCTGTTGAAAGAGTTATAGCAATTCCAGCAATGTTATTTGCAGCAGGACACGCCAAAAATGATATTCCTTCCTTACTCAATGATTACTCTTTTAGGACAGGTATGAAAATTGATTATGGAAGAGAATTGGGTGTAAATAGTCTTATGATTGGTGCTGCAGGAGAACGGATAAAGCAAGCCATTCAATCAGCTTCTTCATTCCCTTTGACAGAAACACTTTTAGTGGTTGTTGGCAGAGGTTCTTCAGATCCTGATGCAAATTCAAATGTATCTAAAATTGCCAGAATGCTTGTTGAGGGAATTGGTTTGGGCTGGGGGGAGACTGTCTATTCGGGAGTTACTTTCCCCTTAGTTGAACCTGGTCTTAGACATCTTGTACGTCTTGGATTTAAGAGAATTATTGTTTTTCCTTATTTCCTTTTCTCTGGTGTATTAGTTAGCAGGGTTCGTAGACATACAAAGAATGTTGCTGTGGACTTCCCTGGAATTGAGTTTATTTCTGCTGATTATCTTGGATGCCATCCCATGGTTATTCAGGCCTTTAGGGAAAGGATAGAAGAAGTTCTAGAAGGGAATGCTTTTATGAACTGTTTGAATTGTAAATACAGATCAGAAGTTCTTGGTTTTGAAAAGGAGGTGGGCTTAGCCCAGCAAAGCCACCATCATCATGTTGAAGGCATTACTGATGGCTGTGATCTATGCACAGATGAATGCATAGGTAGCTGTGAGATGGAGGAGAAAGCCAACTTGTCAGAACCGCCTAATGGGCATTCCCATTCCCATTCCCATTCCCCATACCCACAAGCTGAACATCCTCTTGGTCCTGTCACCCTTCCAAATTCAAATAACAATCAAATCGGAAGAAAAACTGACTAAATTCATGCCTCACCTGTCTCTATCTCTCGTAAGACACAAGAGACTCGTGACATATAAGTATGACTTATTGGAATGCTTAGTTAGTTTTTCCCAGTAGCTTTCCACAGGATTAAAGGAGGTTTTCCACCGTTATTTGCCCAGTAATTGATCTATGACAGGCAGCCTGTGGTTTTCTTATTTGGTTTCCTTTGATGCTTGACAGCTTGGCCCATTGGCTCTCATGAGAATGCTTTTAGAGCTGTTTAGAAGAGTTTCCTAAGTCAGTACATGAGTCTTGGATCGTCTCGAATTCCAATTTCATACTTCATTCAGCTTTGACTGAATCGCAAAAGATGTGGATTCTTGTCTCAGAAAAACAAAACGAGAAAGTCAAGGAATGGATTTATCTAAAGTGGAAAACTGCACAGCAATTGACACAGACCTACTGAGAAATGAGCTTAAGCAGGCTTCTGTAAGCCTAGAAACTGAAATACCAGAAGTGCTCTATCAGGCGATGAAGGATTTTATTGGGGTCAATGAAAATTGGAATCAGTACAAAGTAATGAGTTCAGCCTTAGCAAGTTTTCTTTTTCAGAATGGGAGCGGTGATAGGGCTGTTACGGAGAGATATTTGGATGACCTTTTTTCTCGTTCTGATTCCTAACTGCATTAAGACAAGCCCTCCTTGTTATTGCCATCATCGTCAGAGTTGGGCTTTGCCATGCAGAAGTAGGCCAGCAGGAACCATCAACCACCAGAACATTTGGGCATCTCCAAAGCCTATTCCATTTATCAACAACGCTGTTTACTTCTTCTAAGCCCATGCGTGCACCTCCTACTTCATGGATGTAATAGCCCGGAGGAGGCGCTTCTTCTTGAAGTGCTAAAGCTTGGTCAATAATTGGTTCTATAAACGGCATTTTTATTAATTCTTTTAGGGGTAACATCTCCCCACCCGTTATTGATATTATCTCTTGAATAGTTTTATTCATATTGGATACCATTTTCCCCTCATTATCACCCCAGCTCATGTCAATATGAGGTATGGGAATACTTAATTTGTCAAAATTACTTGATAATTCTACTTTGTTTACCTTTCTAGCAAGAACCTCACCATGACCTATCAAAAACCCAGTCTTTGTACCCGGTTTTCTTTTTAAGCATGATGGAGGTTCAAAACGGTCTATTCCCCCCCATATTCCATAACCTCTTAGGAAATCAGTTGAGCTTTCTTTGTTAGATATAGAACCAAATGGAATAAAGAAACTACCAGCACCAGAAAGAACTTCGGGATTCTTATCCAAATCAAGTTGATTTTGTTTTTCCTTATTAGGAAATGAAAAGAATCGACAAGTTGAAACGTGATCCATTAGGTAATGTCCCAACATCCCAGAAGGGTCAACAAAGCCTGAACTTTGATTGGATTCGTTTGAGGTAAGTAAGAAGCGAAGGCTTTGGATTGTAGAAGCACATAAAATAATTAACTCAGCATTAATTTCTTTTCTATATCCTGTTAACCGATCAACAACAATCACACCTTTTGCACATTCTCCTGAAGCTTTCATGAGCAACCTCTCGGCAATATGATTTGTTAATATTTCGACTTTTCCTGTTTTTAAAGCTTCTTTAAGTGTACTTCCAGGACTACTAGATCTTGGCCATTCTCCATCTTTATGTTTTTGGTAGGGACCAAATCCTCTTGAATGTATTACTTGATATCCCAATTTATTCTTTACTAAACGTGCAAAATTCTCTTCACTTTTAGTAAATGGTAAATAGCCCAAGTAATTACCATCAGGTAGTTGTTCTAATTCATCTACATGTCCATAGACTCCAAGCTTCTTTTCTAAGGCTGTGTAATGGGGTTCTAAATCTGAATAACTTATTGGCCATTCTGGTCCATATCCATCTTGAGATGAGGCCTTGAGATCAAGTTCAGAAAGCCTAAGGGTAATACCTCCCCAAGTAAGACTTCTTCCTCCAACCTGTCGACCTTGAGTCCAGATAAATGGTCTTTCATCCGGGGTTGTATAGGGGATATCCTTTTCATTGGCATAAAGTAAAGGGTTTGCTTTCCAGTAACCAGGATGTTGGGCCTGTTTTTTATGGGTTTCACTTATTAAGCTAGTTACTCTTCTAAAGGTATTTAACGGTTCTTTTCCAAGAGCTTGTTCTGAAGTTAATTGAGGTCCAGCTTCCACTACAAGTACCCTGATGCCAGCTTCTGCGAAGGTAAGAGCTGCCACTCCACCTGTAGCTCCAGAGCCAATTACTATGACTTCAAATGGTTTCTCTGGCACTGTAATTGTGAATCAGTGAGTTTCTGATAGATCCTTAATTAATATAGGTACTAACTGTGATTTTTCATTTATATTAGAATTTAATATCAACATATGAAATATCCTTAATAAGAATTAGATTGTTTGTTTTACTTTTTATTAAAGTATTGATTCTATTTTGGTTGGATTTTTAACTCCTTCCAAGCCATGAAGGAGCTCCTCCAAACCACTCTCCAAGATCATCTTCATCAGGACGAAAGGTTGAATTTGGATCTGATGGTCCCAGGTCTAGATCGTTTATCAAATTATCAATACTGTCTAAATCTACCGACTGCTGTTGTTGCTGCATCCTACGAGCTCTTTTTAGCCAGGATGAGACTGTTTGGTCACGATCTGCAAATTTATGAACGTAAACTCTTTCTGAAAGGCTCACTTCATGTCCTTTGGCAACCCTATCAAGTATTGCAAGAAGGCGAAGACGAGTGGAGGTAGATAGCATTCAGAATTTAAATCTAGGCTTGTTGTAGCGAGGCTTTACATCAGAAGGAAGATTGCTGCTACAAACTTTTGCAAGGCTTTAAAAGCATTTTGGCCTGTATGGGTTTTAGGATTTTTTAAAATGCTAAGGAGGTTTATCGTTTTTTTAATTACTTAGATCGTATTGACAAAGAAGTGTTTTTACAAAAGCACAAATGCGTTTAAATTTGACAAAGACATGATTCACCAATGAAATCAAAATTCCTAGGTTTGCTTTCCTCTTTCTTCTTGCTTCTACTTTTAGTTCCTTTTTCTCCAGTTTTTGGGGCGATGGACTACGCCAAGCAATCTTTAATCGAGTCGGACTTTTCTAATAGGGACCTCAGAGGAGTCACGTTTAATTTGACAAATCTACTAAGAGCAAATTTGTCAGGTAGTGACTTGCAGGGAGCAAGCCTTTTTGGAGCAAAGCTTCAGCAAGCAAATTTGAGTGATGCGAACCTAACTGAGGCAACACTTGATTCGGCAATATTAGAAGAAACTGATTTAACGAATGCTGTCCTTGTTGATGCATTTGCTTTTAACACTAGATTCAAAAATGTAATCATAAATGGAGCTGATTTCACTAATGTTCCAATGAGATCTGATGTTATTGCTACCCTGTGCTCAGTTGCAGAGGGTAAAAACCCTATTACTGGAAGAATTACTCGAGAAACACTTAACTGCACTTAATATAAGTTGATTAATTTTAAATGTTCCAATTATTCAAAACAAAATAATTATCCATGCAAAACTTTATTTCAATTGAGTCCATTGGCTATATGGCCGCTGTATTGACTACAATTGCATTTGTTCCGCAATTAATTAAAACATGGGTTTCTAAATCCGCAGACGATGTCTCATTGGTTATGTTTATTTTATTCATAACTGGTGTGATTTTGTGGTGTATTTATGGTTGGGAGATCCATGCATTCCCAGTGATAATAGCAAATATAGTTACGTGTATTCTTGCGACACTTATCCTTTCACTAAAAATATACTTTGAGAACTTTGAGAATGAAACCAAGAAAAAAGATGTCCAATAAAATATCTTTGCTTTTATAAGTAAATTTATAATTTCTGACTTTATTGTTTGGTAAATCCGAATAATTTATCCACCTGAGATTTCCTGATTGTTTAAGGAGTCGAGAATGTATTTAGAAAACTCGTTAATCTCTTTCTCACTATATAATCCTATTCTAGATCCACAATTTTGGGATATATTTTCTGAGATACTCTCAGAAAGATCTTCTTTGCTTATCTCGTTAAATAAGTTTTCTTTTGAGAATGCTAAGCTTAACCATAATGAAGGGTTGAACTTGGGGTCACTGTTTTCACTTATAGTAAGTTTTGTCGCACTTTCTATTGATAAACCCATTCCTAAGGCATTGCAAAATTTAGAGGAATAGCCTTTTGATACTTTCTCTTTTAGTGCTATAAGATCAGCATTTTCTACAGAATATGATTTCTCAGGGAGTACTATGGCGATCAAAGAATAGATTAATATCGCCCCAATTAATATCTGAGAAAACCATGATCTGAGATTGTGAAAAGTCATTTTAGTTTGAATTATTTTTAGTTTGAATAAATTCTATAGGAAGATTCCCTAATTTATTAAGCGGAGGGGGTGGGATTCGAACCCACGATGCCCTTGCGGACATGCCAGTTTTCAAGACTGGAGCCTTCAACCACTCGACCACCCCTCCAATTGGGTTGCCATCTGCAGGCAACTCACCAATTCTACCAATTCTTTAAACCTATAATGTTTTTTCCGTAGGTCAATCGTTTTCAGATTGCTTTCATCAGGCGATGAGTTTTGGGGCAATCTTATTTGTTGATTTCTTACATGGGTTTTCCAGATATGAATTGATGAACAGCTGGAATGTATCTGTATAGCAGATATGTGACAACCAGAAGTAGATTTCCACCTACTACAAGCCCCCCTGTGATTAAGTTTTGTCGACTAGAGGTATAGTCCCATTTAACCTCTTGTTCTTTCTCATTCTCTTTGTTGATTGTGTTTTCGGGAGTTGTTTCGTTCATTTCAGTTAATTTGGTTCTTTTTTAGAATTGGCAATGTTTACAAGATTTAGGTTTGGCTCATCAGTCTTTGGTTGAAAATTAACTTTGTATACCCTTTCTATTCTATAGATGTAAACCCTTTTTGATTCTTCAGCAAATAATTAATTTCCTGATTGCGTCTTGTCGTTGACCCATCCCATTGAGGATGTCCTTCCTCGTAAGAACTAGTAAAGGGTTTTATTACTACTAAATTCGACTATCGCGGCGCCCACCCCCATTAGATCTGGTTTTTTAGCAAAGTCATGGTTCTTTAGATCTGCTTCTTCATTTTCTGCAGAGTCTCTCCTAAAGGCTTTTTGGCAATTTTTTTTCGAGACTCATTACCAAAACAAAACCCTCGATCTTGGCAGATGTTAGTTCAGTTCTATAAAGACTCCTAAGAGTTCTCTGAGTCTTGTGCCATAATTCAGCTTTCAAAAGCCTTTTGTTCTGCTATGCCTTCCTCTAGCCAAACCAAGAGCGAGCAATCTCGTTTTTTGGGAGATCTTCCCATGACAGGGGAAATTACTGAAAAGGAAAAAATTCGTTATATATCCCATGCAATGTTCTTTGTTGGATGCGCCCTTTTGTCGTTTGGTGTTTGGGCACTATCAGGGTTTACCTCTTCATCAGGTGCTGCAGGGCCTTTCCCCTTTTCATAAAAACTCATATTCAAACGGCTTTTAGATTTAGAGCAAAGACGGCCAAATTAAGATTTTGGCCGTCTTTAACTTTATGAAAATAATAAAAAATTACTATTAGAAAAAAGAATCAATTTATATTTGCTTGAGTGATAAAAATGTTAGTTATTAAGTCTGTTTTCTCTGTCATTTATTAGGGTCCCAAGCCATTTTGCTGCTACTGCTCTTGAGATAGAACGATTTCGTAGAAAGTCGCAGATGACAGCATAGAGAGGACCTGATCTTGCTTCGGAATTGAACCAGCTTTCAAAAGCAAGGATTTCCTGCTCAGTCTTGCAGGCACGAAGTTTGTCAACGATGGCATCATGTACCCCGGTGCTCATGGCTTCGACCGGTTTGCTAGCAATGGTCATTTTTTCTTATGGCTGTGCAGGTCGTTTTTGCCTACTTCTTTATCAATAGCTCTTACTAGTGCTTTTGTGCCACCGAATTATTCATTTCTGTTCAAGAAAGATCGAGAAATTCCTTTGAAGGACTTTAAAACAGCTCCCTTGAGGAGGCTAAACGCCAATATTTATTAAATAAAAGACGCTTAGCCGCAAAGCTATCATTGGTATTAGTCAGTTATTTGGCTTGGATAGAGGAAGAAGGCACTTGTCAGAGTCACAACCCGCTGGTCCTGCCTCAGTTAGTTCTCCTTCGTCATAACGACTTAGAGCCTCAAAGAAATCAGTACTTATTCTTCTGTTAATCACTTCTGCTTGAAGTTGTTCGTATGACTCTGCGTCTATTGGTTCAAAAGGCAATCTAGGAAATGTTGCGTTTGCATCAAATCTTGCAAGTAGAGCCGCAGATATATACCCATCCCCTCTTTGGATGGCCTTATGTAATGCATTGGCTAAGGGCTCGATTTCGTTTTCTCTGAACTCAATTGTCGCGGAGGTGTTGTGATCTGTGTAATGTCGCTGAACTTGCATATAAAAATCAAATTGAGCTAATGCTGTGAAATCGTTAATGTCAACTTGATCAGCTCCAGGTAAATTTGCCCAGCTAACTTCTGTTGGAATTTCTACTAGCCATTCTGTACAACGAGGATCAAACGGATCATTTAATAAACGACCATTCTCATCTTTATCAGATTGGGATGGGACAACTGTGTAGCCATAATCCATACAAGCCATTGCGACTGGATCATTTTTTCTGAATGTGATTCGTCGAATAAAACGTTGAGCTTTAGGTGGATGCCATCCTGGGGCTGCTCCAGTTAATAGACTTTTGGTGCCTGCAGGCTGGACAGTAGTGCAGCGGTTAGGACGACGGAGTCCATTCCTATCGCAATAGTCCCAAACGGTTTTATTTACGACTTTTTTCCATCGGTTGAGATAAGAGGATTCTTTATTTTTAAAATCAATCCCTTCGTCTGTTTCTGGTCTGCCAGATTCCCACCATTTGAGCCAAGGTGTACCAAAAGCATGGACAAAAAAGTCGAATAGGCCTGTAAAACTAACCCCGACGATTGGATCCCACTCTCTACTCTGTCGATAGCGTTTAACTTCAAACCTATGGTTTAAAAGGCAAGCAACAGATAGGGCGGCTGCTTTGAAAGCATCCTCTTGCCCTTGTTCGTCAGTTGGATCAATTTGGTTTAAATGAATCTCAGCAAGATTGCAATGAAAGTCACTACCTAGGATCTCACCACATGGGTTAAGTCCATAACGGCTTAATCGATGTTCTAATTCATTGGCTTCCATTGGACCGTGATTGGATTTAAGCCAAAGGCCAGCTGCTTCTTTGCCTTGAAGGCAGTAAATATCAATAAATTCCTTACGTAATTCTGGTGTATCCAGTAAATCTGCGTTAGCCCTGGCTATTGCTTCTGGAGCGAACTGTATAGCCCCTTCTCCTGATTGGAATTGCTTTTTAACGGCTTCAAGTATTACCTCTTGGCTTGGTCGTGTGTGGTAAACCCTAGTGTGGTTTGCCATGCGCAATGCATCTCTTTCTGGATCAATACTCCAATTCCCTTCTGAGTCTTGTTGCCATAAATTCTCTTTGCAACCTGCTGCCTCTTGATCTTCTGAAGAGAACTGACGCATGCCAGCACTTCTGCGTATATTGCCTGCCACAATTGTTACGGCTGCTTCGTCTATTAGCAGACAGCATTCAACGGATGTGAGTTTCCTTCCTATGGCTTTGTTTAAAAGTCGAGCGACTCTGCTGTATAAATCTTTTAATTTAACAGGGTTGGCCATCCCCCCAAACCCTTTCAAAGATTCACCAACTGGCCTTATATCTCCTAAGTCGATTTCTATATTTACCTCTTGACCAAGAAACTGATCTTTGCTACTTAATTCTAGAAGTAACTGATAACTATCAACCCATCCCCGCCGACAATCCCCGACTTTAATAAAAACCTCATTATCTTCTATTATATATGTTGTTTTCTCTTGTCTTTCTGTAGAAGGTGTAGTGCCTATTTGCGTAACTTTTTTGATGTTTATTGGGTTCTTAATTAATGGCAGTTTATTTATTAGATGTGGCTCAATGATTGCACCAGTTCCACATCCCATCATTGCCAGGTCCATCATTAGACCAAAAGCTTCCCAGTCAATCAAGTTTGTAGAAGTGCAGTTATACGCTCCTGAGAAATTCTCTTCTTTGTTTATCCATGGTGTTCCACCTATCCAAAGCCAACGTCCTGATGGGAGTGCTTTCTTTTCAGCTTGCATTCGAGCCATGAGGTCTACTTCCTCTTGGGTTAGCTGACCGAGTTGGCGTAACCCTTCAAGATTTCTTGTAGTGACTTCGCTCCAGCTTTCTCTGCCAGATGCGTTTTTGCGGCTGTATGTCCTGTAAAAGACAGGGTTTGCGGCAGGCGCAGTGGCGGGAAAGTCCGCACGGTGATCTCCCGCTCCAAAGGCTGCCATTGCAATTTCTGTGCGATTAGGTGTAAGGGTCAAGATCAGCTGTCCTTATTGAGTATGAGCACGCTAACGCCACAAGTAGAGTAGGCAAGTTTTTTTAACACCATCTACAGCGGATAGAGGAGAATGATCTCAGTCGGGTTTGACCCTTATGGATAGGGTTTGTGAGCCAGAGCTAATGGAGAACCCTCTCCAGGTCAAGGCTTATGCCGAGGCAGATTTTTTTGATAGCGATGAAGCTTTTGTAAATCGGATTCAAGAAATTTTGTGCGGCTTACATAAATCCCCAGATTCTGAAACTGTAATTTTTGATCTTGGTTGTGGTCCAGGGAACATAACTGAAAAGATTGCCTCTCGATGGAGGTCTGCGCAGGTTGTGGGAATTGACGGTTCTCAAGCAATGCTTGCCTATGCAAAAAGAAGGCAGGGAGTTCTTTCCTCTGAACCAGGAAATCTAAAAGTTTCTTATCTTCTTATTAATATTTCCGAAATCGCCAAAGGTTCGTATGGCTTTGAATCTTCAGCTGATGTGGTTATAAGTAATAGTCTTCTTCACCATTTACTCGATCCAAATCAATTTTGGAAAGCATTAAAATATCTTGCATCTCCAGGTGCAGTTTTCTTATTAAGAGATTTACGTCGGCCAGATTCTACTCAGGCTGCCATTGATCTTCAAAAGAGATACCTAGCAAAAGCTGCTCCAATTCTTATAAGAGATTATTTGGCTTCTCTACATGCTGCTTTTACTGTTGATGAAGTTCGAGAGCAGATCCAGTTGGCAGGACTTGAGAACTTACGGGTATTTGAAGTAGATGACAGGTATCTTGAGGTTAATGGAACTATTTGATAGTTCAGCGCTTGTTGATCTTTTTTGGGAATTCACGAAATGAGTTCAGTTCCTTCTTCCACTTCAAATAAGCCTTATTCTGGCCCGCCTGATGAGGAGTTGGAGGCTGTTTTAGCAAAGGCGGTAAGTACTCGTCGTAACTTTGCAATCATTTCTCATCCCGACGCAGGTAAAACAACTCTGACTGAGAAATTGCTTCTTTATGGAGGAGCAATTCAACAGGCTGGAGCTGTTAAGGCACGAGGAGAACAGCGGAAGGTGACTTCAGATTGGATGGAGTTGGAAAAGCAAAGAGGTATTTCTATTACTTCAACGGTTTTGCAGTTCGATTATTTAGATAACACTATTAATCTTCTTGACACACCAGGGCACCAGGATTTTTCAGAAGATACTTATCGAACACTCGCCGCAGCAGATAATGCTGTGATGTTAGAAGACGCTGCAAAAGGACTTGAACCTCAAACTAGAAAATTGTTTGAAGTTTGCCGCATGAGGAAGATACCTATATTCACTTTTATCAATAAAATGGATAGATCGGGTCAAGAGCCACTCGCTTTGCTTGACCAGCTAGAAGCCGAGTTGGGGTTATTAACTTGGGCGGTCAATTGGCCCATAGGAAGTGGTGAATTGTTTAGAGGTGTTATTGAACGAAGAACGAAAAAGGTTATTATCTTTAGTAGGGCAGAGAGAGGGCGACAGTCTATAGAAAGGACTTTAGATATTGATGATCCAGAGTTAGAGAAACTTGTAGAAAAGGAACTACTAGATAAGACTCTAGAAGAACTAGAGCTTCTTGATGCGGCAGGTTCTGAATTGGATCCGGATTTGGTTCATTCTGGAGAATTGACACCAGTATTCTTTGGATCTGCAATGACAAACTTTGGTGTAAGACCTTTCTTAGATACATTTTTAGAGATGGCTCAGGGACCTGTAGCTCGTTTGAGTAATACTGGCCCAATTGATCCTCTAACACCAACTTTTAGTGGGTTTGTTTTCAAACTTCAGGCAAATATGGACCCTCGTCATAGGGATAGGGTGGCATTTGTTAGGGTTTGTAGTGGCCGGTTTGAAAAGGACATGACTGTTCGTCATGCACGTACAGGCAAAAATATTCGTTTATCACGACCTCAGAAGATATTTGGGAAAGATCGTGCTGTTGTTGATGATGCTTATCCTGGAGATGTTATAGGACTAAATAATCCTGGAATGTTTGCTATTGGCGATACTTTATATACTGGTAAACATGTTGAATATGAAGGTATTCCATGTTTTAGTCCTGAGATATTTAGCTGGTTGAGAAATCCCAATCCTTCTGCTTTTAAGAATTTTAGAAAGGGCGTAAATGAGTTAAGAGAGGAGGGAGCTGTCCAAATTCTTTATGATATTGACCAAAGTAAGCGAGATCCAATTTTAGCCGCTGTAGGTCAGCTCCAATTAGAGGTTGTTCAGCATAGATTGGAAAATGAATATGGTGTCATTACTCGGTTAGAACCAATGGGATATCAGGTGGCTAGATGGGTTAATGGAGGGTGGTCATCTTTAGAAGATTTAGGTCGCGTCTTTAACTGCAAAACTGTTCAAGATGCTTGGAATAGACCTGTTTTGCTTTTTAAGAATGACTGGAATTTAAATCAGCTGAAGGAAGAACACCCCGATCTAGATCTCAGTGCTGTTGCTCCTGTTGTTAGTGGGGTTGACCCAATAAGTCTTTAAATACCAATATTTAAAATTCTGCTTTTTTTACTATTATTCTTTTTTTAGATGTAAAGATACTCTCATAACAGTTCAGCCAAAGTTCATGGCCTCGGGCATCGACCCTTCATCGAATTCAGACTCTAAAGAACCTTACTCTTTTTTTGGTCTAGAACCAGGAGCTTCATTTGATGAGGTTCAAAAAGCTAGAGATAAGAAATTATCTGAAGCCGGTGATGATCCTCTTGCAAAGGGCAGGATTGAAGCTTCTTACGACACCCTTCTTATGGTCAGTCTTAAGGAGAGACAGCTTGGAAAAGTCAGCAGTGCAGCTGTAAATGCTTCTCGGAGAGAAAATAAAAAGGTTGAATCAGCTGCTGATAATGGCATAGGAGTTTCTTTACTTACAAGGTTAAGAGGAGTAAATGGTTCAAAAACCGATAGCTCGTCAAACAGTTTTTTCCCTCAATTGTCTTTACCAGAAGGACAAGGACTTATTACTCGACTTGTATTTGGGATCCTTGCAATTGTTCTTCTCCTGGTTTCTCCTGCAGGAAGTGCTGAGTTAATTCTTGCTCTTTCAACTATTGGGCTTTTTATTAGTCAGATTAGACGTGGCCGACGCCCACTGGCTTCATTGGGATGGAGCGTTGTTTTACTCTCATCGGGCTTGATAATTGGTGGTTTGTTAACTGCCTCATCAAATAGTCAGTTTGAGTTAATTTCTACAATTTCATCAGAACAGATAGAAGCCTTGCCAGCTTTGTTAATGATCTGGTTGGGGACTCTCCTTTTGGATTAGTTCTAATATTTAGATGAATCTAAGTATCCTCTTCATTAATTAGCTTTTGTAAATCTATTCTATTGATGCAGTAAATATCACCACAAAAATGACATGTTAGCTCTGCTTGACCATCTTCTTCAAGCATTAATATTAATTCATCTTTCTCTATTAACCTCAAGGCATTGATGCTTCTCTGTTTTGAGCAATTACATGTAAATCGAACACTCTGATTTGCATCATATGAATTTATTGGTTTTGTATCGAGATCTGGAAAAATATCTTTTAGTAGTGTTTCTAGGTTGTCTCCACAGGCTTCTAGCTTATCACTAAAGTGTTTTACTTTCTTGCACCTTTCTTCTATTAGCCTTACTAAGCTTGGCTCACAATTGTCTTTAGGAAGGATCTGTACTAATAAACCACCAGTACAAATAAGGTTATCTTTGTTTAATTTCTCACCTACAAATACAGCGGAAGGAGTTTGCTCAGAATGAAGGAGATAGGAGGCAATATCTTCTCCTATGCCACCTTTGATAATTTCTACAGTACTGCTGAAGGGAGTCCCTTTGCCTTCATCACGAACCACATGTAAATAACCCTTGCCAACAGCTCTCTCGAAGTTAAATGTATATTGACCATTATCTCTTTTTATAAGGTCTAGTTCCAAACTTGGTTCTCCAACATACCCACGAACAGTTCCATCTCTTCCTGCATCGACATTTAATCCTTTAAGTGGGCCATCTGAACCTACCCTTAAATTTACTCTCCCATGAGAAACTTTCATTGAGCTTGCCAATAAAAGTCCTGCACTCATTCCACGTCCCAAAATTGCTGTAGTCAAGAATGAAAGCCCATGCCTTTTTTGTGCATTTTTAGTTGCTTGCGTGGTTTTTACAGCAACTAATCGGACTCCACCATCTGCACCTGTTGCCCTTACAAGGCTATCGGTCATCTTTTCTTATCGATGTTTGGTAATGCATTAACAGGTAATAGAACCCCTTCATTAAGTTGATAAGAGGATATCATCCAATTTTTAAAGAGTTCTGCTTCATGTGTCACAACAATTAAAACTTGTTCTTTTGCGAGATTTGCAAGTAAAGCAAGTATTTCACCTCTTACTGACCAATCTAATCCTGCTGTTGGTTCATCCAGTAAAAGAATGGATGGATTTCTTAGTAATTGCACAGCAAGAGCCAATCTTCGCTGTTGTCCTCCGCTGAGCTGCTCTGGAGCTTTCTTTAAGTCAATATCCGATAATCCAACTTTTTTTAGTACAAGTTCCAGATCAGCTCCATTCAATCTGCGATGGCCAAGACGTAATTCTTGCCCAACTGTTAAACCTAGGAAATATCGCTCAGGAAATTGAAAGACGATTCCACACAATAATCGTCTTTGCTGTTCATTAATTTGATTATTTTTCCAATTAATTTCTCCTTTTTGGGGTTTTGACAAACCACTAATTACTTCTACAAGACTAGTTTTTCCACTCCCACTCGGTCCAGCCACAATAACTGGTTTCCCATAGTGAGCTTTTAGGTTTATTCCCTTTAGAACAGGCTTTTCAGCTGTTGCCGGGTGGAGGGAAAGCCCCTTTAGCTCTAGCATTTCAGAAGAAATAGGAGTGCTATCTTGATTTTATTATCCAGGTTTTCAAAGAAAAGCTTATGAATTGGCTTTAAAAGCTAGTTTTATTAGCCATCATAAAAACATTTAAGGCTTTTATGGAAGTCCATTTTCGAGAGATTGATCCTTTCAATTGTTGGATATGGCTTCGTTTTAGCGAAGCTCCTAATCAGGGTGAGAGGAATTATGTTGATGGCATTTTCGACAGTTGGTATGTAATTGGTCGCTTGGGTGGGTTTAATGCTGGGAACCTGCAAGCGCATGATCAGGGTGGTGATTTGAGTTGGATGAGCTATGAGAACACTGAGGCAAATAATTGCTTGCCTGCGTTAATGCATAACGTCGGACAGTTGGAATATAAGCAACTATGGGGCCGATGTTGGGTCGATTTTGGGACCAGTGACTCAATTGGTCTTGACATATTGATAAATTGTTTAAGACAGATGGACTCTGATGTTGTTCAACTTGAAGAAGTTTTAGTTGGTGGAGTCAATGAAGAATGGGGTGTTGAGGATCATCCAGACTCAGTATTTGACTCCTTAACTTAACTAGTGTCGTGGCAGAACTTAGAAGGATATTAGTCGAAGCTAAACGAATTGAAGATATAAGATCTTCAGACTATTTGTTGGCTTTGAATAAAAAAGAATTACATTATCTATTACATGTTTTGCGATTAAGGATAGGTGATAGAATAGAAATTATTGATGGTTTAGGTCATCTATGGAATGGAGTTGTAAAAGATAGTAGGAATATTAAGCTTTCTTCTCTATATCAGTCTCCGCAGATAACCATACCAAAACCATATCCTTTAGTTAGCCTGGCATTGGTAGTTCCAAAATATGGATTTGATGAGTTTCTAAGGATGAGTTGTGAAATTGGTGTGGATAAGTATCAACCACTTAGATCGGCTAGGAGTAGTAAGTTTATTCAAGATAGATTTCACCGTTGGAATGCAATTTTAACTGAGGCTGTTGAGCAATCGGAGAGATTATGGAAGCCTGAGTTGTTTCCAATGAATGACATTCAGAAATGGATGAACAACCTACCTTCAAGTTCTGCCTTTGCTATTGGAAAAACAAGAACTACTTGCTTGAATGAGCTGAATTTATGGGTTAAGAAATTAGATAAAGATATTAATGAAGTATGGATCCTAATTGGTCCTGAAGGAGGTTGGACTTATGAAGAGGAATCTTTGGCTGAGCAAAGCGGCTTTACCTCAACCACTTTAGGTGATTCTATTTTAAGAACTAACACTGCAGGTGTGGTGGCCGCTCAGATAATCTCATCATGGAGACGATTATAGTTTCTTCTTGATGTAAGCATAATCAACTAGCTGCTAAATAATTAAATTGTAAATAGCTTTGGCTTAAATTGAATATGTACTTGTTTCAATAACAATAACGTTAATAATAATTTTGTCTTTTTAAAGTTCTTTGTTTGTTAACCTGTTATCTTGGTTGGAAATTTGGTTAAACATATGGATTTCTTCTTGTTTTCAAGTGATCCAGGATGGGGATGGGCCATTACTTTTAATTTTCTATTGGTTTGTATTCTTTATAGAGTCCCTTTACTTACATATTCAGGTTGGGCTCATTCTGCTGCCTTAGGGACTATTTTGCTTGCTTGTATAGGTTGGAAAGGTTGGTTTGCAGTAGCAATTTACTTTCTAATGGGTTCTTTAGTTACTCGGCTTGGAATAAAGAAGAAGAAACAAGAAGGTCTATCAGAATCTCGTGGTGGTAAACGTGGGCCTGAGAATGTATGGGGTTCAGCTGGTACAGGAGCTTCCTTGGCATTACTTTTAGGTTGTGGAATAGGGTCTGATTATCTTATCCTTGTTGGATTTGCCTCCAGTTTTTGTGCAAAACTTGCAGATACATTTGGTAGCGAAATTGGTAAAAGATGGGGTAAAGAAACTTTTCTAATTACTTCTTTTGAGAAAGTACCAGCTGGTACCGAAGGAGCAATTAGTATAGAAGGAAGTATTGCAAGCCTAGTAGGAAGTATTCTTATGGCAATAGTTATGCTTAGGCTTGATATTATTGTTACATTGGAAACAGCAGTATTAATATCTGTTGTAGGATTAATGGCTACTTTATGTGAAAGTATCTTTGGAGCTACAATTCAGAATAAATATAAATGGATGACCAATGAACTTATAAATTTTCTTCAGACTACCTTAGCAGCTTTATTAGGAATAGCATTAATCAGCTATATTTAATTAGTCTATATTATGTGCTATATTAGTTTTATTTTAAGATACATCTAGTTAAATAATGGTGTTTTGTTTTCAATTTTTTCAAGTTGAGCCCAATCAAGAAGAGGACTCCAGCTATTTATTCTTTTATACATCCAATTATGACCATCAGAATTAAGATGAATACCGTCTGGTTCTAACCAGAGGTTTAATTGTGGTTCAGCAAGTAGATCTTTATGTAGAGATAAGTAAGGAATATTTATTTCTAAACAAACTTCCTCAATTTGAGATTCATAGATAGCTCCGTAACTATTTGCATACCAAAGACAATCTGCAAATGGCATTGCCACTTCATTTACAGGGGTTAAACCCATGACCATCACTTTTGTGCATGCACTCATGTCCTTAAGTAATTGGTATAGGCCGAATCGAAAGGCTTCGGAAGTTAGTTGAGGCCTACCATCTGGACGACCAACTCTGGCGGTGTCATTGAGGCCTATTGAGAGTAATATTGCCTTAGGTAAATTTCTCCTTAGTTCACCACGGACCAACCATTCTTGCTTCCAACGTCGAGCCACTTTCTCTAGGCCATCCCCTCTAATCCCAAGTGGATAGATTACTGGGGCGCTAGGAAGACTTAACCAGTGTTGTCTAAGTCTTTCTGCCCAACCACCTCCATATGGGTCTCCCCATCCATATACTCCACTGTCACCTATTATTAAGAGTTGCTTGTTAGAATTGGTAGTCATATCAAACAAGTTAATAGAAGATTGATCATCCCGTAAAGGATATTTTAAATGTATTGTTTCTTTTTAATTTTAGTAGTGAACTTCTTGCTCGGTCACTTAAATCCTCTCCAATCAATGTAATTATTGAAAATGCCGTTAAAACTAGAAATAAAGCTGCCCAATCAAAAGAGCTTAGAGACTCTATTAATTGCCAACCAAGGCCGCTACCCCCTACAAGGCCCACTACAGATGTTTCTCTTATTAACACATCTGTTCTGTATGCTGCAAAGGCAAGGTATTTGGGGCTTATTTTACTTAAGGAGCCATATAACCAGGTGACCTGCGCAATGGCACCAGTGGATATTATTGCTTCAACTTCTTTCGAACCTTGGCAATCAATTTGTTCTTTAAGAAGTCGACCCATAATTGCTGAATTATGTATACCAAGTGCAAATGCGGCTACAAAAATATTTGGGTTTGTGCATATCACTAATAGCAATGCTATCAAAGGAGGAGGAATTAATCGTAAAAATGTCCATAAAATACTAATTAAATTAGAGAACACTTGTGAAGGGAACAGCATTAACATTAGGGGAGGGGTCCCAATGGCTATACCAGCAGCAAGAAATGTTAGAGCTAAGGTATTTCCTATTAATCTAAGCCATGGTAATTCAATGTAGGCGGATTTTAGTTGAGATATATTAGGTATATTAATTGAATTAAATTTAAAATCATTAAAATCGCCTATCCCATGTGCATTAATAAATAACAAGCTAAGTAAGATTAGAATGGCTATTATGGATAGCGTATAAGTTAACTTTTGCTTTACAAAGCCTGGCTTTAAAAGCATTTTCTGCCATAACCTAATTGCTTTTTCAAGGATAAACATTAGTAATCCTAATATCCATAGTGATGTCCACATTTCATTAAATGCAAGTGATTGAAGAGTTAGTTGAAGCTCTGTTCCGATTCCTCCCAATCCAAATACACCAAGAAGAGTTGCTCCTCTTATCGCGCATTCCAAACGATATCCGCCATAGCTCAAGATAATTGGTATTATTGGAGGAAATAGGGAAGTAGCGATAACATTTATTGGTTTTGCACCTGCTTGCTTAAGAGCACTCACAGGAGCTGAATTTAAGCTATCTAATTGATCACTAATTACTCTGGCTACAAGACAGGAATAAGGAATTGCTATGGCAACTATTGCAACCCAGGAATTTAATCCAACTATTTGAAGTAGCATTAAACCCCATACTAGTTCATGAATAGATCTAGGTATTGCTAGTATTCTTCGGATCAATAAGGCTACTAGACTCGACTTATCTAATATTTTCCAAAAGATATTAGAGCTTATAAAGCCAAGTATAATACCAGTAAATAGACTTATTGACCAACTGATAATTGCAGTGGCTAATGTTAATTGAAGACCATTCAAACTGCTCTTGATTATTATTTTGTCTAAAGATGGGTCGAAAAACCCTAAAATAAATTTACCTATAACTTCTACCCCTCCAAAATGTAGGCCTGCAATAATACTTATTGCTACAGGTAGAATAGTAATTGCTGGCAATATGGTGATTATAGGTTGAGTTACGTTTAGTAATTTCATCTCTTATCGTAAAGCCATTCTATTTCTTTTTGACTAACTAGATACGAAGGCTTGTCAATGATAACTTTGCCTTTGCTTAGGGCTATTACTCTTGTGAATTTATAAATTAATTCTGGTTGATGAAGACTAACTAACACTGTATTGGGAATTTTAATTCCATTATTTGTCGAGTTACCTAGTAACAAGTCTATCATTTTAGCTATTAACTCTGGGTCTAAACTAGAAATTGGTTCGTCAGCAAGAAGTATTTCACCTTCCTGCCTAATTGCCTTAGCAATTGCTACTCTTTGCTTTTGTCCACCAGAGATCTCGAATATATTCCTGTTTAAGATTTCTTTTTCTAAGCCAGCAGCTTCAGCGCATTTAATGCATTCATTAATTTCTATTGAACCGAGCAGATTTCTTAGGGCCCATAGTAAGTTTTTACTTCCAAGAGCACCAGAGTTTATATTCTGACAAACATTTAACTCTTCTATTAATCTGAGATCCTGCCACAAGGTCGCCAGCTCTGACCTCATCCTAGGACTAATTTGCAGGACATTCCTTCCTTTCCACAATACAGAACCAAAGCTTGGATTGACTGTACCGTTTGCTGCTGATATAAGAGTACTTTTGCCAGCACCACTTTTTCCTAATAGAGCAATCTTTTCACCCTCAGATATTTTTATATTTATATTCTTTAAGCGGATATTTTCAGAATGCACTACATCAAGATTAATCATCTCAAGTAGTATATTCACTTAATCTTACCTAATAGCCTCGCAATATCCTCGATATTATTATATTCACTCTCTCTAGCTATTACAAACTTTTTGGCGCCAAATAGATTAAGTATCTTTTTCTGCTCCTTTGAGCCTTTATTAAGACTTAGTAGTGATCTTTGGATGTTCTTTGTGAATCCCTTGCCAAACCTTTGGTCTAAATTTCCTTGTGCTAGCCAATGATAATCACTATATGTTGGTGTTTCCCAAATTACATTCACCCTAGGAACCTTCTGATCATTCTTATTGAAAAAGGATAGCCAAACTTGTTTATTCAAAGCCCCCGCTTGATAAGAACCACTTTGTACCAAAGCAATAGTTGCATCATGGCTACCACTGAAGCCCGCTCGCCCTCCTTTGAAATCTTTAATTTTAACTCCAGCTTTTCTAAGGAAATATTGTGGCATTAATCTTCCTGAAGTTGAACTCTCTGATCCAAATGTAAACCGTTTACCTTTGAGGTATTTTAGGTCATCGGATGATTTAATAATAGGTATACCGCTATTTCTATTTGCAATGAAGACACTCGTAAATCGTTTATCTATATCCCTTTGAGCTATTAATTTAGATCCTGGAGTTTGGATTCTTGCTTGTACTCCAGTTAATCCGCCAAACCAAACCAAATCTAAATCTCCTGTTCGAAATGCAGTAACAGCAGCTGGGTAATTTGTAACAGCAATATATCGTACAGGGACTTTAAGGCTTTTGCTCAACTCTTTGGAGAGGAGATTGTATAGCCTATTTAATTTCTCTGGATTTTGATCTGGAATTGCTCCAATTGATAATACCTCATTAGCTAATGAAGGCCTTATTCCCGTAATTAGGCCATATAGCAAAGTACTGGTTATAACTAGCATGATACTTTTTAGGTTCATTTTATAAATTAACGGAGATATTGGACGTCGATTCTAATAACTAGAGACCAGTTTTGCAAGTCGCAATAGGCCATCATTAATCACCTCATCTGAAGCAGCACATGAGATTCTTATGCAACGATCTTCACCAAACACTTTTCCAGGAACTATGGCCAATCCAAATTCTTCAAGTGCTACTTTACAGAAGCTTATTGAGTCAGAACAAACCTCGGGTAATTTTGGAAATGCGTAAAATGCGCCTTCAGGCGGAATTAATGTTAATCCATCTATCTTTCTGATGCCGGTTGTGAGAAGGTCACGGCGAGTATTGTACTTACAAGACATTTCTTTGATTATTTCCTTCGGACCATTGACTGCAGCAATCGCCCCTTTTTGAGCAAATGAACATACATTACTTGTACTTTGGCTTTGTAATGCTGTACAGGCTTTGATTATTTCTTTATTCCCAGACAAATAGCCAATTCTCCATCCTGTCATTGCCCAGGCCTTTGCAAAACCATTAACTGTGAATATGCGATCTTTTAGATCTGGTGCGATAGCGGCAAAACTATAATGTGTTTTATCCTCGGCTAAAATGTATTCATATATCTCATCACTCAGTAGAAACACGTTGGGATATTTTCTTAGAATCCCTGCAATTGATAGTAATTCACCTTCGGAAACCAATCTTCCGGTAGGATTAGATGGTGAATTTATTATTATTAACTTAGTCTTGTTATTTATTGATTCCTCCAAGAGCTCTAAATCCAATTTGAACCCTTCACTTGGGTCTGATTTTATTATAATAGGTACTCCACCTGCCAAGCCTACTATCTCTGGATAACTAAGCCAATATGGTCCAGGTATTATAACCTCATCGTCTTGATTGATAATTACTTGTAATAAGTTATATATTGCCTGCTTCCCTCCATTAGTTATAAGAACTTCATCTGGCTTGGTTCTTATTTTGTTGATATTCGTGAGTTTCTCAGCTATAGCTTGCCTTAATTCTGGATCACCAGCAGCTGGTCCATACCTGGTATGGCCTTCATGTAAAGCTCTTATTGCTTCTTCAACAATGAACTGAGGTGTATTGAAATCGGGCTCACCTGCACTAAGACTACAAATATCTCGACCTTCTGCTTTAAGCGCCTTTGCCCTAGCACTTATTTCTAAGGTTAGAGAAGGCTTAAGAGCCATGGCTCTTTTGGAAACAATTGACTGATTTGCCATTTTTAATCACCTCCTCTAAAGAATCACTTTCTGGATCACATCTTGGCGGATGTTTTGAAGTAGACAACTTTTTTTAATCTTGACACTTCTTATGCCTTCAATTGAACTCTCCTTCATCTTTGCGTCAAATAAGCCTAAAAAACTTGCGGAGTTCTATTCATTTGCTCTTCAGGCAGAAATTCAAAGGGGGATTTCAAAAGATCATTGGTTCATTTCTAATCCACATGGAATAAAAATTCAATTTTACCTGCCTTCTAGGAACCGACAAACTTTAACAGCGTTAAATTCCATGGGCCTTTGCCTTCAAGGAGCGGCTTCGGCTGATCCACTTGTTGCAATTGAGCAATGGTCTGAACTCCTTGCATCTAAAGGAGCTCTTTCAACTGAGAGAGCAAGGCTAGAGTCCTTTGGAGCTGAATCTTGGATGAAGGACCCAGAGGGAAATGCTTTTTTGCTTCTTATACCTAATTTGCAGAATAATTTTTAATTATAGTTAACTATGAACTTCACCAAAGACTCAGTTCCTGAATTGTCCAAATGTTGCGTTTGTGGGACCGAAAAGAGTACACCTAAAGTCGTTGTTAGCAGAGGTAATCCTAGGGCTAGGCTTATGGTTATTGGTGAAGCACCAGGAGCAAGTGAGGATAACCTTGGTGTGGCTTTTGTTGGGAGATCAGGAAAGGTTTTAGATAAGATCTTGGAACGTGTTGGCATTAACAGTAAGAGTGAGGTTTTTATTTGCAATGTTGTTAAATGCAGGCCACCTAAAAATAGAAGACCTACAAGATCAGAATTAAGAACCGCTTTGCCATGGTTAATTAAGCAAATTGACCTTGTAGAGCCTTGGATTATCGCCTTGGCAGGGGCTACTGCTGTGGAAGCTGTCTTAGGTCTAAAAGCCCCTATAAGTAGGATTAGGGGCAACTGGATTACTTGGGAGGGGAGACTTATTATGCCAATCTTTCATCCTTCATACCTTTTGAGGAATCCTTCTTTGGCTAGTGGGAAACCAATATCACTAACAATTAAAGACTTTACAAAGGTACGCAATAAGCTAAATGAGTTAGAAAAGACTCCACCTCTGTCAGTTTTGCAAGTTAAAAGACCATGAATGCTTCCTTGGTCCAGAACACTCCCGAGAATTCACAACGTTACGACACACAGATCCATCGCCGTCCTACTCGAACGGTGATGGTCGGCGATATTGCCATTGGTAGTGAGCACCCAGTAAGGGTCCAATCCATGATCAATGAAGACACCCTGGATGTGGAGGGTTCCAGTGCAGGTATTCGGCGACTGCATGAGGTTGGTTGTGAAATTGTCAGACTTACTGTTCCATCTTTAGGACATGCAAAGGCAGTCGGTGAGATTATTAGGTATTTAGAGAAGACTTATCAGCGAGTTCCATTAGTGGCAGATGTACACCATAATGGCATGAAAATTGCATTAGAAGTTGCAAAGCATGTTGACAAAGTACGTGTAAATCCAGGTCTTTTTGTTTTCGATAAACCTGACCCTAATCGTGAAGAATTTACTTCACAGGAAATAAACGAAATACAAGAAAAGACCGCTAGTAATTTTCAACCTCTTGTTAAATTACTTAAGGAGCAAAATAAGGCATTAAGGATAGGAGTTAATCATGGATCTTTAGCAGAAAGAATGCTTTTTCAACATGGGGATACTCCTAAAGGTATGGTTGAATCAGCTATGGAGTTTGTAAGGATATGCCATTCACTAGACTTTCATAATATTGTTGTTTCCATGAAGGCATCAAGAGCGCCTGTGATGTTAGCTGCGTACAGATTAATGGCAGATACAATGGATAAGGAAGGCTTTAATTACCCTCTCCACCTAGGCGTTACTGAGGCGGGTGATGGAGATTATGGACGTATTAAAAGCACAGCAGGTATAGCAACTCTATTGTCAGAGGGCTTGGGAGATACTATTAGAGTTTCACTTACAGAAGCTCCTGAGAAGGAAATACCTGTTTGTTATTCGATTCTTCAAGCTATTGGATTGCGAAAAACTATGGTTGAATATATTAGCTGTCCTAGTTGTGGAAGAACTTTATTTAATTTAGAAGAGGTTGTTAAGAAAGTTCGGGAGGCAACTGTTCATCTAACTGGTTTAGACATTGCGATAATGGGATGCATTGTCAACGGTCCAGGTGAGATGGCAGATGCAGATTATGGTTATGTAGGTAAAGGTCCAGGTGTAATTGCTCTTTATAGAGGTAGGGAAGAAATTCGTAAAGTTCCAGAAGATGAGGGGGTTGAGGCTCTTGTTGATTTGATTAAGGAAGATGGTAAATGGATCGACCCCTAAGGTGACTATGTTGAATAATATTTACTTTCAGACATTAAAACTATTGCAAAGAGGGAAGTCTACTTTGGTTATTAATAATTCTAGATTCCAAGGATATTTTGTTATTAACTTTTTGGCACCTTTCTTATTGTTAATCCCACCTAATGTTGGAATTTCTGGAGGAACCAAACCTTTAATAAATAATAGTCCGAAAGAGGTGGTTGATCAAGTTTGGCAAATTATTTTTAGGGACTACTTAGATTCTTCAGGTACTTATGATGCAGAAAAATGGAAGGCCTTAAGGAAAAAACTTCTGGCTAATACCTATTTAGATGAGAATCAATCATATGAAGCTATTAGGCAAATGTTAGCAACACTTGAGGACCCTTATACACGCTTTCTAGATCCTAAACAATTCAAAGAGATGAGAATTGATACCTCTGGAGAACTTACTGGTGTTGGAATTCAATTGTCGTTAGATGAAAAGACTAAAGAACTGCTAGTTATTTCACCTATAGAGGGAACACCAGCTTTTAGAGCTGGGATTAAGCCTAAGGATGTGATAGTTTCTATAAATGGTAGGCCAACAAATGATATTGGCATTGAAGAAGCTGTTAGATTGATACGTGGCAAAAGGGGTTCAAAGGTATTATTAGGCTTAAAAAGGAATGGTCAGGTTTTTACTAAATCTCTGATAAGAGACCGTATAGAAATTAGAGCTGTAATTAGCCGATTAAATAAATCAACATCAGGCTTTGATATTGGATATATTCGTTTAAAACAATTTAGTGCACGATCATCAAAAGAGATGAGAGAAGCACTTAAGAGTCTCGAACTTCAAAAAGTATCAGGATATATTCTTGATTTAAGAAGCAACCCAGGTGGGCTTCTTGAAGCAAGTATTGATATTGCTAGACATTGGCTAGATGAAGGCACAATAGTAAGTACACAGACAAAAAGTGGAATTAGAGATGTTAGGCGTGCTAATGGCAGCTCATTAACCAAAAATCCCGTCGTAGTTTTGGTTAACGAAGGCTCGGCTAGTGCAAGCGAAATACTTTCTGGAGCAATTCAGGATAATAAAAGGGGAATACTTGTAGGTCAGCAAACATTTGGGAAAGGCCTTGTTCAGTCTGTTCGAAGCCTTTCAGATGGTTCAGGATTAACCGTAACTATTGCAAAATACCTAACACCTAGTGGTAGAGATATTCACAAAGATGGTATTAAACCTGATATTTTTGCCAACATAACTGAATCAGAATTAAATAGCTTATCCCCACTAGATATTGGCACTAGTAAAGATAATCAGTATATAGTAGCTGAAATGACATTGGTGAAGGCGATTAAATCTACATATAAAAATGAATACTCCCCTAATGTTAGAGCTAATAATTTAGCTCTTTAATTGCAAAATAATTGAATTTAAATTATTATTCCTTGTCTATTCTCATATATCCATACCAATCAGGCTTGATGATTTGATTTCTTTCTTTTGGATCTTTCTTTAGTCTTATTATCCAATCTTCAAACTTATTTTGCAAGATAGAATTTTCTATTTGTCTTTTTTCATGAATACCTCTAATGTCATCTTTGTGAATTTTTTCGGATTGAGAATCCCATCGTTTTTTAGCCTTTTCTTTAGCCTCCCTTGAATTCTTGGCTGCCAATATTTGGATCTCATGAATCTCTAATAATTTGTCAGGATGATATCCACCTAGGTTTACAAGCCACAGCTTTGTATCTTCATCATATATTTTCCCTTTATAGTTTATCTGCGCACTTTCATTATCTTTTCTATATACAATAATTTCATATCCATCTATAAACTTGAGCTCTAAGTAACTATCAATATGAAGACCCTTTCTTAACCCAAACCATTCTTTCCTTAGCTGTGGGAATGTATCTTCAATGTTTTTCCCGATAACCCATCTTATATCGTGGAGCTCAATATTGCTTTTAGTTGTACGTCCACCTAAGACAACAACAAATAAACGATCCATATCTTTTTTATTTAATAATGATTAGAATGAGATCTATTGTTTCATGAGGATTACTATTAGCTGCTCATTTCTAGCATTAGTTCTATAGGTCTTAATGCCTTTAGTCGAATATCCTCCTCCATTTCAATCTTAGGCTCCATGTTAAGCAGGCAAGTATGTAAATTTTCTAGATTATTAAGTCTCATGTAAGGACATTCGTTGCAACTACAACCATCAATCCCTGGAACATCATAAAAGATTTTAGAAGGTATCTTTAGGCGCATTTGATGAAGGATACCTGGCTCAGTAACTACAATAAAAGATGATGATTCGCTTTCATCTGCGTATTTTAATAGTTTTGTTGTTGATCCAATATAATCGGCTAATCCAAGGAGATTTGGTAGGCATTCTGGATGGGCTATTGTTTTAGCCTCAGGATGTTCTAATTGTAATTTAAGTAGTGCCTCTTCGCTGAAGTTTTCATGTACTACACAACTTCCTTCCCATATGGTTAGTTCCCTCCCACATTGTGCTTGGACCCATTTCCCAAGATTTTTATCAGGTGAAAATAAAATCTCCTTATCTTTAGGTATCTTTTTTATAAGTTCAACAGCATTGCTACTTGTACAGATTAGATCACTTTGGGCTTTGACATCAGCTGTGCAGTTTATATAAGTAACTACAAAGTGATCTGGATATTTGGCTCTAAACTTTTCAAATTTATCTGAAGGACAATCATCTGCCAAGGAACAGCCAGCATTTACATCTGGAATTAAAACTGTTTTATTTGGATTTAGTATTTTTGCAGTTTCTGCCATGAAGTGAACTCCACAAAATACTATTACATCTGCTTCAGTTGCCGCGGCCTTTCTACATAGTTCAAGTGAGTCTCCAATGAAATCAGCTACGTCCTGAATATCTGGGTGCTGGTAGTAATGCGCAAGAATTACAGCATTACGCTTCTTTCTTAGCTTATTGATTTCATGTACAAGATCTATTCCCCCCTTTGAAGGCGGAGAAATTGTCATTGAGCCGGAAAGGTGCATCATTTGCCAAATCTCCGGCAGTATGGGATCAGCCTAGGCATAACTCCTGTCAGTAATCAGTCTCGCAATTGCTGGAGACCTACATGGTTCTTGGTCCAGAGGGGACCATAACCTTTTGGACTGTCTTAAGCCTGATGGCGTTCTTTTTGTAGGTGATTTAAGTGAAGGAGACATAAGGTTTGCAAAGGCAATTAAAGGTTTACCTCTACCTACTGCTGTAATCCTTGGGAATCATGACAGGGGAAGGGATGTAACTGGTTACCTCCTTCAATCACAATTGAACATACTTGGTGAAATTCATTGTGGATGGAGGTTTAGGGGATGGTCTAAACCTCCTGTATCCGTAGTTGGAGCTAGACCATGTAGTGCTGGTGGGGGATTCTATTTATCAAGAGCTGTTCAAGCTGTTTTTGGGCCTATAACAATTGACCAATCAGTTGACAGAATTGTCAATGCTGTTAATCAGGCTCCAGAAGGACAACCTCTTGTGATCTTGGCCCACTCAGGCCCTCAAGGATTAGGGTCAGAGCATGATAGTCCTTGTGGACGCGATTGGAAGTCGCCAGCGCTTGATTGGGGAGATCAGGACCTTTCAATTGCCTTAGATCAAATCAGGAAATCTCGCATACCAGAATTGGTTGTTTTTGGCCATACACATCATCACTTAAAAAAGGGCAAAGGAATTAGGCGAACATTTGTTCAAGATAGATTTGGGACTGTTTATCTCAATGCAGCTTGTGTCCCTAGGAAGGTTTATGACTCTTCAGGCATTCCTTTATGCCATCTCTCTTGGGTTGAATTCTTACAAACAAATTTACAATTTGTTTCCCATCGATGGTTTCGTCCTGATGGGACGATTGCTTATGAGGAAATACTTCTTGATAAAAGGGATAATAAAGATTGATGTTGTATTATTTGTGCCTTAGTAGTCATGGATATGGACATGCATCTCGTCAGGCATCCATATTAAGTGAGGTTTATAAATTAAGGCCAGACTGGCGCTTTATTGTAAGTTCTTTTGTAGATATTGATTTCCTTAATTTGGCTTTCTGGGGATTACCAATTGAGCATCGCCGAATTAAGTGGGATGTAGGCATGATTCAGTCAGATGCACTTCAAGTTAATAATTCTTCCACATTAAATTCAATTCATAATCTTGAAAAAGGTATGTCTAAACAAATTAGTTTAGAAGCCAAATGGATTAATAGTCAGAATTCTGAGGTTATAATCATTTCAGATATACCACCATCAGCTGCCAGACTTGCAGAAGAACTTGGGGCTAAGTTGATTTGGATAGGTAATTTTGGATGGGATGATATATATTCTCCAATAGGAGGTGAGTTTGAGAATTATGCCAAGTCACTTTCAAAGCAATACTCTAAAGGAGACCTGCTTTTAAGATGCCCCTTCTCTATGCAAATGGATTGGCAAATCCCAGAGAAAGAAGTAGGTCTTACATATTCTAAGCCTAGGAAGCTTCCTCCTCAATTTCATCAAAGATTGGATCAATCTCTTGAGCCATTAGTTATGATCGGCTTTGGTGGGTTAGGGTTTAGATTTGAATATGATTTGCTTGATAAATGGCCTAATTACAATTTTATAATGGCAAAACCTAGTAATTCTACATATATTAGCTCATGTCCTAATCTTATTTATTTACCAGAAGCTGTTAGGGTCATAGATGTCTTACCATTTTGTTTTCGACTCATTGGGAAACCTGGATATAGTACATTTTGTGAGGCTATTAGCCAGGAAGTAGGGCTTCATATAGTAAAAAGAGATGATTTTGCAGAATCAGAGTTTTTGATTAGGGGGCTTAAGCAATATGCCCACTATAAAATCCTTGAGAAGGACGATCTTCTTTCTGGTAATTGGCAATTAGATGAGAATTTAATAGAGCCTTTAGATGATGTCATTGATAAAGATGGAGCACTGGCTGCAGCTAAAGAAATTATTATTCATGCCATGAAGTGAACAAGACTAGGGTTTATAATCCCTTTTAATCTTCAGGATGATTATTGTTTGCAAAAGCCATACTAGCAATTATATATGCAACTATTATTCCACCAAAAAAGCTAAATGTATTCCTTATTAGAGGCAGGATATCATTTGTTCTTGTCACTATTGGTGCGATGCCAAACACCCCAAACAACATTACCCATAATGGTGAAATTAGTAATAACCAACCCCAAGCAATAAATTTCCCTTCCCTTCTAGGATATGCAGCAAATCCAGCGATTAAACCTCCTAAAATAGAAGTCGTTAATGTCCATATAGATTGTTCATATGGAAGTCCTGGAACCACTTGGCAACCTCCACGGTTAAGGCAAGTTTTAACGGCTGAAATGGCATCTATAATTGATCGGTCTTCTCCATTATCTCTTACATAATATTGATTACCAAATCGTGTTTGAAGCTCTACCCAGAATATTCTTGGCATCAAGGCGAAATAAGCATCGCCTACATTGAAATTTAATAAGTTTCCTCCCCTTGGATCTGCAACAACAAGCAAACTCCTTTCATCAAGATCCCAATATTTTTTTATAGCAAGGCCTGGAGAGCTCTCGAATTGAGTTACGACCCGGATTTTCCATCCTGTCTCCTCCTCATAATTTAATAGGTTTTTTTCGAGGTTTGTTTTCTGGCTTTGGTTAAAGGTTCGTGCCAGGTCAATAACTGGTGTTTGATGCTCTGGTAACAATTCTGGATTATTGAGGGCAAAGGAAGGAAAACAAATTATTAGAGAGGCTAGAAAGGACATCAGTCCAGCAACTATCCTTTTAAATTGATTTGATGTCATTGGACATTTTCAATGGATTTCATTCTCTCTAATGAATAGGCCATCTGCGAGTTGTCCTGGCTGGTTAGTTGATCGGCTTCTTCAGGCTAAAGGAGCTGTTGGTTTTAATGAATATATGGATTGGGTGCTAAATGATGAGGAACATGGTGCATATTCAAAAGGAAATTTGGGAATAGGCCGAAAAGGTGACTTTGTTACTTCACCTTCTTTAGGCCCTGAATTTGCAGAACTTCTAGTTTCTCAGTTAGTTGATTGGTTTGAGCAACTGGATAGAAGAAACACAGAAAAACATATATTGTCATTAATAGAATTAGGTCCTGGGGATGGAGAACTAGCTTTTGACCTGCTTTTGGCTTTGGAGGAAACAGCTCCGGCATTATTGGAGAATTTTGAACTCATTATGGTTGAGCCAAATTCAGCAATGGTGCAGAGACAAAAGCTTAAGTTCGAGCACTATTCAAAAGTGCCTGTTAAGTGGATGAATTTTGACGAGCTTTGCGCAACACCAATTTATGGAATAATTATTGCTCATGAAGTCCTTGATGCCCTGCCCGTTGAAAGAATAATTCTTAGAAATAAAATACTCTTTAGACAAGGTGTAAAGATTATAGAGCGAGATGGTAATTATTTTACGGAGCTTGTAGAGCTCCCTTTACCTGATTCACTAAAAGATTCCATAATTAGTGCCACTGATAAACTTCAAATATCTATCCCACCAACTGATGCTGTTGATGGATGGAATAGCGAATGGCATTCTTGTGTGAAACCATTTCTTTTAAATGCATATAAATCATTAAGATCAGGAGCCATGCTTATTATTGATTATGCACTTGAAGCTAAAAGTTATTATACATCTTCTCGTTCATCTGGAACCATATTGGCCTATCATAATCAGAGATGTTATACAGATATTTTATATGAACCAGGAGTAAGTGATCTCACTTCACACATATGTTTAGACACACTTAAGCTATTTGCTGCTGAATGTGGTTGGAACTTCTTGGGTGATTTGCGTCAAGGTCAGGCCCTTCTTGCATTGGGATTAGCGCAGAAGCTTAATTCCTTAAATTTACTACCAAATAACCAGATTGATTTAGCATTAAGTAAAAGAGAGAATTTATTAAGACTAGTTGATCCATATTGTTTAGGTGATTTCAGATGGGTTGCTTTTGAGAAAATAGAGAAATCACAAGTAAACGCTTCCGGAAATACTATTAGTAGTATCTTCCTGGAAGAGCCTAGAAATTAATTCTCGATAAGAACTTCTCTATATCTGTTTTTGAAATGTCATCGCGGATCTCAACATTGCCGATTGTCTTTGGCATTATGAATCGTAAGTTACCATCTTTGACCTTTTTATCTCCCATAAGTACAGGTAGGACCTTATCTAAATCAAGATCAGGCCATCTTGTTGGTAATTTTACTTTCTTTATTAAATTATACTGTCTTATGGCATCTTCTTTTTTCCAATTCTTCTTTATTAGAGCAAGTTCTCCAATAGCTAGCATTCCTATGGCTACAGCTTCACCATGAAGATAATTGCCGTAACCACAAAGATTTTCGATTACATGACCAAAGGTGTGCCCATAATTTAGAATCGCCCTAATCCCTGATTCAAGCTCATCTTTAGCTACTATATTTGCCTTTGCTGTCACTGACCTCTCAATAATCTCTTTTAGTTGATTGTCGTTTAAGTTATTTAAGCTATCTAAACTTGATATATTCTCTAGAATCTCGAATAGTCTTTTGTCTCCTATTACTCCATATTTTATAACCTCTGCCATCCCTGCACGAAATTCCCTATCTGGAAGTGATTTTAAAGTATATGGATCGATAAGTACTATTTTGGGTTGATGAAAAGCACCAATAAGGTTCTTTCCTCGGCTGTGATTTACTCCTGTTTTTCCACCTACAGATGCATCTACCATGGCTAGCAAGGTTGTTGGAACTTGAACAAAAGAGATTCCCCTTAGCCAAGTTGCTGCTGCAAAACCTGTCATATCACCTACAACACCACCACCAAGGGCAATCATTATTGAACCTCTTTCAATCTTTGCATCAACGGCTGCATCATGTATTTGAGAAATACCTTCAAGTGTCTTTTGCTCTTCACCAGCTTCTAAAACAAGGATAGTTGAATCAAATCCACTCTCAATAAGACTAGAAATTAATGTTTGCGCATATTTTTCAGCGACTTCAGGGTTACTAACTATTAGGCATTTTGTTCCTTTTTTAATCCCTGTGGCAATTAGTTCTTCCCCAGCAGATTTTAGGCCTTGATTTCTTATAACTACCTCATAGGGATTGCGCTGAATAGGTACCTTTATTCGACTGGTTAAATTTGGTAATGCTGTCATGAGAAATTAATTGCATTGATTTGCATATGAAGTGAATTCTTATTCATATTTGATGAGCATGTTGATTCTAAATCAATCATTATAATAAGCCCTCAAGGTTCAAACTCAATTACAAAGTTGTAAAATCATTTAATAGGCTTTAGTGATTTTGAGATAAGTTGCTATTTTTATGGCTATTTCATGGAATTTTTCATAGATCTATTTTTTTAGTTGCTTCACGAATGCACTGCTCTTCCACTACAATTACCTAACAAGATGGTCGATTCTTTTATAGAAACATGAATACTGATTTATCACCTAGCATTGTCACCCAGCCTAATGTTGTAGGAGTAGTAGGTGGGGGTCAGCTTGCTTTGATGTTGCTTGAGGCAGCGCAAAAAAGAAATATAGAAACGATTGTGCAGACTTCATCTAAGCAAGACCCAGCTGCAAGGAGATCAGGTTCTATTGTCATTGCAAGTCCTGAGGATATAGATGGGACCAAAAAACTTGTTAATTCATGTTCATGTGTCACTTTTGAAAATGAATGGGTAAATATTGAGGGTTTATCAAACCTAGAGGAAATAAAAGGTAAATTTATGCCAACATTGCAATCTCTAAAACCTTTGCTAGACAAATTATCTCAAAGAAAACTCTTATCCGAACTAAAAATACCTGGACCAAAATGGTTAATACTTAATTCTAATCAATTGTCTGGTAAGAAATTACCCTCAGGTTGGAGATTCCCCGTAATGGCTAAATCAATAAGTGGTGGGTATGATGGGAAAGGAACAAGAGTTATAAACAACCTTGGTGATCTTAAGGAATTAATGAGATTAGTCAAACTAGATGATTGGATAATTGAATCTTGGGTTAAATATGACCAAGAATTGGCAATAGTGGCAACAAGAGACAAGAAGGGAAAAGTAAGGACTTTCCCTCTTGTAGAGACTCATCAAGTCAACCAAGTTTGCGATTGGGTTTTGGCTCCTGCAGAAGTTCCTCACAATGTCCAAGTAATGGCATATAACATTGCATCTTCATTGCTAACTCAATTGAATTATGTAGGTATTATTGCAATTGAGTTTTTTTATGGACCAGAAGGGTTACTTGTAAATGAGATAGCTCCTCGTACTCATAATTCAGCACATTACTCAATTGAGGCATGTAATAGCAGTCAATTTGACCAGCAAATTTGTTTAGCTTCTGATCTCATAGCGCCTCCCCCTGAACTAATAGTGCCAGGAGCCGTAATGGTTAACTTACTTGGCTTACCCAGCGGGATGGCACCTTCCTTGGAGCAGCGTTTAGATGCTTTAGGTGAATGTGAAGGTATTCATCTTCATTGGTATGACAAGGAATCTGAGACACCAGGACGAAAGCTCGGTCACGTAACGGTTATCTTGAAGGGAACTTCACCTATAGTACGTAGAGTAGAAGCTTTAAATGCGTTGAATAAAATTAGATCAATTTGGCCAATGATCAAGAGTTAGGTTAGGGGGCTAGATTGTTTAGGACTGCTCTGTTGGTGAAGGCCTTTTCTAGTGCTCTGATCTGACTCTCTTTCGATTTGGGGTGACTGTCGTGATGGTGACGTAAACCGGCCTTGTAGCTGGAAACGAAGCCCCACTTTGTATCCCCTTCTGGTTCTTCCAGGTCGAAGCTACTGGGTCTCACGGCAAGGTGGTTCGCTAGGCGTAACTGACTGCATCAAATATTCTGCTGGTGCAGTCGGGTCTAGTTTTTATAGGTTAAAACCAGACTTTTCTTAAGTTAAAGGCTATATTTATTTTGTTTTTCTAAAACTATAGTTCATTTTCTATTACTTTCCTGCTTTCATGAATTGAATCAAGCTCCTTATATATCTCTTTTAGATTGATGTGAATGTGATCAATATTTTCAATTTTAACAAGTGAGCTCATGGCAGTCAGAATACTTTCCTTGGCTGCTATTAAAGCTCGACATTGAGTACTCCCTGGTTCGTAAGGCATGGTTTAAATAAAATAATCTATATTATAGCAAGATTATTATGCTCTGTTTTAATACCGCACCGATCTTGTTTATTTAATTGCTAAATGTCTTTGGCTTTGCTAGGCATTATTGTGAGTCACTACATGTTGGGTTGTAAGTCTAATGCATATTGTTAGACTATATAATAAACCGGAACATACATATTCGAATAACTATAGATTTTTAATTTTTGGTTTTGTAAATAGCTTTATTTAGGTACATTTGTGCATAATTATTGCTTCCTTCAATTCCAAATGAAGTCAAATCTCCGGGTTGTATTTTTGGCATCCAAGCATTCTTGTGGATTGCAATTATCTCGCCTTCTGGTAGTACATAAGCATTGTTCATATTTTTATGATTAGGTGTAAGTGCAATAAAATTACCTATCAAATGGGTATTCTTTAGACCCTGCTTGGCCAAGGCTCTACCAAGTACACCTGGGCCTGTAGGACAAATTGGACTCACACCATAATATTCATTTTTACAGTTTTGTATGACTAACTCTATCGCAGTGCTAAATATTTCACTGTGAGGTTTCGTGTAGAAGAAAGAGCACTGAATAGCATAAGGGACTTGGTAGGGTTTGATACCGCCACCTTGATCCACAAAACCTATAAAATCAATATTTGGATTAATGCCAGCCAAAGTCTTTGTTAATTTAATTGTTATGTCTGCATACCATCCCCCTTTCTCATAGGCTATGCAATAACGACCAAGGTCAGCTTTATAGGCATAAGGCTTTAGCTTATCAAATGCTGCTAATGCCTCCGAACCAATTTTGTTACTTATAAATTCTCTAACTGATTCCTTGTTATATAAGGTGTAATTATGCTCAGGTAATGACTCCTGGAATATCCTTGTGGTTTCTTGTAGTAATGGCGGTAATTCCTGTGAAGAATCACTGATGAATATTTGGAATGCATTTTTACTCATTTAGATATCGTTAATATCCTAGTTCAGATTAGTATAAATAACTGATTAGAAGAGGCTTTATTCATCCCAAGGGTCAATATTACTAGACATATCAAGGTCTGGTAAGTCCATCTGCTTCATTTTTTTCATTTGCATCCAATCTGACCACATTGAATTAAGTAGCCAAGCCTGTGATTGGGTGTTAGCACCTTCATCCAATAATTGGACCTGGAAGGGCTTCAGCGCTTTCCACTCCTTGTATTGCTCCTTCCAATTTTCGTCGTCCATTTTAGAGTTTCTGATTATTTATCATAATCCAGCTTATTTTCAATATGGCAAGACCTTAGCTTCTAAATTAGATAGATTCTTGAACTTGATTTTTATATATCCTATGAAGCCAAGACAGACTTGCTATAATTGAAGCAATCTTTAACCAATTAATTATCTCCTATATAGATAGTTAATTCAACATAATCTATAACTAAGATTATTTATATACATAGAATAAGCTTTATGGGTTTAAACCATAGAGCCATATCTGTTTTAACTTCATTCCATATTGTCTATAAGCTTTCTATATAATTTTTCTAATCTATTTCTATTTACTCCAAAGTCAGAGAGCCCTACTCTTGAAGTAGATTTGACTTGGATAATTCCCTTGGTTTCTATCAGTAGGATTTCGAGATCATCAGGGAAACGAAATATTAGGCTTCTAACTAATCCATGCCAATAGTTACCACTTTCTTCAAGTACTGTTGTTCTTGGTAATTTAGACGCAATATCAATAAGTCTGATATACGAGTTTCGTGGGTTTTTGAATTCCCAATCAAGTCGAATGCAATTTGTATCTATCAAGCATTCTGAAAGTGAATTAATATTTTTGGTTGACATTCTTTCCTCCATTTGATTTCTAGAATTATGATTTGATTAGATCTATGATGGTCTACTGTATGAATTTTGCATTAGCAGTTCAAGTGGAATTAAGTTAAGGCATTGAATATTAGTGGCTTCTAATACAACTTGGGGTGCCATTCCGTCATCGAATGCTTGTCTCCATCTTGGAGCACATAGGCACCATTTGTCTCCAGCTTTCAAGCCTTCAAAACCGAACTCTGGCATTGGAGTAGAAAGATCGTTCCCTTGAGCTTTGCTGTATGTAAGGAATGAGTCTGTTAGCACACAACAAACTGTATGTTGACCATGATCCGAGATATCGGTTTTACAGAAGCCATCTCTATACCAACCAGTTAGTGGCTGACAACTACATTGTTCTAAATTCTTACCTAAGACATTCAAAGCCTTTTGGAGACTAGCTTCTTTAGGATCCATGGTTGTTTTCAGAAATACTCCTATGAGGAAATCAGAGTAGTTTTGATTTTTCGATTTTTATAAAAGAAGAGATTACATCCATCCCAGTGGTTTACCTCATTACAAAATTTAGATTACATTGGCAGCTTGTATAGAGGCATTGGGCTAAATTGAATTTGTGCGTTACAACTTTAAAGTAGACCTTCGGTTGACGATTTATGCCACAAGAAAAATATCCAGCAAGTTGTCCATGGGATCTAGGACCAAACCAAAAACAATCCCATTTAAAGGAATGGACCCTTGTAAATGGGAATGAATTTGTAAAATTCTCAAAAAATCAGCAGGATCAAAACTGGTTCAATGTAAATAAAAATGATGAGGTGTTTGAACAGTTCCTTTCCTATCAAGCCAGGCTTACATACCAAAAGCTTTTAGATAAAGGATTCAGGTTGCAAAAATAACTTATACCTTTAAATAGCTACTTCCTTCCTTTTAGTCAAAAGAAGAGGATCTTCAATTTAATTAAGCCGCTATTTGTTCAGAGAATAAAGTTAGTTCATTTCTTGAAAATTCTATGTTTTTCATGAGCTTTGACAGCCACCTATCAACTTCTGGGTATGTAGATGCTTGTTGATGTAGATATATGAGTTCTTCAACGCTTACTGATTCCTTCATTTCGAGCCTATGAAGTATCTCCATTACTAGTAGTCGGTTCTCAACAGATAGCATCTTGTAAAATAATTTCTTTGTCGTTACCTTTATAACTTAATTTTTGATTTAATTGGTGCGTAGATTAAATAACTAGAAAAAATTTTACCTAAGGAGGATAATCTTTATACCATGTGACTCTTTTTAAATTGACACTCTGCTCAACAACTAATGCATTGCTGATAGTTGCGTGATCTTAAAATTTTGGCAGACAAAATGCAAATAAATCAATTGTTAGAACCTTTTCTATCATTGAATTCTATTGACAATACTAGCTCAATAAGCTCAGACTTCTTTAGCTTAGAGAGGTTCTTTACACCTCTTAAAAGATCTTTTATCTCATCATTTCTCATTTTTCTTAAGTTATCTCTTCTTTCTTGTAATAAAAGCTTTTTGTTTGCATCTGGGTTGGAGATGATGGCATCTATCAATTGATCTTTCTCATAGTATGAAATTAGATCTATTCCTTTAAGAATTTCTCTAAGATCCTGATCAGTCTTTAGTGATAACTTTTCCTGTAAATGTTTGGTGAATAATTTGTTAGAGTCATTATTATTGCTTTTCTTAGGTACTGGTGTTAGTAGGTTAAGTGCTCTTGCCAAGGCTTCTGCAAGGAATATTCCAACCAATATAAAATGACGTAGAATACTATCATTACTGTCTTCTTGTTCTGGTTTTCGGCTGAGCATGTTTAGTTAAAACTTAGCTAGAAATAATACATTCTTATCTTATTATAAGCCATTCTATGATTGTAGGCATGAGGATAAGAGCATGCAACTTGGCTAATAACCAAAAGTTAATATCTTATGAATGACTGAGCTTATTTTTCTGTTAGCTGAAGAAATAGGCAATCTCCGCAGCTTTTAGTCCCTCCCATCCAGCGTCTATCAACCGTTGATTCAGCGTTTCTTGGTCATAGTGTTTTGCGCCAGTTGAGATGATCTTTTTTCTCATTGCAACACGAACACGGCAGATTCTGTCTGCTTCTTTTTGCATTACCTCTTTATAGAAAGCCACCATGTCTTTTGGAAGTGGCGTACCGCTTAGATCAATGCCATCAAGGATGGCACGCTCTATTGATTCCGGGACAGCGTCGATTGCTTCTGGACCTTCAATGGCGTCGATGCTATTAGTCAAGGCTTGAAACAAGTGGTTTACAGCTATTTTATGGTGTTGACCAGGCTTCTAAAAGAGTTTTCATCTTTTTTCTCAAAGTTAATGCACCTGCTGTACCCAAAATTGCGGTTGCATTGAAGAGAGTTCCCTGTGATAGTGAAAGAAAAAGGCATATAAGGATTTTAAAATAGACTCTTCTTCAAATATCTGCTTGTTGAACTAATTTATAGTAATTATTTTCGATTTCTTCGCGCATAAATTGATTTATCGTATTTTTTTACAACTTAGGTTGCTTAGTTTTCTTAATAACTTCAAGGCTAGTCCTTTTTTGATATTCCTATGTCTTTTCACTATGGTCCTCTTTGTCTATTAACCACAGTGCTATTTGTTGTTATTATAAAGTTTCATTAATTACAGATTGACGTTAAATTAGTATGATATTTATGCAATCGAACCTTTAGGAATGCTCCTCTCCACTAAAGAAGAAAGAAATCTAAAGTTTGGAAATTTACTGTTGGCAGCTATTTTCTCTGTTGTTCCAACAGCTATGACTATTACCTTTCTGCTAATTCATGGAACAATTCTATGCCGAACTATTGATTATTCAACTCCAGCCATCAATAAATCTGATTTCCTACAATCATGCCAGGTGTCAAATGTAGATGTCAATAAAAATTATATTGTGTTTATTTGGCTGATTATTTTATTACCCACATGGCGTTGGTTTTATTTAGGGCATCTTGCTCGTGTAACTAAGGACAAGAGATCTAATAAATAACATATAGATTTTTTTGGCTTTTGTTAATTATCATGTACAGGAATATTTAAGATCTGAGTTAAAGTGAATAATCTATTTCATACAAGGCTTCTAGAGATATATATGTTTATTTTTTTGGATTAATTGTTTGTCTCTCTAAAATGTACTCTTTTTTGATTCCTTTCTTGTCAGGTACAGTTATTCTACATCCTTTGTCAGACTTTAAGTTACAGCCAGGTTTAGAACGTTTTGTTTTCCAAGTACATGTAACTTCTGATTCCTTGGTATCAATTATCTTCCAACCATCTTTTTCGTAGGTTTTGATATCTTCGTTTTCACATGAAATCTCAATAGTTTTTTGCTCTGTAATTCGTCTTTCGATTCCGTTAGGGATCTCAAAGGGTATTCTAAATTGTCTTGCCCTTTCAATGACTTTGCAACCACTCACAGATGAAGCAGCAACTATTATTAGATAAAGACCAATTTGCCGCTTAGTCATTTCTTAACTTGGATGTTTGCAATTACATCCTAACTCTAGAAGCTTAGACGAAGTGCTTGAGAAGCCTGATAAAACTCTATTATTAGGTTGAGTTGATTATTGAGTAGGCTCTAATAAACATCTAACTTTCCTTTGCTATTTTAATTGATTAAATCCTTGTATTTTGTAAGCTATTTAACTAAACAATTTAAATTGAAACTCAGCTTTCTTCCCTTAAATGAACTTCTACACATTTGGTTACGCAGTCAACACCTGCTTCGTCAAGTGAACAAGCTGTTATACACTCAAAATATGAGTCAATTGGGTCAACCTTCTCATTGCTGACAAGTTCTTCTTCTATTTGATGCATGGTAGCTATTTCTATATATATTTAACTTCTAGCATGAAAAGCATCCCTGGTTTTCTTTAGTTACTGGGAATAAAGTACCTAAGTCTTTAGACCTAGAATGGGTATTTTTACCATGAAATAACGAAACCTACTCTAGCTTTCTTCAGGAATATATTTATTGCGAATTAAATGTCTTGGTATTCGAACCGTTTAAAGGCAACGCAACACTTTCGATGAAAGTGTTGCGTTGCCTTCTTTAGAGCATGATTCTCTCTAAAGGCTTGCCCCTACTTACCTGTCGACATCTCCTTGGCTATTGATTAGCTTTTTTTACTTACCACCTTGTCTCTATTGTTAATACCTATGTTTTGGCATAATCCTTGAAAAGTCCTGCAGGACATCCAAAGTCAAAGAAATAGACTTGACCAGATATTCAAAAAATTTAAGGAGTCCTGGCGCAAAGTCCACATAGTGCGTTAGACAGGCTCAGATTTAAAAGCGGTGACTCTACAGCTAAGATTTATGGATCAAGAAAGTAAGCTGAGACTAGTAGAAGCTCTTGTTGCTTCAAAAGCAAAGGGGAACAGCCCTCTTGCTGAATCAGTCCGTATTGCGTTGGAGGAGGCTCAAACAAGGCAAGTTCCTCCAAAAGCGGCCTAAATTGAATTACATTCAATTGTAAGCCTCCCTTTTTTTGATTCATTCTCCTGTCTTTGTGCTCAACAATCTTGACTAACTTGAATTTGAAAGAAACAAGCAAAACTCGACAATTATAAAGAAATCATAAAGGGAATAAGGTCTTAGCTTAGCTTTTTCTTTATTCACGCCTCGCGTTATCCTCGCGATTTGCTGACTTACCTGTTACTATTGTTGCTACATAGGTTGATTTAATGAGCAAAAAGATCACTCTAATAGAAGGACTTAATGGAGAAGATAAACCAAGACCTAATAATCAATTTATTATAACTGGCTCATTCGTTCTTATGATTAATATTACCCTAATGATATTTTCTGGCCTCTATTGGACCAATTCAATAATGCATCAATCCTTATCAGGAAGGCCACTTTGAAGCTAGTTGTCTCTTTTTAATCAAAAAATTACGGAATAAGCTTTAATATTAATTAACTGGTCTGAAGATAATTTAATTAGACTTGTATTTCAACGATCTGCAAAAGTCTTGCTATCAAGCATATTTAAATTAATTCTCCAAGTGTCAGCAAAAGCAACTTCGCATAAACCACTACGAAGTTAATGAACTCAAAATTCCTGGGATATGGAAAATCTTGTATTTAAATTTTTCAGCTTTGTTGACCTAGGGACCTTGTGTCTTAATATTTTCTTTATGAAGTTCCTGGACCCTTCTGACCGCGTACTTGTTTCAGTGACCCTGAACGTCAGGGCAGAGACTGCTGAGCTTTTAGAAGAGATGGCGCGAGAGATGGAATTAAGTATCGACGATGTGCTTAGTGCAATAGCAGAAGACGCAACAATTGGTTTGAAAAAATGCGATGACTTTTTTGAGGACATATATATTCCAGATAGTTGCTCTACAAAGGATCTATTAGAAGCTTTAAGTTAAAACGCCTCCAATCACCCTTGAATATTTGGATTACCTATTTTATTAAAAGTCATAGTCTTGCGCCATCGACTTGACTTGTATCGTTTAAATCTATAGTTTACTAACTATTATTATTGATTATTTATTAGTAGGGCTGATTATTTGAGGTTTTGGTTTGAAGTATTATTTCTTCGACTTTCTGGATGAACTTGGTTCGAGAACTTTTAGGAGTGATTCCATTTGTGTCATTACATTCCTTACCTCGCCTGGATCAGGAAGCGTTTGCTCTTCGGTCACACCTGCATGCATTGTTCTTAGCTCCTTCCTCAGTTGCTTGAGATGGGTAGTCACTTGTTCCTTCTTTTCACTTTTTGAAAGAGCCATTGAACGGATTGTTTAGGTTTTTATCATTCTAGTTAATTATTGGCTGAGAGAAACGTGAAAGAGAACAAAATTTTGTTTTTTACATCTATAATTTGAACAATGAAGTGTTTCCCCAAGAATCTTTTGAACTAAACGTTAGGTTTTGGTCCTTATAGGTATATGCCTAAACTTTCTATTTCAGTTTTCTAAATATACCTATTATTGTGATTCTCTATTTATTTAGATAATCTTTTTCTAATTTGAATGAGCAATTATTATTAAATCTTTAATAGATTTTTTGTATTCTCTTCTCTAAACTCTTCTTTGATTTACTCTTTTAAATCTAATCTTAACATATTGGCCTCTGTTATTAACTAATTCTCCTATTAGTTCTTCTTTGAATGTAAAGATTGAGAAATATGTTCTTAATATTCTGACCTTAGAAATAAAACAATTGTATTTATCCCTCCAGTATTTATTTTGTATGATGCTTTTCCCGAAACATTATACCTACTAATCGAAGTATTAAATTACAAAAGGGAAATTTCAATTTTTGTTCATAGAGGTCTTATTAAGTTTTTGTTCATTAGTGCTTTTCAGGTTAAATGTAGGCTTTTCATTCTTAAGGTCTTTACCCTCAATTATAGAGGCTAATTTCATTAAAATTCTTCCAAACACAGGAACCCAAAAATCTTCATATGCTTTTTGTAAAATACCTCTCATTGTTCTTTCGCTCCATAGGATTCTTGAAACCTAAGCTTACCGTATACTTCTAGTTGGACTCCGGGAGATAATAGAAGAATCTTTTCTTCCAATTCCTGAAGTCCTACTGGAGTAATCCAGTCTAATTGAGATAGAATATTTAAAGCGACAGCATGTTTTGCACGTTTAGATCCATCTTCTGCTTTTATAGCTATCCCAATTCCCTCTCCCACTTTTGTAAGGCATTGGATGCCTTCCGCGCCACCTTTGCTTATTATTTGACGATGTGCTCTTATCATTAATTCTGTATCAAATCTTCCTGCACCACCCACCAATTCAGGATGTGCAAGCATAGCCCTTCTGATTTGTTCATGTTCTGGTTGATCCGAGCCACCTAGGTGGGCATATAGAAGGGCCATTTGGGACAACCTTAGTAATAAGGTGGGTGCCCCACAGTCATCTCTGGCTGCCACTAGCTCATCTTGAGGAATGTTTAGGAGCTCTGCAACTTTCCTATTGATTTCAACCTGTAATGGGTGGCTCCCCTGAAGATAATTTTCAAGAGGCCAGTTCATCTTTTTGCATGTAACAAGGAACGAAGCATGCTTCCCAGAGCAATTATGTTCTAGTGGGCTTTTACCATCTTTTGGGACTGGGCACTGAAGAAGATCTACTTCTACTTCTCCATTCCATAGGATTTTAAATGCTTCTCTAGCATGTAATGCTGTTCCCGAATGAGAACCACAACTAATTGCGATGCCCTTTTCTCCTGAATTTATTTGATCAGCCGTACCGCTACTTATAAATGGAAAGGCCTGAAAAGGTTTGAAGGCCGATCTTATAAATGTTTCGAATTCTGCGCACCCAGCGGACATTAATACTCTCCCTTTATTATCACAAACAACAGCGTGTACTTTATGCAATGATTCGGTGCTCCGACCTCTTTTTAGATGCACTTCAAGTGGAGGGGTTGAGCTTCTTTGTTGGTTCCCTAAGTTATTTGGAATATTCATTTAAATAAGTGTTGCTAGAGTGAATTGTAGGTAATCAATCCTAGAAGAAAGATCACTGTTATAACTTTTAGGGCGGTCTTTATTATTTCAATAATTGGCTTTACAGAATTTTGGGCAATCATTAAATCTTTACTTCTCCAATCAATGGGTTTCTCCCATGATTGACCATCGTACCAGCCAGATTCCTCATATTCAATAATCTCTGAAATTAACCGTCTGAATATATAGTCCCAGCCTAGATATTGTCTCATTAATAGCAGAAGTGGTAGCAAAGAACTAATTGTAAAAGAGATAGTCAAAAGTTTTGCGGGTTGATTATGCAGAGGCCAGCTGCCATTTGCTATGATTAAACACAAAGGGAATATTAGTGACCAATTTATTAGTAAATTCTTGTACAGAATGATAGTTTTGCCAGTTGGCCAGGAAAAGAACCAAGACCTTTTTAATTCTATATATTGTTCTAATGGTTGCTGTTCTAAAGGTACTGGGCAAATTTTCATATCCTTTGAGATCAAATTTGTTTATTTTCCAAATGAGGTGAAAAATCTTTGTTCACCATTACTCCAAAATGACTCTAAATCATAAAAGGCCCTTAAATTAGGTTGTAGCACATGGATAATTAACTCACCATAGTCTAGTAGAGCCCACTTCCCTTCATTAATTCCTTCTTTCCTTAGAGGGATGCGACCCGCTTCTTCTTTCAGTCGATTTTCTACAGAATTAATTATTGCTTTTACTTGAACATCTGATAGCCCTTCTGTAATAACTATCCAATCTGCAAGGGTTGAAACTTCTTCTACACGAATCAGTCTTATATCTTTTGCTTTCCGGTCATCACATGCTTCTGCTGCTAGTTCGGCAAGACATTCACTATCCATATACGTTTTCACTGCTAACTGATTGCCTAGAGCCTTCTTGCTCTGCCATTTCGGCTCTAGCCTTGCCGGCACTTTTGCGGAGAGCTTCTAAGCGGTCCTCGTAAAAACTCCTTTTCTTTTTCTTTCTTGTTTTTTCTATAAGCTCTTTAAGGGCACCTCCAAGACTTTTGTAAGCATTAGGTACGCTATATCCAAATCTGCAGGCAAGGTCAATAGCCCTCTCATCAGCTTCTATTGCATCCTGCAATCGTTTCTCAGAGTTATTTTTTAGATATAAGCGATAACCAGCAAAGCCAGAAAGGCCTAATGCCATAAGCAATAGGAGTCCATCTTGAACCCATAATTCCCCTATTGCTCCACCAAGTCCTATTGCCAATGCCGCCATCTCCCATCCATCCCTAGGAATTGCGTCATTTTGTATACGTCCGACCTCATGCCAAAACAACATATTTTTATGGTCTTGGGCTAGAAATTCCCATTGTTCTAGATCCACTTGTATTTCGACCTCGTCGCGCCCAATTTCCTCAAGGGTAATTAAGGGTGGATCTATTGCAGCAGCTGCCTCCACAAACACCCAACTTTGATTTTCTGGTGGCAACAGCCCCTTAAGGCGCTGTAGTTCGCTCATGGTTTCTAAATCTCCTTATAACAAAGTTAGCGACAAGATGGCCACACGAAGTGTGATTTGTCTAATTCGATTCTTACCAACGTGGGAAGCTAGTTCAGATTCGCATCAATAAGTAAGCCCATGCCAAGACGTACCGACATACGTCGCATTCTTCTTCTTGGCTCTGGTCCCATTGTTATTGGGCAAGCCTGTGAATTTGATTACTCTGGTACACAAGCTTGTAAAGCTTTGCGGGCCGAGGGGTTTGAGGTCATTTTGGTTAATTCCAATCCAGCCTCGATCATGACTGACCCTGATATGGCAGACCGTACTTATATAGAACCTTTAACACCTGAAGTAGTTGCACGAATTATTGAGTTTGAACGACCTCAGGCCCTTCTTCCAACAATGGGCGGCCAAACTGCTCTTAATATTGCTGTAGCACTTGCCCAAGACGGCACGCTTAAGAAGTTTAAGGTTGAATTAATTGGTGCTGATTTGGAGGCGATAAGGAAGGCAGAGGATCGACAGCTTTTTAAGGAAGCTATGCAAAAGATAGGTGTGAATGTTTGTCCTTCTGGGATTGCATCAAATATGGATGAGGTTAATAAAGTAGGTAAGCAGATATCAAGTTTTCCAAGAATCATTCGACCAGCATTTACTCTTGGTGGAGGTGGTGGAGGTATTGCATATAACCATGATGAATATTTGTCTATATGCAAATCTGGTTTGGAAGCAAGCCCAGTATCTCAAATTCTAATAGAAAAATCATTATTAGGTTGGAAGGAATATGAATTAGAAGTAATGAGAGATCTTGTTGATAATGTTGTGATTGTTTGTAGTATCGAGAATTTTGATCCAATGGGAGTACATACTGGAGACTCTATTACAGTGGCTCCTGCTCAAACACTTACTGATAGAGAATATCAAAGACTTCGAGATCAATCTATAGATATAATTAGGGAGATAGGTGTAGAAACTGGTGGAAGTAATATTCAATTTGCTATTAACCCAGAAGATGGACAGGTTATTGTTATTGAAATGAATCCACGTGTAAGTAGATCCTCTGCTTTAGCCAGCAAAGCAACAGGCTTCCCAATAGCAAAGATTGCAGCTCTTTTGGCGGTTGGATATACATTAGATGAAATAATTAATGATATAACTGGGAAAACACCAGCCTGTTTTGAGCCAACAATTGACTATGTAGTAACAAAAATACCAAGATTTGCTTTTGAGAAGTTTAGAGGTTGTTCTGCAGAACTTTCGACATCAATGAAATCAGTTGGAGAAGCCATGGCTATAGGTAGATGTTTTGAAGAGTCTTTTCAAAAAGCAATTCGTTCATTGGAGATTGGTTATTCAGGTTGGGGATGTGATAGACCTGAGCCAAAATTAGATTCTATAGATATTGATCGTTTATTAAGAACACCTTCACCAGATAGATTTATGATAATCAGAGCAGCAATTCTGTCTGGTAAAGATGATGATGAGATATCATCCTTAAGTAAGATAGACTTGTGGTTTATTGCAAAACTACGTAATATAATTAATACTCAGAGGCTTTATTTGGACGGTAAGGCTATAACACAATTAACTCCAGAAGGATTATTAGAATTAAAGCAATGTGGATTTTCAGATAAGCAGATTGCCTGGGCTGTTCAGTCTAATGAGTTATCAATAAGATCCTTAAGGAAGAAATTTAATATAGTTCCAGTTTACAAAACTGTAGATACATGTGCAGCAGAGTTTGCTTCGACAACACCATATTATTATTCAACATATGAACGTAAAATAAATAGAGTTCAGTTAGATACAAAGATATCACAATTGTCCAATCAAAATGAAGTTGATCTTGATTCCAGGAAGAAAGTCATGATACTTGGTGGAGGTCCAAACCGTATAGGTCAGGGAATAGAATTTGACTATTGTTGTTGCCACGCATCATTTGCTTCGCAGGAACTTGGATTTGCAACTATTATGATAAATAGTAATCCAGAAACTGTATCTACAGATTATGATACAAGTGATAGACTTTATTTTGAACCTTTAACATTAGAGGATGTACTTAATGTAATTGAAGTAGAAAAACCGCAAGGAATTATTGTTCAGTTTGGAGGACAAACCCCACTCAAATTATCAATGCCTCTTCTAAATTGGCTTGATTCTCCAGAAGGAAAGTTAACAGCTAGTAGAATTTGGGGTACTTCTCCAGATTCAATTGATAAAGCAGAGGATAGAGAACAATTTGAGTTAATATTAAGATCCCTAAATATTCGTCAGCCTAGTAATGGTATAGCCCGTACTAAGGAAGAGGCACTCCTTATTGCTAATAGGATTCAATATCCAGTTGTAGTTCGTCCTTCTTATGTATTAGGTGGACGGGCTATGGAAGTAGTTTTTGATCAAAATGAACTTGTTCGTTATATGTCCGAAGCTGTTCAAGTTGAACCGGAACATCCAGTTTTGGTAGATCAATACCTAGAAAATGCTATTGAGGTTGATGTAGATGCTCTTTGTGATTCATCTGGGGTTGTTGTAATTGGTGGTCTTATGGAACATATTGAACCGGCAGGTATTCATTCAGGAGATTCAGCTTGTTGTTTACCATCGATATCACTTGGAGAGAAGTCACTTTCTACCATTAGAGAATGGACAGAAGAATTGGCCTTGTCATTAAAGGTTGAAGGCCTTATGAATCTACAATTTGCAGTCAAAAGAGATAGCTTAGGAGAAGAAGTTGTTTATATTATTGAGGCGAATCCTCGTGCTTCTAGGACAGTACCTTTTGTTTCAAAAGCTACTGGTGTGCCACTGGCGAGATTCGCAACTCGTTTAATGGCCGGCGAGACTTTACAAGAACTGGGTCTAACCTCAGAGCCAATACCACCTCTTCAATCTATAAAAGAGGCTGTTTTACCATTTAGACGATTCCCTGGAGCTGACAACGTTCTAGGCCCAGAGATGAGATCGACTGGAGAAGTTATGGGTTCTGCAACAAGTTTTGGAATGGCATATGCAAAATCAGAATTAGCGGCAGGAGAAGCCTTACCTATTAAAGGGATGGTGTTTCTTTCTACACATGATCGCGACAAAGCAGCTCTTGTTCCTATAGCCAAGAGTCTGATTGAATTGGGTTTTGGACTTATTGCGACTTCAGGAACAGCCTTAGCAATTAAGTCGGCTGGTTTAAATGTTCGGCCTGTACTAAAAGTACACGAGGGTCGTCCGAATATTGAAGATTTAATTCGTTCAGGAGAGGTTCAATTGGTTATAAATACTCCTATTGGCCGTCAAGCTGCTCATGATGATAAGTATCTAAGAAGGGCAGCAATAGATTATTGTGTTCCTATTTTAACTACCTTGGCTGGTGCCAGAGCAGCTTTGGAGGCAATAATAGAGTTGCAAAATCAAAATCAAAGTCTTTCTATAGCAGCACTACAAGATATTCATTCATGATTAATTAATAGGTGTGAATTGATTAATTGTCTCTCATAGTTATTACAAGATAAATCAAGTTGGTTATAAGAAGAAATATTTTTACCCCAATTATAATGCTAGAAATGACATTGCCATTGGGAGGCTCTAATTAGGAATAGCTCGTTAAATTTTACTATTTAGAAACATCATAGAATAGATATCATTTTTAAGTAGATAATTAAACAATAAAATCAGAATAATTGCTGGATAGTCATATAAGATATTGCTAGAGTTTTTGATTAGTTAAAAACTGTTCTAATATAAGTTTGATTTTAAGGTCAGGGAGGTTGTTCTAGATTCTAATATAAATGCAATAATTACCTGATGAAAATAACAACAATATTAGTATATGACTCCTAAATAATGGAGGCAGTATCTTTAAGTCTGTTCTGTCAGTTTAGTGGAAATGACTTTTGCTTGTATAAAAGGAATATATATGAGTAAATATTTTTACCATTTTTTTCAATAAATTAACAGAAGAAGCCACTATTTCTTAAAGTTCTTTGAGCCTTTATTTGAATAAGTGTCTTGTTTCCTATGGATAGAGTTATAAAGAGAGAAAACTCTGATGCAACAATATCTCATGAAGAGAATTTTAGATTTTCATTTCTTTATCAACTTGACTGATTTGTTGCTTGACTAGTGATGGTGTGACAGCATCATGCAGTGCTACTGATACTGTTTCGCGCTGTGCTCCTAATTAGTGACCCATTCCTAGACAATGCTTTTGCTTTGATACCTTCAAGCTTTGAGAGGACGGTTGATGGATTAAATAAACCAATAAGTAGTTTTGCATGGGGGTGGCCCACAGTCATTTTGATAGCAGGTACAGGAATCCTTTTAATGGTTGGTTTGCGCTTTATGCCAATCCTTCGACTTCCATATGGATTCCGAATGATGTTTCAACCCTCATTGGAATCTTCAAAGGATGGGGATATAACGCCCTTTCAAGCTCTAATGACCTCTTTGTCAGCAACAATTGGCACAGGAAATATTGCTGGAGTTGCAACAGCAATTGCTATTGGTGGACCAGGAGCAATATTTTGGATGTGGCTTATTGCTGTATTTGGAATTGCTACTAAATACGCAGAAACAGTTCTTTCTGTTAAATATCGAGAAGTTGATTCCTTAGGCAACCATGTTGGTGGCCCGATGTATTACATAAAAAATGGTTTAGGACAGAAATGGACATGGTTAGGTAGTTTATTTGCCCTCTTTGGAATGCTTGCAGGTTTTGGTATCGGAAATGGTGTTCAATGTTTCGAAGTCTCTAGTGCTCTTTCAACATTAGGTATTCCTAAATTATTCACTGGTCTTTTGTTAGGCCTTTTGGTATTTAGTGTCATTGTTGGCGGTGTTAAACGAATTGCCAAGACTGCTTCTGCAATTGTTCCGACCATGGCACTTGTTTATGTAATATCATGCCTTCTGATTGTTTTTAATAATATTTCTGAAGTTCCAACGGCTTTCTCTATTATTTTCTCGAATGCTTTTACAGGTAAGGCTGCTGCTGGAGGTACATTGGCTCAGGTCGTTTTAATGGGATTTAAGAGAGGTATCTTTTCTAATGAAGCGGGACTTGGTAGTGCACCTATTGCCCATGCATCTGCAACAGTAAAAGATCCAGTTACACAGGGGACAATCGCTATGCTGGGAACATTTATTGACACAATTATAATTTGCACTATGACTTCCTTAGTTATTATATTAACAGGAGCATATCAATCAGGAGAATCAGGTGCTAATCTTTCTATAATGGCATTTAATTCTGGTTTTGATGGTTCAGGTTGGATAGTCACATTGGGACTAATATTTTTTGCATTTACAACAGTTTTAGGATGGAGTTTTTATGGGGAACGTTGCACAGAGTACCTATTTGGAGTAAAGGCTATTTTGCCTTTCCGTTTGGCATGGGTAGCTGTTGTTGTAGTTGGGTCAATTGCAGGAGATAGGGGGGTTGTTTGGGCAGTGGCCGATACCCTAAATGGCTTAATGGCAATTCCTAATCTCATAGCTTTGGTACTACTCTCAGGAACAGTTTTCAAGCTTTCTAATAACTACAATTTTTCAGAAGAGAAGTATTGATGTCTTATTCATAGCGTTAATTAAGGCAATGCTTTTATATCCTTTAACTTCTCATTTAATTGCCTAGCCATAGTTTGACGACCTACTGCCAAGACTTTCAGAGTGTCTTCGTGCATGCGTAGTTGGGCATCAGCCACTTGCATTCCCCTTACCAACTCCTTGAGCTCATCTGGGAGCGTGTTTAGAGCATAACGCTTGCCTTCAAAAGTAAGTATTGGATCAGTAGCCTTTTGGGAGGATTCAGTCATCACTGTTTTCTTAACAACTATAATTTTCTCGTTTTTAGCAGAATTATTACCAATGTTGACTTAATAAGTTAGGGATCCTCATGTTGATGAATGAACTGTCTTGAGCAAAGGTCGCTGTAAGGCCCTTTCATGGAAATTAAATCATTATGTGTTCCAATTTCAGATATTTCCCCTTGATCAAGAACTATTATTTGATCTGCTTCTTGAACAGTTGAAAGCCTATGGGCGATTACTATTACTGTTCGGTGCTTCATTGCTTGACGAAGCCCTAATTTCACAGCATCTTCAGATTGTGCATCTAATGCACTTGTGGCTTCATCTAATAAAAGGACAGCAGGATTTCCTATTAATGCTCTAGCGATAGAAATTCTTTGTAATTGCCCGCCAGATAGATTTGTTCCCCTCTCTTCTAATTTTGTATCATATCCTTTTTCTAATTTATTTATGAATTCATGTGCATTGGCAATTAATGCAGCATTGACTATCTCGTCCATAGTTACTTTTCGACCAAATGCAATAGCTTCTTTGATGCTTCCAGAAAAGACAATATTATTCTGAGGTACTAAGGCTAACTCCTTTCTAATATCACATGCTTTTAAGTTAGAAAGTTTGTTGCTATCTATCAATATTTCTCCCTCTTGAGGTGATATGAAGCGAAGTAATAATGAGAAAATTGTAGATTTACCTGCTCCTGAGGGACCTACTAGTGCTATTAATTTACCTGCTTCAATATTAAGGTTTAGGTTCTTAATAACTTTATTGCCTTCATTATAGGAAAAACTTACATTTCTAAAGTTTAGAGAGCCTTTGATATTTGATAAATTCTTGGCATTTGGTGAGTCTTGTTGTTCACGAGGATTGTTTTGAATTTCCCTAAGTCGTCTCAATGAAGCTTGACCTTGCTTGAATTCATTGAAATTAATCGTCAAATGAGATATTGGGTCAATTAGCATTAGCAAGGCTGCTACATAGCTACTAAAACCCTGACCATCAAGATTACCAGTTTGTATTCTAGCTGCGCCTACAGTGAGTACAGAAAGTATTCCAATTGCTTCAATTAAGCCAACGACTGGGTGTTGGAGAGCTAATAAATTAAGGGTTTTATATCTTGCTTGGCGATGAAGCAGAACTTCTTTATCGAAACGTTTTTGGAGCCATTCTTCTGCGGCGAAGGCTCTTACTAGAGGTAATCCTTGAATAGCTTCAGCTAGTAATCCAGCCAATTCACTTACTTGTTTTTGACTTCGCTCTGCTGCAAGCATTACTTTGCTTCCAAAAAAACTTACAAGCAGTGCAACAATAGGAGCTAAAATTATTGTTGCTAATGATAACTGCCAATCGAGGAATATCATATAACCAAAAACTGCAATGAGTTGTAGAAGACAGGGAGTTGTATCTTGAATCGTTTTATAGATAACTTCTCCAACTCTGTCTGCATCTTCTGTTAAGCGATATGTAAGATCTCCAGATGACATTTTCTCTAGAGCTTCTAGTTCTATGTTTTGTAATTGTGAGAACAACTCTTTCCTAAGATCTTCGCTAACTCTTAGGGAGGGTTCGGCTAGAAGAGTGTCTTGAAGGAATTGGCAGAATTTTTGTATGAAAAATACAATTAAGGCTATTGATATGACCTGAATTACTTTATTAAGCTCACCTGCCCCGATTGATGGAATTAGTCTCCCTGCCAGCCATGCAAGAATTGGCCAACAGGCCACATAGATGACCGTACATCCTCCACCTAGCATTAATTGGCGAAGATAAGGCCTTAATAGAGGAAGAAGTCTTCTAAAGCTAGCTTCTGTTTGAGACAGCATTCAGTCAAACTGTAAATGTGTTGTACCCCATCTCTGCGTTCAATGAAGCTAGATCAATTCCTGAAATGGCAAGGAAGGGTGGCTACGGGGGGTGAAGCTAAACACCTTATAACGTCTGGGGCTGTAAGAGTTAACGGTTCTATCGAAACCAGGCGAGGTCGTAAATTAAACCCAGGTGATAATGTCTGTTTTGAAGATGAGGAGTACATATTCACCGAACCGGCTCTGCAAGGACCCTAGGTTCTCACCCATTTGTTTTCAGAGGAACTGAGCGTGCGTAAACCAGTCATCGCTGGCAATTGGAAGATGCACATGACATGTGCGGAGGCTAGAAAGTATGTAAATACTTTTCTCCCTCTCCTTGAAGGAGTAGCTGAAGATAGGCATGTTGTCCTGGCGCCTCCCTTTACTGCAATATCAACTCTTTCTGAGGCATTAACTAGTAGTTCAATTGAATTGTCTAGTCAAAATGTGCACTGGGAGGATCAAGGTGCATTCACTGCAGAAGTCTCTCCATTGATGCTCTTAGAACATGGTGTTAAGTACGCAATAGTTGGGCACAGTGAACCTAGAAAATACTTTAGTGAAAGTGATGAACAAATAAACCTGCGAGCAAGATCCGCGCAAAATCATGGACTAATTCCTATTGTTTGTGTAGGAGAAAGTGATGAACAGAGAGAGAGGGGTGAAGCTGAACGGGTTATTAGGAGGCAGGTTGAACAAGGATTAGAAGGGATTGATACATCACGTCTTGTAGTTGCTTATGAACCTATTTGGGCAATTGGTACTGGTAAAACATGCGAGGCAAAAGAGGCAAATAGAATATGCGGTTTAATTAGGAAGTGGGTTCAATCTTCTGATTTGATTGTGCAATATGGAGGATCTGTAAAACCTGAAAACATTGATGAATTGATGGCTATGAGCGATATTGATGGAGTACTTGTTGGAGGGGCTTCTCTAAACCCAGAGAGCTTTGCAAGAATTGCCAACTATCAGGTCTTATAAAAATAGCCCCTGGCCTAAAAGGTGGAAGGAAGAAATAAGCATTATGGGAGTAATAAATCTTACTCCAGATTCTTTTAGTGATGGAGGTAGATTTTTAGGTGTAGGAAGTGCTATTAGCTGTGCTAAGGAGCATTTGGCTGAAGGAGCTGATGTGCTTGATCTGGGGGCACAGAGCACTAGGCCTGGTGCTCTGATGGTGGGTGAAAAGGAAGAACTTAAGAGATTAATTCCGGCTTTAAAAGCAATAAGAGATAGATTCCCAGAAGCATTAATATCAGTAGATACTTTTCTTTCTAAAGTTGCTTATAAGGCTCTAGAAGCTGGTGCGGATTGGATAAATGATATAAGCGGTGGTAGGCATGACCCAGATGTGCTAAAGGTCGTATCAGAGTTTGGATGCCCTTATGTAATAACCCATAGTCGAGGTGACAGTAAATCAATGAATGAACTTAATTCCTATAAGAGTTTAGTAAATGATGTTTTTTCTGAGTTGAATACTTTAACTGAAAATGCAATTCAAGTGGGTATTAACCCTTCTAAAATAATTTGGGATCCGGGATTGGGATTCGCAAAAGATACTAACCAAAATCTTACTTTACTTTCGAATCTTGAGAGATTCACGTCAGGCTCCTACCCTATCCTAGTTGGCCCATCTCGTAAAAGATTTATTGGGGATATTCTTCGTAAAGAAGACCCATTAGAAAGAGTTTGGGGAACAGCTGCAGTAGTTTGTAGATGCGTGCAAGCTAAAGTTTCAATGGTAAGAGTTCATGATGTTGGACCTATGGTTCAGACAAAGATTATGGGAAATAAACTTTGGGTTAGTAGAAATTAACTAGTCTTGCCGACATTTGGATCTACTCCTTCTATTCTGTCCTCTGCTTCTTGATAAAGCTCTTTAAGCCTTTCTATATTCTCTTCGGATGTTTCCCAATAGCCTCTCCCATTAACTTCTAATAATGTGCCCACAATCCTTCTGAAACTATGTGGATTTAGCTCTAGAAGACGTTTTCTCATCTCTGGATCATTTATAAAGGTCTCATTAGATTCTTCATAAACAAAGTTATCTACTTGCCCACTAGTTGCACTCCATCCTAAAGTGTAATTAAGTCTATTGGAGACCTCTCTGACTCCTTCATAGCCAGAGTTAAGCATACCTTCATACCACTTTGGATTAAGTAGTTTTGTACGAGAATCTAGTCTTATAGTTTCACTAAGTGAACGAACTTGAGCATTTGCTGTTGTTGTATCTGCTATATAGCTATTAGGGGCTTTCCCATCATCTCTAAGGTTTTTTATTAGATTTGTGGGATCGGAATCGAAGTAATGGCTTACATCTGTGAGGGATATTTCTGCTGAGTCAAGATTTTGGAAGGTAACATCAGCTGTTTTCATAACTGATTCAAATACAGTTCTCTTTTGATTCATTTCACCAGGGTTGTCCGCATTGAAGGCATATGTTTTCCTTGAAAGGTACATTTCTTGTAGCTCACCCTCCTCTTCCCAGGTAGAGTTCTCGACGGCTAGATTTACATTAGAGCTATAACTGCCGCTAGCATTAGAGAAGACTCTACAAGCTGCTTCTCTAATGCTTGTCCCTTCAGCTTCTGCTTGTTCAAGAGCATGTTTGCGAACAAAATTATTATCTAATGGTTCATTTGCTTCGGCTGCTAATTTTACACCTTGATCAATTAGTGCCATTTGATTTATAAATAAATCTCTAAAAACGCCAGAACAATTCACAACAACATCAACCCTTGGCCTTCCAAGCTCTTCTAATGGAATTAATTCCAATTTGTTCACCCTTCCTACTGAGTCTGGCTTAGGTCTTACTCCTATAAACCACAATATCTGAGCTAGTGATTCTCCATATGTTTTTATATTATCCGTACCCCATAGCACACAGGCGATAGTTTCTGGCCAAGTTCCCTGCTCTTTTCGTTGTCTTTCTAATAGCTTGTCAACAACGCCTTTCGCAGCAGTTATAGCAGCAGCTGTAGGAATTGATTGGGGATCTAGAGCATGAATATTTTTTCCACTTGGAAGAACGCCAGGATTTCTAATAGGGTCACCTCCTGGTCCTGGAATTACATAGTCACCATCAAGAGCTCTTAACAAGCTATCCATTTCTTTATCTGCACAAATTTGATCTAGGCAAAAACGTAGATATTTAAAAAGATTTTCTAGGGAATCGAGGTTTTTAATATTAAATCCATTTCTTCTGCATGCTTGTAACCAAGGAGAAGGGAATTTAAATCCAATTCGCTTAAGAAGATCTATAAATAAACTTAGAATTCCTTTCTTCATAGTTACTCTACCGTCCCTACCTGTAAGGGATTTAACCATTGAAGTAACAGCATCCCTAGCTGTTTCCAGGATTTGTCTGTTTAGCTCTACATCTATTAAGACTCCTTCATCATTCCCCCTAAATATATCCTCAATTGTTCTATCTTTTGATTCAGCTAGAAGTCCAGGCAGAGAACGTAGTCCTTCTTCTTCCCTTTCTAAAGCTGCAATACTAACGAGGGTCGCTATTGCTTCCTCAGCGGTAGGAGGCTTTCCAATTGTATGCAATCCGCATGGAAGCAACCTACTTTCAATTTCCATTAGCTGGCTATATACAGCTCCAACTAGAGCATCACGATCTTCAAGATTGATATCTGAAGCTTCTTCGTCAGGAAGATTAATATCTTGATCTAGATTACATCTTCTGGCGGTCTCAATGATTGCATTAACAATCTGAGCACCTCTACTTCCTTCTCTTAATTGTTGATAGGAACCGACCAATTCGCTTAGTTCTTTTAGCCCTTTATAAAGACCAGCATTTTCAGCAGGAGGAGTTAGATAACTGATTGTTGATGCATATCCCCTCCTTTTTGCAATAGTTGCTTCAGATGGATTGTTAGCAGCATAATAGTAAAGATTAGGTAGGCCACCTATTAATGAATCGGGATAACATGTCTCACTCATTCCCATTTGCTTGCCTGGCATAAATTCAAGGGATCCGTGAGTCCCAAAGTGAAGAACTGCATCAGCTCTCCATACTTTTTCTAGGTAAGTGTAATAAGCGGCAAAACCATGATGTGGGCTTGCACTTCGTGAATAAAGTAAACGCATTGGATCACCTTCGTATCCAAATGTTGGTTGAACTCCAACAAATACGTTGCCAAAATGACATCCATATATCAGTAAGTTCTGACCATCACTATTTAAGTTTCCAGGAGGTTTGCCCCAGTTTTCTTCAAGACGATGTGAATAAGGAGTCAACCCTTCGTATTCTTTAACACTCATTCGATGAGCAATTGTTAGTTCGGGGGATCCTTCTAATGCTTCTGGATCATTTATTAATGTCTCCATAAGCGCTTTTGAATTTTTTGGCATATTTTCAATTTGATATCCCCTTTGCTTCAATTCTTCGAGTACTCGATGAATTGAACCAAATACATCTAAATATGCTGCTGTCCCTACATTTCCTTTGTCTGGAGGAAAACTAAAAACGGTTATTGCTAGTTTTTTTTCTGCTCTTGGCTTTATCCGTAGGGATGACCAACGGATTGCTCTCTCGGCAATTGCATCGACCCTGTCTTGAAGTGTATGAGCTTTTCCAGTTGCGTCATCTCTTCCAGATAAGACTATTGGTTCAATTGCACCATCAAGCTCAGGGATTGCAATTTGGAGAGCTACTTGAACTGGGTGAAGGCCAAGGTCACTTCCTTCCCATTCCTGTGTTGTTTGAAAGACAAGAGGCAAGGCGACCATATAAGGCCTATTTAGACGTTTTAGAGAATCAATCGCCTTAGGGTGATCTTGCCGTGCAGGTCCCCCAACAAGTGCAAATCCGGTGAGTGAAACAACTCCATCAACATGAGGATTTGATGGATTTAAGGGGTCGTAAAAGAAAGCTTCAACAGGTTTTGAGAAGTCGAGTCCGCCACAGAAGATGGGGATTACGCGAGCCCCTCTAAATTCCAGCTCTTGAATTACAGCAACATAATGAGCGTCGTCACCTGTAACGATGTGGCTTCTTTGAAGCACAAGACCAATTAAGGGACCATTAATTGCTTTTTCTTTCAGATCTAATCTGCTATTGGTCCAATTTAAATATTCTTTTACATCTTCAAACATGTTGGGCGCAAGGGGATGCCATATCCCTAGATCGGGAAAGACTTCAGGCTCAGAAATCTCAATTGATTCTCTTGATTCTCCTTCTACTGGAGGAAAGACATATTTATCTGCCAGCATCAATAAGAAGTTCCTTAGGTTATCTGGAGTCCCACCTAACCAATACTGAAATCCCAGCATAAAACTTCTTGCATCTTGGGCCTTTTCAACTGGTAGATATTTCAAGATTGATGGGAGCGTGTTAAGCAGCTTCAGCATTGAATCTTGGAAGCTTGCACCACCGGCTTCCTTCCGTTTTTTCATGAAGCTACCTATAAGACTCTTGCTTTCACCAAGTTGGGCCATTGAAAAGGTGCCTAACTTGTTTAATCGCATAACTTCTGGCATCGATGGAAAAATTATTGATGCTTTCAATCTCTCTTTATGAGGAGCGACTGCGTCTACAACTTTTTGAGCAAGATCTTCTATAAAGATCAAAGAAGCTATGAATACATCTGCTGAGGCAACATCCTCTTTAAAGTCGTTGTAATTTTCCTCATTTCTAAGTTCCTCAATCAGGTAACCACTTAATTCAATGCCAATTGGCCCTTTAAGTGCATTGAGGGAGTTTGCTGCTTGAGTTAAGGCGTTCTGGTACTGGGGCTCAAGTACTACATATACGGCCTTCATTACTGATTTATGAGTGTGGCTCTCCTCAGGTGAAACTCTGCGGCTTGCGGAGCGAACCTGCGTAAACATAATCTCTTTGAGTATTTAGACCAAGATTAGGAGTGTATGGGCCCAGATTGTGAGTCAACTTCTATGCGTGTTACACGAAATACCAAATAGGCTTATAGAAGTATTTGAATTTTGATGAGCGTTTCTAGTTCAAAACCTGTTCCAGTTGCAGTGGCTGGAGCCCTTGGCCGAATGGGCGCAGAAGTTGTTAAAGCTGTTGTTGCCTCACCAGATTGTGAATTGGTTGCCGCTATTGAAACCAATCCTGGCAAGGAAGGTATAGATGTTGGGACAGAGTTGGGAATTGGATCGCAAGACATATTTATCACTTCGGATTTCGAGGGATGCCTTTGTTCAGTCAGCCAGTCAGTACGAGATGAAGGTCAAGGGAATGGGGCTGTTTTAGTTGATTTTACTCACCCCTCAGTGGTCTATGAACACACTCGTGCTTCAATCGCTTATGGAGTTCACCCTGTTATCGGGACTACTGGTCTTTCTTCAGATCAGTTGCTTGAACTATCAGAATTTGCAGCTAAGGCCTCGATTGGTTCTGCAGTAATACCTAACTTTTCGGTGGGTATGGTTTTACTTCAGCAGGCAGCAGCAGCAGCAGCTGTTTTCTATGAATGCGCAGAACTAACTGAATTACATCACAATCGTAAGGTGGATGCTCCAAGTGGAACTTGTATAAAAACGGCAGAGATAATGGAGGAATTAAATAAGCAGTTTAATAGTTCTCTAATACAGGAAGAGGAAACACATTCTGGATGTCGTGGAGGCCTTAGGCCAAGTGGACTGAGACTTCATTCTATTCGCCTTCCTGGTTTAGTGGCTCATCAAGAAGTTATGTTTGGGGCACCTGGAGAGACTTATACGCTTAGGCATGACACAATAGATAGGGCTGCTTATATGCCAGGAGTGCTACTCACAGTTAAAAAAGTCCGTCAATTAGAAACACTTGTTTATGGACTTGAACGTCTAATTTGAAAGGAGACATTTACCTATGTTAGTTCCACTTAGACCTGGCGAAATTGATAAGTTGATTCCCGCTGTTGCTACAGGTGATCAGTTTGGAAACGCCTTAGGAAGTCCTAGGAAGGTTCTTCAAAGAGTAATGATTTCTTCTATTGGAGGAGTTATTACTCTTGTAATTAGTCAAAGTCAGGTTGCGAGCCAATTCTATTCATTATGGTTAATTATAGGTGTGGTCTTTTTATTGTATATTTTATGGGGACCAATAATTGAAGCTGGTCAGAGAAATGCAACTCTTAGAAGATTTCCCTCAGCTGCAATTTTTGAAGGTGAGATTATTGATTGTTTTATAAGAGAAAAGATAGAAAATCGTCATGAACAAGCAAATAAAAGTGGACAATTAGAATTAGTTGAGAATAGGCGAACATGGATGATTCTTGAGTTGGCAGATGAAGATGGATATTTGGGCCAACTCAGCTTCCCTATGGATAAAAAACATCAAATAATACAAAATGGCATGAGAATTAGATGTCTCGTCTTAAGTGAAAGAAAGGACTTTTCAAGTATTTCTGCTTTAAGTGATGCCTGGTTACCATTGCAACGAATTTGGGTTGGGGAATATCCTTATCTTTTAAGACCTGCATTTGAGGAACTTTGTCAGTTACGCTTTTCAAAAAGATCAATCTAATGCTTAGTAATTTCAAGGCCAAATGCATAGTGAATAGATTTATATGATTTACAATTCCTCTAAAATTTCTATTTACGGTGCTGGTCCAACTGGTTGTATGACTGCAATTGGTTTAGCAAAGTATAGTTCACAGATTACAATATATGATCCCCAATCATATGAACAACTGCTTGATCGTAGTAGGGCATATGCATTGACTCATTCATCCAGACGTTTATTTGAATCCCTAGATTTATGGGACGAGTTAAGTTGTTATCTCTCACCATTTGAGGAACTAGTGGTTGAGGATACGGAAGCAAACAAGAACATACCTTTCAACTTAAAAGATTTGTCAAAGGAAAATAGAAAAAGTGAGGCAATTGGTTGGATATTAGATCACAGACACCTAATGAGTATCTTATTAGGGAGAATTCAGAAGATAGCTTTTATTAATACTGTATTTGGGGAGTCAAATATTTCACCTATTAAAGAAAATGAATTAGTCGTTGCTTCTGATGGCGCATCTTCTTCAATAAGAAATTATTTGAATATTAAAACAATAGGAGGCTCTTATCTACAAGGTTGTCTAACAGCAAAGGTCTTAATAAGAGGGGCAGAACCTTTAATAGCATATGAACTGTTCCGATCAGAGGGACCACTAGCGATTCTGCCAATGGGAGGAAATATCTTTCAAGTTGTCTGGACAAAGGAGTTTTCTCGTTGTGTAGAGCTTTCTAAGGTCCCTTCCTCTATATTTCTTGACAGGCTTTCAGCTTTATTGCCAATAGGGTTAGAGCCAGATGCCTTGATTGACAAACCTTCTGCATTTCCACTTCAATTTTCTTTAGCGAAAAGGCTTTATAAGGACTTGGTGGTCCTAGTTGGGGAATCTGCTCATTGTTTTCATCCAGTTGGTGGCCAGGGTCTAAATCTTGGCTGGAGGGATGTGCAAGCTCTAATTTCACTCATTAAACGAGTAGATAATGGATCTTTGAGTCTTCCTATGGCCATTAAGCTTTATTCATGGGAAAGAAGGCTTGACCATATTTTAGTAGGTGCATTTACTCATTTTCTAGTTAAATTTTTCTCGAATAATTCAAAAGTCACTTTGTTCTTCCGTTCTCCCTTTTTTACTCTATTCAAGTCTATTCATTGGATTAGAAGATTACTTCTAAGGATAATGACTGATGGACCAATGTCTATCTTTAAAATTTACTATAATATTAATCATTAGGGCTTAAAACATTGGTTATTTCTACTCACCCTCAGCCTTTAGCGCATCCCAAGCTGTTGAAGTTTCTTCAGCAGAAAATTGGACTGAGTGAGAAGGCAATAAAGCTTGGTATTCGACAGGCAGAGGTTGAACAAGCTCCTTTGCCAATAGTTTTATGGAGTTTTGGCTTACTTGACTTAGGTCAATATCAAGAAGTTTTAGATTGGGAGAGTAGTTAGTTGTATTTAATTAGAGAGTGAATTGGGACACTCTGTGGAAGTTTTATTCTCCCTTTTAAAGAGCATAACTCAATGATAAATTGAAATCCTACAACTGTTGCGGTGGATTTTTCTATTAATCTCTGAGTAGCTAATGCTGTTCCTCCAGTGGCTAGTAAATCGTCAACAATTAGTATTTTAGATTTTTTATTTAGTGATTCATTTGAGCAGATCTCCAGGCGATCATGACCATATTCTAATTCATAATCTATACCAATAGTTTTTCCAGGTAGTTTTCCTTTTTTTCTTACAGGTATAAATCCCATGCCTAATTTTGTCGCAAGTGATGCTCCTATTAAAAAGCCTCTGGCTTCTATACCTGCAATTAAATTTGGACGAACCTCATTTGCTAGAGACTCCATTTGATCAATTATTTCTGCCCAGGCACTAGGATTACTCAATAATGGGGTGATGTCTTTGAATTGAATGCCTGGTTTAGGGAAATCAGGCACTTCCCGAACAATTTTTTGAAGATCCAAAGGATTCAGTTAAATCGTTAATGTGTGCGGTTCACTAAATCAAAGAGGAGGCTTTGACTCAAATGTCTAACTCCTGGCATTATTTAATTCATGATAGATGCAATCTCTACTTCTGCGAAACTATCTGGCGATGACAAGTCGCTTTTGTTCGATCAGCAGTCTCATTTGACTCATAAGACCGTTTTGGGTAGGAGGGGCCTAGAACGCCTTGATCTTTTATTGCTTGTTGTGGAGTCCTTAGATCTTAATGCAGGTCAAGCAATGCTCTGGACATCAGATCAACTGGGCTTTCAATCAAGGTTCCCAAACAGAGTTGAGCTATGGAAAAGACGTTGCCATAACCCATTGAGACGATCAACTCGCAGAGGAACCATCAAAGCTTCTGATTCCGAAGCGTTAATTCTTCTGGTCTGTTCAATGGCTTATCGCCTTTACCCACTTCTTCGTCAATTACTTTCATCAAAGGAACCAAATGGCATTAATCAAGAAAGGTGGAATTTATTTAGTGAACGTTTTTCTGAACTTCTGGAAGAAAGAATGAATACACGTAGAGGCGCTGTTCAGAGACTTCTCCTAAAGGAATTTTCCCCACCTCTTTATAGACAACTTGTTCTTACACTTGCACTTTGTGTTGGTCGAGGTGGAGTAGATCGTTTAAGAGCAACTTTATTTGATCCCAAGCCATGAAAGATAATCCAATGCTTAAGCTTTCGTATCGCTACGACCAAACCTCTGCAAGACTTAAGGTTGAAGGATTACCAGATTTTTCAAGAGGACAACAAGAAGATTCTTTGGGGATAATTTCTACTTGGTCCCTGGAACTTATTGGCTCCTCTCAAGTAGAGGGTAAACGAGAACATCTTCAGGCCCTTATGCAAGTTGTACTTCCATATGCAAGACATCAGCTGTCGGGAGTAAAACGTTTATTTGGCGATTCATCGAAACCGGTCTCGATTGGTCCTTCGAAGGAGGGAGGTCATGAAATCACTCTTAGGAGCAGTCAGGATGCTGTTAAACCATTAAAAATATTTTTAGACGACGCAGAACTTACAGACTTAGTTCGTTGTTTGGATGATCTTAGGCTAGATCCTCGTATCCAAATTCCATGGGGTCTCTCAAAGGAAGCTCCTTTGCCAAGAAATGAGCTTGCAGAGAGTGTTCCTTTCCTTAGAAGAATTAAAGCCTCATTGATCGGAACAACAACATTCATACTTATATCTGTTTTGTGGATGATGATTCCCATACCACCAGAAGAGCCCCGCTTGAATCCCTCAAACACTTCAGGATCGTTATTAAAGCAGTTAAATTAAATGCACCGTATTCCACAGGTGATATCATTATAAGGTTAGAATTGGCGATATAAAATTTAAATGCTATTATTGGATTGAATGATATTAGTTTTTTGCTAATTTCGCCTTTTCTTAAACTTTCAAGAAATTCGTTCTGTTTTTCATGCAGAGGTTGATTTATGAATTCATACTATCTATCCGCATCATTCATAATCATTTTATACAAATATAAGTTATAATTATGTCAAATATACAGAGGTTTAGGAATCGTAAAGAGGCAAATCGTTCTGTTTTCCGAAATAAGGCTAAATCTCCTGCTAAATCTATATTTAGAGATCTTTTAGAATCTTCTATGATGTTGTTGTTAGGCACATCATTGATCATTTTCCTGAACTGGCTATCCGAAGAAGTTTCATGGGATGAAATTCTAAATTCAACTGGGGAGAACTTCATGGTTGGTGTATCCAGTCTAATTGAAGGAACAATAAATCTTGGCTCGATTATTTTGGTATTGTGTGCTGTATTGACAAGCGTATTACTGATTTTAGGAAGTTTTTGGAGATTTCTAAGATTTGTTATTAGGCTGCGGTCTTTTTCAAAACACAGGAACATTCGTAATATGAGGTAAAGGTTTAAATACTAGATCATAAAATGGTGATTAATTTATCCTAAACTTTTTAGCTATGCCAAGCAATTATTCGTATACTAAAATCAAACTAAAATTTATCTTTAACATTCCAAATCGCACTAAGTAGTCTAAATGAGATCAAAAGGCAATATGATTAAATACTCTAGATTACCTGCCTGGTCTGCTATTTTCTTCTCTATTTATACATTATTCTTATTCTACAAGGAAGGAGTAATCCTTTGGATCCCTTTAGGAGTTGCTCTGATTATTACCTTACTTAGTTTAATCTTGGGACCAAAAGATCTGATTAATCTTTTGTCTCAACCTATATCACTTAAGCCTGTCACTAAAATCCTTATAAAGTTTTCTGCTGTATTATACTTTTTGTCTTCAATGTATGGCTGCATTTATTTCATAATAAATCTACCTTTAAATGACATGAGTTCTTCTTTGTTGCCGATAATTATTATCGGCTTCTTCTTTGCTGGTTCTGCTATTGAAGTGTCTCAAAACATGTAAACAATATTATTACTTTTCGATATTGTTCGCTATATTTGTCAATGCTTTAATTATTTTATAATTTTTCATGGTTGTAACAATCTTATCAGAGAAGGAACGTAGTAAAGCAGATAACAATAATGATACACTTTTTTATTCTGTCCCTAGATTCGTAAACCACTTGGATATGAGCTTTAGGAATCGTCTTTGTAAATTATATCAAGACTGTATTCCTGAATCATCTGTAGTATTGGACTTAATGAGTAGTTGGGTAAGCCATTTACCTAAACATAAACAATATAGAAAAGTAATAGGACATGGTCTTAACAAACAAGAGTTAGAGGCGAATGCACGATTGGATGAATTCTGGATTCAAGACCTTAATATAAATCAAATATTGCCTATAGAGGATTCCTCTATAGACATTGTGTTAATAGTTGCAGGTTGGCAATATTTACAGCAACCTGAAATTGTTGCAGAAGAATTAAGACGTATAATTAAAACACAAGGTTTACTCATTATTTCATTTTCAAATAGGGCTTTCTGGCCTAAAACACCGTATATATGGAATCAATCATCTCCTGATCAACAGTTGGAATATATTTCTAGGGTTTTAGTTGCCCAAGGTTGGTCATACCCTGATTTTATAGTTGAACAAACTTTTTTAAATACCTATGCAAGACTATTAGGTATCAAAGGAGATCCTTTTTATTCTGTTATCTCAAGAAAATAGTATTCCATCTTTGGTTGATTACCTAAGCATTTATAAAGTCCAACCTAGTGGCCAATCTAAACCTATGGCTTATAATGCTATTCCCATCTAATTCTTTCCATGGGAAAACTATTCCTGGTGAAGTTTAGTTCAGAAGATTGCGGTACTTGCTTCAAAATGAGCCACTATGACAGCAAAATATGTGAGGAACTAGGTATTGAGTTTGTTGGTGTAATGATGCAGGATACAATCATGTATAGAAAATATAGGAATATATTACTTGCTCAGTATCCTAATAAGGAAGGTATGGGCTGGCCGACATATTTATTAGTTCAAGACCCAGATTCAGAGTTTAAGATCTTGGGAGAAATAAAGGGAGGAATGACTAAAGGTGATTTTAGGGATCGACTTAAGAAAATTATGAATTAGTAATTAATCAATCAATTATTAATAGCTAATTAGCTCTCTTGGATTTGTTTGGACTAGGCCACTGGTTGCATTAGGCCACCGCCCCCAGAGTCGGAGTCATCATCATCATTTCCTTCTCCTCCTTGAAAAATTGCATATATACCTAAAGCAACTAGGCTTACTAAACCACTTATCACACTAAAGGATCCTGTATAAGGACTAATATCTACGTATTCTCCCAATTCGGTTTTTGCAATTCGCGATAACTTAACCAATTAGATCGTAAAAAGCTGCCTAATTTGACCAATTCCAGAACCGTCTCCTTCTAAACTCTAATGACTTCGTCATTCTTAGCCACTAGGTTTGCTTCCCTTTCTGCAGGTTTGAGGCCATCTTGGTCTGGTATTTGTCGTTCCATTTCTTTAAGCCAGCTAATTAACTCTTCCACTTGTTTTTCTATTGGCAATACTGCTAGACCCCTTGCAATTACTTTAGAGGGCTTTCCATTTACTGCCTGAAAAATTAGCCTGCTTTGCAGATGTTTAGGTAGGCCTTGTCTTAGAAGTTTAAAAGCAGGTTCCTCCATAGGAGTTTCTAATGTGATATTTGGTTTCTCTTGTCTGATCCTGCTAAAGCCACAAATTTTTGCAATTAACTTTAACTTCATAACTTGAATAAGAGTCTCTACGGGACCTGGTAGGGCTCCATATCTATCACTCCATTCGAGCACTAACTCCATTAGGTCCTCTTTTGATGTACATTCAGTCGCTGATCTATAGGCTGATATCTTATCTTCATTATTAGTGATCCAATCGCCTGGAATAAAAGCTGTGAGGGGAAGATCTATTTGTGTATCATCAACTTTTGGAAAACTTTGACCCTGAATTTCAGCTAGTGACTCCTGAAGCATTTCCATATAAAGATCAAATCCAACTAACTCCATCTGACCACTTTGCTCTACACCAAGAATGTTGCCAACTCCTCTTATTTCCATATCTCTCATTGCTAACTGGTATCCACTTCCTAATTGAGAGAATTCCTGGATAGCTCTTAAACGTTGTTTTGCAGTATCACTCAGAATAGTCTCTCTTGGATAAAAAAGCCATGCATGTGCTTGAACACCACTTCTACCAACTCTCCCTCTAAGTTGATAAAGCTGGGAGAGTCCGAATCGATGCGAATCTTCTACTAAAATAGTATTTACTCTTGGGATATCTAGACCACTTTCTATTATTGTTGTGCAAAGCATCAAGTCCGCCTCGCCAGCATTAAATGCTACCATTGAATTCTCCAGTTCTCCTTCTGCCATCTGGCCATGAGCAATTATTAGTCTTATGTTAGGTATCATCTGTTGTATAGAATTGGCTACATCACTTATGCCTTCTATACGAGGTACAACATAGAATATTTGCCCACCTCTATCAATCTCTTGACATATAGCACTACGAATTGTCTCATCATCTTTTGCGGCTAGATGAGTTTTGATAGATCTTCTTTGTGGAGGTGGAGTTAATATAAGACTCATTTCTCGGACACCACTCAAACTCATATACAAGGTTCTAGGTATTGGGGTTGCAGATAATGTAAGTACGTCAACATCTTTTCTCAGCACCTTTATTTTCTCTTTTTGTGTTACTCCAAATCTCTGTTCCTCATCTACAACTAATAATCCAAGGTTTTTAAATTCAATACTTTTACTAAGAACTTGATGTGTCCCTATAACACAGTCAATTGTTCCATTTTTTAATCCATTGACAATATTCTTTTTTTCTGTGGCCGTGCGAAATCTATTTAATAACGCTACTTTTATAGGATATGGTGCAAAACGATCAGAAATAGTACGCCAATGTTGTTGCGATAATACAGTTGTGGGTGCAAGCATTGCAATTTGTTTGCCCGAGGTTACCGCCTTGAATATTGCTCTTATTGCAACTTCAGTTTTGCCAAAACCTACATCACCACAAATAAGCCTATCCATTGGTTGTGACATTTCCATATCGTTTTTTGTATCTTCTACTGCTTTTAGTTGGTCGGGCGTGGGCTCATAAGCAAATGAGTCTTCTAGTTCTTGTTGCCAAGGTCCATCTTTAGGAAAAGCATGGCCTTTTGAGTTATGTCTTTCTGCATATAGTTTAACAAGATCGATTGCAATTTTCTTAACCGCCTTTTTAGTTCTTTCTTTTAATTTTGACCAAGTCGATCCACCTAACTTATTTATTTTAGGATTTTTGTCTCCTGTTGTTCTGTATCGGCCAAGGCTACCTAGTTGATCTGCGGCAACACTAAGCTTTCCATCTAAATATTGGACAACAATATAGTCTCTTAACTCATTATTAATTGATAACTTGTCAATTTTTATAAATTGTCCAATTCCATGATTTTTGTGTACTACATAATCTCCAGGACTCATTTTATTTGGATTAACTGCACGGCTTGAAGAACGTCTTCTCCTCCTTACATAACCTGGTGAATTTATATTTTGTTGACCGAAGAACTCTCTGTCAGTTATTACTGCCACCTTCCAAGCTGGAAGATGAATCCCCTGTATTTCCATATAACCTTTTGCTTTTAATGCTACAGGTGTATTTTGATCAATTAGCCGTTCTATTGATGGGTAATCACGAGAATTAGGTACGAACTTAGATATACAGTCATGCTCTTCAAGAAGAGATACTGCCCTGGATGGTTGTGCTGATAATAACCATATGTCTGTTTTATTCCCAACTAGTTCTCGAATTAACTCTCCCATCTTGCCAAATTGGTTAGGTAACTTTGGAATTGGCCTTGAGCAAATATCGAAGTTGTTAATCTCTTTTCTTTCTTCTTTAAGTTCTGTCATGTCAAAGCCCTTATATTGCTCTATTTCTTTTAGGCAATTCTGTATAGGCTTATGAAGAGTGGGCTGAATCTTAATTTGATTGTTTTGATGATTGATGTCTTCTTTATAATCTAGACTTTTATATGTATCAATTACGTGCGCTATCCATTTGTTTCCATGGGCAATGCATTGCTGCCTATCATCAATAACAACACAGGTTGATTTAGGTAGGTAATCAATTAATGAAGAAGGTTTCTCCCATGCTAGCCCCATTAATCTCCTCATACCTTCTGGGACAGAGCCTTCTAAAAGTTCTTCTAATTCTGATTCATTTAGAAGATTCTCAATTCCATTTGGTAAATTTTCTCTAAGTTGATTAGCAATTAGATGATTGAAATCTGTCGCTGTAACTGATATCTTATTGATAGAGTCAAGAGACCTTTGTGATATAGGATCAAACTCTCTTAGCTTATCTAGATCTTCGCCAAAGAATTCAAGCCGTACTGGTAATTCATTGCTAACAGGGTATAAATCGAGAATGTCTCCACGTCTACTCCACTGTCCTTCCTGTTCTGTATTCTCAGCCCTGATATATCCTAAGCTTACTAATTGATTACAGAATTCTTCAAGATCTATTCGATCACCTTTTGTAAGTGTTATGCAACTTTCAGTTAGTACTTTAGGTATTGGTAAATGTGGTTGAAGACTTCGTTCAGTTCCGACTATAGCCAAATTGTGATTGTCATTATTTATCAAATCACCTAAAACCTGTAATTGCCCCCAGGTTATTTCACTTGTAGGGTCAAATGACTCGTAAGGCGATCCTTCGCTCGTTGGATAAAGAAGACTTTTCTCCCAACCCATTAATTGAAGTAGTGCCAACCACCTTGAAGCTTCCTCCATCGTTGGAACTATTATTAGCAGTGGCCTTTTGGTTCTTCTTGCAATAGCTGTTGCTAAAATTGCTCTGCCTGACCTGGGGGCACCTGTCATTAATAATCTTTCAGTTCTGTCTAATCGAGCAATCAGTTCGCTAGTTACAGACGAGTTCGACAATTTATCTACTAAAGAGCTAAGAGGCATTTTTTTCTAGTCTTCAATATTATGTTTCTTTATTAATATAGACAATATTTAGCGGCTTTCCAAGACTTTTATTTCCTATTAATAATATCTAATGTTATTTAAATATATATGTAAGTACTTAGTCTCCATTGGGTTTGATCTTGCTAAGTTCTTTCTCTAGTAGCTTATTGAATTTATCTAGATTTTCATTACTTAGATTCTGTCTACTGCTAACATTCATATGTTGGGATAGAAATATCCTACCTTCTTCTGGATTCCATTTTAAAGCTTGCAAGTATTTGTTGCTATCTTTTATTAATTTTCCACGAATATTGTTGTCATGCTGGTTCAAATCTAAAGCGGAATTGTTAGTGCTCTTTAAATCTTCTAATAAACTTAGAATATCGCTATATTTTGTTATCTGATGTCTTCCTCTTACTCCAAGCTTTTTCTCTAGGAATTGATTTTCTTTTGACTTATCCCATCCAAGCCTCGCTATTTCCGTATCAATGGCTGATAATTCATTGCTCCAGTCGAGTGGGACCTTAAGAAGATTTTCGTTTTCTTTCTCGTTTGAATCTAGATTTTTGTTTGGCTGATTCGTAATTTGCTGTTTGGGTTCCTTTGAACCGACAGCTATTTGTTGAGGGAATTTCTTTCTATGTTCTCCTATTACGCCGTTGGGTGATCTTTTATCGACTTTATTGTTTGTATTAACTTCTCTCAGTTTTGCCAGACGATCAATTAACCTTGCGATTCCACTATCTTCAGCAGCTTCAGCATTCGGTCCTTGGCCAAGTGCGCTGCCAAGTTCCGTTTCCGCCTCCCAGGCAGTTACACGGACTACAAATACCGTGCTATTGATGTGGCAAAGTTCAGACTGGATGCGCATCTCACGTTATTTAGTAACCCTCTTTAGGGTTTTGGTCCGATGATCAGAACTGTGTCTTGGTGATTGCAGTCATCGGAGTTTGATCTCAAGGTTTGAAATGGACTCCGCTGCCCTGCCTTCACTATCCCCTTTGTTAGATGGTATAGACCGCTGGGCAGAGTTAGCACCTCTGCTACCTGTGATCATAGCGCTTGAATTTGTCCTATCAGCGGACAATGCGGTCGCATTGGCAGCAATTACGAGACGCTTAACAAGTATAGAGCTACAGAAAAGGGCCCTAAATGTTGGTATATTTATAGCTTTATTCTTTAGAATAATACTTATATTACTGGCAAGTTGGATACTGAATTTCTGGCTGATCAAACTTGTAGCTGGAATATATTTGATTGTATTATTTGTATCTAAGGTAATTGAAACAAGAGATAGAAATAATAATGAGAAAGATATAGATAGATCTTCACCCAATAACATATCTTTTGTGACTACAGTTACATTGCTAGCATTTACAGACTTAGCTTTCTCAATAGATAGTGTCGCTGCAGCTGTTTCTATAAGCGATCAACTATTATTAGTCGTAACAGGGGCCATTATTGGAGTTGTCGCTCTTCGTTTTACTTCAGGTCTCTTTATTCGTTGGTTAGAAATTTATCCTCGATTAGAACTGGCTGGCTACATAGCTGTTGGTTTGGTGGGTTTAAAGTTGATCCTGCTACTCTTAATCCCTGCGTTGGTTATTCCTGAATGGTTTATATTGGTATTTGTGTTCCTGTTGTTCACTTGGGGTTTTTCTCATAAGAATATTAGCGATAGCATCTAAGGGAACTTAGCTTATTACGAGTAAATAAATATATTTACTCAACATAGCTTCTCACCTATGCTGGCCTTAATTTGTTGAATTAATTGAATACCATTGGATTTACTTTTCCCTTCGATTTTAGCCTCTAGAATTAATATTGGGTAATCCCCTGTACCTATTATCAAACCTCGTAAATTATCTGCTGCTATAATTGTTCCTTGTTTGTTGTTTATATTGACCTCATTTCGAATAACTTTTTGGGCTTCATTAAGATGATCATAGAACTCTTCGATTAGAGGAATAGTCGAGAGTATCTTTATTCTTTTGCCTAAATAATAAGTATAGGCATTTGGATGTAGTCCCATTACTTTTCTATGTATATCTATACTACTTAATTCCCAATCTATTAGATAATCATTCTTCTTTATTAATCTAGCATATGTAATTTCTTTGCTAATAGAATTCTGTTGTTTAACGGCAAGTCTTGCATGCCTTTCTTGTTCCTCTCCTGTCCCAGCATCATTAATCAACTTTATACTTTTAATTAGTAGCTCTGCTGATAGTTCACTAAGTCTTTTTGATAATTGAGTTGCATTCTCTGTCAAACCTACCTTTATTTCTTTCTGAATCAAGACAGGACCTGTATCTAGCCCCTCTTCCATTGACATTATCCCAACACCTGTATCGCTATCTCCAGAAAGTAGACACCACTGGATTGGTCCAGCACCTCTCCATCTAGGTAACATTGATCCATGGGCGTTCCAGCATCCTAAAGGGGGTATCTGGAGAAGATCTATAGGTAAAATCTGGCCAAATGCTACAACTATGTATATATCTGCAGATAACGATTTTATTTCATTCTGAATTTTTTTGTCATTTTTTATATTAATTGGAGTGAATACTTTTAAACCTAATTCTAATGCCCTTTGTTTTACAGGAGATGGCAATAAATTATTACCTCTATTCCTTTTTCTGTCTGGTTGAGTGACGACAGCTATCACTTCATGACCTGAATTGATTATTAAATTTAGGCTGGGAAGAGCGTAACTAGGTGTTCCCCAAAAAATTATTTTCAAGCTTCTCCAGTAATGGTTAGGTTATCTACCCATATATGTGGACTAATACCATGATATGTTGTTATTTCCTCTTGCTCAATATCTACTATTTGTTGAAGCAAATCTCTTATATCACCTGCTACTGTTGCAGCTTCTACTGAAATCTTTTCACCGTCCTTGACTAGCCAGCCATCAAATGGCAATGAAAAGGAGCCTTGGCTTGCTTTGACACCTGCATGAAGTGCATTTAAACTTTCGATAAGGACAAATGTTGTTTTTGTAGTTTTTAAAGAGTACTTGCTATTTTCTAAATCATATTTTGACGATCTTTTCACTTCAAGCCAGTCTGGTCCAACAGAAGCTTTTGCACCTAGCCCTGCGTGACCAGTGGGATTTACCCCAAATGTTCTAGCTGTTGATTCTGAGTGGAGGAAATTTTTAATCTCTCCACCGTCAACTAAGCAAATACCTTTTGTTGGGGTTCCTTCCCCATCAAATGAAGATGCTCCTATATATGCTGGATTCAATCCATTATCATAAAGTGAGAATGAGGGAACAGAGATCCTTTTACCTATAGAGTCCCTCTTGCTAAGACTTACGCCATCTAATATTGCTCTAGCATTAAATATATTGCTAAAGGCCGAGATTAGATCTAGAAAAGCTTCTGGTTTAAAACAGACCAAATAATTTCCTGTATCTATTGGTTGGTAATTCAGATGACTAATTGTTTTTTCAGCAGTTTCGGCTATACAGCCTTCTATGTCTAGGTCTTCTATACCTAATGCAAGTCTTAGGGAACCTGAACTTCTAGGTTTCCTAGATGTTTCTTCAGCTTTTGCATAGAGATATAATGTAGCTTGACTTCTTTCCATTTCCCTTATTGCACCGTCACTATTTATGTATACACGTTCGTAATTACTTTCTGCTAATCCGTTATATGGAACACTTTTAATAGCCGGGTGCTTTGCTAATAATTTATTTTCTGAATCTTTTAATAATTCTAGTAATTTTGTTATTCCAATTGAATTCTTAATTGGTCTGTTTAGTTCAGGAAGAGGTGCTTTTGATAAAGGAGAGAATGAAGGAATCTCGTCTTTGTTCCCATATAAACTTGCTTGATATGCACCATAAATTGCCTTTTCTAATCCACAATCTGATAAGTCACTTGTGCTTGTTATACCAACTATTCCTTCTTGATTCCATACCCTAACTGTAATAGCACTTCTTTGTGATCCCTTCATTTGTTTTGCTTCTCCTTTATCCACTTGGACGGAATTGTCTTTGCTGCATGATGCACCAATATCCCATTTGGTGATGGGCTTTCCTTTGGTTATTTGATTTATTCTATCTAATATATTATTTGCTTCTATTAACTTCTGGTTTGCAGGATTGTATGTGTCCATAATTAACGACCTCCAACAGTAATTGAATTTACTTTTATGTGAGGCTGTCCCACAGTCACATTTATATTGCCACTTATGGACCCACAAAAACCAGCAGCTAAATCAAGATCATCAGCACACATTGTAATTCTAGGTAGAATTTGCTTTGCTTCCCCAATCAGGGTCGCTCCTTTAACAGGCTTCCCTATTTTACCATTCTCAATAAGGTATGCTTCTTCTACAGAAAAGTTAAATTGTCCTGTAGGACCTACACTCCCTCCACCCATTGATTTGCAATAGAGACCTTTGTCTACTGATTCAATTAATTGATTAGGTTTAAAACTTCCTTTTTTAATATATGTATTTCGCATTCTACTTGCAGCTGCATAAGTATGGCTTTGCCTTCTACCACTTCCAGTTCTTGGATGACCAGTTCGAAGTTCACCCGCTCTATCACTTAGAAAATTTTTGAGAATTCCGTTCTCAATTAAAACTGTTTTTTGTGGCTCCATTCCTTCATCGTCCATGGAAAGCGATCCAAAGGCCCCATTGCTATCCCCTTCATCAATTGCTGTTACAGCTTCATTTGCAATTGATTGGCCAATTTTGTCACTAAATGGGGATGTACCTCTTTCAATTTGTGTTGTTTCTAAAAGATGTCCACAGGCTTCATGGAATATGACTCCTCCAAATTTGTTAGCGAGGACAGCTGGCATCTGACCAGCATGAACATATTCGGCATAGAGCATTTTTAATGCACTTTCACAGACATCAGAGGCACTACTTTCCGGATCCCATTCTTTTAATTGCCTCGGCTTTCCAGAGGTTCCATAGCGCCTACCTATGCTGGAACGATGATCTCCATCAGCTGCCAAGACATTTAGTCCAATCGACTGATGCAACCTAATATCTCTTGCAAAGGTTCCATCACTAGCTGCAACTAGAACTTCTTGCCATGATCTTGAATAACTTCCTCGCCTTGCTTGCAAATGGTTGCCCTTTCTATTTAATAGGGATGTTCCATTAAGTATCTTCTTACATCCTTCTTCTAAACTAGGACATTCAAATAACCAGTTGTTTTTTTTACTTCCAAAGTCTTTAAGGTTATTTAGACCCAAAAATGCATTTTTTTTATTTATTCCTATATCTAATTCAAGCATGCCAAGTGCTTGAAGGAGAGCATCCTTAAGCCCTTTTTCAGAAAGGTCATTAGTACTTACAAATCCATCCCGTTTACCTGAAAATACTCTTATTCCTGCACCTTTTGCGAAGGATGGATTTACACTTGTTATCGTGTCTTGTTCTGCTAGAAAACCAACATTATCTGTATTTTCTAGAAATATTTCAACAAAGTCAGCTCCTGCCATGGAGCCAAAGCCAATTAAAGACTCAAGACGTTGCTTCCATCGGGAATCGCTAAACTCATTATCCAGAACAATGCCTGGAATAGCTGTGCTTTTCTCAACCAATTACTTTAGAAGTTAAAATCAATAGTATTATTATATATCTTTATAAAGGATTATGTAGCTAGTGTATTGCTTAACTTTAGATTTATTTTTTAAATTCAGTTGGATCCAAGCCATTTTTGGCCATTTAGCCTTTGAAGAACTCTTGATGTCAATAAAGGCAAGGTTGCTTTCTTTTCATCTATAAGAAAAGATTCAAGAATACTTGGCTCTGTGCCAGGTTCTGCTAAGGAGATTGTTTTGTTAGATGTGATTTGATTACTAGAGAAACAAACCCAAAAACGTCGGCCATTATCAAGTTCTCCAATAATCATCCAGCATAAGCCTCCCACAACAGGACGTTCCCCCTGCTTAAGGTGAATAGATTTTATTGTGATACCTGAATCTTGAAGACCTTTCTTTAATTTTGGAATAAAGTCCTCATTGATAAATTCAGCAAAGGGCTTATCCTCAACTTTTTTGGGCTTTGGATTGGAAATTGGTGTTTGTTTAGGGACGTCAGTCTTTGTTCCAATGTTTTTATTGGAATCAGCTTTTATTGAGTTTTGCTCATCTGAAGGCTTGGTTTCTGTCACTTTTCTAAAAGAATTGAACAAACTTTAATCATGAACATGGGAATTTAACAATTAAATTATAAGAATTTTACGATATCACCATTCTTCGCCACTAAGGTCTCGCCAATCCTTTTCCTGTGGATTTGGATTTATATTTTCTTCTGAGTGAACATCTGTAAGACTTTCTTCTTCTTTCTCAAAAAGTTCTTCATTGAACTTGTTTGCATAAGATATTTCCTCATCAGAGAAATGTCCAGAACCTCTTTGTTTTACTCTAAAGGGAACTGAGATAGTTGGTGCAGGATCTCTTATGTCTCTTTGAGGAGAAGGCTCAAAGTTGTATTCTTCTTCATTATCAATATCATTGTATTGGTTATGTGCTGCTTGAAATTCGTCATCGTCGTCGTAATTAAGACTTTGATTATTGATATGTACAGTTCTTCTAAGACTATTGCTTTTTGATTGTGATGAAATTGCTGAGGTTGCTGAATATGTTGCTCCAATTGTAGTAGCTATAAAAATTGATAACCCAAGGCTTACCTTTGGTGTTTTCCATGTTAAAAACTTAAGATTTACTTGAGGATCCCGATTTAGAACTGAAATTATTAATATGAGAAAGAATGGAATTACTGAAATGGTTAATAGTGCCTTTCCTATATATTTCATACTTAACAACCTTCCCATCTATTTATTTGAGATAAATCCTCGTCAAAGGCATCAAATAGACGAACAACAAGAAAGTCAATTAATTCTTCTAATCCTGTTGGTTTTGTATACCATGCAGGGATAAGTGGGAAAATAGTTGCTCCTGATTCAGCTAAGTTTGTTAGATTCCTTAGGTGAATAATACTCCATGGTGTTTCTCTTGGTGCTACCACTAGCTTTCTAGATTCTTTTAAATGTACATCAGCACAGCGTTCAATTAGGTCAAGAGAAAAACCCGCTGAAACTCTACCTATTGTTCCCATTGTACAAGGTACAATTGCCATTCCTTTTGTCTTAAAACTACCGCTCGCTATAGCGGCAGAGTGATCATTCCAACGATGGCAACACAGTCTTCCCTTGGATTCCTTTAGTCTATTTCTCCAAAAAACTTCCTGCTTTTTTGGATCTACGGGAATTGTGATTCCTATTTCTTTATTCCATACTTCGTATGCCCCTTTGCTCAATATTAATTCAATCTCAGAATCTTTCCTAAGGAGGAGCTGAATAGCTCGTTCAGCTATTGGCTGAGCGGATGCGCCAGTAACAGCTATAACATAGGGTGCCAAATTAATCCTCGCTTATAAAAACTGGTACTGGATTTGAGGATATTGTTTCTTCTGTATTGGAGGAATCTGTTGTGTCTACCACTTCAAGATCAACTTGATTACGCAGAATATCAACGTTAACTAGCCTTACAATTAAATTATCTCCTATTTGATAGACCTTTTTATTCTTTCTGCCTACCAACCTATTTTGCCTAGATCTGTATTCATACCAGTCATCATTTAATGAACTAACATGAACTAAACCTTCTGCTTTTGATTCTTCTATCTCTGCAAAGAAACCATAGCTTTGAACACCTGTGATTACTGCTTCTAAATTTTTACCAACAAAGGGTTCAGCTGCTCTTGCTTGAGCGATAGCGATAAGTGCATTTCTTAGTGCTTTTGATTGGAGCCTCTTTATATTATATTCGTTAGTTTTTGAACTATTAAATATTTCATCAAATATCTTTATAGTCGATTCATTAAATAAATCCCAACTTATTTTATTAAGATTACAACTCTCACCAAGATTAATCTTATTTTTGCTACGAGAAGATTGACTTGCTTTGGCTTCCTTTAATAGAGAAACTAATATAAACTGATTTACTATATCAATATAGTGTAAGGAGGGACATGTCCATGGAGCACTATTCCTTGAACTTGGATTAATTTCTATATTGCTTTGTTTATCAGTTAAAATGTCATAGTTTGAATCATTATTATTTTTCCTTGGCTCTGAAAGCCTCAGATAATTGTCTGGAAGTGCATGCTTGAGAAGTTTATCTAGTATTCTTCTGCTTTCTGTCTGCGAGAAGGCCTTTGCTAATTCTGATGCGGAAGGACTTCCTTCTTCGTCAAGTTCTAATTCGATATCTAGAGCTAAAGCTGACTTGGCTACATCATTTAAATTTGAATTGTCTATTTGATTTGCTGTTATTATTATTGAAGGAAGCTCTAAATGGTTACTGTGGTTAAACCATATTAAGTTCGACAATCTTATTATGGAACTAAGAATTGAATTTAAGCTTCTTTGATTAAATGGTAATTTCCATTGATAAAAACCTTCACCAATTTGCTCCGATTGTAAGTCACCTATTTCATCAATTTTTGGGGAGGGTAAATCAAGTTCAATAAATCCTGCTGATGTCTCTTTACTATGTAAAATCTTTGAGCACTCAATTAGTGACTTTAGCTGGCTTAGATATGATTTAATATCTTTTAGTTTGGTCGGGATTACCCTTGATCTTGGCTTTCTTTCTGCCAACGAAACAAGGTGTTCTTGATTTACTTTGGCTATAGGTTTTATTTTGCTGAGTGCAAACTCCCAGCCAGTGACAGTACCTTCCTTATTAATATCCATTCGTAATGATATGGCTTCATTATCTTCTCCAACGATGAACTCTGAAGTTTTAGCGAGAGATTCATTTAGTAGTGGTTCCCATCTTTGACCTAGGCAAATTGCCTCTCCTCTAGATTTAAGCCAATTATCGAGATTCCCACCTATTGAGATTCTTTCTGCTATTGATGGAGAGTGTAACCAGAGTTTATAGCCTGTTCCAATTTGTTCTATATAAAGAGCTGGTAAACAAGGAGAATTGGAAGATATACCATTTGAGAATATCAATGTTTCTTGGCTAGTTAAGTCTTTTCTATATTTGTCAGTTGGGGTCTTTAGGTTTGCTCTTGAGGGAAGGCCAGTATCTGAAATATTTATTTTTTTTAGGATTAAATCTATATCAGCTTCTCTATCACCATTCAAATCAAGCTTTCTTACAACATAGCCTTCAGCACAAAATTGAGCTATTGGATATTTTTCTATACGTACTTCTACTAGATTATCTTTATTTTCATTTGTTATATATTCTTGGTCTTCATCCTTTAGATTTATAGTTGCAATAATTCGATCGTCTAAGGGTAGTCCTATAATGTTATTCTCATCATCTCTTTCAATTAAGCATAATAAATTTTTGGTTTTTCTTTCTAAGATACATTGGACAGCACCTTCAGGTGAGCGTCTCCTAATGCCCTCTCTATTTATCTTTACTAGGACTCGATCTCCATGCCAAGCATGATTTAAATATTGATCTCGAATATATATGTCTTCATTCTCATCATCTCTTATAGCAAAGCAATAACCTTTGCTACTACACCGAAGGCGTGCTTCTATAAATTCATTCTTTTTGTTTAAGCTTACTAGATCAGACTCTATTTCTAAAAGGCCTAGTTTTGTTAGGCCTTTTAGAGCAATATCAAGTTTTAGTTTGTCTGCCTTCTTTGTTAGCTTAAATAATTTTTCAAGCTTCTTGGTCTCAAGTGAACCCTCTTTGGGTAGCTGTTCTAGAAGATTTGAGACCGTGAACATAAGTCTGTTGTCGTTTAGGAAAAGGTCAAAGTCTATGATCTAAAGAAGATTATAGAAATTTATCTTGTTTAGGTAAAGCAACAAATCTTTCAGACACTGTAGCCGAGGTGACGCCTTTATCTCTTTTTACTGAACTTCATCTGAGTTCCAAACCAAGGGAATGAGGGGCCAAATAAGCTTCAGACCAATACCAAACAACCCTAGACCCGCAATTAGTTTCAGGACATTTTCTGGGATCAGTTGCGCTACAGATCCCCCTGCCATGGCTCCCAGAAGGCTTGCTAATACAAGAGCTGTCGAAGATCCCAGAAATACTGCAAGGGGTCTATTTGAACTTCCGCTGATCGCTACAGTGGCCAGTTGGGTTTTGTCTCCCAATTCTGCAAGGAAGACCGTGGTAAAAGTCGAGATCAGTAGAGGAACAATCATCTTAGGAAACAGCTGTTTTGAAAATTAAGCCCTGAATTGCTTGAATCCCAATCCACACCCCCAGCAATACCATTAGAAAGCCTGCCATATATTGGAACCTTTCTGGTTCAAGAGTACTGGCGAGCCATCTGCCTATTACAACACCTACCAAGCTTGAACATATAAGTGCTAAAGCGGCTCCTATGAATACGATTAATGGTTTACCAGACTGAGCTGACAGAAGGAGCGTGGCTATCTGAGTCTTGTCGCCTAATTCAGCCACGAAGACAGTGGTAAAGGTGGTTAAGAGAACCGCAATAAATCCAGGACTTAGGTTTTCTTCATTGGTTTTAGAATGGGATTTTTGATCGTTAGTCATTGGATTGTTTGGCAGAGCGAATTACTCTGTTAAACCTTTTCATCTCAGGGCTTCTTCCTCCATACACTGATCTTATTTGCTCTCGACAGCATTTGATTGCAAATAAATTCTCCTCCTTCTTGGGTACATCAAATAGTTTACTGAGTGCCTTGACATGGCAAAAATCTGGCCTGACTTCATAAATACTGCATTCTCTTTTTCCTTTGTCGTAATAGATACACCAACCATCCATCCCTACCATTTCAAGATATTTTTTTGTCTGGGTTGAATCGAGTACTGAGAGTGCTTCTACTCTTTCAGTGGGTGCAAGGCGACAGCATGCACCACAATTATGAGCGCATTTCCAGTGATGACCACTTTTGGACATTTGTACTCCTGTGACAAGCGATCACAGAGAAGTTCTCTGTAGGTACAGAACCGGGCAATTTGCTCTTATGGTGTAGTAGTTCAAACTCACCAACTAGTAGACTTTACCTCTACTCCTAAAAAGACTATGGGCAACCTCATCCCTCTCGTGGCAGTTCTCCTGGCAGGACCTGCAATAATCGCATTGATTTTTTATAGAAGAGGGGTCTAGGTCTAGGACTCAGTTAGATCAGTCAGAAAGGCCAACTCTTCTTGATTTAATTAGCCATTCATCATTGGCAAAGGCCCACTAGGGCCTATGGCTATTCACTTTTTTAATCATTTTAATGATTAAACACTTAAAATTAGAAGATATTATTTCTAAATAAATAGAATAGTTAATTTATTATTCCTAGGCTTATTAATGCTTCTTCGAATAAACTTATAACATATTTCTCTTTTTGGAACTTATGGTCAAGAATAAGTTCATTTGATTCATTTAACCATCCTGCGATTGATTCTCCTGTTTCGTTTATAAGTGTAATTGTTTTCTTATCAGTTTGAATACATTTATATATCCTTTTACCTCTGATCAGCAAAGTATTACCTTCATTGCAAGGCCTTATATTTTTGATATCAAGTTGTATTCTTTTGACTCCATTCCAATTGTTAGAACCTATAAAGAATGCGATATCTATCTGACTAGGGAAATCATTCTTGATATTTCTAGACCACACAATTCCTTCTATTTCAGTACCATGCTGTTCTAAAATTAGTTTTATGTGGCCACCCTTCAGTATCTTTTTGTTTTTAACACTACAACCCCTAGACCAAAACAAAGGCTTTCGATTTCCAATACCAAAAGGTTCTAATTGCTCTAGGTCCTTAAGTATACAAGGTGTTATTTCTCTTAGTTCTAGATGAACCTCTGGACAGGTTTTGTTTTCATTATTCGATGCTTTCAGCCAATCTGAAGAAATCTTATTTAGGTTGGTTTGCAATTCACCTATCTTTTCTGCCCTGATTGTGAATCCTCCTGCGGCTTGATGTCCTCCAAAACTTTCTAATAATTCAGAGCATTTACTTAAAGCATTGATTACATTAAAACCCTCTGGTCCTCTTACAGATGAACGAAGCATGCCTGCCTTATCTCTAGTTAATAAAGCTGTTGGCCTGCTATATCTTTCCATTATCCTTGTAGCTACAATCCCAATTACTCCTTGATGCCAATGACTTTGAGCTATTAAAATAAAATCTGGTAAGTCTTCCTTGTCTGAGTCAATTAATGCTAAGGCCTCCATCTCAATCCCCTCGCATAACTCTTTTCTTTGTCGATTAAGTAAATCACACCTTCTGGCAAGTTCCATAGCATTAATTTCATCATCTTCTAGTAACAGATCAAGAATTAATGTTGGATTGCCAAGTCTTCCAACAGCATTAATTCTAGGAGCTATTTGAAAGCCAATCTCTTCCGCCCCAATCCGATTCCCTTGTATTCCAGAAACCTTATTTAATGCCAATAGACCTTTACACTTTGTTTGATTTAATTTCTTTAGCCCTTTTATTAACCACGACCTATTAGCCCCAGATAAAGGTGCCATATCCGCTATTGTTCCAATACATAATAGGTCGGTAGCAATATTCATTACTTTATCTTGATTTAATGCTTTTGATAATTGTTCTGCCAGAACATATGTAATCCCCACTCCCGCAAGTTGTCTATAAGGTGAATCTAAAGGAACTGTTTCTGGATGTATTAGTGCAAGTGCCTTTGGTGGTTTTGGTGGTAACTTATGATGATCAGTAATTATTACTTCCATACAGAGACTGTTGGCAATCTCTATTGCATCATGAGCAGACACGCCATTATCCACTGTTATAAGTAGCCTAATATCTTCTTTGTGTAGTCGATTGACCATTGATTTATTTAGGCCATATCCATCCTTTTCTCTACTTGGTATAGCAGCAATTGGATTTGCCTTTAACTCTTTTAGTACATTTAGGAGAAGTGCAGTGCTAGTCATTCCATCAGCATCATAATCACCACAAACAGCAATTTTTTCTTGGTTTCTGCAGGCTCTAGTTAATCTGCTTACAGCTAACTTCAAATCTGGGAAATGTTCTAATGAATCAGGTGGCTCAGGTGGATTTAGAAATGATTCTAGTTTTGACCAGCTTGTATATCCACGTCTTGCCATTAGAGTACGAAGAGGTAAGGCTAGGCTGCATTCAGGAAATGGGTTTCTACTTACTGCTTTAGGTAGAGTCCAACTGTTCAACTTAGTATTTGTGTTATTCAATTCAGAACTTCTTTTGATGTATTTCCTCCTCCTATCTTACTTTAAGATTTAATGTGGAATCAATGAAAAGATTAAAGGCAGTATTCTGGGATTTGGACGGAACAATTGCCGATACTGAAATGAATGGCCATAGAATTGCTTTCAACAAGGCCTTTCTTGAAGCAGGATTACCATTTCGTTGGAACAAGGATACATATAAGAAACTTCTAAGGATTCCAGGGGGGAATAATAGGATGCGTTATTTTTTCGAATCCCAAAAAATTAAGCTGAATAATAAAGAGATCTCTTCCTTACATAGTACAAAACAAAACTATTATAAGGAAATAATCGCAGAAGGAAATGTTGAAATACGCATCGGCGTTAAAAGGCTGATTGAAGAATTAAGTAAAAACAAAGTTATTCAGTATATCGTGACTACAAGTACAAGGATTGCTGTTGAATCTATTCTCTTAAATAAATTACACTCTGAATCATTCGCATTTACTAGAATAATTACAGCAGAAGATGTGCAGAATTTAAAGCCAAAACCTGACGCCTATATTAAGGCTGTTAGATTGTCAAATTGTAGCCATAATGATATTTTAGTGATTGAGGATTCTTTTGCTGGGCTTAAAGCTGCTAAATCAGCCAACCTAAGTTGTATTATTACATTGCCTCCATGGGATCAAAACTCTTTTCAAGAATTCACTGAAGCTGATGCCATTGTTAACCATTTAGGAGATAGTCTTAACACTACTCTTATCTTAGATGGACCATATACTCCCAAGAAATTTCTTGATTTTAACTACTTAAATCTTTTGATAAAAAACAAAAAATTATGACCCAACAGAGAACTAAATGGAATAATCTACAAAATAAAATATCCTCTTATCTTTTAGATTCATTTCTGGGTTCATGGAGAAGAAGAAGTATTGCCTTAATAGCTTTACTAGCTGGTTTTTATGTGGGCAGCAATATTACCGTATATTTTTTGGAACAGACTGGAACTCGCCCTTTGGTTGTCTTAATTATGGTTTCAATTATCGAATTGCTTATTAGATTAAGAACCTTAGTTGATATTGATGATTGGCCTATAACATGGTTGCTAATAGATAACTTGAGAATAGGTGTTGTTTATGCAGTTGTTTTAGAGGCATTCAAACTGGGATCTTAAGTATTTACTTCTATTAATTCTTTTAACTGGTTACTTTATATATTTATGATTCTCTCTTGCTCAATGAACTTTGCCTTTGCGTTTATTCCTCATCCTCTGGAGTTTCATTCATTGGGTAAACAAATCCCTGAGCTCGTCCACTAAGTACTGATTTTCCAATGGAAAGTGCTTGCTGTGCGGCTGATGCAGCTTTAGCTTTCCAAACCGCATGACGTTGATTCCTCTTGCTTTTGGAGGTTTTTTTCTTGGGGACAGCCATCTAATGCCTAGATCTATTCTGACCATCATCCATCTTTGTGAGGCATTGCGTCAAATAGCTAGGCTCAGTAAATAGAGTTTCTTATGAAACAACAATATTAAGGACCCTTTTGCCACTTCTTTTCCCAAGTTTATTTACACACAAACTACTTGTTTTCGATGAGCAATCCATTATTTTATCAAAAAACACAAGGTAAATTGCCAAGTTATAGCAAGGTTCTCAGCGACATAGGTAATGGGGAAGTTGATTCACTCGTTTTAATACCAGTAAGACAAGAAGTAGTTGTTAACTATAAAAATGGAGATTCTGTAAGGGTACCGATACTTAGAAATGATCAGCAGATTCTTAGAACTGCAGAGGCCTCGAATACTCCTTTAACGGTAAAAGATATCCGTGGAGAAGCAGCCATTGCAGGCTTGGCCGGCAATATTGGTTTAATTTTAATTGTAATTGTTGGTCTTAGCTTTTTACTTAAGCGATCTGCGAATGTTGCTAATAGAGCAATGGGATTCGGCCGTAGTCAGCCAAGAATTAAGGCTCAAGAAGAAGTTCCTATTCGGTTTGAGGATGTGGCAGGCGTAAATGAGGCTTCACTGGAGTTAATGGAGGTTGTTTCTTTTCTTAGAGCCCCTGAAAGACTTATAAATCTTGGAGCCAAGGTCCCAAAGGGTGTTCTTCTAGTTGGTCCACCAGGTACAGGTAAGACACTCTTGGCAAAAGCTATAGCTGGCGAAGCAGGTGTACCATTTTTTTCTTTAGCGGCATCTGAATTCGTTGAACTTTTTGTTGGTGTTGGAGCCAGCCGGGTTCGAGATCTTTTTAGACAAGCCAAGGAAAAAGCACCTTGCATAATTTTTATTGATGAAATTGATGCAGTTGGACGTCAACGGGGCGCTGGGATTGGAGGTGGGAACGATGAACGTGAGCAAACCCTCAATCAATTGCTCACAGAAATGGACGGTTTCGCAGATAATTCAGGAGTTATTCTTCTTGCGGCAACAAATAGGGCTGACATTCTCGACTCAGCTTTAATGAGACCAGGTCGTTTTGACCGGCGAATAATCGTGTCTCTTCCAGATCGAAGAGGAAGATATGAAATACTTTCAGTTCATGCAAGGACTAGACCCTTAGCCGAGGAGGTCAATTTGAGTGACTGGGCACTAAGGACCCCAGGCTTTTCAGGGGCTGAATTGGCAAATCTATTAAATGAAGCTGCAATCCTTACTGCTAGAAATCACAAGAAACTAATAACAAATATAGAGATTGAAGCTGCATTAGAGAGGATTACACTGGGCTTAGGATCAAAACCTTTGCAATATGAATCGAAAAAAAGATTAATTGCATACCATGAGATCGGCCATGCCTTAGTAGCATCACTTACTCCCTTTGCAGACAAGGTTGATAAGGTTTCAATTGTCCCCAGGATGGGAGGTATAGGAGGCTTTACAAGGTTTTGGCCAGATGAAGAGATTATTGACTCTGGCTTGGTTACTAAAGGTTATTTATTCTCGAAACTAGTTGTTGCTTTGGGCGGACGTGCTGCTGAGATCCTTGTGTTTGGAACTGATGAGGTCACTCAGGGGGCCAGTGGTGATTTGGAGAATGTTTCTCGATTGGCTAGGGAAATGGTTACAAGGTTCGGGTTCTCTAGTCTTGGTCCTGTGGCTTTAGATGGAGCAGGGTCAGAGGTTTTTCTAGGTCGTGATCTAATAAGTACAAAACCTAATTATGCAGAGTCAACAGGTAAGGCTATAGACGCACAGGTAAGAGAACTAGCTTTTTCAGCTTTGGGACAGGCCTTAAGTCTTCTTGGACCTAAAAGGGAAACTATGGATCGTTTAGTTGAAGCATTAATTGAGGAGGAAACCTTAAATACAGAAAGATTTTTGTCTTTGGCTGGGATTAAAGATGAACATGGGATTGACTAACTAAATCAAATTCGTCTTAATTTAGATAGATAAAAATCAGTCCTTGTCGGCGTTTTCTCATCCATCTATTCGGATTATAAAAACCACCACATTGTTTTTATTGGGTGGTTTAATAGCCTTTCTATTAATTCGTTTTCAAATTGATTGGCTTTGGTTCTCTCAGTTTAATTTTATAAATATATTCTTGTCAAAAGTTATCTGGCAGACTTTTTCATTTTTATCTGCAATTGTTTTTGTTTTGATATTATTTCAATGGCAGAATAGATCGGCGAAATTAGTATTCGAGAATTCGGACATTCAATACACTAAGAATGTAACTGGTTCATTTTATTTAGTTTCTCTTTTAATCAATTACATCTTAATTTCTTCAAGCCTAATTCTATTAGGAAGATTGGCATGGATATCCTTATTTGATCCGTTTTCATTGTCTTATTGGTGGTCATCTACTCCTATCTATAGTAGTGAAAATCTCGTATATATTTCTGTTATTCTACTTTGTATTTTTATAACGTTATTATTTAGATATGGATATAAACTCTTAATGATTTTAGGGTCATCTTTATTTACAATAATCATTACAAGATCATGGGGATTATGGGCTTTAGCTATTTCAATACCAGATTCAAATATAAAGGAACCACTATTTAATACAGATATAAGTTTTACAATTGGGAAATTCCCTGCAATATCATTTGGCCTACTCTTAGTACATGTTCTTCTATTGCTTACACTATGTACTTCTTATTGGCTTCATCAAACTGGTAGAAATAGAATTTCAGATTGGTCAGCTCCAGGCCTCTCAATAAGGCAAAGGGGAAGGTTTAGGTATATCTGCATATTACTTTCTCTTTCAGGTACGGGTTTGCTCTGGCTCTCTAGATTCCAATTCCTATGGTCTAATAATCCTACATTTACTGGAGCAGGATGGCTTCAAGTTAACTTTAATATTCCTATTAGAATATTAGCCACTATTTCATTACTTTTCTTTACGATATTAATCTTACCCTCAGATAATAAGAAAACTAGAATTATTGCTCGGTATGCATCTTTATCTTGCTCGCTAGTCTTCTTAATTATTGAGTTTTTATTCAGTCCAATACTCAACTGGATGATTGTAAGGCCAAGAGAACTTACTTTAGAATCACCATATATTCAAAGATCTATTACTTCTACAAGAAGAGCTTTTCAACTTGACTCAATTAAAACAAGGTTGATAAATCCAAGGCTAAAATTAACAAAAGAGGACTTATCTTTAGGGGCAAGTACACTAAGGAATCTGAGGCTTTGGGATAGTCAACCTCTTCTTGCTACTAATCGCCAATTACAACAACTTCGGGTATATTATAAATTTTCGAATCCAGCTGTTGATAGATATAGGCTGAAAAATAATTCTGAGGAAAGACAACAAGTTATGATTACGGCCAGAGAACTTGATCAGGAATCTTTACCTTCTCGATCAAGAACTTGGATTAATAGACACTTCGTATTTACCCACGGATATGGTTTTACTCTTAGTCCTGTTAATACGAAGGCAAAAGATGGATTGCCTGATTATTTTATAAGCGATTTAGGCAGTGCTTTACGAATTGAGGGCAGTTCTTCACTTGATATCACAAAAGAAGATGTAATGACTTCAGTCCCTATAGGTAATGCAGCCATATATTATGGGATACTTCCTTCCCCTTATGTTATTGCACCCTCAAAATTTGAGGAACTTGATTATCCTCAAGGAGATCAGAATATCTTTAACCATTACTCTGGTTCAGGTGGGATTCCGTTGAGAACTATATGGCAGAGAATTTTGGCTTCAGCTTATTTACTTGAACCTCGGTTACTTAATACGGGTTCATTAACTAAAGATTCTAGGTTGTTAATTCGAAGAGAGATTCGCCAGAGAATTAAGACTATTGCACCTTTTCTAAAACTGATTGGTGAACCATATCTTGTATCAAAATCATTGAATTTTGATAACTCAGATTATTCTAATCAGCAGAATCTTTATTGGATAGTTGATTGTTATACGACATCTCGTTCTTACCCTTATTCAGCCCAGAACAATTCCAAGGGACCTGTTAGGTATATACGTAACTCTGTAAAAGCAATTGTTGATGCCTATAGTGGAAAAGTTAATTTCTATATAAGTGAGCCAGAAGATCCTTTAATTAAAGGATGGAGCAATGTTTTCCCGAATTTATTTAGAGAATTAGACAAAATGCCTATAGCTTTACGAGAGCACCTTCAAGTACCTACTGATTTGTTTGATATTCAAGTTCAACAACTTCTAAGGTTTCATGTAACAGACACTAGAACTTTTTATAACGGTGATGATGTCTGGCAAGTACCCATGGAACTATATGGACAACGTCAAATACCAGTTGAACCATATCATATAACAGCTCAGTTAAAAGATAATGAGAATTCCGAATTCTTATTATTACAACCATTATCACCTTTGGCACGGCCTAATTTAGCGGCATGGTTGGCGGCCAGAAGTGATGGAGAAAATTATGGAGAATTAGTTCTACTTAGGTTTCCAAGTCAAACAACTATATATGGCCCAGAGCAAATTCAGGCATTAATTAATCAAGATCCTAAAATCAGTCAGCAATTTAGTTTATGGGATAGAGCTGGCTCAGAGGTTATTCAAGGAAACTTACTAGTTATCCCCTTGGGAAATTCTTTGTTGTATGTAGAGCCAGTATACTTAAAAGCCAGTCAAGGCGGTCTCCCTACACTGGCAAGAGTGGTTGTAAGTGATGGTAATAGGATCGTTATGTCAGATGATTTGTCCTCTGCATTATTTAATTTGTTAGAAGAAAAATAAATACTCGCTGCAATTCTGATAACAACGAGTATTTACCTTAAGACTAGTTAATTTATAGCCTGGAAGAATTCCTTACTACCTTCTGGATCAGGCTTCATAGTCTTTTCACCAGGTGTCCAATTGGCAGGGCAGACTTCATCTGGATGTGATTGTACATATTGAAATGCTTGTAAAACCCTTAAGGTTTCATCAACATTTCTTCCTACAGGAAGGTTATTAATAGTGGCATGCATTATTGTCCCTTCTGGATCAATAATAAATAGGCCTCTAATAGCCACTCCTTCATTGTCATCAAGAACATTGTAGGCTGTGCTGATTTCTCTTTTAAGATCAGCGACTAAAGGATAGTTAATGTCCCCTATACCTCCCTGGTTTCGAGGGGTCTGTATCCAAGCAAGATGACTAAACTGGCTGTCTACAGATACACCAAGAACTTCTGTGTTTTTGGATGAGAACTCAGAATAACGGTCACTAAAGGCTGTAATTTCTGTGGGGCAGACGAATGTGAAGTCAAGTGGATAGAAGAATAGTACAACGTATTTGCCTTTGTACTGTGAAAGACTGATTTCAGTGAATTCCTGATCAATAACTGCTGTTGCAGTGAAATCAGGAGCTTTTTGCCCAACTCTCAGGCAGCCATTTGAAGTCATGTAGATGATGGGGTTTGTTTAAGGAGTTTAGTCACTGACTTTGATCAGTGGCGGGTTTTTCTTTGGGTCTTTAGAACTTATCATGAATACAACACCTATATCAGTAGATTTTGTCTAGTAGAATTTGATTATGAAAGCTCATTTCAATAACGACAATGATTGAGCACCCAACAAGATGGCATGGGGCACTACTCCGAAAATTCTCCAGTACAGGTCATTTCCGACTGTTAAACCAAGTAAGAAGTGAGTTAAGGAGCCAACCTTTAATAAGGGACCCCATTACAAGAGAATTGAATCTACAGGCTAAGCCTATAAGGGGAACTACAGTCAGAACAACAAAAAGACCCAATGCATTAGAAAGTACCGATAAAAATGAACATTCAGCTATAAATAATAATGATTTAGCATCTTCCTTTAAAGATAGACTCAATGCAATTGACATGAGATGACCATTTTCTATAAAAACTAGAATAGATATTATTTAATCATCTATTCTTTTTGAAGTTCGCTTATTAAGAGAATGTTGTTTAATATTTGTTAGTTCTTTAGTCTGGTAATATATAATTCTCCTAAAGAGAAGTTAAGATTATGCAAAGATTATTGATAACAGGAGGCTCTGGATTCCTAGGTACAAATTTGGCTCATCGACTTCAAGATGAATATAATGTATTTATTGGAGCTAGAAACCACTCCAATTTAGACAAGTCATCTAAACTTTCCTCAGCGACACCAGTCCCTCTAGATATTGCATCAATTAATTCAGTGCGGGACACACTAAGAGCAATTAAACCTCATGTAATTATTCATGCAGGTGCCACAAAATATGTTGATTGGTCTGAACTTCATCCTTTAGAGACAATAGATATTAATGTCTTAGGAAGCATTAATATTCTACGTGAAGCAGAAAACTTTTCTGTAGAAAAAATAATTTTTATTTCCACCGACAAGGCAGCCCCACCAATTGTTAATACATATGGACTTTCAAAAGCAATAATAGAAAGAACTTTTGCCATACAGGCTTTTAATTCTGATATGAATATTGTCAGTTTAAGATACGGTAATGTACTTTGGTCTACAGGATCTTTTCTTCATGCTTGGACTAGAATGGCAGAAGTGGATGGTAAAATTAAATCAACTGGAAGTAATATGACACGTTTCTTTTTTGGTGTTGACAATGCTGTTGATTTTGTTATTCATTCCTTAAATAATATAAGTCAACTATCTGGGTCAATTCTGTCTATTCCAATGAAGACTGCCTCTATAAGAGATTTCTTGGAGCTTTTCTGTAAATATAAGGGTGTAGAATATGAAATCATACCATCGAGATCAGGCGAGAGGAACCTTGAATACCTTGTCTCTACAGAAGAACTCTCATTTTCTCAAGAGCTAATAATTAATGGCAAAAAATTATATAAGATAACACCAAATATACACTCTAAAAATCCTCTTAAGAATGTTATTTCATCCAACAACTCACCTACGTTGAATGAAAATGAAATTTTGGCTGCAATCAGATCTCAGCCTATTGACTATACAAAATAATGTTTAATTATGCATTGATAATGGCAGCAGGTCGTGGCGAACGGATGATGCCATTAACGGAAAAGGTTCCTAAACCCATGGCCCCATTCCTCTCAACTACACTTCTAAGTAATGGATATTCAAAAATCCATGATTCAATTCCAAATATTGGTATAACGGTAGGCCACCATGCTCCTTTGCTTGCCAAATATTCAATTGAAATTGGTCTATCAACCATAATTAATAGTTCTCATAAGGGTAATGCATGGTGGTTATTTAATTCAATTTATAAATCTATAAATGAACCTGTTTTGGTACTTACCGCCGACAATATAACTAAAATTAACTACAAAAGAATTTATGACGAATTTATCTCACTTGAAGATCAATTATGTATGTTGGTTGGAGTAAGACCAATAAATGGTATAGAAGGCGATTACATTCATACATTTAATCAAAGTAATAAGATAAAAGACTTATCGAGGTCTGTAAAGTCATCTATTTATGCTAGTGGTATTCAGGTTGTTAATCCAGTTCATATCATCAGAGCTTGTGACTCAGAGATTTTTAGAAAAGATGATGTTTCGTTTAACAGTGTATGGTCAAACCTTATATTAATTGATAAGCTCTACAAATCAAATATCATGCCAGATACTTGGTATTCTGTAGATACTTTGGATCAATTAGAAAGGGCGGAAGAAATCTTAAGAGAATAAATCGCTAAACAATTTCATCTAGGATAGATTGAAGTTTGTTGAAATCACATATAAGAGGTAATTGATATGTATGAATATTTCTTGTTAGTTCTAGGGATTTCTCAACTCTAGAAGTATAAGGGCTATTGCAAGCTAATTTAATGTAATTAATATCTTTAAATTTACCTATATTCTGAAACAATCTTTCTCTTCTATTATTGTGATGTAATTCAACTACTACAGTTTTTGGCTGCATATGAATAACATTGATTAATGCAGCCCCTTCAACTCCTACAACTATTTCGGCATGCTTAAACATGTAGATTTCTTGTTCGACTGTTAATTCTTCCATAGTTACCACTGTGAAATTATTTCTTTTTAGCCATTCATTTCTTTGCTCTATATTAACAACTTTTCTATTTTGTGAGCCGTTCTTTGATGTTTTCCTCTCAATATAAATTCTTTTGGGTAGGTTATTATAAGAGTTGATTTCTATATTGTTCCATAAATCATATAAAAGAGAGATCTCCTTCTCTAATTCTGGTTTTCTTGCCTTATGAACTATACAATCTTCAATTATAAGATGTTTAAACCGGGCACTAACATAGTTCAGGTTCCTAAATTTAGGATGAATTTCAATTAGTTCTTTACGAAAACCTGTTAGATCATCATCTATAACAATTGTCCAGTCTTTTGTATTAGGAACTTGTTCAATAACTTGATTGAGCCTGATCATTGTTCGGACTTGGAAATGGGCATAGTTAGATGCCGCTTGCTCGCAGATTACAATTGCCTTTTTTAGCCTTACTTTTTCAAGTGTTTTTGTTTTATGAGTAATTAATTGTGGGGAATTGATAATATGTACATCTTCCCAGCCTTTAATTGATTTAATTCCAAAATGACATAATGATAAGTAGACTTCTACAGCTGAATCGAATTTTATTATATTTGATATTGTCTTTGTCTTTGTAATGCGAGTATCAATTTCCTTGTTATAACGATTAGATATGAATTCAAGAAATTGCGACGATAATGATAAGTGATTTGTACCCCTATAAAACCATTCAGAACTTTTTGAATCGACAAACCTTTTTAACTCAATAAAGTAGTCAATGTTATCGGGATTATCTATAATATTAATCAATAAAGTTGATAAGCTCATCGTTTTTTCATTTATACTTTTGGTATGATTTATTTCTATAGAAATAAATTCTTAATTTACCTATCTATAGGTTTGTTTATATTTTACTATAATATCAAATTCAATCTCGACAAGATTTAACTATATTTAATCTAATTGTTGCTTAAAATTGATGAACCTGTCTTTTAAAATCCGAGTTTATTGACCTTTCAGTTTTTATTGATTAAGTAATCTATTCGGCAAAACGTAATTGTATTCTTTATTTAAGCTTTGCCTGTATGGCGTGAGTTATCCTTCTCTTAGTAGAGTCTTATTTGTTGGCCTGGATGAGAGATCTGGACCCTATTTATGACTTGCATATCGATAAGTTTATTTTATATTAAAAATGAATAGAAGTTTGAATGTCAGAGGCGAGACTTGAACTCGCGACCCCCGCGTTATGAGTGCGATGCTCTAACCAGCTGAGCTACTCTGACTGGAATTTCTATCTTAATGCAGCAATAGGCGTTTTGGAGGATTTCTTCTTCTCCTATTTAAGGGTCTATCAAGTTAATCGTACTAAAGCAATGCTAGTTCAAAGATCTGCTAAATTGTTTGCTTACTAGTTCTGAGTAGGTGGGCTTAATCCCTACCATGGGCTGTTCTTAGGTTTTCAACGAAGTGGAAATGGGCTCCTTGATTGGAAGAGCCTAGGTTTTGTATTAATTTACTTGTCGCAAAACGCGCTTGAGTGGATGCATAGAGTGACTGTGTCTTGGGTGCTGCTGGCTTTTTATTCGTAGCAGATTGTTTTGGAGATGTAGCTACAGGCATTTGACCTAGTGAATCTTTAATTAAGGCTAGCAATAAAATGATCTCTATCTATTCTAATTAGTTTATTCTGTAAGAAAAGACTTAATATAGGCTTTTATTAGGACTAAGTAAAATTGTTCGAATTTGAAATTAAAAGTTAATTTTGGTGTTTAATTTTCTAAAGAATTCCAACCTGAGAAGCAGCTTGATAACTTGCCAAAGCAACTGCCGAAGAGAGATTAAGGCTTCGAACACCACCAGTACCATCCTTATTTGCGGCACCAGGCATTGGTATGGTGACAATGGAGTGGCAGTCTTCTCTAATTTCTTTTGGTAGTCCGGTGTCTTCACGACCAAATAACAAATGATCCCCAGGTTTGAATTCCACATCTCCCAATAAGTTATCCCCTGATTTGCTGAAGCCAAGTATTCTTGTATTTTTTTCTAAGGAAGATTTAAACTGATCAAAATGATTAAAAGTAGTTATGTCAATATAAGGCCAGTAATCTAAACCTGCTCTTTTTAAATGTTTATCATCTAGCTTAAAGCCAAGGGGTTCTATAAGGATTAGTGGTAATTCAAATGCAGCACATGTTCTGGCTATATTACCAGTATTCTGAGGAATACGAGGTTCAAACAAGACAATAACTATTCCTTTATTAAATTTCATGCTATTGGGATACTTATGTTGCTTAAATTTATCGCTCTTCCTTGTATAACTAGCCAACTTTCTGTTGATATAATCTGAAGCTTTTGAGCTAGTGTTCCCAAACGATCTCTAAATATATTGCCAATTCTAGTTGGTGGAACCACACCCCAACCAACTTCCTCTATTACACATATTGTTATACCTTCTCTACACTTTATGGCCTCAACAAGATCTATCTCCTTCTGAGACCATTGATTATCTAATTCATTTAAATATTGAGAAACGAAACCACCTAATGAATCAATAAGTATAGGAAATGTTTTGTCTAATGACCTAAGGTCAGTTATTAGTTCCATGCCAGACTCTTTTACTAGCCAATTTTGGGGACGTCGAAGTTTATGTTTGGCAATTCTTTTATTCCAATCCTTATCTGTAGTATTTCTGTTTGATGTTGCAATGTAAATCACGTTCTTAAGATCCCAAACCAGTAGCTCGGCCCATTTGCTTTTACCACTCTGTGATGGGCCAGCTACTATTGTTAGGCCTTTTTTAGCTTTGTTCATGACTTAATATATTCGTTTAGTAAATTAATATATATATTCTATCTTGCCTTCGAGCAATTTCAAAAAGCTTTGTAAGCATCCAATAAACAGCTTGGAAGTATTTCAAATCATAGACTATTGACAATATCGATTTATCGCTATGCTTAAAAGAACATTGATGAAACATTATGAATAGTATTTCTAAACTCTTCTTTATAGTTGGCAGCTTAATAATATTATTATCATTTTACAACTATACTACAGTTGAAATAATACAACCAAGCTTCCAAAGAGCAGAATTGCTTTCTTGTATTTCTGGTGTATTATTGATATTAACTTCACTTCTTTGGACCAAGGTAGATCCAATACCAGCTGAGAGAGTAAATTTTAATGGAGAAGTGGGATTAATTTTTGATAAGGAACTAAGCCTTGAATTAAAAGAGGAGTTGGCTTGGGGTTCAAATCTGATTTTAAAAGCCTCCCCTGCAGTAACAATGCTTGTTTATTGGAAGGATAGAATTTTAATCCATAGAGGTTTTATGGGCTCTGGTGAGTTTATTCCAGGTGATATAAGCAATAAGGTTATGGCTAATAGAAAGATGATTTCTCTTGTAAAGACAAAATTATTTCCAGGCAGAACAGAATTTGATCCTATCTTAGAGAATTTACCTTCAGTGATTGTCTACCCTATATCTAATAAAGGATTAGTTATTTGTGGTGGTTGGTCAGAAAGATGTTTCACGACTGCAGACGAACACTGGATTAGTGGTTGGACGGAGAGATTGGAAAATCATTTATTAATGTCTTGACTATTAAATTATTTATTGTAATGTGGAATTCTAATTATGGAATTTACTCTTTGTTTGCCTTTTGAATGGAAGTGAATACTATTTATATTATTTTTGCTGTTAAAAGTTCTAATTGGTTCCTTAATATTGCTACTATTGATAGTAATATCTGAATTATAAGGTGTAAGCCATCTCAGCATACAAGCGTCTGATTTAGTAACAATTATCCCTTCCTTTCTTAGATTACAGTTGATGAGTTCAATATATCCGTCTTTCGTATTCCCAATAATTTCACCAGAGGTGATATAAGTTGTTGGTTCGTTAATAGAATAAATACTTGCCGTTATAGGACCTGTTCCATTTAATTTACCTGTATCTAGTTCAAGTACTAAATCATTACTATTTAGAATTAAATTATAGTTTTCTTTTGTTGGATAGCCTGGAGGCCATCGTTTAATTGTACTTGGGCCCGTAAAGGTAAATTTAGAGTTATCAGTATTCCATTTAACCTTACTAGATGCTATTAGTATTTTTTGAGTATGTATCTGTTCTAATTGTGACTTTCCATCCATAATGAGGAATTGACCGTCATTCAAGACTGTTAGATTATTTGATTTCAATTCAAATATAGGTTGCCCCCTTTCATATACTTTTGCTATTGGAGATGAAGCTTTAATAAGTCTATTAACTAGATCATATTTTGCCTTTGGTGATAATAACCTCCAATAAGGTTCTCCAAGCTCATTCTGCTGTTCTAGTTTTAATGATTTTAATTCAAAAGAATTTTTATCATCATCATTATTATTAGAAGTTGTTAAAGTAGGTTTACATGATTGATTGGTTAATAATATTAGCAATAATGGAATAAATCCTAAATTTAATTTTTCAAGTGTTAAGTCTTTAATATTCATTTCTCTAATTTAAGCATAACTGGTTTAGAGTCTGGCAATGATGAACCTGGCTTTAATCTTCCCCATTTCAAACTTTCATCAAATCTCAGCGGTTGATCTTCACAACCAAGTTGTTGTAGGATTCTAGAGCTAAGGTTTGGAACAATAGGGTTAAGCAATATTCCACAAATTCTTGTTGTCTCTAAAACTATATATAGATCATTAGCTACATCTAATTCATTCCCTGCCTTTTTCATAGCACTCCATGGTGCCTGATTATTTAAAAATATATTTGCTTTAGTACTAAGTTCGAGAATAATATTGGAGGCAGAAGAGAAGTCTAGATCATTTATAGCTACCTTATACTTTTGGATTGAACGTAAGCATTCTTGCACGAGCTCATTGTCATCTGATAGATCAACCTTGAATTCTGGGATTGTATCGTTAAACCATTTTTTGGACATAGTTGTGGTTCTATTTAATAGATTGCCTAATGTATTGGCCAAATCATTATTTACTAAATCTATGAATCGTTTAAGCTGGAAATCACCATCTTGACCGAATTTGATATCTTTTAGCAAGTACCATCTAATTGCATCTAAACCATAACTATCTAATAATTGATTAGGGTCTAATACATTACCTAATGATTTGCCCATTTTTTTTCCTTCTCTTGTTAGAAATCCATGTGCATATATACCATCTGGTATATCTATACCTGCAGATATAAGCATTGCGGGCCAATAAATTGCATGAAATCGTAGTATATCCTTTCCAATTACATGTATATTAGCTGGCCAACCGTGTTGGCCAAGATTGTCAGGGTTTATAGAATCTGATGATTCAAATAATCCACTAAGATATCCTAAAAGTGCATCAAACCAGACATAAAATGTATGTCCCGGGTAGCCTGGTACAGGGACCCCCCATTTAACATTAACTCTTGAAATAGAAAAATCATGTAAGCCCTTTTTTACAAAGTTAACAATTTCATTTCTCCTATAACTAGGCTGAATAAAAAGTTTATTATCTAATAATGATTCTATTTGTGACTGATAACGGGATAATTTAAAGAATAGATTTTTCTCGTCTCTCCATTCAAGTTTCTTATTATGTATTGGACATATTTTTTGTTCTCTATCATTATCATCTTCTTTAAACTCCTCACAACCAACACAGTACCAACCTTTTTGTTCACCCAAGTATATATCACCAGTTTTTTCTACTCTTTTAAAAAATTCTGCGACTAAATCTATATGTTTACTATCGGTCGTCCTGACAAAATGGTTAAAAGATACACCTGATTTTTCCCATAAATCCAAATATGTTTTGGTAATCTCATCGCAGTGCTGCTTGGGGTCTTTTCCTAGGTTTGCTGCAGTACGTTCTATTTTAAGGCCATGTTCATCGACACCAGTTGTGAAATGTACGTTATGCCCGTCAAGGCGTTTAAATCTAGCTAGTGCATCACAAGCAATAGTGGTATATGTGCTGCCCAAATGAGGTTTGTCATTTACGTAATAAAGTGGTGTGGTAATGGTGTAAGCCATACCTTTTGAGTTTCTATCAGTTGAATTATCAATATTCTATCGAGATAAATCTATTTTGGTGAGCTCAAAGGCTAATTTGGAATCTATATCTTTACTTTATATTTGAATTAATTTGGTTTGATTATATATTGGATCTATTTCTTTGATTAAGAAAAGTCTTTTTGTGAACAATATATTATTTCCTTTTGTTTGTAGCCTGCAGGCAACATTCATCAATAATTCATCAATATAAACTAGGGCGATATTTTCTGATGGTCTTAACCATCGAATAACAAAACCACTAATCTGTTTGCCTATATTCTCTTTGAACCATAAATTCTGACATTCATTTTGTGACTCTCTTGTGATATTAATTGCTTGATTAAGTGATTTCTTTACTTCTAATATTATTTCATTCAGTTCATTAGATCCTATAATAGGCTTACCATTTAAAAATCCTATTATTTGTCTTAAGACCAATAGGTCAAGATATCTTCTAATAGGTGATGTGGCCTGTGTATATAACCTTAGTCCTAGGGAGAAGTGTGGCTTGGGATCTATAGATATTTTGGCTGAGTACAACCTATTAATTATTCTTTGACTCTCAATTATATTATCTTCATTAATACTATAACTCGATGTTGGCTCTAAATTGCTTTTTGGTTGATATCTATATGGAATACTTATACCTTTAATATTTGCATGATTCGCAACCACGCTTCCAAATAGGATCATAGCCTCACTTATTAGAAATCTTGACATTGTTGGTTCTATTACGTACAGCTCCAATTTGTTATTTTTATAAGTAAATTTTCCTTTAGGAATATCTATAGTTATTGCTCCACTTTTGACTCTAAAGGAATGCCTACTTTTCATTAAATCAAATAGGATTGATAAATCCTCTTCTTCTGGTGGTGAAAGCTCTATTAATTCATTAGCTTCCTCATAAGTAAGATGATAGTTTGGTTTGATTATGGTTTGATGTAATTCATAGTCTATTATTTCCCCATTAATATCAATGATTATTCCTGCGCTAAGTGCATTTCGCTCACAACCCTGCAATAAGCTCATATTGTTAGTAGAAATCTCTTTTGGAAACATATGTTTTATCCCTGTTGGCAAATACATTGATGTACCGATTTTTCTGGCTCTGATATCTAACTCTGAATTGAAAGGAATCGTCTCTGTTGGATCAGCTATGTGAATCCATATTCTCCAATTATTTTCAATTGCCTCTATTGATATTGCATCATCTATTTCATCTGTCCCGATATCATCGATTGTATATGTTTTAAGATTGGTTAGTCGTATCCTTTCCATCTCAGAATCAAATTAGAGTAATATATATTTAAGCAGGTTTATTAACTGCTCTGTATAACAAGCTTTATAGGGTAATTAGTAAAATCAATTTAAATTGATTTATTCATCCTTCTGGATTTACAAAGGGTAAAAGTGCAACAATCCTTGCTCTTTTCACTGCGTTAGTAAGATCCCTTTGCTGTTTTGCAGTCAGTCCAGTTAATCGTCTAGGGAGTATTTTGCCACGATCAGTTATGAACTTTTTAAGAAGATCGACGTCTTTGTAGTCGATGGGCTCTCCAGGTTTAATGGGTGAGAGACGTTTTTTAAAGAATGAATTTGACATTTCAGTTGACTATGATTGGTTTGTGGTTTTTACCTAAATAGATCATTTTATTTCCTTATGAAGGGTTGACCTATTGCAGTGAGTACAGAACTTTTTAATCTCTAGTCGTTCAGTGGTATTGCGCCGGTTCTTCTCAGTTGTATAACGAGAGACTCCAGGCGAGCGTTTGGCGGTGCTGGACCGACATTCCGTACACTCTAGAGTGATAACGATCCGGACGCCCTTGTTTTTTGCCATAGAAGGACGTAGCGCCTTAGGTGCTAGGCGAATTTACAATTAATGATCGTACTAGGAAGCGGGCCCCTATGAGAAAAGTCATTATCTCACTAGTATCAAGAACTGAATCTGCCAAAAGATGAAGGTATCCATTACTTGGCTTGAGGAGCTAGTCCATATTCCAGAGCAGGTATTGGATTTACCTGAAAGGCTTTCTATGGCTGGGTTTGAGGTTGAAAGCTATAAGGATTTATCTGAACAGGCAAAAGGGGTGGTGCTTGGTTACGTTGTCAGCACCTCCAAACATCCAAATGCAGATAAATTAACTGTTTGTCAGGTTGACATTGGTCAACCAAAGCCCCTGAACATTGTTTGTGGTGCCTTAAATGTAAGACCAGGTATACATGTTGCAGTAGCTAAGGTAGGGGCCGTATTAACTGCAAAAGGTATAAAAATCAAATCTAGTGAATTAAGGGGAGTACTTAGTGAAGGAATGATCTGTTCATTAGAAGAGATCGGACTCTCATCGAACTCTGAGGGTATAGCGGAACTTGATCAATATTTTGATTTAGCACCAGCTTTAGGAACCAGCGTATCAGGGATTCTTGGTCTAAACGACAAAATTCTTGACTTAGCAATTACGGCTAATCGACCTGATGGAATGTCAATGGTAGGTATCGCAAGAGAAGTATCAGCACTTACTGAGGGCAAACTGAATTTACCAGAAGTAAAATCAATTGTAGATTTTGAAAGTCATCAATTCTTAAGTGAAAGGGAATCAATACTATTCAATGATCTTCTGTACTCAATATCCTTAATTGACAATTTAGATAACACATTAGCAACACCAATAGATATTAAAAATAGGTTAATTAATGCTGGAATTAACTGTATTAATCTAATTGTAGATATTAACAATTATGTAATGCTTGAACAGGGACAACCTATGCATGCCTTTGACGCAGACGCCCTTGAAAGGATTGCAGGAAGGCAAATTACAAGAAATGATTTTGGGATTCGATATGCACAAGATAAGGAGGTCTTTATAGCTTTAGATGGCGAGGAACATATACTTTCCTCAACATGCCTCTTGATAACATGTACTAATATACCAATTGCTATAGCAGGAATTATAGGAAGTAAGGATTCATCAGTTAACATTAATACAAAAAGTATATGGCTTGAATCAGCGATATTTCCCCCAAAGGATATTCGAAATGGATCTCGAATAGTTGGTATAAGGACAGAAGCTAGTAGTCGGTATGAAAAAGGAATCAATCGAGAGAATGTTCTGCATTCTTCGGCCAGAGTTGTAGAAATCCTAAATGATCTAAGGGAAATAAAGTTATTAGGAGCTTGGTATCAAAATAATAAAATAGATAATTTAAAAGAAATTCACCTCAAAAAATCAACAATTAATAAGGTTTTAGGACCTCTTATACAATCTAATAAGGATATCCTTCCAGTTCATAAGCTAGCCTCAACACAATCAAACGAATGTAGGTATATAGATAACTCACAAATTGAGAAAATTCTAAGTTCTATTGGTTGTAAATATATTTATAATGATCATTGCTGGAACGTAGTTGTTCATCCATCCAGGTCTAATGACTTAACAAGAGAAATCGACTTAATAGAGGAAATAGCAAGATTAACAGGATATGACAAATTTGGGAGCAAATTACCTGATCCTATTAAACCTGGAATTCTAAATAGAAAGCAAATGGCTGAAAAGGATCTTAGAAAAGTTCTGATAGGTAATGGACTTCAGGAAGTTACATCAATGTCTCTTGTCTCTGCAGAAGCAACTAAAAATGCAGGTATAGCTATATCTAACCCACTTTTATCGGAAACTAGTCAGTTAAGAGTCAACCTATGGCATGAACATATAAAAATCTGCCAGAGAAATCTAAAATCCTCGCAAAATGGTTGTTGGTTATTTGAGATTGGTAATGTATTTAGAAGGAAGGAAGCAGAAATATTAGAAGTTAAAATTCTAGGAGGTTTAATTTCAGGCCATAGATCGCTAGAAATATGGTCAACAAATGGTAAATATAATAATCTAAATTATTTTCAAGCACGAGGTGTGCTAACAAATACATTTAATTATTTTAGAATTAAAATAATTGATAAGGTTTTAGAAGATAATGAATTACTTCATCCAGGCAGAAGCTCTAGTCTTTATTTAGAGGGAAACGAAATAGGATATTTTGGCGAATTACATCCTTCTTATTCAAAGCAATATGATCTACCAAAGGAGTCTTATATGTTTGAAATTGAACTAGAACCCCTTCTAAACTCGGCTACGAGGGACAATAATTGGACAGTAAGTTATAGACCTTTCGCAACAGTACCTGCTATAGAAAGGGATATAGCACTAATAGTTGATAAAACAATATTGTCGTCAGAGATAATACAAATAATAAGAAAGTCAGGGAAACCCCTACTTGAAAATGTTACTTTAATTGATCGCTTTGAAGGGGGGAAACTAGATAATAATAAATGTAGTCAGGCCTTTCGAATTACTTTTAGGGGTAAGACCACATTGACAGATAAAGACATAGAACCAATTCAGGAAAAAATAATCTCACAGTTGAGAAATAAGTTTAATGCAGAATTACGTTGCTAGTGTTTTAGCGTTAATAGTACAAGACACTCTACATGTGTGGTCTGGGGAAAGAAATCGATGGGCTGGATTGATTCCACATCATATTTATTTGCTACTAATGTTAGGAGCTTTAAATCCCTTGCCAAGGTAGAAGGTTTACAACTTAAATAAGCAATCTTACTAGGTAGTTTCCTCAAAATAATCTCTAAGATCTCTTTTGATAAACCCTTCCTGGGGGGATCTACAACTAATCCATGGTTTGAAGTCAAATAATTTTCAAGTTGCCTTTCTACATTGCCTTTTACAAAATGTACATTATGAATATGATTTCTTATTGCATTTAATCTGGCTAATTGAATTGATTCATGGCTTATGTCAATACCGATTACTGATCTACCGTTTCTAGCTAAAGGTAAGGATATGGTTCCTAGGCCACAATAAGCATCTATTATTTGTTTTGTACTATTGCCTTGGTCAAACCAATTACTTATTTTATTGACTATAAACTCTGCTAGAGCAGTATTTATTTGAAAGAAAGTTGTGGATCCTATCAATAGCTCCAATTCGCAAAAAATTTCTTTTATGGTGTTTTCACCAGCTATGGTAAAAGTTTTTTTCCCAAAAATCTTATTATTAAATTCTGGTTGTACATTTAATGTTATACCCTTAACTTCCTCCCATTGCCTATACCATTTATCTGCTAATGGCTTTATAGATTGTAAACAATTATGATTACAAATAATTGTAATTAGGACATCTCCAGTCCTAGATCCTATCCTTAAGCCTATATGACGTATTTTAGAAAAGACTTCGTTATCTGGTTTAGCTCCTAAATTTGTCTCTTGAAGTTCATTTTTGATGGGAAGTATATACTTAGATAATCTAGGCTCTAAAACAATACAATCATCTATATCTACTATTTCATGAGTTCCTTTTTCATAATAACCGATTATGATTTTGCCTTTTGTTGACCTTTTTATTGGAATTAGTGCTCGATTCCTATAACCATATTCTTCTTTTAATATACTTATTATTTTATGTGAATTACGAGCTATACCTCCTATTCTCTTTAAAGCATTATCTACCTTATTTTGCTTTATCTCTAGTTGTTCCTTATATTCTAAATTAATAAGAGAGCAACTACCACATTTTTCCGAATAACTACAATTAGACAATCGTCGGTATTGTGAATCCTTTTTTCTAGATAAGAGTTTCCCAACCCAAGCATTTCCTTTTTTATAAACTAATTTGATACAACCTATTTCTAGAGGTAATAAATCTGGGACTATAAATATTTCATCTTCATATCTTCCAATTCCATTTCCATTGTCATCTAGATCGATGCAGGTCACATAAACAATATTTCCTGCTTGCTGTCCTATTCCTTTTTTAATTTCTTGATCAGAATACTTCATGATATTAGTTCTTATAAGCCCGTCGTCGATAGAATCTCGGTGTCATAAGTCTAACTATGGATACAAGATAAGACTAATTACTAGTCTCATCTGAGATTATTGATAATAGGATTATTCATTGAAATCCATTGAAGTACACAACTTTGATTTCATCATTGTTATTTTAGTTTCTTATTACTACAGAGTAGTGCAAATTTAATTCGAGAATTTGCGTTTGTCCGAAATTAGTTGGGCTCGCAATTCTTATATGAGACTTGTTTATAGTCTTAGATAAAGACTTATATGGGAATCCTGAAATTTAATCCTCTATTCATGATTAAGCTTTGGCAAAAGGTTGCATCGAGTCTCCTGAAGCCTGAGTACCTGTGTATATGACAGGTACTCAGGCTTGCAATCGTCCTAACTGCAACGCTTTTCCTTAAGTAGGATTTTCTTGGACTGTTCTTGGACAAAATCAAGAATTTTATATCTTTGTATTCACGCTTTTTTGATAATTTTGTCTGTTTTAACTTTATATAAATACATCCGATAACCTTTAAATTACAAAAAATTCTGGATATCCTCTCTCCTGTCTTGGCCTGGACTCATAATTAGACTATTGCTGAGTCTCATATGGGATATGTTGTACATGTCGTATTTCTGTGATCTAGAAGAGATGAAAGTAATTAGTTTGACTAACTTAGTTTTGTGCTTGTCTATAAAGTTCTTTCAAAAGTTGATAGGCTTCATTTAACCTTCTCATTGATTCAGTATTCCCCCCAGCATCAGGATGAACGGAAACAGCTTGTTTTTTGTATGCAGCTCTGACTTTTTTAAGAGTAAGTGATGAGCCTGCCTCGGTTGGGAGACTTAGAATTTTTAGAGCCCCGTGCACAGTCATTGTGGACTCAAGAGTCTCAAATGAGGTTATGTTTTTACTTCTTCTAAAACTATTAACAAACCGACGAATCAAACTTGGCATCCTTTGAGGGAGGTTTTCAGTAGCAAAGGGATCTTCTAATACGCCTGCAATAACAATAACCCTATCAAAGCTAGCGTCCTTATTTGCCCAACCTTTCAGATATTTTTGCATGCATTTATTTGCGGCACTCCAAGTAAATGTACAACCCTCCGTCCCTTCAACATTTGGCCAGATATCTCTAGCCAACCAAATCATTGAGGCCTCAACAACAGTTTCTCCAGGGTCCTGACCATAAAGAGAATACCAATGTTTTATTGCTGTATTGAGTGCAACTTTTATATCCACTTCTCTTACACTGGTGACCATAAGATCGTCAGTATTACTACTTCCTGGCTTCTTACCTAGACTTACCTTTAATTGATGAGTCTTTTTTTGTACAAATCCTGGTAGATCTATTTTGTTAGCATTTTGACTTAAGGGAATACTATCCTCAGGATAACAATCATTTGAATTTTTTTGGTTAACTACACCTTTCTCCTTTGAATCTATTAAACCCTTCCCTACTAACACTAAAGCCTTAGTCTCATTGTATTTAGGAATGATTGAATCGCTCCCTATTAAATTGTTAGCAACTGTTGATAAATCAGCTCCTTTATAGTTATCTTTGAATTCATTTTTATCACTAATATTGTCTTCAACAAGTATTTCTTCTAACAGTCTTTTAAGAACAGCTCCCCTTCCTCTTAACCCCCATTCTGGTTTAAGTTGATCAAGCCTCGCTATCAAATGCTCTGGAAGATCAATTGATATTCTTCTTGTCTTGTCGATCTCGGGAGAAGACACTGCTTATAGAGATCAGATATTTAAATATAGACCACAATTACTAAATGACTGCTCTTCACTAAAATTTTAGATAATAGGTTTGCATTTATGGATATTTTGCCCAACCGATTCTATTTGCATTATTAATGATTAGCTTTAGTACTGAATTTATTATTTGTTTTATAAATTATCTAATAGCTTGTATTCAACTGGGATAATTGGTTACTATTACTTTACTTTTGGTTTCAAATTTCTTTGAATTTACTATTCAATATTAATTATCCTTTTCAAAGGATAGATTCAGATAAGTTTTTTGTATAAAAGAAATTTGTTTTAATCACGCACATCCCCATGATTTAGTCCATGATCTCATTACATCATTTTTTCAAATGTTCTTCCAATCCTACTGTGAGTCGGCACAAGGGTTATCAACCCGAAGAAAACACTATCAGAAACGCAGATTAGAATTGCTTCTTTATTTACGTGATAACTTTGAAAGAAAGTTGGCTTCTGTGAACGCTTCTATCAATAAGCTAGAGGAACAAATTCAACGTGATGACACAAATCAGGTTGTTAATTCAGATCAATAACATTTTCTATCCTAACTTAAATTTATAGTTCTATCTCTACATAACCCTTTTTAAGAGTTCATTAGGGCCATATCTTTCAAGCCATTCTATATTTGATTCTGTAGTAATTAGAAGGTATCCGGCAAATCCCAATGCATTAATGCTAAAGCCCTGGTAGCTGTCTCTTGAACGCTTTATAAGTGTAATCCACCTTGGTGTGATAAGAAGATTATATGGAAAAAGTGGATAATCATTTCTTCTGGGATCTCCTAACCCTGTAACTCGTGCAAGTTCTAAATAATTGTTTTGAAGTTCTTTAATTTTTAAAAATGTTTGTTCAGCTTTTCTAGGGTATGCATAATGCCCATTATCTGTTGGCAATTCTGTTGTTTTGTATCTACTAATTATATCGTCAAATATATATGAACGTGGGCATAATAATTCGTTGCTTTTTCTTCGTAATAGCTGGAGATGTCTATGAGGTTGACTCGCTCCTGATTCTGGTGAACTGTTAAAAAACCATAGGCCTTTTGTATCATTTTCAACTTCTACAAGGGCTTCCCAATCCCTTTCACCTAACCAACCATTTTGGGGTGACCAGCTTCTTGTTATTAGAAGCATGTGACCAAATTGGACTGGAAATTTGTTTAGTATCAGGACATGGTTATTACCGATATTTGCTACTTCTAGCCTTTTATCCCAAGGTAAAAAGGGGTTGGTTTTTGGTCCTTCCTTATTTAAGTGTAATGGTTTTTCACTAATCAATTTCCGAAGTTCAAAAGGAGCATTAGTATTTGATTTTATATCTACTCTTTTCGTTCTTAGTGGTATAAGCGCTCCGCTTTCCACAGCTTGCTTGCTTTTTATAATTGCTGTTTTCCAATATGATTCCATTTTTATAAGCTATTTTTTGTATAAAATTGTTGTTTCAAATAATTCTATTAAACAATATTTTTTACTATAATAGTTATTTCTTTTTTTATATGGAGATAACTTAGGCAACCTGTCAAACCCTCTTCTGAAGATAAACTATTTAATTATGACTGAGCATTCGTAAAAACGATGAGGCTTGAATTTTTTTGAGACACTTGAGTCACGATCTTCATCACCTCACCATAAATTCCACCTATACAGTCCTTAAAGCCACCTATTAACCCTGGAACACTAAAAGGCGCCATGGCAGGTCTTTCGGCTGCCTGGAGGGCTTATATCGATCGCCTGAATGATTTTTCCTTGCAGCGGATCTTCGCCCAAGTGAGTCCTTAAATGATTTTTTTCTTCATGGGACTGTTCTTGAACACTCCTTGGATTGTCTTGGAAGAAAATTACTGAGAATGGCTTCTCCAAATACAAATGGTTGGTCTAGAGAATGGTTCGTCTTTTGTCAGGAAACAAACGATTTAACAGATTTGCAATTTTTTTATTTTAAAGGCCTATCTACCACCTCACATCTATTGCGGCAAAAGGAGTTTCGAGAAGTAAACTAGGTTAATCAACAGTTCGTTTTGCCAAATTAATGACACATTTTTCTGCAAGATGGTTGACGAATGCAGGGGGGAAGGGGTTAAAGGTCAGTTAGTAATATCTCCTCAATGGACTGGGAGTTCACTGAAGACGCAGCATTTCTTGCTCTATGCGATGCCTTTCGCGAGAGTGGGGAAACGTCTGCCATCGAGTTTCTTGCAAACGGCGAAGGCGCTTTTCATTTTCAAGAACTCACTCAAAATGCAGCAGGTGAGGGCTTAGACCTCAGCGATTCAGATTTACTAGATGATTTCCAGCAGGAAGTCATAGAAACCATGGAAACGCTTTGCAAGGACTAAAAAAATAATTGAATATTAACTAGATCTAGCTAATTGCTAATACTTAATTTTCTAGTTTTTAAATCAATTTATTTTTATAAGTTCAATGTTCTATATAAATTTTATTAGCCAAATAGAAAAATCATCTTAGAATTAATTAAACGCTAAAGTATTTAGCCTTACTATGTAGCACGACGATAGCAGTGGTACTTTGTTCTGGGTATAACTGATCACTACTGTCCATTGAAAGGCCAATTTGCGATGCTCCTAACCATTTTAATTGTTGCCTTGAATCCCCGACATTTGGACAGGCAGGGTAACCAAATGAATATCTACAACCTCTATATTTTTGAGCAAGTATACCCTTGATATCGGATGGCTCATTTGTTCCAAATCCCGATTCTATTCTTATTTTTGCGTGAATAGTTTCAGCAAGTGACTCTGCAAGCTGTACTGCTAATCCATGGAAGAATAAATATTCGGAGTATTTGTTATCCTTGAATAATTGATGAGAATATAAACTTGCCTTTTCTCCCATAGTAACAGCTTGCATCGCAATATAATCAGTGGGTTTGCCATCGCTAATTGAATTAAAAAAATCAGAAATACAATACTTGTTTCCACCTTTCTGTCGGGGGAATTCGAAGCGTCCTAGTAATTCGTTATTAATTGGATCAAATATCATTAGCTTATTTCCTTCTGAACCACATGGAAAATAGCCGTAAACGGCAGAAGGAGAAACTAATTCTTGTTCTTCCATTATTTCTAGCCATTTATTTAGAATTGGCTCCGCTTTATCCTTTAAGAAGTTTTGATAATCAGCTTTAGATTGTGATTTAATCCTTTTCATTTGCCATTGGCTAGAAAATAGTGCATTTTTATCTAGATAATTAACGATATCTTTAAGCTTTGTTTCATGCGATGAAACAATCTTTGCCCCTATAAAAGGTGGTTTTATGGTTGGTTCTAGAGGTATTAATGGAGACCGAAGGTTGTAACTATTACTGATGTTTGTTAGTGATTTATCGGGAGATTTTTCAGTTACGCTGTATGGTAATGATTTTACTGAATCAACTAATCTATTTTTGTCACCTAATGTTATTCCTTCAGGATTACCGTTCTTGAATCCTATAAGATCATCCCATAAACCTTCTTTTTTAGCTTCCATATAAGCATCCATAAACTTCAAGTCTGTGAAAGCATCCTTACCGTATATAACCATACCTTTATATACATCACTACAATCCTTATTTACGAAACGTGGGGTCAAGGCCGCTCCTCCTAATATCACTGGAACTGTTATTGATTGATTGTTAAATTCATTCAAATTCTCTTTCATAAATGCTGTTGATTTAACCAAGAGTCCACTCATTGCAATACAATCAGCATTGTATCTTTTTTGGGCTGTAGTAATAGCACTAACATCCTGCTTAATTCCTAGGTTAATTACTTCATATCCATTATTCGTTAAGATTATATCTACTAGGTTCTTTCCAATATCATGTACATCACCCTTTACTGTGGCGATAAGAAGTTTTCCTTTGGATGTATTTTGGCCCTCCTCCTTGTCCATAAAGGGTTCTAAATATGAAACAGCTTGCTTCATAGTTTCTGCAGATTGTAGAACAAAAGGTAATTGCATTTGGCCTGAGCCAAATAGCTCACCGACTACTTTCATACCAGATAAAAGGTGATTATTTATTATTTCCAGAGGCTTATAGCTCTCTAGTGCTTGATTAAGTGTCTCTTCTATATTTAATTTTTCTCCATCAATAATATGTCTACTCAATCTTTCTTCTAATGGTAGCTTATTTAAGCTTCTATCAGATTCTCTAGCTTGCTTAGTTGAAATACCCTCGAATGCTGTTGTTAGTTTAGTTAAAGGATCATATGTAAGATTATTATCTTTGAAGATACGTTTATCCTCGATAAGGTCATAGCATATCTTTTTATGTTCTTCACTGATTTTAGAAAGTGGTAAAATTTTTGCAGGTGATACAATTGCTGAATCAAGTCCAGACTTACAACAATAATCTAGGAATACTGAATTTAGTGTTATCCTAGCTGCAGGGTTTAAGCCGAAACTAATATTTGATATTCCCAATATTATATGTACATTTCTTAGCTCAGCACGTATTTGCTCTATTGATTTAATTGTTTCTATTCCATTACGTCTATCCTCTTCTATTCCAGTTGAAATAGGTAAAGCCAATGGATCGTAGAATATTTCATGTGGGGCTATGCCAAAGTTAATTGCATCCTTGTATGCTCTTTTGGCTATTGCAAATTTCCTTGAGGCAGTTCTAGCCATTCCTTCCTCATCAATCGTTCCTACAACAACACCTGCACCATATTTTTTAGCTAGTTCTAAAACTTTGAAGAACCTATCATTACCATCCTCGTAATTTGTTGAGTTTAAAATAGACTTACCACCATATACTTTTAAACCACTTTCCATCTTCTCCCATTCTGTTGAATCAAGCATTAATGGAAGGTTTACATTGGTAACTAATCTAGATACCAATTCCTTCATATCACTAACTCCATCTCGACCAACATAGTCGACATTTACATCAAGAATATGAGCATTTTCCTTGACTTGTGTTTTTGCTATCGATACAAGACCATCCCAATCATTGTTGTTAAGTAAGTCACGTACCCTTTTTGATCCACTAGCATTCAATCTTTCGCCAACTATTAGAAATGAATTTTCCTGTTTATAAGTTGTTGTTGTATAAATTGAAGCAGCGGAAGGTTCTAGTTGGTATTTTTGATTCCCAACTCCTTCAACTAATTCATCTTGATTGTTAATGGCTAATTCTTCTACCAACTCAGATAAACATTTAATATGATCAGGAGTAGTTCCACAGCAACCTCCAATTAATTTTACACCTAAATCTTTTATAAAATGCATCATCTGCATTTTAAGCTCTAATGGTGTTAAGCGATAATGAGCCACACCTCCTATATTTTCCGGAAGACCAGCGTTAGGAATACAACTCAGTATAAATGGAGAATATTTCGATAAATATTGTATATGTTCCTTCATTTGTGTTGGTCCAGTTGCGCAATTAAGGCCAAGAATATCTATTGAATATGGTCCAAGTATTGAAAGGGCAGCAGCAATATCTGTTCCTAATAACATTGTACCTGTAGTCTCCATTGTAATAGAAACCATTATTGGGATTGATTTTGATGAGTCTCTAAGGCATTTATTTATTGCTTCTATAGCGGCCTTTATTTGAAGAACATCTTGACAGGTTTCAATTATAAAGAGGTCTACTCCTCCCTTTATTAAGCCTTTAATTTGTATTTGGTATGATGATACCAATTCGTCAAATGATATATGTCCTAATGTTGGTAATTTAGTCGTTGGCCCAATAGAACCTGCAACATATCTAGGCTTAGTTTGTGTAGTAAATTCTTCGGCTGCTTTTCTTGCTATTTGTGCTGCAATTTCATTGAGTTCAATGGTCTTATCCTGTAGACCATATTCACTTAGAACTATCGGGCTAGAACCAAATGTGTTTGTCTCTATTACATCGCATCCAGCCCTTAGAAACTGATTGTGTATCTCCTCAACTATGTCTGGTCTTGTAATGACAAGATTCTCATTACATCCTTCTAGGTCAGCTCCTCCGAAGTCTTTTGCTTTAAGATTTAGGTTCTGAATTGACGTGCCTGTGGCTCCGTCAAATATTAGGACTGGATGATCATCACAATTTAAACGTTCAAGGAACGTAGGAGGTGTATAAAACTCATTACAATCACTTTTAGTCATTCTTCTTTTACCTACCTAATGCAATATACGCTTTAAGGGTTTTTTAAGCACAATCTTGTATAAAACTATTAATCGTTCATGGATACTTTACTGATCCAGTCAATGTATTCATTGTCTCTACCTTCAGTAATGGCAGTTAGTTTCTGGCGTAACAATTCCATTACGGGGCGTTTATTGTTTAGTTCTGTTGTCTCTAGCCTTCTTATTGGTGTAATTTTTGCAGCAGTTCCTGTGAGAAATACTTCATCTGAGATTAGCAATTCTGATTTATCCACAGGTCTTTCTATTACTTTAATGCCTGATCTCTTTGCTATTTCAATAACACTTGCTCTTGTTATTCCTTCTAATATATCTTGATCTACTCCTGGTGTTATTAGTATATTATCCCTCACGATAAATAAGTTCATCCCACTCGCTTCTGATATTTTGCCATGACTATTTAGTAACAAAGCCTCATCAAAACCGCTCATAACAGCTTCTGTCTTGGCAAGTGAACTTGTGATATAAGCGCCACTTATCTTGCCTCTTAACGGTAATGAGCGATCTTCTTGTCGAGTCCAACTACTAAATCTGCAGGTCACACCTTCTGGTGATAAATAATCTCCTAGTTCAAGCCCATATATTAAAAAATCTGTCTCAATATTGTGGAGTCTTGGAGCAATTCCTAAGTCACTTGTATAAACAAATGGTCTTAGATATATTGGCTTATTAGGGCGATTTGTTTTTAGAAAAGTATTTAATGCTCTTAGGACTTCTTCCTCCTTAAGCTCTGTTAGTAGTAATTTTGCACTCTGGCATAGTCTTTTGGCGTGTTTGTCTGGGCGAAAAAGAAGAAAGGTGTTTATATCCTTGGGGTCGGGTATGGCTCGCATACCACCAAAGGCACCAGTCCCATAATGAAGGGCGTGCGTTGCCACTGAAACCTTTGCTTCATCAAAGGGGACGCATTTGCCCTTAAACCATGCATAAGGTAAAAACTTGTGCATCACAGCTTTTGTCGTGGTTTGCAAAATCTTCTCATCATGGCTAAGTATTTTTTGGTTAAAGGTTCAGAATGAGTAGATGCACCGTATCGCAAGCCTCTCAGGAGATGGTCCTAACGAAGACTTTATTTTAATAGAGCAACCATGCGCAAGGATTCTATTCCTTTCAAGTGCAAGCTCGGATATCTCCGCAATTGCTTCAAGCCTTACTCAATCAACACTTAATGGGAAAGCTGACTTTATAAGGGCTATAGAACTTGATTGTCTAAAGCATCCTTCTCAAGTAGATCATTACCTTTCTTCAACAGGCGAGGCTGCTGAGCTCATAGTTGTTCGATTAATTGGTGGTAGAGGTCATTGGAGTTATGGCTTAGATCAACTATCTATTTGGAAGGAAAAGATATCCTCTAGAATACTTGTTGTAATTTCTGGGACTTTAGATCAAGAAGATGAATTACACCACATAAGTAACATTGATAATTCTGTTGTTTCTCATTTGGCGCAATTATTTAGAGAGGGTGGTTCAGCAAATATTTTAAATTGCTTGGAGATATTCAATTGCTTGTTATCAGGAAAAGCTATATCGCTATCACAATTTAAAATCAGACATACTCCTGACCCTCAAAAATGGGAATGGGGAGAAGAAAAAGGTCCATCAATAGGCCTATTGTATTATAAATCACTAGTAAAATCAGGAGATTTCTTATTACTAAAAGAAATTAATAGAATATTGAGAAATAAAGGTTTCTCACCTAAAACGCTTTTAATTAGTACTTTGAGAAACGATTTGGTTAATAATAGTGTACTTGAAATTTTTAAGAGTGTAGATATACAAGCATTGATTACAGCAACCTCTTTCTCATCCCTTTCAGCAAGTAAATTCTCTGACGAAGGTTCGCTCTGGCAAAAGTTAGATGTTCCTGTTTTTCAAATTTTAAATAGTCGTATCTCTCAAGAAGATTGGTTGGCAAGTCATAGAGGATTAGATCCATTAGATCTATCAATTCAGGTTGTTCTTCCTGAGTTGGATGGCAGAATCACCACTCGACCAACTTCTTTTAAAGATAATAAGTATTTAAATGATATTTTGTGTTCAAGGATTCAGACATACAAGCCATATTCTATTGGTATAAATTGGCTCTGTGAACATATTTCAAAATGGATTAGTCTTCGTACATTAAATAACTTTGAAAAGAAAGTGTGTATTGTTTTAGCAAATTATCCACCCAGGAATGGTCGCATCGCTAATGGTGTTGGTCTAGACACCCCAAACAGTACCGCTGAAGTGTTGAATTGGCTTCATCACGAAGGTTATGATTTAGGTGATAGTGATTTTTTTATTGATGGTAATCAATTAATAAAAAAAATCTTATCTGTTAGAACAAATGATCCTGAATCATCACACAAGGATACTCTTGATTATTTGCCATTAGAGTCATATCAGGAATGGTGGAGTACCCTATCAGAAAAGGCTAAAGCCCCTATCTTAGAGAGATGGGGCGAACCATCTAAAGCAATTGATAGGGATAAGCTTGGCTTTGCTGTACATGGAATTGCATTTGGGAAAATCTTAGTATTAATCCAACCCAGTCGAGGATATGACCAAGATTCTTTAAAAGACCTTCATTCTCCTGATTTACCACCTCCACATAGATATTTAGCTCAATATCTATGGATTAGGCGAGTGCATAGCACTAACATTATTATGCACATGGGTAAACATGGAAGTATAGAATGGCTGCCTGGAAAGGCAGTAGGTTTGAGTGAATTCTGTTCACCTGATTATGCTCTAGGACCTTTACCTCATATATATCCTTTTATAGTCAACGACCCTGGTGAGGGCTCACAAGCAAAACGTAGATCTCAGGCTGTGATTATTGATCATCTTACTCCTCCTTTAGGTCGAGCTGGTTTATATGGGAAATTGTTAACTCTTGAAAATCTATTGGACGAATATATTGAAGCTAAATCTATTTCAGCCGAAAGAGTATTTATACTAGAAGAAAAAATTAATAAAATCTTGATTGATTGTAATTGGCCGGGTATTACTAAATCCCTTTGCGCCGATTCATCTCAACTGGATTTTGAATCTAGGATTGACTTAGTCGAAGCTTATCTCTGTGAATTAAAGGAATCTCAGATAAGGACAGGTCTTCATATTTTTGGCAAATCTCCTACTTTAAGTAAAATAATAGACCTTGCATTATGTATAGCTAGAGTTCCTAAACTTAATCTAAAGGGTTTAACACAGTCTATTAGCGATTTATTATTATTAGAATTAGATCCATGGTCAGATAAAGAGTCGGATGACATAAGTAATCATGACAAGGATATTCTATCTAATTTTAGTTCTATTAAGATGAAACGTAAGGCAGATGCTATAGATTGGATTGAATCGCAAGCCAGATTACTAATTATTTATTTACTTAAAGAGCAGAATTTAATTAATCTTTCACTACAGGAAAGTAGTTCTATAGAGAAGAATTATCCTATAACTCCTATTAGAAATTGGTATACAGATAATAAAAGTAATCCCATTCTGGTTAATTTAATTCAAAATATATTTATCCCACTTTTGAATTCAGCCTCCGAGGAAAAGAAATCACTCTTAAGAGCACTACAAGGTAATAGAGTTAGTAGTGGTCCCTCTGGAGCTCCAACAAGAGGAAGACAGGAAGTATTACCTACAGGGAAAAACTTTTATAGTGTTGATCTAAGGGGGTTGCCGACTGAATCTGCTTGGGATTTAGGAAAGAGGAGTGCAGAGCAATTGCTGGAAATTCACCTTATGGAGAATGGCGTACATCTATCTGATCTGGCGTTATCTGTATGGGGTACATCCACTATGCGTAATGGAGGTGAGGATATAGCACAACTATTTGCCTTGATGGGAGTAAAGCCTATTTGGGATGGTCCATCAAGGCGAATGATCGATTTAGAAGTTATTCCATTAACCATTCTTGGTAGGCCAAGAGTAGATGTACTTTTGAGGATTTCAGGGTTTTTTAGAGATGCTTTTCCTCAATTAGTTGGTTGGGTGAATTTTGCCCAGGAATTAATAGGCAGTCTGAAGGAGTCAGATCACGACAACCCATTAGTAGAAAAGATCAGAACTAAAGGGCCCCAATTTAGAGTATTTGGATCTGCACCTGGTTCCTACGGAGCTGGAATTCAGGGCCTAATAGATTCCTCCAATTGGGAAACTAGGTCAGATTTAGCAGATGCTTATTTATCTTGGAGTCAATGGAGCTATGATCGTAATTGTAATCCCATTGAAAATCGACTAGGGTTGGAATCATCTCTACGTAATATTCAGGTAGTTTTACATAATCAAGACAATCGAGAACATGATATCTTCGATTCAGATGATTATTATCAGTTTCATGGAGGCTTGGCCTCTGCTGTAGAAAAGGTTAAGGGTGAAATGCCTAACTTATTCTTTGGTGATCATTCTAGACCTGAAAAGATTAGAATACATAGCTTAGAAAAAGAAATTGATAAAGTCATGAGAAGTAGAGTATTGAATCCAATATGGCAAAAAGGAATGATGGAGCATGGATTCAAAGGAGCCTTTGAAATAGGAGCTACAGTTGACTATATATTTGCTTATGGAGCCACTACTGGGAAAGTGGATGATTGGTGTTTCTCTTCTATTTGTAATGACATACTTCTACACCCTAAGATTAATCAATTCCTTAAAGAAGTAAATCCGTGGGTCATGAGGGATATAGCTGAAAGATTAATGGAATCTGTAAACAGGAAGTTATGGAAAGAGCCAAGCAAGGGTCAAATTGATAAACTTAAAAAAGTAATTTTAGATACTGATTTGGCTCTAGAGAAATTTAACTATAATAGAAATGACATACATTAACATCACTTATCTTCCTGTTAAATTATATCCATGACTATCGGTTCCACAAGTCGATAACATATTTAAATCATTTAATTGCTCATTAATTGCATTACAGATATAAGGAGTAGGGCTCCATATGGGCTTGTGCTCGTAGTCATACCAGGCTTCTGCTCCGTCACATCCAAGTCTCTCGGCATATGAAATTAGTTCATGATGCCCTAATCTATATCTGGCTGGATGTGCCAATATAGCTAATCCATTTGCTTTATGGATAGCATTAATTACAGATTCAGCCTTAAGATCTACCCCTATACATGCTTCCCCATTGATATATTTTGACATTGATTTATTATTAAGCTCAAAACCAATTCCCAACATATGAACTAGGCAATTTTTTAATGTGCAACTTATTTCAATTCCTGTCCATAATTTTGGGGGTGTATAACCATCGGATATTTGTTTTTTAATACTAGAAATAAGTTGAGGATAGGCAGAAATGGAATTATGATCTGTTATTGAAATGTGTTGAAGATTATTTTGAGTTGCTATTTCTATTATTGATTGAGGATCTAAACTTCCATCGCTATAGATAGTATGGGTATGTAAATTAATGATTCCGGGACAACTATTTGGCCCTATTGTTGATAATAAATTCCTTAATTCTATTATATTATTATTCAATTCCTTATCCAATTTTACTTGATTCAAGACGCTTTCGACGCCACCTAGCGTAAAACTGAATTGATGCCGCCATTAATACAACAAGAAGAATGATGAACCATGTTGCTCCTTCCATTGGAAATTGATTCTTAAAAACTACTAGCATAACAATTAAAACTAACAGTAATGTTGGCAATTCGTTTAAAGCCCTTAATTGCTTGCCAGTCCATTTACATTCGCCGATCTTAAGTTGTCCCATCAATCTGTAACAGAAGAAATGGTATATCAACAATGCGCTTACGAATAAAAGCTTGGCTTGCATCCAACCTTGTTTTAGCCAGCTTGGTTCAATAATTAATAATCCAGTTGCCATAGAAACTGTCAATATCATTCCTGGAGTTGTAATTATATTTGATAGACGTAACTCCATAAGTGCATATTGATCCATGAAAGCCTTGCTTATTTCTGTTTCTAAGTCTTTTGCTTCTACATGGTATATAAATAGCCTAACTAAATAAAAGAGTCCAGCGAACCAAACAACTACTCCTATAATGTGCAGGGTCTTAAACCAAAGGTAGGCTTCAGGAGGTAATGTCATGATTTTATTAAAGGCCATTTATGGCATTATAGTATTGATAGTGACTTCAATGATATATTTGGTATTATCTAAAATGAATCTTAATTGAGTTTACCATCCACTTTTCCATTAGTAGTGGCAAATTTTAGTTAGTTATTTCATCATCATGAAAATATTCCCAGATCTTGGTTCCTATTTTTACTCCTAGTCCTGGAACAGATGTTAATTCATTTTTGCCTGCTAATTTTATAGCTTCTATCGACGGAAATTTTGACAGAAGAATCTTTATTCTTTTAGGACCCAATCCCTCTATTTCTGATAATTGAGATTTCCGCATTCGAAGACTTCGTCTATCCCGATGAAAATTAATAGCAAATCTATGGGCCTCATCTCTTAGCGATCGAAGAAGTTGAACTCCAAGTTGATCTTTTTCTGAAACTAAAGCCTTATCATTACCTGGAAGATATATCTCCTCTTTTTTCTTTGCTAAAGAACATATATTTATATGTTCTTCAAGTCCAAGCTCTTTTAATGTTTTCATAACCGCAGATAACTGACCCTTACCTCCATCAATCATCACTAAATCAGGCCAATCATTTAAACCATGTATTTGTAAGTCAATACCTTTAATTTTCCCAATCTTATCAAAGTCAAATCCTTCTTTTTTTATAGTAGCCCATCTCCTAAACCTTCTTCTTATAACTTCGCTTAAAGCTAAATAATCATCGCTATGACCAACAGTTATAGTCGAACTTTTGATTTTATACTTTCGGTAGTGTTGCTTTGCAGGCAAGCCATCTATAAAGACGACTTGAGAACCGACCGCGTCACTTCCTTGAATGTGACTAATATCATATCCTTCTATCCTTCTATGGATATTGTTTGAATCTAATAATTGAGCAAGGTCTTCTAGAGCTAAGCTTTGTTTCTCTTCCCCTTTTTTTACTCTATTTAGTTCCAACATGGCATTTTTATGTACTAGATTTATCAAGTCGATACTCTTCTTTCTTGTTGGATATTTAATAATTACCCTCTTATTTCTAAGTCTAGATAGCCAATCCTCTATAGATTTAGTATTTTCTAATCCATATTGTATCAGAATCTCTTCAGGTATTTCTACTTTGTCGACTTGACTATAATGCTCCTCTATTACTCGTTGAATAATTAGGCTGGGAATAATACCTTTTGAATCAGCATTATATCCAATACGTCCAACAAGTTTACCTGAACGCATCTGAAATAATTGTACTGAGGCCAATTTATCTCCTTTCGCTATGGCTATTACATCTTTATTTATATTTGAGTCTGGAAGGCACATTTTTTGATCCTCCATAAGTAGATCGATACCCTTGATTTGATCTCGCAATGCACCAGCTAATTCATAATTCATTTTTTCTGCTTGCTTTTCCATTTGTTGTCTCAACATATTCTTTAACTCATTTGTTCTACCTTGAAATATCATTGCAACTCTTTTTACAGTATTATGATAATCTTCGGCACTTATTTTTTTCTGACAAACACCAGGACATCTTCCAATTGAATAGTTTAGGCAGGTCCTATCTTTATATAAAGGTCTTGGTCTTTGTCTCAATGGGAATAACTTCTTGATGGTAAATAATGTTTTTCTTAATAATGTCACGTCTACATAAGGACCGTAAAAACGATCCTTTTCGTTTTTATTTCTTCTTTTTCTTGTAATAAATATTCTAGGGTACTCTTCACTCCATGTTATACACAGATAGGGATATTTCTTATCATCCTTAAGTAGGATATTAAAGTAAGGTTTGTTTGTTTTAATAAGATTAGATTCTAATGTAAGAGCTTCAGACTCATTATCCGTAACAATGATCTCAATATCATGAACCTGACTTACCATTAGGTTTATTCTTGGACTTATATCAACATTATTTCTAAAATAACTTCTAACCCTATTTCTCAATGATTTTGATTTTCCTACATATAAGATACGATTATTTTTATCTCTCAAAATATAACAGCCTGGAGCAGTTGGAAGCTCCTTTAGCCTTTCTTCTAACCATGGCTTATTGCCAGTTGGATATTTGAAATTTGATATTTTTATATCAGTCAAGCAATTTTTAACCTCCGTAAGACCATCCCGTTGAGGAGAGGTTTAGTGATTCACCATCTTTATTTAAATGCGCAGACATAACCTCAGCTACAAAGACTGTGTGATCTCCTTTGCTTACTTGGCCAAGAACCGCACATTCAACTCCTCCAATTGCATCTTCTAACAATGGCATCCCAAGTTCTCCCAGTTTGAATGGGGCGGCTTCAAACCTTCCTCCTAATGCCTTTTGTGGCTTAAAAAATACAGCTGCTAGTTCTTTTTGATCAGCACGCAAAATATTTAGAGAAAATTTCAATGTCCTTTCAATAATTCCATGGCTTGAACCCTCTGCCCTTACAGCCATTACAACCAATGGGGGGTCGAAGGATCCTTGTGTTACCCAACTAGCGGTAAATCCATTAACCTCTCCATTTTCGCTTACCCCACAGATAAAGAGACCATGTGGAATCTTTCTAAGGAGTAGTTTCTTGGCTTCTAGATCAAGGGTCATAAACAACTGGTTTAATTCCTATAACTCTAATCAGCCTTTGGGCCTATACGATCGACCATTAGGTTTTCAACTTATGAGAGTCCTCTATCCTGGTAGTTTTGATCCTCTAACCTTCGGTCATTTAGATTTAATTCAGCGCGCTAATGCCCTTTTTGGAACAATTGTCGTTGCAGTACTAGCTAATCCTTCTAAACAGCCCAGCTTTAGTCTTGAAAAGCGAATTGAGCAGATATCAGAATCAACATCTCATATTGGAAACATAGAGATCATTAGTTTTGATGGGCTAACAGTCAACTGTGCACGCGAGTCTAAGGCTGATTTAATCCTCAGAGGTCTACGAGCTTTAAGTGATTTTGAGTATGAGTTGCAAATAGCTCACACTAATAGGTCCTTGGATGGTGAGTTTGAGACAATATTCCTTGCTACTGAGGCTCGCCACAGCTTCCTAAGCAGCTCAGTTGTTAAAGAAGTTGCTAGATTTGGTGGTGAGACCTCTCATATGGTTCCAGAAATAGTGGCAAAAGATTTAAAGAGGTTATTTAATGAGTAAGTGATTCATCTTTAAATGGAAAATCATTATCTCAAAACCTTAGATCAACTTGACGAGTTAGAAGAGCTCCTACTTGAAGGCTCCAGAATTCCCTTTTGTAGCAGCAGATTGGTCAATGAGCATGAAGCTTATGATCTTATAGAGCAAATAAGGGCTTCTATCCCACAGGAGATTACTAAGGCTAGGCATATAATTAATTCTAAGGAGGATTGCATTAAACAAGGAAGAATAAAGGCAGAGATACTTCTAAAAGACGCCATAAATGAAAGAGAGCAGATTCTTAATAGTCACGAAATAAAGCTACAAGCTGAAAAGATTGCTCAGGACATCAAAAGGAAAGCACAATTAGAACATGAACGAATAATTTCAGACGCCAAACAAAGATCTAATAATGTTGATAGAAGAATTAGCTCTGAACTGATTCAGCAAGAGAAGCATTTCAAAGCAAGAAAGCAAAAAGTTAAAAGAGAATTAATTAATTTACAAAGACAGCTCAATAATAAGTATTCACAGAGAATAAAGAGGTTTAGGCTAGAATTGGAAAACCTTAGACAAGCTAAGTTAAAACTAGCAAATACATTTATTAGCTATCAGGCTGATACAAAAAAGAGGAATACATAATGGGCTTAAATTTTACAATCTTACGTATAACTACATACTACAATTACTTGATTCGAGTAATCGACTCAGCATAAGTTGAACTTTACTATCTACATTAAATGAGTTTGTCGTAAGTACACTTATATAAATTGGCCCCTCGACAGTGTTTAATATTCCTGAGATTGTTCTTATTCCTCTTAATGTCCCAGTTTTTCCACTGAACAGGCCCATTAATTTAGAGTCTTGACCTAAGACACTTAGGGTTCCTCTTACCCCTATAATAGATAGTGATGACTGATAATATTTAGAATATTTATGATTATCCATTTTATAAAGTAAATATGCCAATCCTTTAGAGGTTGCTCTGTTTCCTCTTGACAACCCACTACCGTCCTTAATAACAAATCGATTTGTGTCGATACCAAAAGATTTTAACCAATTTAAAGTGTTATTAGAGGCTTTTATTGGGTCCCAAGTTTTGGCAGCATTACGGTATAGAACTTCTGAAGTGAAATTATGACTTTCTGAGTTAGCCAAGCTAAGTAGAGCATGCATAGGAGCGGATCTGTGGGTTTTATTTAATGACGTTTGGAAGGGGAAAGAGGAATAGTTTTTAGCAATCTTAAGTTTTGGATTTGGTATATACCCAGAAGTCCTTAATTTATAATCTATATGATCTATTAGTTTATTTGAAGGGTGATTATCATTAATCAGCTCTTCATTGCTTATAAGAGCAAGTCTAGTGACAGCAGCACCATATGAGCTTGATCTGTCGTTAGGATGCCAATCGTCTGTCCACCAATGTTTAGAAGGCTCTTCATAAACCAATATTCTTAGGTTTCGATTAGAATTTCTATTAAATGTTGAATCATTAATAACGGAATCTATGAGTGCCGATATGTTTCCAATAGTAAGATCTGGATCTCCCTGTCCAGTTAATTCAATGGAACCATCATATTTAAGTGCCAATTCTGTTTTTAGAAAAAACCCAGGACCTAATTTGTCTAGAGCATATGCAGTAGTGATTAATTTGAGGTTAGAAGCAGGAATTCTCGGTTGGTTCCCATTTAATTGAGATATTATATTAGAATCCTTATCCAAAATTGTATAACTCCAATTGTCTATATCACTACCAATTAAATCTAGAAATTCATCCTGAATTGAAGTACAAATCTTTCGATTTAAGCTGTTTCTATCCCTAGCAAATAAGAAAAAAATCTCAGATTTCATTTTCTGAAATAGATTTATTTTAACTGTTCCATTATTTAAGATTAAAATTATTGTTAGAATGGTAAGAGGAATAATATGGTTTTTAGGTTTCTTTTTATTTTTCATTTAAGCCTAAAGTAAGGAGAATAATAGTTTTAGGTAATTTCAGGAAACAAATAATTCTTAGATAGTTTAGGCTCATATCCAGTAAGCATATTAGGCATTAAAGCATTGCCTCCATAATAGTCTCTTGATTTGGTTTTGCGCGAAAATCTCTTACATAACGATAACCATTTTGTTCTAGTTTAAATAAGGACCAATCATGAGGGTACTCTCTCATTAATGCACCTTCACTTAGTGGCTCAAGAGAAAAGGCAGTATGCCAGGACGGTAAAAAGGACTTGTTCCTATCTCTGCCAATACTGCCTATACCAACAGTAGAATCTACCAATCGTCCATTTACCATAATAATGACACCTTTATACCCATCACACAGATTAATAAAGTCCTCATAATCATAGGGCTGAGGTGATACAGCTATTAAAATCGTATTTTCCTTAATATTATAATCTTCGGAAAGTAAATCTCTAAATGAATAGATATCGCCAGCACAAGTCGGATATTCACGTTTTGCTAGGGCTGTACCACCTGCATCAGGCCAGGCTAAACAATTTTTTCTTGAAATAGTAGTTAATTCATTACTTAAGCGTAGAACAACAGGCATTATTCTTAGGCCCTCAAACTTTAGATTTATAGAGATTCGATTAAAATCTTCATTTTGCAATGATTCAATTATTGATTTAAGTAACCTGGACTCTGCTTCTCTTAAATCTGCTGGAAGGATACTTGCCATAAGAATGAATTGTTCTACAAATATTATCAGTTCTCGTCTCTTTCTGCTACTCGTATAATTGCTTTATTGAGAATATCGGGAACGATGTTTATATCTTCTTGCTCTAGCCAAGGGCCTAAACTGAATCTAAGGCCTGAATACTGCCATTCTGGAGGGGTATTAATCGCTTTAAGAATTCTACTTCTCTGGTTTTTCCCAGATGAACAGGCACTTCCACTGCTAGCTGATAATCCATGTGCAGCTAATTCTCTGACAACTTGTCTGCCAGAAACAGGAATGCCATCATTTGTACCTACCAACATAGAAATATGATTTTTCAACCTATTGGTAGGGTCCCCAGTGAATCTCAAACCTGGAATCTCTTCGAGTTTGGTTTTTAAATTCATTGTGAGTTGATGGACTTTATTTAATCTATTTAAAGGTTTATTCCTATTAGAATAGAGGATACTGATAGCTTTTGCCATGCCTGCTACCTGCGCTACTGCTTCAGTTCCTGGTCTGATACCAAATTCTTGAGAACCTCCATCAATTATTGGTCGCATCTGTTTTCTTAGATCGTCCTTAATTATTAGAATACCGGTACCCTTTGGACCCTGTAGTTTATGGGCAGATGCACTTACTGCGAGTTGAGCTAGTTCTTCAAGATTTAGTAATGCCTGAGATAAATACTGTGTTGAGTCAGTATGGAAAATTACATTCCTATTTAGGCACTCATTCGAAATTATATTTATAGGTTGGATTGTACCTATTTCATTCTGAGCTGATATTATTGAAACTACTCTTGTTGGAGGAGATAATAACTCATCTATATATTCTAAGTTTATTAGTCCTTTTCTGTCTACTGGCCAAAATGCGATCTCCCAACCTTTTTTTCTTAGTGTTAGGGCTGTATTGATTACAGCTTCATGTTCAACCGATGAGACAACAATTCTTGCTGGCTTTTCTAGCTCCGTTAACCCTAGCAACCCAATATTAATCGATTCAGTTGCACCGGATGTGAAAATAATATTGCTTGGATCAGCTCCTAACGACTTGGCTATTGACCAACGAGAGTTCTCTAATATCTCTGCAGCAATTGTCCCATGTTTATGAATACTAGAGGGATTACCCCAACCGGTACGATAAACGTTTATCATTGTATCTAAAACCTCATTACTTAATGGTGTAGTAGCACTTGCATCAAGGTAGATTGATCTGTTTTCATTTGGAAGATTATTCATGGAATTTGATTCACTACCATCCTATAGTTAGTGAAATTGATGTGTAAATTATATTAGCCACTATTATTACTAGCATTTCTTTCTAGATTAGTAATTAGTTGAAATTATAATTTGCATTATGCTTCAATCGTTCCTTTATAAACCAAGCTAGCTTCTCCAGTCATTAGTACTGATTCATTACTCCCAGGCCAATAAATATCTAAATTTCCACCTGGAAGGATAACTCTCACTTTATTATTTGTTAAACCCATCATGATTGATGAAACAGCAGATGCACAAGCACCTGTACCACAAGCTAATGTTGCACCAGCTCCTCTTTCCCATACAAGTATTTTAATTGTATCAGGATCTATTAATTCTAAGAAATGTACATTTGTGCCTGCTGGGAAAAATGAATTTGTTTCTACTAATCTACCCCACATTTTAAATGGGATCTCCTTTAAATCCTTTACTTTTATAATTGCATGAGGATTACCCATGCCTACAGAAACTGTCTTTAGCTCCTGACCATGAATGCTTATCAACCCTTCAGGAAGTCCTGATCCTCCAATTGTAAATTTTGTTGGAATATGTTCAGGAATAAAGATAGGTTTACCCATGTCAACCTTTATCTTTTTATTCTTTTCTACATAGGCTATCTTTAAGCCGGCTAAGGTTTCAATCCGATATTCTTGATTATATATATTGTCGTCATTATCTATTAAGAATTTAACTAGGCACCTAATCCCGTTGCCACACATTTCAGCTTCTGTTCCATCTGAGTTGTAAATTCTCATATTTACATTCCCTTGATCTTGTGGATTATTAACAACTATCAATCCATCAGCACCAATGCCATAATGTCTATCACAAATAAGCCTTATCCAGTCTGAATCTGGTTGGATAACTCTTGTCGGTAGTACCTTTCCCCTCCCTTCTATTAGGATGAAATCATTGCCAAGACCTTGATATTTACTGAATTGGACCATCGAGCAAATTGATTCCTATAAACGCTATTGTCAGTTACATTACAATCTTTTCAAGACTAGCGTATATTAATCATATGTTTTGATAGCAATAAACTCACCTGCATGCTCCAATTTTGTGTCACGATCTAGTTAAGGGATTAAAAACAAGTGAAGGAGACTCCAGAAAAAAAACAGCTATCAAGTCAAGGTTCTAGTCGTTATGAGCCTAAACCGCTTGAGGATAGGTGGCAGAGTCACTGGAAAGACATAGGTATAGATAGAACCAGACCAATTGCAAAAGAGCAAAATAGCTTTTTTGCCCTTTCAATGTTTCCATATCCCTCAGGGAATCTGCATATGGGGCATGTAAGGAATTATGTAATTACTGACGTCATTGCAAGACGCCAACGAATGCTTGGGTTTGCAGTTTTACACCCTATGGGTTGGGATGCATTTGGATTACCAGCAGAAAATGCAGCAATAGAAAGAGGGGTTGATCCAGCAGATTGGACAAAAAAAAATATTGCTCAAATGCGTCAACAACTTTCACGGCTAGGACTATCAATAGATTGGGATAAGGAGATTACAACATGCGATAGTGATTATTATAAATGGACACAATTTATTTTTCTAGAGCTTTATAAAAATGGTTTAGCTTATCAAAAAGAAGCAACTGTTAACTGGGACCCTATAGATAAGACTGTACTAGCCAATGAGCAAGTTGATCCAGATGGCAAATCCTGGCGATCAGGAGCTACAGTCGAAAAGAAGAAATTAAAACAATGGTTTCTACGTATTACAGATTTTGCGGATGAATTGTTAGAAGGCCTTGACTTATTAAAAGGTTGGCCTGAGAAAGTTAGAACAATGCAAGCTAATTGGATAGGTAAATCAATAGGTGCTGAGGTAAGTTTTAAGGTCAAATCTGAACAAGATTTTAATATAACTGTATTTACAACAAGGCCAGATACACTATTTGGTGTCACCTATCTTGTCCTATCGCCAGATCATCCCTTAGTAGACAAGATTTCTTCAAAAGAAATTACTAGAGATATTGAGGCTTTTAGAAATATGGTTTCCAATCCAGAGAAAAAAGATACGTTTTCAGATGATATACCCAAACATGGCCTAAATATAGGATGTTCAGCAATTAATCCAGTTAACAACCAACTTGTACCTATATGGATATCTGATTACGTATTAAATGATTATGGCTCTGGAGCCGTTATGGCCGTTCCAGCCCATGATGATAGAGATTATTTATTCGCAAAAAAATATAATCTCCCAATAAAACAAGTAGTTATACAAAAGCCAATTGCCAAAGGAGGAGAAGAAATTGATTCTGCTTATACAGGTAAGGGTATTTTGAAGGACTCAGGTCAATTTACAGGTATGGATTCTAGGGAAGCTAAAATTAGAATCACAGAATATCTCTCTGAAAGGAAACTTGGAGAAACTAAGGTAAATTATAGATTACGTGATTGGTTAATATCACGACAAAGATATTGGGGATGTCCTATACCTATAATTCATTGTGATAACTGTGGCGTTTTGCCATTAGAACAAGATGATCTTCCTGTAAAATTACCTTTAGATGTCAAGTTGTCTGGTAAGGGTACTTCCCCGTTGATTGATAGTCCATCATGGAAGAATGTTTCTTGTCCTAAATGTGGATCATCTAATGCCACTAGAGAGACAGATACTATGGATACATTTATTTGTTCCTCTTGGTATTTTCTTAGGTTTGCTGACCCTAACAATAATAACCAACCATTTAATAAACAATCGATAAATGATTGGCTACCAGTAGACCAATATGTTGGAGGTGTAGAACACGCAATTTTACATCTACTTTATGCAAGGTTCTTAACAAGATTTTTATATCGGAATGGTCTTATAAGTGTGAATGAACCATTTAAGAATCTTTTAACTCAAGGAATGGTTCAAGGACTGACCTATAAAAATCCTGTTTCTGGAAAATATATCCCATCAGACTGCATTTTAGATCAATCTAATCCTATAGATCCTCAATCAGGAGAAAAGTTAAATGTACATTACGAAAAAATGTCCAAATCAAAATATAATGGAGTAGATCCAGAATCTGTAATAAAAAAATATGGAGCTGATACAGCAAGAATGTTTGTTCTTTTCAAGGCACCACCTGAGAAGGATTTAGAATGGGACGAATCAGATGTAGAAGGACAATTTCGTTTTATTCAAAGATTATGGAGATTATTTGAAAATTATATTAATTTACATGGTGATAGTATCATTTGCTCAGAAGAAGATCGAGAGGATTCATTGAATAGTATTTCTCCGTCTAGAGATAAGGAACTTAGAAGATTTGTCCATAGGGCTATAGAAGCTATTAATACAGATCTAGATCATGGCTTACATTTTAATACTGCAATTTCAGAATTAATGAAATTAACTAACTCGATAAATGATAATCTTTATTTAGTAAGTAGGTCTGTTGCGGTTGAATCAATAAGTACACTTGTAAAGTTGTTAGCACCATTCGCACCACATGTAGCCGAGGAATTTTGGATGAAGATAGGAGGCCAAAATAGTATCCATGTACAGGAATGGCCATTAGTTGATAAACAAGCCCTTTCCACAGATAACTACGAATTAGTTATCCAGATCAAGGGAAAGGTTAGAGGTTCTATAAATGTATCAACTAATTCAAGCAAGGAACAACTGGAAAATATAGTTAGGGAAAGTGACATTGCAAAGAAATGGTTAGGCGATAAACTCCCAAGTAGAATTATTGTTGTTCCTGGTAAACTTGTAAATCTGGTACCCTAACTATTTAAAATATCAGCTATTTGTTAAACAACAATGTTTTAGGTTCTGCCCAGTTACCTTTTACATTGATGCTTGAGTCATTATGAGATAGATGTCTAAGTATAAGGAATATAGACTCATTAGAATCATTATTCAAACAATCACTTATATCTTTAATTGACCTTTGGATACCATCTGATAATAATTTCTGAATTTCACCCTGTAATACCAGAACTTCAGCTGCAGCGGCTTTCCCAGCTTCTACCCCTGGCTGATGATAAGCATTTATATTTATTAATTCAGCGTATATCCCTACAGTCCTCTCAAATAATGCGATTAGTGCGCCTAATATTCGCTCATTAAAATACTTTGTTGTGATGGTCACACTCTGTCTTCCTCCTTCTGTTAAGGCTTTTCTTGTACCTTGAAGGAATCCTGAAAGAAAATCACCTAATTTCTCATTGTCACTATTAGGTAATTCATTTTCATCCTCTAGAACCTCAATAAAAGTTGCAAAGAAATTATCTAGTCCATCCCTTAACTGCTGAATATAAGCATGTTGATCTGTAGAACCTTTATTACCATATACAGCAATGCCTTGATTCGTTTCAACTCCTTTCCGATCAACTCGTTTACCTAGAGACTCCATAACGAGTTGTTGTAAGTATCTACTAAAAAGCTCCAAACGATCTCTATAGGGTAATACAACCATATCTCTAAGCCCTTTGCCTTCACCAGCGAAATACCAACTAATTGCTAGAAGAACAGCTGGATTATTAAATATATCCTTATTTCTTGTAGCCTCATCCATTAGTGAGGCGCCCTCCAGAAACTTATTAATATCACAACCAATAAGGGCTGCTGGTAAGAGGCCTACAGAACTCGTTATGCTGGTTCTTCCACCGACCCAATCTGGCAAATCAAAGCGCATTAACCATTTTTCATCCTTAGCCTTCTTATCCAATTTACTATCCTTCATTGTTATGGCTACCGCTTGAGAAGGCCAGTCACCCTGGTGGCTTTCAAGGAATTTTCTTGCCTCTAGCATCGCTAATCTAGGTTCAGGTGTAGAACCAGATTTGCTAACTGTAACGACTAGTGTGTTTAGAATATCTGGCCCAATTAGTTCAAGTTTTTGCGAAATCCCTACTGGATCGACATTATCTAGGAAATAAAAATTTAAGCCTTTACCAAATTCCTGCAATGAATTTATTAATAGCAGGGGCCCAAGACCACTTCCTCCTATACCTATCCAAAGAACATTAGTAAAAGTTGAGTTTGATGAGGTTTTTATTGTGCCATTATTAATTTCCTGTGAAAACTGTCTTATTTGTTCAATCTCGCTTGAAATTAAGGTAGAAATTTCTTGCTTAGGTGAAAGAGCAGGTTTTCGCAACCAATAATGACCTACCTGTCTATTCTCGTCTTTGTTTGCTATTGCTCCTGATTCTAGTGAATCCATTGCCACCAGAGCCGTCTCAAGATTCGGAAGAAGAGAATTTATTTCTGCTGAGGAAACATTCATTCTGCTTATGTCCAGCCAAATTCCTAGATCTTCATGGAACCAAAGGAATTCACAAAAACGATCCCATAGAACTCTAGGATTGTCAGAACTGAAATCTGGCAAATTGGTTCCTGGTACAGATTCCATTCTTGGAAAAATTCTATCTTATTGAAGTTAGCTCATCAACAGCAATAAGGCTTTGAGCTATAGAAAAATAACACTTCTATAATCTAATGGGAATAATATATAGACAAACTAATGTTTGTTGATCAAGATTTAGTTAAATTGTATTAGGTGATAATTGGTTAGAATTTGTTCTAAAACTAGTATTATTAATTCTGCTAAACAAAGTCAAGCCATTTCCTTAGCAATTCCTCTTCACTTTTAGCAGTCGTTGTGTTGGCTACTATAAACCATTCCTTTTCTTTATCAAATGATGGAATTATTTTGCACTCGTAAAGATTTCCTCTTCGACAATAGATTATTGTTGATTCTGTTCCCGCTTTGAATAGTAAATACAAATCTTCCTGTCGTTTAACTCTAAAGTTGTCAATAGCTATTAATTCATCATTAGTTATAAGACCAGCAATTGCAGCAGGACTATCACTAATAACAGATTTAATCAATATAGAATTTAATTCGTTCTTAACCTTCAACCCAAGAAAGAATGGATGTTTTGGTTTAGATTCTAAGTCAAGCCCTAATTTATTTAGGCATTCTATTAAGGGAATAGAGGCAGTAGTGTCTAACCATATATTTAGTTTACTAGGCAGCGTAGAATCAATTTCTTCCAATCTCTTTAATATATCAGTTCGTGAATATCCAGTAATAAGTAACTCCTTATTTGCAAACATTTCTCTAAGTAACCTAGACAAAGATGAATCCAATGTTCGGAGCTCAACGTCTAGGCAAAAAGCTAGGAGTGTTCCCAATCTATAATAACTTATTTGATTATTAATGCTTGAGGGTGTGGATTTATATAATTTCACCCATGCTTCTCTAGAGCTATCTGCTAGTGATTGGCAATATCTACCTGGAGTATTTAAATATAAATTTATTTCTTTAGATAAGTCTTCTAGAATTGACTCATAATTGGTTATAAAGGCAATATATGGAATAACCAGATCAAAATAACTGGTAATACCTTCTGCGAACCATAAGCTATCACTAATGATTGGCCTAGTATAGTCATATCTAATATATTCTACAGGCCTTAACCTTCGTATATTCCATTGATGAAGATATTCATGTGCTATAAGTTGAAGGAACTTTCTGTATCCCTTTGGATCTATAATTTCTCTCCAACTATATTGAATTACGAAACTATTATCATGTTCTAATCCACCATACAAATCTTCTATCAATTGGATAACAATTTGAAAACTCTTAGCTATAGGTTCTTGAACATCATGTATTTTACAAACAGCTTTACATATTTTTTTGACGTCGTCGATAAATGTTTCTGGTAGACAATCAGGATGTTCACCTACAATAATTAATTCATGTGGTATAGAGCCAATAGTAAATGTCATCCTAGGTAACAAGCCAGCATGAATAGGGGCATCAATTAATTCATCATAATCAATAGCACTTATAATTTTCTCTCCTTTAAGCGGCACATAAGAAGCCCAATTCTCGGGAAGATCTAATTCTAATGTATGTTTGTTATCTCTTTGTTCTGAAACCAGCATTATTAATGCTGGTAAGCAAAGTGAAGCAAACTTATTGTCAATATAACATGTCCTAACTGTTAGATTTGTCGCTTGAACTTCATAAGACAGTTTAGCATAATCATTCCCTAATGATTTAAAACTCCATTCTGATGTATTTTCTCTAGTTAATTCTATGTTTTGGCCTAATTGCTCGATGGAAATATTATAAATATTTTGCGAATGGTCCCTTATTGTGTAGGAGCCTGGTGTCCAGGTTGGTAATAATATTCTTTGTAGATTCGATTTAGGCTTCCATTTTATCTCTACTTTTACTAGCTGTTTATTTGCATTTCTAAGATCCAGATGTACTTCTACTATCTGATCCATTAGAAAATAAAACCTTCAGTTACTATATAGAGTTCTAGTAATTTAGTCAAAATAAAACCTTAATATCTGTTTATATTCATTATTTTAGTTTCTTGTGTCATTATAGAATAACTAATTCCTATTGAATTTGATAATTGTTAACCTTATTCGGTAAGCTTTATATTAAAATAGGTTTTCATTGTTGCGATACTTCTGTCAAGGAAATCGCATTCATACCTAAATAGACTTATTAATTCTATGTCCCACACCGATTCAGAAGCCGCAAGCAGCCTAAAACAAGAATCAATATATTCTCCTAAAACGTTCTTAAATCAACGAACAAATAGGAAATTGACGCTAGGAGTTCTAGCTTCAGGTAATGGTAGTAATTTTGAAGCAATCTCAAAAGCTATAGACAAGGGTATTCTTAATGCCTCAATAGCACTTTTAATTGTTAATAACAATTACTGCAATGCCATTAATAGAGCCAAGCGGTTGAATATAGATTTCAAAATCATAGATCACATGAATTTTCCCTCAAGGGAAAAATTTGATGAGCAAATCGCATTATGTTTTAAGCAACTAAATGTGGATTTTATAATTATGGCAGGATGGATGAGGATCGTCACTCCTACTCTTATAAATGAATACCCTAGAAGAATTCTTAATATACATCCATCATTATTACCTAGTTTTAAAGGTACCAATGCCATTAAACAAGCCTTAAATTCTGGGGTAAAAATAACTGGTTGTACTGTACACTTTGTCGATCTAGAGTTAGATTCTGGACCAATTATAATGCAGGCTGCAGTGCCTATATATGAAGGTGATGATGAGGAGTTAATCTTGAGGAGAATTCAATTTCAGGAGCATAGGATCCTTCCCTTTTCAATAAATATTGTGAGCAAGTTGATTAATTAATTCTTACTTAGGGGTAGAATCCCTTTATGTTTAGCCCCGTCTCTTGATTGTAACCTGCCATTAAGTTTAAACATTGTATGGCTTGCCCAGCCTGACCTTTTATTAAATTATCTACTACAGACATAAGCACAATTCCACCAGTTCTAGAATCTACCTGCACACTCATTAGCGCCTTATTTGTTTGTCTTACCCATTTTGTAGCTGGATAGACACCAACAGGTAGGACATCAATGCAGGGCTGATGAGAATAAAATGTTTTTAAAACAGTTGTGCAGTCTTCAGCTGTTAGACCAGGATCTCTTAGACGTCCATAAACGGTTGCTAGAAGTCCTCTTACCATAGGAATTAGGTGGGGAGTGAATTGCAGATTAATTCTTCTCCCTGCTACCTCACTTGCTTGTTCTTCTATTTCTGAGGTATGCCTGTGTCCAATAACTCCATAGGGGCTAATTGATTCTGATGCTTCTGATAAGAGTAGATTCTCTTTGGGTGATCTTCCTCCACCAGAAGTACCAGTTTTTGCATCAATGATTAAACCCTCTGTTTCAATTAACCCCTGCTTTAGAAAGGGAAGTAGAGCCAACAGTGATGTTGTAGGAAAGCAACCTGGTGATGCTACAAGTCTCGCCTTAGAGATTGATAAAGCATTCCATTCAGGTAGTCCATAAATGGCCTCTTTGCACAACTCCTTATCCTGACGTTCATGTAAATTACTTTCTTTAACATACACATGTTTCCATTGATCTAGTGAATTGTATCGATAATCTGCTGACAGATCTATTACACGCACATTATGTTTTAAGAGATCAGGAACAATCTGGCATGCAAATCCATTTGGAAGACTTAGCACAGCATAGTCGGCTTGTTGAGAAATAATTTCTGCATTGGGTGTCTGAACTACAGGATCATGATCCAAAGGAAGGAATGGACAAATCTCACTCCATCGTTTACCTGCACTACGTTCTCCACCCAAATATGCAATATCAAAGTTCGGATGATCAATCAATCCTCTTATCATCTGAATTCCTCCATAGCCGGAAGCTCCAATTACAGCGACTCGAGTATTATTTGTGAAAGGAATAGATTGCGATGATGGAGAAAATACACTTTCCATGGACATGGTTGATGCGAGTCGATAGTAAACGTGTCGATAATGAGTTGAGCCAGTTCGATCCTTAGCACCCTGACTAACTCAAGTAAATCCAACAAGAACGTCGAATTTCAATTTGACGCAATAGCTGACGCCCTTGCTGCAATTCGAAATGGCGAGTGCGTTGTGGTAGTTGACGATGAGCGCAGAGAAAACGAAGGTGACCTCATATGTGCTGCACAATTCGCAACTCCAGAACAAATTAACTTCATGGCAAGGGAAGCTAGAGGACTAATTTGCCTGGCAATGCAAGGGAAACGACTAGACCACTTGGATTTGCCACTGATGGTAGATAGGAATACAGATGCTAACCAAACAGCCTTTACAGTAAGTATTGATGCTGGGCCTGAACACGGCGTCTCAACAGGGATATCAGCAGAAGATAGAGCCAAAACTATTCAAGTAGCCTTAAATCCTGAGACACGTCCAATAGATCTGCGAAGACCGGGCCATATTTTCCCTTTACGAGCTCGTAAAGGTGGTGTACTCAAAAGAGCTGGTCATACAGAAGCTGCAGTTGATTTATCACAGCTTTCTGGCTTATCACCGTCTGGTGTTATTTGTGAAATACAAAATTCAGATGGATCTATGGCTAGACTTCCTGAATTATATAAATATGCAAAGGACTGGGGCCTGAAACTTATAAGTATTGCAGATCTAATTAGATTTAGATTAGAGAATGAAAGGTTCGTATATCGTAAAGCAAAAGCAAACTTACCAAGCCAATTTGGGGGTTTTACAGCTATTGGATACTGTAATGAATTAGATGGAACAGAACATGTTGCACTTATCAAGGGAGAACCTGGAGCATTAGAGGAACCTGTTTTAGTTAGGATGCATTCAGAATGCTTAACAGGTGATGCATTTGGCTCATTAAGGTGCGACTGTAGAGCCCAGTTAGAATCTGCCCTAAGAAAGATAGAAGAAGAAGGAGAAGGTGTTGTTGTATACCTTCGCCAAGAAGGACGGGGTATTGGACTAATTAATAAATTAAAGGCTTATAGCCTTCAGGATGGAGGCTTAGATACTGTAGAAGCTAATGAGAAGCTTGGTTTCCCAGCTGATTTAAGAAACTATGGGGTTGGAGCACAAATCCTAACTGATCTAGGCATACACAAGCTCAGGTTATTAACTAATAATCCTAGGAAGATTGCAGGCTTAGGAGGCTACGGATTAAATGTGGAAAGTAGACTGCCTCTACTTATTTCTCCTGGAGACTATAACTCAACATATTTAGCCGCTAAAAGAGATAAATTGGGCCATATGATAGAATCAACTAATAAATCAGAACAAACATTAGTAACGTCTAAGTTCATCGTTGTGTTTTGGGATGGGGTAGTTAACGATGAACAAATGTCATTTATAAAGAATTCAGCAAGGGAATTATCCTCAACCTTAAAAATTGATTTAATTCCTGAGACAGCCCCAAGATTATTAGCGATTTGGGAAAGGCCTCTATTTGTCTGGAGATTATTATCTAAGTTAGATTTGAATGAAACCTCCCCTCAAACAATTAAAATAAGTACACTAGAATCATTCATCAAACAAATTGGTGCATGGCCAGCAACTAAAAGAGTTGGTGTCCTGATTACTGATAATAAACAAAGAGCATTCCACCCATCTGAAAGTATAACTAAGGAACACAGAAACTTAAATGAATTTGATAATAATAATTCTCTTCAGTTGGATTCATTGAATGAATCAGGCAATATAAATACAATCCTATGGTATGAATAATGATTTAGTTCATTTTATTGAGATTTTCTTTATTAAAGATCCGTTAGAAAGCTTTTTGACTAGATCAATATTGCTGGTTTTCCCAAAAACAGTATGTAATCCATCTAAATGTGGTTGAGACTCATGAACTATAAAGAATTGGCTTCCACCAGTATCCTTGCCTGCATGGGCCATTGAAAGGGAGCCTGGAAGATGTTTATTGTGATTGATTTCACAATTAATCGTATAGCCAGGACCTCCTGTTCCAGCCACGCCTCTAGCCCCGTCTCTTGAATTAGGACAACCTCCTTGTGCCATGAAGCCTTGAATAACTCTATGAAACTTCAATCCGTCATAAAAACCTGACTCAGCTAACTTAATAAAATTAGCAACTGTGTTAGGTGCATCATCCTCAAACAATTCAAGCTCAATACAACCAAATTCAGTATCAATAAAAGCTTTCTTCACAGTGTTCCCTTTAAAACTTAATCATATTACAATAGTGTTCATATGTCAAAATAATTGAACCAACTCACCAGGTTCAAATAGACAAATAATTAAATACTCATATAGCTTATATATATAATTTGTGTTGGCAGTTAATATATTCGAGTGCTGGCCTTAAGTGGCCATCGAAGGTTGATAGCAGAGACTTTGCTTGTTCTATGTCGAGGTTACTAATCGCTATTAAAATCGCTAGTTTGACTGATCCATTAGTTTGGTTAAGTAGAGAGATTGCTTGGTCTTTGTCTGCATCAACCACATCCTTCAATATACGTAATGATCTATCTAACAGTTTCTTATTTGTAACTGCCACATCCACCATCCTGTTACCAAGAACTTTCCCAAGACGAATCATGACTGCTGATGAAATAATATTAAGAGCCATTTTTGTTGCTGTTCCTGCCTTTAGTCGCGTAGAGCCAACTATTAATTCTGGTCCAGTTAATAATCGGATGTCAATTTCACATGGAAGGGGTGCCTGATCATATGGGACACAAGAAATAGCTATGGAAAGAGCTTTTAGTTCTTTTGCGTAAACTAAACCTGATTTTACATATGGTGTTGTTCCTCCAGCTGTAATACCTATTAAGCAGTCTTTATTAGAAAAGTACTTTTTCTTTAGATCTTCCTTTGCGAGTTTCTCTATATCTTCCTTACCTTCTGAACTGCTTATCAAGGATTCTGTCCCTCCAGCAATAATAGCTTGAACTAGGTCAGGAGGGGTACAAAATGTTGGTGGACATTCAGCTGCATCAATAACACCAATCCTACCGGATGTACCTGCACCTAAATAAAAAAGTCTTCCCTCACTCTTTAGCCTTAATGTGATTTCATCAATTGCTCTTGTGATTTCTGGTATTGCTTTCTTAACTGCTAATTGTGGTAATTGATCTTCTTTATTAAATAACTCAACAATTTCTTTTGTTGGGATCTTGTCTATATTAATACTTTTTGGATTGTTCTGTTCAGTTAACAGTTCACCTCTATCATAGTTTAAATCAAACTTATATTTACCTCGCATACTTGAATCCTTCATTTAAATTAGTCCTTCAAGTCTCTTTCTAAAAGCATCTAAATCTAAATCTTTACTTGATTCTGAAACAAATTGATCTTTCTCTGTAATCTCGTCATCCTTATCCCAATTAACAACATCTCGATTAGATACTGGTGGAGATAAGAACATTCGCTCTTCTTCTGTTTTAGGAAGAAATCCTTTCTCAATAAATCTAGCTTTATATCCAGCCTCATTGCAAAATTTTTCTATTTCTTGTCTATCAATACTCTCTACGGACGGCATGGGGAAATCTTGGGCCTCAAGAAGAACAGAATATCTCTCTGCATCTTCCTTATTCTCAAACATTAATACTACAGTCTTACCCTTAATTTCAAGGGAGTGAATACCCTCAGTTTCTTTACCTGCTTCATATAAAAGAACGTGAATTAGCATAAAAGCGAGGGTAATGAATGATAGAACTTAATAATTCTCATTTTAGTTTGTTAAATCGCATCAGGATCTAGAGAAAGTTCCTGAAGCCTGCCATATAAGGCTCTCTCAGCATCGCCCAATTCAGCTGGAATGACAACAATTATTTCCACGAGTTGATCTCCTTTAGCACCTTCCAACTCCATTCCCCTTCCACGAAGGCGAAGAAGTCTTCCGCTAGATGATCTTGGGGGCACTTGAAGAGTTACCGGCCCCGCAAGGGTAGGGACATCAACCGCACAACCTAAAACGGCATCAGGAGGAAACAATTCAAGGCGATATAGGACTCTTAAACCATCTATTCTTAGACCATCGTCAGTACGAACTCTTAATTGGAGAAAGTGATCTCGACCTCCACTAGCTACCCCTGCTAAGCGAAGTCTCCATCCATCACCAGCCATTTTTGGTGTTCTTACCTCCACAACGGTTCCATCCGCCAACTCCAATTCGACTTGGCTCCCTAATAATGCTTGATCTGGTGTTAGGTCTAAATAGGTTTCAATATCCTCTTGAATACGAACAGGTGGAGGTTGAGGAGGTGAGGTTGCAGGCCATTGTTTAGTTTTAGATTTATTTATATACTCATCAGGCTCATTTTCTATAATTTCTTCTATTCCTAGAACAGAAGCTATATATTCTTCGAAATCAGGAAATCCTTGTTCAAAAGAATTAGAGTCATCTCTTTGACAATCTTCTTGTTCTTCCCATATAGAGCGCTTTCTAGGATCACTAAGGACAGCATATGCTTCATTTATAAGTTTAAATCTTTCTTCAGCATGAATATCATTAATATTTAGATCAGGGTGCCATTTCCTTGCCTCTCTTCTAAAAGCAATTTTAAGCGATGCTTTATCTGATCCTGGCTCAAGACCAAGAATAGACCAATAATCTGGCTTAGCGATAGATGTCATTATCCCAAGGATCTAAATCTCTTTGACCAATATTGCCCCTGCCTGTAGGAGAGCGCCTAGAACCATCCCAAGGATCCTCATCCCAGTATTCATCTGAGAAAAGCTCATCTTTTAACGAACCAAATGTATTTTTAATTCCTTGAAGAGGATTCCCTTCAGTTTTTCTTTCAGCGGATAGCCTGCGATTAAGACCAAATAAGGCTTCTTGAAGAGCTGCTACTGCCATTTCCAATTCTTGAAGGTCATTGTTGTCAAGTTGGTCTTGTACATCCCTCATTGACATTTCTACAGCTCGTTGCTGACGTTCGGCACCATATGGTCCTAATTCAAGTGCAGCATCCCGTAAACGTCTTTCGGCTTGAGCAATAAGAGTCTCAGCATTATTACGTCTATCAATAGATGCCCTGCGACGTCTATCTTCTCCAGCCTTTGCCTGCGCTTCAACCAATATTTTTTGAATTTCTTCTTCATTAAGGTTACTACCGCCCTTAATTGAAACTGATTGTTTTCGACCAGTCGTTCTGTCCGTTGCACTTACTTCTAATAACCCATTTGAATCAATATCAAAAGCCACTTGTATTTGGGGAATTCCTCTAGGCGCAGGAGGAATTCCTGATAGTCGAAAACGTCCTAATGATTTGTTGTCAGAGGCAAGTTGTCTTTCACCTTGCCAAACATGAATGTCAACAGTTGATTGATTCTGCTCAGAGGTACTAAAAACGTCAGATTGCCTAACAGGTATAGGAGTATTCCTGGGAATCAATACCTTCATAAGTCCACCAACTGTTTCTAATCCTAAAGAAAGTGGTGTGACGTCATTAAGAAGAAGGTCCCTTAATTCACCAGTAAGTATCCCCCCCTGAACGGCTGCACCAATTGCTACAACCTCATCTGGATTTACGGATTGACAGGGAGGGTTGGGTACAAGTGTCTTTACAAGTTGTTTGACCATGGGCATACGTGTTCCACCGCCAACAAGGACAACGTCATCTACCTCATCTGCATTCCATCCTGAGTCAGATAAAACAGTCTGAACGGGGGCCAATAGCCGATCTAATAGATCTTCACAAAGCCCTTCGAAAGTCTTCCGATCTAATTTTGTCTCGATATGCAAAGGCCCGTCTTCTCCTGTAGATATAAAGGGGAGAGAAACAGGGGTGGATTGAACACCAGACAACTCTTGTTTGGCTTTTTCAGCTGCCTCTGTTAATCGTTGCAAGGCTTGGCGGTCCCTACGAAGATCAATTCCATGTTCTTGTTGAAAAGCGGCAGATATCCAATTAACTATCCGTTGATCAAAGTCATTTCCGCCTAATTGCGTATCTCCAGAAGTTGCTTTTACATCAAAAACACCATTAGCAATCCTAAGCAGGGAAACATCAAAAGTTCCACCTCCTAAGTCAAAGACAAGAACACGCCGTACTGCACTTTTATCAAAGCCATAAGCAAGTGCGGCTGCAGTCGGTTCATTCAGAATTCTCTCAACATCTATTCCCGCTAAACGTGCGGCATCTCTAGTAGCTTGTCTTTGAGAATCGTTAAAGTATGCGGGAACAGTTATGACAGCAGAACCTATAGATTCGCCCAGGTATGTTTCTGCGTCATCAACTAGTTTCCTAATAATGCTTGATACAAGTTCTTCTGGAGCATATTCTCTTTCTGTTGCTGGGCAAGAAATACGAACATTCCCTTGATCATTAGCTCTAAGGTTATATGGGACCACAAGGGAGTTCTCTTCAAGTTCATCCCATAACCTCCCAACAAAACGTTTTAAATTTGAGAAGGTATTTCTTGGACTTAACACAAGTTGTCTTCTAGCTAATTGGCCTACAAGAAGCTCTGAATCCTTTGTATAACCAACAACTGATGGCGTAGTTCGAGTGCCTTCGGCATTGGCAATCACTACAGGACGACCTGCTTCAAGCACACCAACAACAGAGTTGGTCGTCCCTAAATCAATTCCAACGATCCGCCCCATGGCCTCATTTAGTTGAACCCCACCGTAACGGCCACAGGGAATAGCTCCAAGTTTTTTTTGTTGTAATCGAATTCTGTTAATACTCTCTTAGTGAAAGAACAAGCAAGAACCGTTAGCTTTGAAATGTCCTTTCTCGCTTTTTTGTGACCAATAACCTATCTAGCTCATTTCTACTGAGGCGAAGAACCTCATCAGAGAAGGCAATAGACAAGGCATTTAAAAACCTGGTTATTGTTATGGGTTCGATGGTCGCTTTCGTTCTTATAGGCATAGGTCTTGTTGTCTTTACTGGTTCCATTGAATCTATGGGTAGATATGGAATTAAATTCTTATTCACCTCTGATTGGAATCCAGTTACAGATCAATATGGCGCATTTACAGCCATTTATGGGACGTTAGTAACCTCCATCACATCAATAACCATCGCTTTACCTCTAGGAGTGGGAACAGCATTATTTATTACTGAAAAGATTTTGCCAAAATTAGTAAGGGAAACAATAGGGATAATGGTTGAGCTGCTAGCTGCAATCCCCTCTGTTGTACTCGGGCTTTGGGCAATGTTCATTATGGAACCTTTTATAAGACCTTTTTTATCTGGACTAAATAATAATTTTGGATGGATACCGTTTTTTAGTTCAAGACCAGGGGGGCCTGGAATAGCGCCAGCAATCCTTATCTTAGTAGTAATGATATTGCCTATAATTACGTCAATTGCTAGAGATTCCTTAAATCAAGTACCCTCACGATTAAGGGAAGCAGCATACGGAGTAGGGGCAACAAGATGGAATGCTATCTTTAATGTAATTCTCCCTGCTGCAATATCAGGAATAACAGGTGGTGTACTTTTAGCCTTAGGTAGAGCTATGGGAGAAACCATGGCTGTGACAATGATAATAGGTAATTCTAATAATTTCAATTTCTCATTATTATCTCCAGGTAATACAATAAGTTCAATGCTAGCTAGTCAATTTGGTGAAGCAGATGGCAGCCAAGTATCCTCTCTTATGTATGCAGCATTTATTCTTATGATCATTACACTAATAGTAAATATAATCGCTCAATGGATGGTATTAAAACTAAAGCTTAAATATTAAATTAAACCCATAATATCACCATACAACAATGAATAGTAATCTTTACTACAATCCATCACTTAGGAGGAACATCAGTGACAAGGTTTTAACCTTATTGTCAGGATTATTTTCGTTAATAGCGATATTACCATTAATTCTAGTTATAGCCTATGTAATAGTAAATGGAGCCTCCCAGATTAATCTATCGGTTTTAACTCAGCTGCCAGAACCTCCTGGTGATGACATTTCGGCAGGTGGTATTGGCAATGCAATTATTGGGACTTTAATAGTAACAGGTATAGCGGCATTAATATCAATCCCTATAGGCGTTGGTGGTGGTATTTATTTAGCAGAATATTCCAAACCAGGTGTTTTTACAAAATTCATAAGGTTTGGAACAAATGTGCTTTCAGGAGTTCCATCAATCATTTCTGGGGTATGCGTTTATGGTGTAATCGTTTCGACCAAAATCATCTTAGGCAGCAACTTTAGTGCGTTAGCAGGAGGGCTAGCACTATCAATATTAATGTTACCCACTATTATAAAAACAACAGACGAAGGTTTGAAACTTGTTTCAAACGACCTAAGAAAAGCAGCTCTTGGACTAGGGGCATCAAAATATATAACAATCACAAGAGTAACCTTACCCAGCGCAATTACACCTATAGCAACTGGTGTTGTACTAGCAATAGCAAGGGCTGCAGGTGAAACAGCGCCACTTATATTTACCGCATTGTTTTCGTTTTATTGGGCTCAGGGTACTCAAGCATTGTTAGAACCAATAGCAACCCTTTCGGTCCTTATCTACAATTTCGCCTTAGAACCGTATAAAACGCAAAATGAACTAGCATGTGCTGCATCGTTTATACTTGTAATTGTCGTACTTATGATGAATCTATTAACCAAATTAATTGGCTATTACACAAACAGTAATAAGAGTTAAACTTTATGTCTTTTAAAATACTATCAAAATCAACTTCTCATAACAATTCAGGTACTATTCCCAATAAAAAATATGAATAATAAAGACAATACGATAGTTTCACTCGAGAATGTAACCATTAGTTATAAGTCTCAGCCAGCTGTCAAAAATGTATACCTAGATATTCCAAAATCTAAAGTTACAGCCCTAATAGGTCCTTCAGGATGCGGTAAATCAACTGTGCTAAGAGCTATTAATCGTATGAATGATCTTATAGAAGGTTGCACACTTAAAGGTAGAGTTTTATTTGATGGTATAGATCTATATGATAAGGATATTGATCCTGTAGAAGTTCGACGAAGGATAGGAATGGTATTTCAACAACCAAATCCATTCCCAAAAAGCATCTATGAGAACATTGCCTTCGGGGCTCGAATTAATGGTTACTCAGGTGATATGGATGAACTTGTAGAACTCTCACTTCGTCAAGCTGCAGTTTGGGATGAATGCAAGGACAAGTTAAACGATAGTGGTGTGTCTTTATCTGGAGGTCAACAACAGAGATTATGTATTGCAAGAACTATTGCAATACAACCAGAAATTATCTTAATGGATGAACCTTGTTCAGCATTAGATCCAATTTCAACGCTTAAAATAGAAGAAACAATACATGAATTAAAAAAGGACTTCACAATAGTAATTGTTACTCACAACATGCAGCAAGCTCTTAGGGTAAGTGATATGACCGCCTTTTATAATGCAGAGCAAGAAGAAGGTACTTCAGGTGGAAAAGTTGGTTATTTGGTTGAATTTAATAAAACCGAAGAAATTTTCAACTCACCATGCCAGAAAGCAACTCAAGATTACGTATCAGGAAGATTTGGTTGAAATTGCCAGGAAATTTAAATTAAAAGGGGTCTGCCACCAAATAATTGATATTTAACCATCTTTATTACTGAAAGAACGGAGAGGGAGGGATTCGAACCCTCGATAGAGTTGCCCCTATACAGCATTTCCAGTGCTGCGCCTTCGACCACTCGGCCACCTCTCCAAGGAAGTTCAAACATATAACAATCTAGCAGGAGACTGGCCAAAGAAAGATAAAAAGGCCTAGAAAATCCTAATTCAGGTGTTGTTATTCTAATAATCTATGAATTAAAACCTAACTTTGCTAAGTATGGTTAGTTGAAAATATCAATTTAATGCTCGGTAAGGTTTATATAACCATAGAAATTCTGAAGATCTATTAATTGATTAATTCATTTAAATGGTATATTTTGTGATAAAGTATATATTAATTCAAAAACGGAAACCAAGCTAATCATTAAAATGAACAGCAATGAAGCATCCGAAAAAGCTGGTTTAAAGTCAAGTGATCTAGAAATGCTCTGCAATGTTGCCAGGGAAGCTACATTAAAAGGTGGAGAAGTACTCAAAAAATATTTTGGCAATTTAGATATGATTAGGAATAAAGGAAGATGTGGTGATCTCGTTACAAATGCAGATTTAGAATCAGAGGAAGTTGTGCTTAAATTTCTAAAAGAAAAGACCCCACAGATTGGCTTGATTGCGGAGGAGAGTGGAGATAATGCTAGTCAAAATAAATTAGTTTGGTGTGTTGATCCATTGGATGGAACAACAAATTTTGCTCATGGGTATCCATTTTTTGGTACATCTGTCGGACTTCTATGGGAAGACATTCCGGTGCTTGGAGCAATATCAGTACCATTCTTAAATGAAAATTACTGGGCGGCACCAACACTTGGAGCTTTTTTAAATGGGTCGAAAATCTCAGTTTCTACCTGTAGAAAATTAGAGGATTCCCTTCTGGTAACAGGCTTTGCTTATGACAGGCATGATCGTTTAGATAACAACTACGCTGAATTTGCCTGGCTAACCCATAGATGCCACGGGGTCAGAAGAGGAGGAGCTGCTGCAGTAGATTTAGCATTTGTTGCAGTAGGAAGACTAGATGGATACTGGGAAAGAGGGCTCTCTAAATGGGACCTAGCTGCTGGAGTGGCCCTTGTTGAACAAGCTGGAGGCTCAATAAGAGACTATAAAGATAGGGTTTTTGATATAACTAATGGCAGAATACTTGCCAGCACACCAGGAATTGAAAAGGAATTAATTACTGAATTAAATAAAGTGAAGCCATTAACAGGAGAAATGTTTGGAGCACCAGAGATCACAAGCCTCGGAACCTAAAAACTCATCAAGGACATATTCATGACTTTTCAACCAGCAGCAGGAGCAAGAGATTTAAATCCTCAACAGGTAGAAAGGAACCAAGTCCTTAGTGAGCGACTTGCGTCGGTTTATCGAGTGTGGGGATATGAAGAGGTTGCTCCACCAAGAGTAGAAAGGATGTCAACTTTAAAAGCAGGAGGTGGTATTGATAGTAAAGACATCGTTCGCCTTGTAGCAGGAGAACCATTGGGTCTACGTCCAGAAATGACAGCTTCAATTGCAAGAGCAGCCTGTACGAGATTAGCTAATCGACCACGACCATTAAGACTTTGGGCAGTTGGAACAGTGTTTGAAAGCAAGGAATCCGTAGACGGTGGTATATCAATAGAGGAAAACCTACAGAGTGGAGTTGAGTTATTTGGGGTACATGATATAGCAGCAGAAATGGAACTTCTGTCCCTACTTTTAGAAACAATGGAGGCACTTGAACTTAAAGAAAATTTAGGTACGAGTCTTCTCATTGGTCACACATCTCTGATGAACCTAATACTTAAGCCTTTTTGTAAAGTACAACGAGAAATTGTAAAAAAAGCGCTTATCAACTATGACCGATTAACAATAGAAACACTGGAAATAGATAAAGAAGTAAAGAATATATTACTTAGTGTTCAAGAGTGTAGAGGCTACCCAATTGATGTACTAACTGATCTTGCGACATTAATTGGTGAGGAAAAAATCATATTAAGCCTTAAAAGACTATTCATGACAATTGAGCCAATTGCAACTGAACATGGAGTTACAATACAACTAGATCCTACTTTTCAGCCTCATTTTGATCTCTATTCTGGAATAGTTTTTCAGCTTGTATGTCAGGACAATTCAGCTCCAATTGTAATTGCAAAAGGAGGTAGATACGATGAATTAATGAATCGACTAGGAGCAGAGATTAACAACCAAGCAGGAGTCGGCTTTAGTTACTCCATTGATAAGCTAAGAGAGCTTATTCCACAAAATAAAGATAATTCTACTTCTTCAGGATCAATTTTAGTTGCCTTTTCTTCAGACAAAAGATTAGAAGATGCGCTTAAACGACAGAATGAGTTACATAAAAGGGGATTAAGAGCTATAGTTGAGTTAAATCATTGCAAAAAAAGAGATGAAGCTATCTCTCTCCTTGCTAAAAGAAACTGTAATCAACTTGATTGGGTTGACTAATTAAATTGCTTAATACACTTAATCAATGCCACATACCATAGTTAGCAATATATGCGAGGGAGTCGCAGACTGTGTTGTGGCTTGTCCAGTTGCCTGCATTAAGCCAGGCCAAGGAAAGAACGAAAAAGGTACTGATTTTTATTATATAGAGTTTGATATCTGTATAGATTGTGGAATCTGCCAGAAAGTATGCCCAGTAGAAGGTGCCGTTTTGGCGGAAGAAAGGGAGGACCTTCAAAGTCTCTAGTAAAAGGTTCGGTCACCTCTCCACAAAAAAGGTAGAAAAAGATAAATCAGCTGACTATTATCTATAGTGATTTATTGATGCCATGACAACATTAGAGAAAGGACAGATCCAAATTCATACAGAAAATATCTTCCCAATAATAAAAAAAGCAGTTTACTCTGACCATGAGATATTTTTGCGTGAATTAATAAGTAATGGTGTTGATGCCATCAGTAAAAGACGAATGGCATCACTAGCAGGAGACTGTGATGTATCTGAGGATGGAGCCATAGAGATAAGTATAAATAGAGAGAAAAAAACAATAAGTATCAAAGATAATGGTATTGGCATGAGCTCAGACGAAGTTAAGAAATATATTAACCAAGTTGCATTTTCAAGTGCAGAGGATTTTCTTGAGAGATATAAAAAGGACAATGAAGAAATAATTGGACATTTTGGCCTTGGATTTTATTCAAGCTTTATGGTTGCCAATAATGTTGAATTAATTACAAAATCAGCAATAAAAGCCAATCAGGCTGTTAAATGGATATGTGATGGGTCACCGAATTTTACGATCGAATATTCTGATTTAGAAACTCCTGGAACTGAAGTTATTCTTTATCTAATGGAAGAAGAATTAGAATATTTAGAACCTTCTAGGATTAAAACATTGATAACTAAATACTGTGATTTTATGCCTGTTGATGTAAAACTAGAAGGAGAGGTAATTAACAAGAAAAACCCACCATGGAAGAAATCCCAAAAAGAATTAACAGATCAAGACTATATTGATCTTTATAGATATTTATATCCATTCCAGGGAGATCCATTGATTTGGGTTCATCTAAATACAGATTATCCATATAATCTACAAGGTATTCTTTATTTTCCTAAGATCACAGGTAGAGCTGATTGGGAGAATGGCGAAATTAAGCTATATTGTAATCAAGTTTTTGTAAGTGATTCTTTAAAGGAAGTTGTACCTAGATATTTGTTACCCCTCAGAGGTGTCCTGGATTCAGCTGATATTCCACTAAATGTTAGTCGTAGTGCTCTCCAAACAGATAGAAGAGTTAGATCAATTGGCAACTTTGTTTCTAAGAAAGTTGCCGATAAATTGAGATCCTTAAAAAGCGATGACCCTAAATTCTATGCAGAAATATGGGAATCTGTTGCTCCATTTGTAAAAATAGGTGTAATGGAGGACGAAAAATTTGCCGAACAAATTGAAGACATAATTCTATTCTCCACAACTTATAAAGGTAGCGGTGAGGAAAATGACGATATTATAAAAACCGAAAATAAGTATTATACGACTATTAAGGGATACATATCGAGACTTAAGAATGAATCAAAGAAAAGGCTTATATACTGTACCGATGAAGTGTCTCAATCAAATGCACTAAGTCTATGGCAGTCTCAAGGAGCAGAGGTCCTTAATGCAGAAACTATTATTGACACACAATTTATCCCATGGTTAGAAACACGTAACGAGGAAATACATTTCCAAAGAGTAGATTCAGAATTAGACGAGGATTTAAAGGAGGATATACAGGAAATATCAGATGAAAAAGGCGAAACTAAATCAGATAGCCTGAGAAACTTGATAAAGGAATCCTTAAATAATGAAAAAATAACTATTGAAATACAATCATTAAAAGGGGAATATGCTCCACCAGCGATGATTTTGCTTCCAGAGCAGATGAGGCGAATTAATGACATGGGAGCCCTAATGGAACAAAAGTTACCTGGCTTACCTGATCATCATGTTTTGGTAATTAATAAGAAACATCCCTTGGTTGAAGGGTTGTTGAAACTAAATTCGGGCAGCGTCCTCGTCACCTCCAATGGGGATCCAACAATTAATGACCTTTCAAAAAATATTGCAAAACACCTTTATGACATGGCACGTCTTGGAGTTGGCGGCCTCCAGCCAAAAGAATTAATAGGATTCCAGAGCCAAACGGCAGCTATCATGGGCTCATTAATAGAAAGAGGCTTATAGGGACAATGGTTTTCATGATGTAGTAGATTTGGTTGCATAAAGCTCAAGCAACAAAAATATGTCTAGGGTTTGTCAACTCACAGGAACGAAAGCAAACAATGGAATGGCTGTTAGCCATTCCCATATCAGAACGAAGAAATTACAGCAAGCAAATCTGCAACAGAGAAGGCTTTGGTGGGAGGAAGAAAAAAAATGGGTAAATATAAAAGTATCTACTAGGGCATTGAAGACAATCCAGAAGAAAGGCCTAGGGAAATATGCTAGGTCGCTAGGTGTTGATCTAAACAAAATATAAAATCACCGATTTACTTAATTTATGACTTTATTTACTTAATTTATGAATTCAAATGAAGGTAATAGTAATTTTATAATTCTGTATCATCGAACCCCCTTTGATGAGGGCAAGGACAAAGAAGGAAGGCGAGTTTGGATAGACCAAAAAAGTCCTAATGGAATAATACCAACTCTAAGAAATCTTTTTAGAAATAGGGAAGGAGCAACATGGATTGCCTGGAGAGAGGTTGAATCAATTCAGGATGAACAAGATGAACGTATAAGATTAGAGAATCCCTATCCATTTATATTAAGAAGAATACCCTTAGAGAAAGAAGAAGTAAACAGTTTTTATCATGTAACTTCAAAGGAATCATTCTGGCCAATATTACATACATTTCCTACCTACTTTGATGTCAACAATGCTGACTGGAGTATTTTTGAAGAAGTAAATAAAAGATTTGCTTATGCAGCCTGTGCTGAAGCTGCTGAAGGGGCAACGATATGGGTTCATGATTATAATTTGTGGTTAGCTCCTTCTTTTATACGTAAAAAAAGACCAGACATAAAGATAGCTTTCTTTCACCATACTCCTTTCCCAGGAAACGATGTATTTGCGATACTGCCGTGGAGACGGCAAATTATTGAAAGCCTTCTATGCTGTGACTTAATAGGATTTCATATCCCAAGGTATACAGAGAACTTTGCTAGAGCAGCTAGTTGTCTTGTTGGAGCAAAAAAAGGACATAAAATTCCAGTAGATAAGAAATTTATAGCTGTTGGGAGTGCACTAACAGAGCCTAAAGTCACACAATGGTTAGAACATGCAGGAAGAAAAATTAAATTAATTTCTTCACCTGTTGGAACTTCACCAGATTTAATCAGGAAATTAATTGCTCAAGAGTCAATAAAAGATCATGCCGATGAAATTCATAAAGGTACAAAAAAGCATAGAAAATTAATCGTTTCAGCAAGCCGTGTTGACTATACAAAAGGTAATGAGGAGTTATTACTATCCTTTGAAAGAATCTTAGAAAAAAGGAAGGACTTACATGGGAAGGTGGTTCTAATGCTGGCGTGTGTTTCTGCAGCAAGCGGTATGCGTATATATGAAGATACACAGCGTTCAATTGAAGAAATGTCTGGAAGAATAAATGGAAGGTTTAGCCTTATAGATTGGGTACCAATAAGGTTCTCTACGAGAAGAATACCTTACGATGAAATGATTGCTTGGTTTACTGAAGCTGATATATGTTGGATTACACCGCTCAGAGACGGTTTAAACCTTGTAGCAAAGGAATATGTGGCCGCTAGGAAAAATAGAGGAGGAGTACTAGTTCTTTCAGAATTTACAGGTGCCTCTGTATTATTAGATGGAGCGATATTAACTAACCCATATTCACATAAAAGAATGGATGATGCGATAGAGGCCGCAATATCAATGCCAATAAATGAACAAAGTACAAGGATGCAATCAATGGCTAAGGCAGTCGATTCATATACAGTTGAGGATTGGGCAGAAGAGCAAATTAAGATCTTAGAAGGTTAATATAGAGAAGTGAATCTAGTAGTCAGAAAATCATTCTTTTATTTCGCTCTAGTTCTTCTTCAATTATCATCTAATTCAAGGGAAGCGTTAGCAAAAGAACAAAGTGTTGTTAATATTCTGATGCCAGCTCCATTTGCAGATTCTACAAAAAAGATCATAAGCGAATATAATAAAAAAAATAAGGGTTCTATTAGAATCAAAGTCACAAGAGGCCCGCTAGAAACTGAATCAGTATCAGACCTTGCTATAAGTAGCTTAATATTGGAAAAAAGTCCATTTGATATTATTTTAATGGATGTAACATGGCTGCCTAAATATGCAGCCTCTGGATGGATAAGACCTCTTGATGATCTCAAAAGAAACCATAGCTGGGATTTAATTGCTGAAGGGGCCAAGCTAGGTAATTCATATAATGGAAGAATCTATAGATGGCCTTTCGTTGCAGATATGGGGCTTCTATATTGGCGAAAGGATCTCTTGCCTAATCCACCAAAGACACCCGATCAATTACTAAAACAAAGTTTAAGGTTTATAAGAGAAGGTAAGGTAAAATACGGATATGTTTGGCAAGGTAGACAATATGAAGGACTTAGCTGTGTATTTCTTGAGGTAATTAACGGGTTTGGAGGTGAATGGATATCTAAAGAGGGAAGTGTTGGATTAAGCAATAAACACTCCATTCAAGCTGCAAGATGGCTAAGAGAATTAATAAGTTCTGGAGCTAGCCCAATAGCTGTAACGAATTATTCTGAAACAGAAAGTCTTCAAGCCTTCGCTTCTGGCCAAGCATTATTCATGAGGAATTGGCCTTATGCATGGGCTGAATTACAAAAAAATAAAAGCCCTGTCAAAGGTAAAGTAGGAGTAACAACAATGGTCTCAAATAATCCTAATCAGTCAACTTCTACGTTAGGAAGCTGGGGATTCTCAATTCCAACCAGTTCTAGGAAATTCAATGAAGCAAAAAAGGTTATTTCATTCTTAACCTCAAATAAAATTCAAAAATATTTATTTTTAAATTATGGTTATACGCCTACTCATAATAGCTTGTTTAATGATAAAGAACTAATTAAAAAATTCCCATTACTTAAATCCTTAAATCAAGCCCTTACTAAGACTAAAACAAGACCTGAAATACCAGCTTATGCACAAATAAGTGATGTGCTTCAAAGGCAACTAAGTTCTATTATCACTGGTCAATCAAACCCAAAAAAATCTATGTTCTTGGCAGAAAGAAATACAATTAGAATATTAAATGCTTCTGGGGTTTATAAATGAACCTAATACTTTTATTACCTGCATCCTGTCTAATTATAATTATTTTTGGTTTTCCGTTAATTAGATACACATGGCTTAGTTTTCATGCATCAACTGTAGTCACAGGTCTAGAGCCTATAGCAAACAATGGTGTAAATTGGATTCGTTTAATTAGTGATCAGCGGTTCTGGCAAGATACTTTTCAAACTGTAAGATTCGCCGCCCTATCAGTCACCCTAGAGATTATTCTTGCATTAATAATAGCATTAATACTAGATCAAAGATGGAGAGGAAGAGGCTTAGTTAGATCCATAACATTACTACCTTGGGCACTTCCAACAACAATTATGGCACTAGGATGGAGATGGATATTTAATTCTCCCTATGGTCCCATTGAGCAGTTTATGCAATACCTTAATTTGAACCCATTAAATATACTTTCGAATCCAAAAGTAGCTTGGCTGGCGACTGTGTTTGGTGATGTATGGAAGACAACCCCATTCGTAGCAATCATTATTCTGGCAGGATTGCAGACAATATCAAATGATCTATTCGAAGCATTCAAACTAGAAGGTGGTAAACCTAAAGAAGCGCTCATTGAAATCACGTTACCACTTCTTATGCCCTATATTTTATTAGCCATAATATTTAGATTAGCCCAAGCATTTGGCGTTTTTGACCTAATTCAGATTATGACTGGGGGGGGGGCCAGCTAGTAGCACCGAAAGTCTTTCTTTATATGCATATTTAAATGCCATGAGATTCCTTGACTTTGGTTACAGCTCAACAATCATGCTTGGAAGCTTCCTATTATTGTTGTTATCTTGTATTATTATATCAATTATAATTAATTACAAGAAAAATAATTTAAATATGGAGTTATGAATAAGATTAACCCATGGTTTGTCGCCATTTGTATTTGGTCACTAGCACCACTATTATGGCAACTTTATACATCATTCTCAACTTCAGAAGCACTTACTATGCCTTTATCTGAAGTCGAGAAAAGATGGACATTTGATAATTATATTCAAATCTTAAATGCAGAACCGCCTTTTTGGCGTTATCTTATAAATAGCACTATTCTTTCTCTATCTACAACAATTATCACTCTTATATTATCTATTCCAGCGGCCTATTCAATAACTAAATTACCAACTTTTATAGCCAATAATTTCAAGCGTGTACTACTTTCAGCAGCATTATTTCCCTATGTTCTACTTTTCTTAGCCCTCCTTGAGGTGGCCAGGAAATTAAATATAGGAAATAATCTATTAGCATTAAGTATACCTTATTCCGCTCTATCAATACCTTTAGCTGTTCTTTTGATATCATCAGCTTTTAATGATTTACCCGATGGTCTGGACGAAGCCGCAAGATTAGAAGGACTTAACCTTTTTCAACGGTTTAGATATATTCTAGTACCATTAATAAGACCAGCTGTAGCAAGTACCTCTATACTTGTTTTTATCTTTTCATGGAATGAATATCCTATTGCTTTAACATGGTTAAGTAAAGAGAATGTACTAACACTTCCTGTAGCAATTGCAAGAATTGCAGGCTCATCTGTCTATTCGGTCCCCTATGGGGCATATGCTGCAGCTACAGTTCTTGGCTCAATCCCCTTGCTAATAGTAGTTATGATTTTCCAAAAGCAAATTGTTTCAGGTCTAACAAAAGGAGCTATTAAAGGATGAGTTTAATTCTTAACAATATAGGTCGAAAAGTAAGTAGGAATTGGATTATTAGAAATCTCAATCTACGTGTAGAAAATGGACAGTGCTTAGCATTGCTTGGGCCAAGTGGATGTGGCAAAAGTACTACTTTAAGGCTAATTGCTGGGTTAGATAAGCCTTCTGAAGGAAGTATCATTTTAAATGATAAGGATATTACCTCTATATCTCCAGTAGACAGGAAAGTGGGAATGGTCTTTCAAAGTTATGCGCTATTCCCACATTTAAGTATTGCAGAGAATCTATTACTAGGTTTAAAAATCAGAGGAATCAACCTTCCAGAGCAACAAAGAAGGGTGAGCAACATATTGTCATTAATGCAACTGGAAGGCTATGCAAACAGGAAGCCTTCAGATTTATCTGGAGGTCAGAGACAGCGAGTCGCTTTAGCAAGGGCACTTCTAAGAGAGCCTATGATTTATCTACTTGATGAACCTATGAGCAATCTTGATGCTCAACTTAGAGAGGAGTTAAGAACAGAATTAAGGCGCCTTATATTAAATAAGGATAAACCTGTTGTATATGTAACCCATGATCAACACGAGGCTATGGCCATGGCTAATAGAATAGCAGTTTTGAGGAATGGAGAGTTGGAACAAATTGGAAGTCCAGAAGATTTATATCACAAACCTTCTTCTTTATTCGTAGCAACATTTATAGGAAGACCCCAGATAAATCAACTTACAAACGAAAACAAGATCATAAAAGCAATTAGACCTGAAAACATCTATCTTGATGATAGTGGTTTAGAGTGTAAACTTATATACCGTGAGTGGTTAGGAAATAATCAACTCTGGCTTCTTAATAGTCCCAAAGGTAATTTGAGAATGTTATGCGATGCAAGTCTCTCTGTACCTGAGCGAATACAGATAAGTTGGTCAAAAAATCACGAACACTTATTTAACAAATATGATGGTAAGAGGATATATTGACTAAAAGCAAAATTGATGTTTACATCACTAAAAATATTTGATAGTTATAGAAGAAACTTAGCTTTATAAATATTGTCAGAAACAGGATTTGATGACTAGTCTTTTAAGAATCGAACTAGATATGTGCACGCCCTATCACTTGGAACATGGTTCATCCATATCACAACACTGTTCGAGTGGATGCTAGCCATTGTCTTAGTAGTTAGATGGGGGCGTATCAATAGCAACCAAGCGCTCTCTTGGCTTGCACTTGCAATGTTGCCCAACCTAGCCAGTGCAATGGCTGCCATTACATGGCATATTTTTGATAACACTACTGATCTACAAGGTTTAGTTGTGCTTCAAGCGGCTCTCACCACTTTAGGTAATACTTGCTTGGCGATAGCAGCTTGGAATCTTGTTCGGGTTGAAGGACACAGACTATGAATTTAACAAGCTTCCCAAGCGTTATCAATGATTTAGCAGGTATTGATCCTGGACCGTTTTTTGTCATATCTCTCTTCCCTTATCTTTTCTTCCTTTATTGGGCTCAAAAAACAAGTGCTATTCCTAAAATTGCTCTGTGGGGCTTCAGGCTCACATTAGTTTTTGTTCTGATGACGATCATTTTTGCAATATTGGCAAAACAATTATTTGGCGGTGAACTAACTGACGTTGACACCTTACATGGAGCGGCTGAAGCGTTCTTAACGCTAAGCGATGCGCTAGTGGTAGTGGGCTTTCTTGGTATTCAAGGGCAAAAACTAGTAAATAACTCTTAAGACGCTAGCCAACTCTGTGTGCAATACGCTTCTATAAAGGAGAATATATTGTCGCCTCCTTAGTATTCATGATCACATCACTACTGGCTGCTGCAGCCCCAGCAACATTTCAATGGTCTCCATCTTGTGCTGTGGTGATGATCGCTTGCAATGTCCTCGCATACGCCATCGCCCGAGCCAATATCGCTCAACCCAATGTTGGTTTTGAACTTCCCAACTCTCAATTCTTTGGCGGCATGAGTCACGCCTCTGTAGTTGCTGCTAACTGCTTAGGACACGTCCTAGGTATAGGGGCCATCTTAGGTCTAGCTTCTAGAGGAGTCCTCTAACCACCATCCCATAAATTCATCAGTCAGCGTCTAACCGATATACAGGTACTAGGCGTAGACCCATCCGCTCAAACCAAAAATCAAAAGCCATAACGCTGGTTTTTTCAGCGTTGTGGCTTTTATATATAGACTGTAAGTATGTTTATTATGTTTTTATTGCTAGCTCATATTTTCATGATTTTGTCTAAGCCTAATCGTAAAGAGCATCCACCTTCGACATGCCTAATCAATACTAAATAACTAGAAGTAATACAGTTTTACGTAATTAAGTCTCATGGTGACATCTAATTCTTCTAGCACTTATGACTAGGAAAGTAGATTTAGAAATATAATCTAGCTAATTTTGTTGATGATCATTTAAGCAAAGAAGTCATATATCAGTTTTTAGGTTATTTCAAATGGAGCATCTTAAAGAAAAGAATTAATTGGTTGTGATGTCTAAATTAGATTACTAAATATCGATTAAGGTTATATTGACTATTGCAATAAAATATGAGACTTTATTATGAATAAGGCACTTCACAAGCTAAGACATTGCTTAAGTAATTGGCTACAATGCTGTTGCAATAAATCCTAAAGGAAATAGATCATTTATTCATCTAGAATGAAGAGAATAGTCCAAAAGATTTATTTTTGAAGTGAGGAAGAAACTGAACATTTACTAGTAATAGGATCTGAATTATTTAGTTCAAACCTTTTTATAATCCTCTCTGCCATTTGAGTCGGAGTTAGTCCTAATGATTCCTTGCTCTGCTGAGGGCTTGCATGATCAACAAGGCGATCAGGTATACCAATGCGGAACAAAGGTACATGTATATCTTCATCAATAAGTGACTCAGCTATTGCTGAACCAAAACCACCAGGCAAGGCTGCTTCTTCCATTGTTACGACACGGCCTATTCTCCTAATCAATGGATGAATCAGCGCTTGATCAAGTGGTCTTAGGAATCGAGCATTTACAACTGTTGAATTAATTCCTGAATCTTTTAAAAGCTCAGAGGTTTTAATTGCTGGAGCAACCATTGCCCCATAAGCAATAATCAGCAAATCGTTCCCTTCAGAAAGAACTTCTCCCTTCCCTATAGCTAAAGGTTCCCAGCCCTCCTCAACCAAGGGAACTCCTTCTCCTGAGCCTCGGGGAATACGAATAGCTGTTGGACCAGAATGTTGCAAACAAGTGACCAACATTCTCTGAAGCTCAGCCTCGTCCTTAGGAGCCATTACAACGAAATTAGGTACAGCCCTCAAATACGTAATGTCATATTGACCCTGATGGGTTGGACCATCAGCTCCAACAATGCCTGCACGGTCAAGAACAAAAGTTACTGGAAGATTTTGTATACCAACATCATGAATAACTTGGTCATAAGCCCTTTGTAAAAAAGTGCTATAGATAGCAACAACAGGCCTTAATCCCTCGCAAGCCATTCCCGCTGCAAGTGTTACTGCATGCTGTTCAGCAATCCCAACGTCAATATATTGATCAGGCAATTCCTTTTGAAGCTGGTCTAATCCAGTACCAGTTGCCATCGCAGCAGTAATTCCAACTACTTTGTTGTTTTGTTCACAGAGTTTTACCAATGTTTGGCCAAATACTTTGCTGTAACTAGGAGCTTTAGGCTTTTTAGAGGGTATTGACTTACCGGTAGTTAAATCAAACGCGGATTGTGCGTGATATCCAACTTGATCAGCTTCTGCATAGGGATATCCCTTGCCCTTTGTAGTAAGGACATGAACAAGAACAGGACCGCCCACACGATGAGCTGCTTGAAAAGTTCGAACCATTTGAGAGATATCATGTCCATCAATAGGCCCCATATAAGTAAATCCAAGTTCTTCAAAGACTGCACCAACTTTTGGGACAGAAAGCCTGCGCATGCTTCCTGACAAGGACTTGAATTCTTCAGGTAACTCACCACCCATAAATGGAAGGTTCTTAACACTCTCCTGAACGCTGTCTGAAATGAACTGAATTGGAGGGCTAAGTCTCATTCGGTTTAGATAAGTAGACAATGCCCCAACTGGAGGGGAAATTGACATGTCATTGTCATTAAGAACTACTAATAAAGGTGTGTTGGGAAGATGACCGGCATGATTTATGGCTTCTAAGGCCATTCCACCTGTCAATGCTCCATCACCAATTACCGCAACACATTTAAAGTCCTCGCCCCTCCGTTCTCGGGCTAAGGCCATTCCCAAAGCAGCCGAAATCGAGGTGCTTGCATGACCAGCTCCAAAATGATCGAAGTTACTTTCAGTACGTTTTAAATAGCCTGCAACACCCTTTTCCTGCCTCAAGCTATCGAAGTTTTCGTAACGACCGGTTATGAGTTTGTGGGGATAGGCCTGGTGACCAACATCCCAAACAACCTTATCCCTATCAAGATCCAGTGTCTGATAGAGGGCAAGAGTAAGTTCAACAACTCCTAAACCAGGTCCTAAATGTCCACCTGATGTTGATACAACCTGTAGATGTCGTTCCCTTATCTGACAGGCAATATCCTCCAGTTCAGCTGTCGTTAGACCATGCAGCTGATTCGGATGGGTTAATTCACTTAGACGCATGCCCGCCCTCTACCATTACCCTCAATCTACGAGGTTTTATGCAAACTTCGGTAGAAATATCAAGTAATAAGCAAAGCAAGTATAAAAACAACAAATTCTGCAACTTGCGAGACTGGGTTAATGGATGATTATTTACATCGGATCCTAAGGGCTCGTGTCTATGACGTAGCCAAGGAAACTCCTTTAGAGGAGGCAAAAAATCTCAGTCATAGATTGAAAAACAAGGTTCTACTCAAAAGAGAGGATCTCCAACCAGTCTTCTCTTTCAAGCTTCGAGGAGCCTATAACCGAATGGCTCAGCTCAATGAAGCAGCCTTAAAAAAAGGAGTAATCGCCTCAAGTGCAGGTAATCATGCGCAAGGGGTAGCCCTTAGCGCCGCTTATTTGAAATGCAGGGCAGTAATTGTCATGCCCGTTACAACCCCAGAAATGAAGGTCAAAGCTGTTCGCTCTTTAAATGCTGAGGTCCTGCTTCATGGAGATACTTACGACGAGTCACACAAAAAGGCTCTACATATTGCTGAAAAGGAAGAACTTACTTTCATTCATCCTTTTGATGACCCTGAAGTAATTGCAGGACAAGGCACTATTGCCAAAGAAATCCTTAGTCAATGTAAAAGCCCCCCCAATTGTATCTATGTAGCAGTTGGAGGTGGTGGCCTAATAGCTGGTATAGCAACCTATGTGAAAAGCCTTTGGCCAGAAGTTGAGGTTATTGGAGTTGAACCCAAGGACGCCCAAGCGATGACCTTGTCATTAAAAGCTGGTGAAAGGGTGACTTTAAATAATGTTGGGTTATTTGCAGATGGCGTTGCTGTAAGACAAGTAGGTGAACATACATTCAAATTGGCAACAAAATACGTCGATTCAATGGTGACAGTAAGTACCGATGAAATATGTGCTGCGATAAAGGATGTATTTGAAGACACTAGATCTATCCTAGAACCTGCAGGAGCACTAGCAATAGCTGGTCTTAAGGCTGACGTAAGTAATCGTGATTTAAGGGGCCAAACTTTAATTGCAGTTGCCTGCGGCGCAAATATGAATTTTGACCGGCTTAGGTTTGTAGCGGAAAGGTCAGAGTTGGGGGAGGACAAAGAAGCAATGCTTGCTGTTGAAATACCAGAAAGAGCAGGAAGTTTAAAAGAGCTTTGCGAGATACTTGGTAATAAAAGCCTTACAGAATTTAGCTATCGGATGTCTAGTTGTTCAAAAGCACAGATTTTTATGGGAATAGAGGTTGAAGACCAAAGTGATCGATTAGTTCTTATCGAAAGGATCAAATCATCGGGAATGAAGTGTCTAGACCTTAGTCAAGATGAACTCTCGAAAATGCATCTAAGACATATGGTTGGAGGAAGATTGCCTAACTCAAAAGCTTTAACAAGTAATGGAATTTGTAAGGAATTTATTTATAGATTCGAATTCCCAGAAAGGCCTGGTGCACTAATGCGTTTTTTAACAAAACTTCGGCCTGAATGGAGTATCAGCATCTTCCATTACCGAAATCATGGATCTGATGTTGGAAGGATAGTTGTTGGTGTGCTGGTTCCTGAGAACGAGGAGAGTGACTGGAAGAATTTCCTAAAGGAACTTGCTTACCCTTGTTGGGATGAGAGCAAAAACCCTGCATATCAACTTTTTCTGGGTGCACAAGCCTAATTAACGCGTTAATTTGATTTGACCATTAGCCGGCTTGCTATGGCCATTTATGACATTAAGCGTTCAGTAAATGAAGCCTTTGACATTTCCCTTCCTGCAAGGTTAGAGGCCATCCTATATCTAAAAGGAAGGCCATTACCTATTAAGGAGCTTGCTGAATTAGCACAAGAAAAAGAATCATCAGTTGAACAAGCACTTCTTACTCTCATGGCTAGTTATGCGCAGAGAGACACAGCCCTTGATATTCAAGAGCAAAGTGGGAGATATAGCCTGCAATTAAGGACAGGACTAGGAGAATTAGTAAATAATCTTCTCCCAGTGGATATGTCTGTCGCGACACTCAGAACGCTTGCAACCATTGCTCTAAAAAAAAGAATCCTCCAAGCAGATCTTGTTGATCTACGCGGATCTGGAGCTTATGACCATATAAAAGAGCTGGTCGCACAGAATTTTATCGAAAGAAAGCGACAAAATGAAGGGAGATCCTATTGGTTAACTCTCTCAGAAAAATTTCATAGGACCTTTTCTGTCTTACCTGAACTAAGCTCTAATGAACCTCCCCAGGCTGCCTAAACACAAAGCCTAAATCGACAACTCTTATGGAAATTCTGGCTACTTTTCTCCAGGTTCTCTCTCAAACACTCGAGATCTACTCCCTAGTCTTAATTGTTCGGGTACTACTCAGTTGGTTCCCAAATCTCGATTGGGGCAATCCTGTACTTAGTACGGTTAGTTCAATTACAGATCCATATTTAAATGCTTTTAGAGGGATCATCCCTCCAATTGGTGGATTAGACCTCTCTGCCATCCTTGCATTTATAGCCTTAAGCCTTGTTCAACAGTTATTCACTACTGCAAGTATTTCATTCATGAGTGGAGCTGCTATTTACTAGTTAAAACAATGAGTATGTAGCAGTCTTAATCATATAATTACTTTCATTGGATAATTAGATAATCTGATTTCATCCATCTAACGATTATCACCATCCCCGGAAATGCGTCCTCGCTTTTCCCTACTCGAAAGCTTATTTAAATTTGCCTCTGCCACTTCCTCTAGATCAAAACCAAGTTCTCTACTTAGCTGAGCTACATACCACAAAACATCACCCAGCTCAAGCATGATTGCATTGCGGATGTTCGAATCAAATATGCCATTTCTATCCCGGAGAACCTTTTTAATCTTATCTGCAACCTCTCCAGCTTCTCCTGTCAAGCCTAGAGTTGGATAAATGGGATTATTACCAACATTTGGATAGGAAGCTGTTTTGCGGGCTTGGTTTTGGTACTCATTCAGGTGCATGATGCGAGAATAAAAGTAGAAGGAGCAACTCTTGTGACAGCAGAATTTTATTTCCCGTGGTGTCTAAGGTTCCAATAATGCACGAAATAGACTTAAGGCGAAGAACCAAAATCGTCGCCACCATAGGTCCGGCAACAGAAAGTCCTGAGCGCATAGAAGCTCTAATCAAAGCTGGAGCAACCACTTTTAGACTGAATTTCTCCCATGGTGACCATGAAGAACACGCAAATCGGATTGCAACAATCCGAAGCGTGTCAAAAGAGATGGGAGTACAAATCGGGATTCTGCAGGACCTACAAGGTCCCAAAATAAGGCTAGGCAGGTTCAAGGATGGGCCTATAACTCTTTCAACTGGGGATACTTTTGCGTTGACTTCCAACCCAGTTGATTGCAATCAAACGATTGCAACTGTTACCTATAGCAAATTAGCAGATGAAGTTCACTCAGGAAATAGGATTCTTCTTGATGACGGGAGAGTTGAGATGAAGGTGAAAAATGTTGATAAAAATGGAAAAACACTTTTTTGTGAAGTAACTGTAGGAGGTGTACTCTCAAATAATAAAGGCGTTAATTTCCCTGACGTCCAGCTTTCTGTGAGGGCACTAACGGATAAGGACCGAGAAGATCTTAAGTTTGGATTATCAAAGGAAGTCGATTGGGTAGCACTAAGTTTCGTTAGGAATCCTTCCGATATGCAAGAGATTAGAGAGTTAATTAGGAAACATGGTCATAGCACTCCTGTGGTAGCAAAAATAGAAAAATTTGAAGCAATTGACCAAATTGATCAAATACTCCATTTATGTGATGGAGTAATGGTTGCAAGAGGAGATCTAGGTGTTGAAATGCCAGCAGAAGAAGTCCCTCTACTCCAAAAAGATTTAATTAGAAAGGCAAATAGCTTAGGTATTCCAATTATCACAGCGACACAAATGCTTGATTCAATGGCCTCTAGTCCAAGGCCAACAAGAGCTGAGGTTAGTGATGTTGCGAATGCAATACTTGACGGTACTGATGCAGTTATGCTTTCTAATGAAACTGCAGTTGGAGATTATCCAGTAGAAGCTGTTAAGACTATGGCTACTATCGCAAAAAGAATTGAAAGAGATTACCCACAAAGAGCAATAGAAAGTCATCTACCTTGCACAATTCCAAATGCTATTAGTGCTGCAGTTAGTAGTATTGCTAGACAATTAAATGCAGCGGCTATACTACCTTTGACAAAAAGTGGTGCAACAGCTCATAACGTTAGTAAATTCAGGCCAGCGACACCAATCCTTGCAATTACTAGTGAAATAGGAGTCGCACGTAGACTTCAGTTGGTATGGGGTGTAACACCACTATTGATTCCCATTCAGCTGACAACTAGTAAAACATTTAATCTTGCAATGGAGGTTGCACAGGAAATAGGGCTACTTAATGAAGGGGACTTGGCAGTGCAAACAGCCGGAACGTTGGCAGGAGTCAGTGGATCCACAGACTTAATTAAAGTTGTTATCGTTAGTGCATTAATCGGTAAAGGCATCGCAATAGGCAAAGGCACTGTTAGTGGCAAAGTTAAACTCTTAAAAAGCCAGAGCGATTCTGCGAAATTAGAACCTGGAGATATTCTTGTTGTAAAGGACAATGATATTGATTATTCTAATGCAATTAAACATTCAGGTGGTGTAATTACAGAGTTGGGAGAAGATTTTTCAACACTATGCGATGTTGCTCAGAACTTGGGAGTTCCAGTTATAAAAGGAGTTGAGAATGCGACCTCACGCCTTAGGGATGGCGAGGTTGTCACATTAAAGTTAGATGAAGGTTGTATATATAGAGGATCAGGAGTAAGTATTGAGAACATATCAAAAGAGATTAACTAATAAAACATGAAAAGCAAACTACCTCTCATAGATACTATGAGAATGGCAATTACTACTCTTAAAAATAATAAATTAAGAAGTACACTTACAATGCTAGGAATAGTTATTGGCAATGCATCAGTAATCACTTTGGTAGGAGTAGGAAAAGGAGCCCAAAATCTAGCTGAAGGTCAATTAAGTACTTTAGGTGCAAATGTTCTTTTTGTAGTCCCAGGTAATAACGACACTCGAAGGAGAGGGGTTAATTTCCCCAAGACTCTTGTTCTAGAAGATGCCAAAGCAATTGAGGAACAAGTTCCTGCTGTAAAAAGGGTTGCTCCGCAAATTACATCTAATGAGGTTATTCAATATGCATCAAAAACCACAAGTAGTTCAGTATCTGGTGTTACACCGAATTTCCTGCCAATAAGAAGTTTTGATGTTGCTAGGGGTAGATTTATTAGTGAACAAGACATTAGATCTGCAAGGAGTGTCGTTGCTATTGGTCCAGATCTTAATGACAAGCTTTTCCCTAATAGTGGTGGAATTGGTAAATCATTAAGGATAAGGGATCAATCCTTTGAGGTGATTGGAATTATGTCTCCCAAAGGAGCTGTGTTTGGAAGCAACCAAGATGAAAATGCTTATATTCCTTTAACAACAATGGTACGGAGGCTCACAGGTAGAGATAAAACATATGGAATCAGTTTGACATTTATAAGTGTAGAAGCATTAAACAGTAAAAGTACGAGTGCTGCGAAGTTCCAGATCACCAATCTTCTACGATTACGTCATAAAATACTTAGAGATAATGACTTCGCTGTAAGGTCGCAAAAAGATGCTCTCCAAATTGTTACTACAATTACTGGAGGCCTAACATTAATGCTTGCGGCAATAGGAAGTATTTCATTGCTAGTTGGTGGCATAGGCATTATGAATATAATGCTTGTATCTGTAAGCGAGAGGACTGAGGAAATTGGGTTAAGGAAGGCATTAGGCGCAAGGAGTTCAGATGTTTTAACTCAATTTCTTATAGAAGCGCTTATTCTTGCAAGCTTAGGAGGAGTCTTTGGAACAACCTTAGGAATTGCGGCAGTTAGTTCTATTGCTCTCCTGTCACCATTACCAGCAAGTATTGGCATCTCTACGATACTTACAACGGTTACACTCTCGGGATCTATTGGATTATTCTTTGGTGTAATTCCCGCAAGGACAGCCTCAAACCTCGACCCAATAGTGGCACTACGAAGCCTATAAATATAAATTTAAACAAAATTCGTAATTCTGCTATTAACAAAGCTATGTATAAAGAATCTATTCATAAGTTAATCATTTGCCATACATAATAAATAGATATAGGAACAGCTAAGCAATTAAAACCAACAGTAGAGACCCGATCCCCTTAGAATATAGAAAAATTATTTCATGAATCAACGTTGGCGGCTATTGGTACTGTGGATGTTGCCAATAGGAATGGCATTACTACTTGGTTGGCAAGTTCTGGGCTCAAACGAGATAAGAACAACAAACACCTCTAGTACAAGCGTTCCTCCAGCTAATGCAGCTGTAGCAAGAATGAGCTATGGACGTTTCCTTGATTACATAGAAGCTGGGCGTGTCACCTCAGTGGATATTTATGAAGGCGGTAGAAATGCTGTAGTTGAGGCTATAGATCCTGAGCTAGATAATCGCGTTCAAAGGGTTCGTGTTGATCTCCCGGGACTAGCTCCCGAGTTAATAAATACCCTTAAAGAAGAAGGAATTAGTTTTGATATACACCCGGTAAGAACAGCACCACCTGGGTTAGGGATATTGGGCAACTTGCTTTTCCCACTTCTATTAATAGGTGGACTAATCCTCCTTGCAAGAAGATCAAATTCAATGCCTGGAGGCCCTGGCCAGGCAATGCAATTTGGCAAAACAAAAGCTCGTTTTGCTATGGAGGCTGAGACAGGCGTTAAATTTGATGATGTAGCTGGGGTTAACGAGGCCAAACAAGATCTACAAGAGGTAGTTACCTTCCTTAAGCAACCTGAGAGGTTTACATCTGTAGGAGCTCAAATACCCAAAGGAGTTTTACTTATAGGGCCACCTGGAACAGGAAAAACGCTTCTAGCAAAAGCAATTGCAGGAGAGGCTGGTGTCCCATTCTTTTCCCTGTCTGGATCTGAATTCGTAGAAATGTTTGTAGGAGTCGGTGCAAGTAGGGTAAGAGATTTATTTAAACGTGCCAAAGAAAATAGTCCTTGTCTAATATTTATTGATGAAATCGATGCAGTTGGAAGACAAAGAGGCGCTGGAATTGGAGGAGGAAATGATGAGAGAGAGCAAACATTAAATCAATTGCTTACAGAAATGGATGGATTTGAGGGTAATAGTGGGATAATAATAATCGCAGCAACAAATAGACCTGATGTACTTGACTCAGCTCTTATGAGGCCTGGTAGATTTGACAGGCAAGTAAGTGTAGATCCACCAGATATAAAAGGACGTCTTTCGATATTAGAAGTTCATGCTAGAAATAAGAAAATATCAAATGATCTTTCTTTAGAAAATATCGCACGAAGAACACCAGGATTTACAGGTGCAGATCTAGCAAATCTTCTAAATGAGGCTGCAATACTAACCGCTAGGCGGAGGAAAGATAGTATAAGTATTACTGAAATTGATGACGCTGTTGACAGAATAATTGCAGGAATGGAAGGGCAACCTCTTACTGATGGAAGAAGCAAAAGACTTATTGCCTATCACGAGGTGGGCCATGCCTTAATAGGGACATTAGTAAAGGATCATGACCCTGTTCAAAAAGTCACCTTAATACCAAGAGGCCAAGCAAAAGGTCTAACTTGGTTCTCTCCTGATGATGAACAAATGCTCGTTAGCCGTGCACAATTAAAGGCAAGAATAATGGGAGCTCTTGGTGGTAGGGCAGCCGAAGATGTAGTCTTTGGCAGAGCTGAGGTTACAACTGGTGCAGGCGGTGATATACAGCAGGTAGCAGCAATGGCAAAGCAAATGGTTACAAGGTTTGGTATGAGTGATTTAGGCCCATTATCCCTTGAAGGAGATAGTCAAGAAGTATTTTTAGGAAGAGATTTGATGACACGATCTGACATTTCAGATGCAATAGCAAGACAAATCGATGAGCAAATTAGAGAAATGGTTAAAATTTGCTATAAAGAAACATTGTCAATTGTAAGAAAACAAAGAGAGGCCTTGGATGAACTGGTTGAAATACTTGTAGAGAAGGAAACAATAGATGGAGAAGAATTCAGGGAAGTCCTATCAAACTACACTGTTATTCCTAATAAAGAAAGAACAATTCCTATATTAAATTGAATAATTTATCTATAACAAACCAAAAGCAAACAATAAAATAGCTAGTTATTTATCTTTAAACAGGATATACAGGCCTTTTATTTAAAACAGTGTCAATAAGACCATAATCTTTTGCTTCCGAGGGTGACATAAAGAAATCTCTATCTGTATCATTTTCAATTGTAGGCAAAGGTTGTCCAGTCCTATCAGAAAGTTCCTGGTTCAAACGTTTTTTTAAAAACAATATTTCATCTGCCTGAATGCGAATATCACTAGCTTGTCCTTGGGCACCACCAAGAGGTTGATGAATCATAATTCTTGAGTGCAACAAACTACTTCTTTTCCCTTTAGTGCCAGCACAAAGTAAAAAAGCACCCATGCTAGCCGCTAAGCCCACACAAACTGTATGGACATCAGGTTTGACATGTTGCATGGTGTCAAATATACCTAATCCGTCATAAACAGAACCCCCAGGCGAATTTATATACAAATAGATGTCCTTTTCAGGATCTTCTGCCTCAAGAAACAACAATTGAGCAACTATTCTGTTTGCCGAATCGCTTGTTACGGCTTCTCCTAAAAAAATTATCCTCTCTCTAAGTAGCCTCGAATAGATATCAAAAGCCCTTTCTCCCCTACCCGACTCTTCAATCACTATCGGAATCATGTTTTGCTCTGATCGGTTTACACGATATTAACGATGGCATAGACCTAGCTAAGGTCAATCAAGAGTTAAGTAGGTGTAAGCACTTGAGTGAGCGATTGACGATTTCTGACAGCAAGCGTGCTTTCCATCTGGCTTTCACACATGTAATCCCTCCAATCTATAGAAGGGTTTCAGACGAACTACTCGTTGAGCTGCACCTACTTACTCATCAAAAAGGCTTCAAAGCAGATCCTTTGTTCTCCATTGGCCTATGTGATGTATTTGATTCATTCACGCAAGGATATAAGCCAGAAAAACACCTACAGCCCCTTTTTGAAGCTCTTTGTAAAAGCAATGGTTTAGATCCAATCTCAATAAGAAGTAAATCAGAGAAATTATTAACTGCTATATCAGGCTGTGACTTAGAGGAACTCGACTTATGGATCAAAAGCGATGAAGAAGATAGCCATATGAAATTATTTGAGGAAACAATCTTATATAAGAGTAAATCAAGAAATTATTCCAGATTAATGGCTATAGGGTTACTAAAAGTTCTGAAGTCAACAAAGAACAAAAACTTATTTAACTATAATCAAAAAACCTGTGAATATCTAGAATTAAAAGGCTTATCAAAGGTTAAGGTTGAAAAGGATTTAAACCTATATGACTCAAATATTGAAAAATTAAACCAGGCATTGGAACTTTTTCAAGAGACTATTAATAATGCGCGAAAGAAGAATGAAAAATCAGTAGATACAGACAAAACAGAGTTCAAAGATAAAGAAGCCCAATAGCTTATTTTATTTCGTTTGGCTTCTTAATGAATATATACTCAAGACATATATGCCAAATTAATATGTTTTAATCAGTATATGGCTATTACTTTGTCGAATCATTATTTCTTCTTCTTCTATCCTTCCAGTCTACATAAGAAAGATAAGCTACTGATAATGTAACAAAGGCAAGTAAGGTTAAAGCTATTAATTCAAGGGTATTTACATTAGATAAGAAAGCCTTGAATGATAGGAGCTTAGAAGTTAATTGATCCGTCTCCATTTCGACCCCATACAACCATTGCAATAGAAAGACTAAACACAGCTGCAAGGGCAGCCCATGCGAAGGTGAACAACATAAAGGATCAAGATCGGTACGATAAGCCTATAGGCTCTTATGACTGTAGCGCCAGAAAAGCTTGCAGCCATGACTTTTGCGACTCCTGGGACTGGGACCGTTTTAGAAAGGTCAAAACAAACTCAGCTTTACCCTGAGGCACGAGTAATAGTCCTAGACGACAATGTGAACACATATGAGCACGTGATCTCGTGTTTACTCAAAATCATCCCGGGGATGAATAAAGAACGAGCCTGGCAACTGGCACGATCAGTAGATACCGAGGGATCAGCGGAGGTGTGGTGTGGCCCTTTAGAACAAGCCGAGTTGTACCACCACCAACTCACAAATGAAGGCTTAACAATGGCACCAATAGAAAGATGTCAATAGAAGCTAAACAAAAGACATACTAATGGGAAGGTTAGTGATAACACATAGCACCTATTTAGAAGGTCTAATACCACTACTTCGAGTCCTTGCTGAAAACGATCAAATCAACACAATCACTCCAGCCTGCATAACAAAAGTAAAAGGAAGATGTAGCAGTCTAGAAATTAGGGTATCAACTGAAACTATAGGAGGTTATAAGCTAATAGCTAGAAAGGGGAAGACAGCTCAAGAAGTATTTATAACAACTAAATTAAAAAAAAAGGAACTTATTCAATGTATTTTAGATTGCAAAATAAGGAGCAAGAGGTAGTTAATTAATTATTCAATTTGTGGTTTCGATTCACTTATGGACTCGTAAATTGATTTCTTTTCCAATAGAGACTCGGCTAGTTCCTTAACCATTTCTTCCTTAATAGCACTCATGGCCTCGTCTAATGCTGTACTGTCTTCCAAGGTGATAAATAATAAAGTTTTATTTATAATGCAATTTAGATCGTTGTCAGGTATTTGTAACAAGCCTCAAAAAAATTCTGATACAGCAGCAATCATACTATTCTTAAGAGAACCCATATTAGCTATATGAATGTAAAAATATTAATATCAATGATCATAATATTATCGACTTTATCTGAAGCCAGAAGTCAACCCTACAAGGGAAATAGCATTTTTTGTGAAAACGAATTAGATTACAAAGATTGTGTAAAAACATTTGAAGGATTACCACCAATATCATTACCACCAAAACTAGGTGATGTAGTACCTATAAAAATCAAGGTGATTCCATACAAGCAAAGGAATAAAAGGAGGTATAATTCATGGAGCGGAACAAAATGGGAGAGTGGTGGTGAAAACTGGGAGGATTTGATTGAGGAGCTTGATAATTAGATGATGTGGAAATAAAATAATGATTTCAGAGGCCAAAGGTCATCTAACCAAAGGTACTAGAGTTAAAGCCCCAGTCACTAGCCTTAACATCCTGAAAATTTATATAAATTCTATCCGTAGGAATAGAAGTATATTTAGCTATTGATTTGCAAAGTGCTTCAGACATTTTCTTTGCTGATATCGAGCCTATGGATTTAATTTCGATATAACAACATGGGGAATCATTACCAGCAAAAGTCATTGGTATGTTGCTCTGAAGGATTGTCATGACATAGTTCTCAGGCTTCCCTGTTAGTAGAGAAATTTGTGATGATAATTTAGTCAAAAAATCATTCTTGTCATAAATTGCGTTTAATGAGGTTCTAACTAGAGCTAATGGCATTTGGTTAAATTAATAGCTTAAATATTATATGCTAATATCTTAGTAAGAATTAGAATTTGCGTTTATTAATTAATATTAAAAATCAAACAAGAGGTATACCTGGATATATACCTAAAAACCTTTTTCTAGGCATAAGTCATTAAGTAAACGTTTCTCAAATGGAAGTTCTGGAGAAAACCACCCCTTCCATTCACGATCTTTACCTGTAACATTTATTTTTTCTTTAATACAATTTAAAGCTATATATAGTTCCTTACCTTGCTGGTTACGGGAAGCTACGAGATGATTGTCATTTTTGGTTATCCATCCAGACCAATCAATCTGTAAGGGACCATATTCTCTAATTGATTGAAATGCTTTACTTTCAATTGCATCTTTGTTTTGTATCTTGGAATTAAAATTCAAGCAGCCTTCATAATCCTTAGACATGAGGCACATGTTGTGGACTTCATTGGGTTCGTGTGCAAAAGAGAGGGAAATGGGTGAAAGGAAGAGAACAGTTGTGAGGAGGACAAGATTGGATCTAGAAATCAATGACAATATGGTCAAAAGGTTGATTATTCTTAGATAATGGTAGGTATAAATACATTATAGTTGCAATAGTAGGTTGAATAATGGTAATAAACTGACTAATAATAATAATGATATTAATTTTCTAACTTAGATTAAACTAAACATGGAGCGATACCCTAAAAGAGTTATAATTTAATTTAGATGCTTATTGATCTATATATATGTCTATATCTCCACCTGAGTTTAGACAATGCTCATCTTGCAGTCGTATCCTAAATCTTAATCTATTTAGAGCAGATTCACTTTGTTGTAGATACTGTGAAACTGGGAAAGTGGCACCCTCAAACTCAAATGGACCTTCTCTTCTTGACAGAGACATTGGAAAAGCATCTCAAGTTGTTAAATTACAAGAAAAAAAAGTTATTACTCCAGATAAAATAAACAATAACTCAGCGAATAATCCTAGAGATGACTCTATAGAATTATCAGCTATATTTGGAATGGATCAGGAGTGGGGAGAAGAAAATAGTTTGATCTATAAAAAAGCTGCTTTGACAATTTTCTCCCATTTTATACATGAAATAAACATATTTTTAGGTTGTAAGTCAAGGTGGAACATAGACAATGGTGAGTTAGATAAGCTTGTGAAATGGATATTAGCTAAAGAATATACTCAAAAGAAAATTGAACAAGACTTAATTCCCTCTGAGCTAATTCTGAATAATTATTTAACCATAATTATAAATAAGTCACTTACAAACGTAACCTTTATTAAAGCATCTATAAGAACACTCCTGAATTCCCCTAAAAAAAGAAGGCTGAAACTCTATGAATTCCTAGTATCTTTAATGAATGGAACAGCCGATGAACAAAAAGCATTAGAGGTACTAGAGGCGGATTTACTCAATGATACCAATGAATTAGGCTATGCTATTCCAATTATTCCTCTACCAAGTGAATCCGAGTTGTTAGAAATCAACAGCCCTTTACGAATAATCTACTTTATTAGTTATTTTGAATGTGTTAAGCAACTTTCAATACAATTAAATAGTGGTCATTATCAAGTTCACAAAGCCAAACTTGATGGAGAAGTAATAGAATCATCATTAGATTCCTTTCGAAAACTAAATATTAAAGTAAATGATATTGATTTAAACAACTCAATTCAATCGGGTTTAAAAATGGGATACAAACTCTTTGGCCTATCAAAAGAGAATGAAAATATTTATTATGATTCAGGTAATATATTAATTATTAATTTAAAAGGTTCTAAAAAAGCCTAGATCTCATACTCTCCTTCAAATTTTTCAATTAAATTCTTATAATTCTGAAGTGCCTCTTTTGATTCATCAGTAACACCATAAAGAGTATATAAACTCGCAAGGTTAACGTACATATTGCGGACAGGCTCAAATGCTATTTTATATTCTAATTGAATAGGCTCATCTTCTATATCATTAATAATAGCCGTTATCAACTCAATCCGCCTTTTTGCGGCCGAGATCTCCTTTTCTAGCTCAGGGCTTAATTTCCTTCTCTTCCTAGGCATTGGGAATGACTTGATTCTCTAGAAACAATAGAGCCAATAGCTTAAGTATTCAATATCAGACATTCAATCTAGAAGGTCCAGATTTTCGATGGCAAATGAATTCTATCTTAAAGAAGAGGAGGACTATTAGGAAAAACAGTCAAAGCCAGATATATTTCCTTTGTATTGCTCAACAAGTATGAGTGACCAAGTTAGGACCGAAAAGAAAGAGATAGAAGCTTTTGGCTCATCTGAGGAGAGATCCGCGGCTAAATCCTGGAGCAATAATGACGCTCCTAGACTGCCATGGTGGGTGGAGCTTCTATTTGTTCAGATTGGCCTACCGGATAATTGGCTAAGAATTTTCCTTAAGAAAAAAAAACAAACGATAATTACTATCCAATCTAATAAGAAGGCTATAGGTCAGTATTTTTTTATTTTAATAATAATGGCCTATTTCTATCCAATCACAAGACAAGCTCGAATCCATAACAGTTGTGTACAAAATTCAAATGAATATGTTGTGAGGAAGCTTACACCAGGCACAATCAGTGATGAGAAAGGGTTAAAAGCCTGGACACATAGATTCTGCAACGGTGGTAATATTAAATTATAGTTATTTTTAATTATGATCCACGTTACAGATGTCTGATTCTGAAATCATAGCCTATTTTGACAACAACCTGGAACAAATTTTCAGTTCAGAAACCAATAGGATGGTTTCGTTCTTAAATAATTGTATAAAAGAACCAGGTGTCCGACAGGCTCTA
>QCKG01000002.1 GCA_003215535.1 Prochlorococcus sp. AG-409-L18
CTCTACGAGGTGCACTACCTCGAGGCTCTGCTTTGTTGATTCTCAATGGACGACCCATCATTTCAGCCCCTTGAAGAGCCTCAATGGCAGCCGCTTCAGCAGCTTCGTCTGCCATCTCTATAAATGCAAAACCCCTTTTACGACCGGTGTCGCGTTCTAGAGGGAGAGAACAATTTGCAACCTCACCAAAGGATGCAAACAACTCAATGACGTCTTCCTGCTCAGCGCGGAAGGGCAAATTGCCAACAAAAATACTCACTTGACTGATGGACCGAAAATAAATGGGCTAATTGGATCTGAAATTGCCATTAGTTCAGGACTCTGTGATGAATCCTTCACTTATGACTGCCATAGCGTAAACCCAGACATGCATTTCGCTCATTCTTTTCCAAAATTCAAACGAAGACGCCAATGATCCAATTGCTGTTCAACCCTCTCAAAAGCTGTACCACCTTCACTCATGCGAGAGGCTACAACCTGCTTTGGCACTAATTTCTCAAAGATATCCTCAGAAAATTCATTAGAAATTTCACGCCATTGAACAATACTGAGATCCCTCAACAAAATTCCTTCCTCAAGACAATATTTGACGACTTTGCCCACCATCTGATAAGCCTCACGAAAAGGAAGACCCTTCTGAACTAAATAATCAGCAACATCAGTTGCATTAGAAAAGTCAGATTCAACAGCTTCTAAAAGCCGGTCAGGACAAAATTCAAGTCCCTCCTCTAAAAGAATAGACATCGCCAAAATGCAGTCCCTAATTGTTTTAACAGTATCAAAAATTGCTTCCTTATCTTCTTGAAAGTCTTTGTTATAGGCAAGAGGAAGGCCTTTAATCATTGTCAATAAGCCTTGAAGATGTCCAAAAACACGTCCACACTTACCTCGTACTAATTCTGGAACATCAGGATTCTTCTTTTGAGGCATCAAACTACTACCAGTAGCGCACCGATCACTTAATTTAACAAAAGAAAATTCATCACTAGCCCAAAAAATTATTTCTTCTGCTAATCGGCTTAAATGAGCCATCAATAGTGAACTAGCTGCAGTAAATTCAACAGCAAAATCACGATCACTTACAGCATCTAAGCTATTCATATATATTCCAGAAAAGCCAAGTCTAGAAGCAGTTTGTTGACGATCTATTGGAACAGAAGTTCCAGCTAAAGCAGCAGCTCCTAAAGGAGAAATATTGACACGTTTCCTAACATCCAAAAACCGCTCTCGATCTCTTTCAAGCATCTCAATATAAGCAAGCAAATGATGAGCTAAAGACAAAGGCTGAGCTCTTTGAAGATGCGTATATCCTGGAATCAAAGTATAAAGATGCTTATCAGATTGTGAAAACAAGGCTTTCTGAAGACGCTTTATTTCAGATTCAACTTGATCCATTTGACGTCTTAACCACAACCTCAAATCACAACCAACCTGATCATTACGGCTCCTCCCGGTATGCAACTTTTTTCCCAAAGGGCCCAATAACGCAATTAACCGCCTTTCAACAGCGAAATGAACATCCTCATCAGCCAAAGATGGTTGAAAAGCTCCAGACTCAGCCTCATGACGAATCTTTTGAAGCCCATCCTCAAGTTGTAAAGCTTCTTCGGCTGTAAGCACTCCACAATCCCCAAGCATCTGAGCATGCGCTATTGAGCAATCCAAATCTTCCTGGAGGAGATTGATGTCAAAACCAATTGAGGCATTAAACCTTTCAATAAAAGGATTTAATCCCTCATCAAATCTTTGGCTCCAAGCTTCTGCCAAATACTTGTTCCCTAACTGCTTCTAATAAAGCAGCTTAAGAACTAATTGTCAGGGCAACTAGCTCCTTAAAGAAGGAAGCATTAATGAATCATCAACCTTTAAAACCACCATCGAAGCGTCATCTTCTAAGTGGTGATCTAAACCTACAAAACGATCTAAGCGAACAAATAACTGATCAAGTATTTCTTTTGCTGTTGCACTACTGCGACAAGCTTCTTCAAAAGTACGACTTAAGCGAGCCTCATCAAAACGATCTCCAGCTATCCCAACAGCTTCAGTTACACCATCAGTGTAATAAAGCAAAACATCTCCAGGTTCAAGAATCACTTCACCACAACCATATTCAGCCTCTGTTTGAAGACCTATCAACAACCCAGGAGCATCTAATCTAGAAATTGATCGTTGTTCTGAACGCCAAAGCAAAGGAGGGTTATGAGCAGCATTCGCAAACCTCAACCTATAAGAACGAGGGTCAAAATCCGAATAAAAAAGAGTAACGAAACGATGAGATTGAGCCAAATCCTCCTGCGCTAACTGATTTAAATCATGCAAAATCCGATCTGGAGGCAGGCCACTCAAAACTTCAGCACGAAGCATCCCCCTAAGCATGGTCATTAACAAACAAGCAGGAACACCTTTACCCATCACATCACCTATAACAAAAGCCCAGCGACCTCTTTCTCTTCTTCTGCCAATTAATTCTGGACGAGTAGGGATAAAATCATAATAATCACCCCCAACTTCAAATGCTGATCTACATCTAGCTGCCAATTCAATCCCTTCAATAACTGGGCAAGAATCTGGTAGTAATTGAGATTGAATTTGACCTCCACTACTCAATTGACGATCAACCCGTTCATGGCGACGAGCCTTTTGAATAATCAAGTCATTTTCAATTGCAACTCCACTTAAATCAGCAATCAATTGCACATTACGACGATGAACATCACTCCAAACGAGAGGACCTCTAGGATCAAAAACATATAAACGTCCTCTTTGCTGTCCTCTTGCAATTAAGGAGGTTGCAAAAATACCAGCACTTGCCAAATGGCGCTGAACCAATCGATCCATAACAGCTATCTGACTTTCATCACTAGCAAATCCAACTTTCATTCCTGCTTCAAAAGAAGCCAAATGCCTAATCAGTTCTTGCCATTTATCTAATGGAACCATTTGTAATTGCTCTCGCCAAAGACGACCATCTTCTTGAAAAGGCACAAGCAAAGAACCTTCAACACCAACCAAGCGAGCAGCTACAACAGGAACCAACTCAAGAAATCTATGCAAGTTGGTAAAACTACGCAATGCAAATCCCAATGAAGCCAATAATTCCTGGTTTCGACGCTGCTCTTTTGACAAACTATCTAACAATTCCCTGAAAGAAGAAGACGCTGCAATGCTCTGCTGCGAACCATATAGCGCAGCAGAAGGATGCCTACTAGGTGGTTTAGTCGTCACCGCATCACCTTTAAAGAGCTAAAAAGTAGCAATGTGGCATCAGACAAGCAGAAGACTCAACGATTTGCCAAAAGAGCTTCAACAAATTCAAAACTATTAAAAGGCCTTAAATCTCTAACACCTTCACCAGCTCCTATGAACCTAATAGGCAAATTTACTTCTGATGAAACAGCCAAAGCGACGCCACCTCGAGAAGAACCGTCGAGCTTAGTAATAACAACACCTGTCAACCCCGCAGCCTTACCAAAGGCCATTGCCTGTCGCAAACCATTCTGTCCTTGACTTGCATCAAGTACTAACAAAGATTCCACAGAAGCTTCAGGTGCCAATTTATCTATAATTCGTCGTACTTTCTCCAATTCCTCCATCAGATTATGTTTTGTTTGCAACCGTCCTGCTGTATCAACCAATAATAAATCCACATCTTTAGCTTTAGCTGCTCCAATTGCATCAAAAACAACTGCAGCAGGATCTGCATTTGCAGAGGAATTTGCAATTACCGAAACGCCACTTCTATCACCCCAAATCTGAACTTGTTCAACAGCAGCAGCACGAAATGTATCAGCCGCTGCTATTAACGCCGAATAACCACTTCTAACTGCCAAATTTGCCAATTTGCCCAAGGTTGTAGTTTTACCAACTCCATTTACGCCAACCAGCAACCAAATATTCAATCGACCTTGTTCAGGAATCAAAGGATCTATTCCACTTTCTTTAATAGGTGCATTTATAACTTGACAAAGTTGATCCTTAAGAAAGCGGAGACCATCTTCTGAACCTAAGACTTCTTCATTTAAACGACGGCGCAAAGCATTTAAGACCTCATCCGTTGCCTTAACTCCTGCATCAGCTCGCAACAATAACATTTCTAAATCATCTACAACCTCTGGTGTTAAAGGATCATCTCCTAGCTTATCCAAAAGCCCACTTACAAATCCTTTACGGGTTTTCTCTAATCCTTTTCTTAAGCGACCTAACCAATCAATTTCTTCTATTGAAATTTGATCAGCAGCTCGTCCTTGAGCTGCAAGAACTTCTGCTGACCACGTGAATTGATCATCAAAATCACCAAGTATTACCTCATTAGAGTCTTCTATAGAAGCAGTATTCTTTTCTTCTTTATTATTCTCAGAATCTATCAATGAAGTTATAGAGTTAAGTTCAATATTTTCAGAAGAAGAAAGCTTCTTCTCAATCTCATATGAATTGTCAATAGATGAATCTTTTATATTTGAATTATTGTCTAATGATGAAACTAACTCCACAGGATTTTGAATAGCCTTTTCGATTTCCTGTTTTTGTTTTAACCTTGCATATGCCTCCTTCGCCCATTCCAGAGAATCATTTTGAGACAATGAATCATTAACTTGTTTTGATTGACCATTATTCTGATCTCGATTGGAATCAGAATAATTTTCTCTTTCTTGTCGTTTAAATTCGTCGTAACTCATAACTAAATAGCCGTTAAATGAGCGTTTTGTAATCTTCGTAAAACACCATTTATCATTCTTCTACCCTGTTCATCGCTATAGCGGTTCGCAAGATCAACCGCTTCATTACAAGCAACAGCTGGTGGAGTGTGAAGATCATTTAAATCAATTACAGCTAATCTCAAAATATCTCTATCTATTCTAGGCAAACGCCTTAAACGCCAACCCTCCATTACTCCATCGAGACGTGCATCAATAATCTGTCGTTGCTCCACAACTAAAGAAACTCGATTCATCGCTCCCTCCCTAATCTCCTTTTGATCACTTAAAGCCAATAAACGTGGTAAATCTAAACTTGTAGATAATCCGTTTAATAAATTTTCAGCCTGAACAAGCGAATCACGTAAATGGCCACGAACTCGAGTAATAGAATTTTTATCTGATTCATGCAATTCACTATCCAATAAATGTTGTTGAGCTCTATCTAATTCAGATGCACATTTATCTAAGCTTTCTCTCCAGTACTGTACAAGACTATCTAAAGCTCGTTGCAATAAAACCTCAAAAGATAATAACGGAAAATCTTTTACATCATCATCTGGAATTTGGCCCAACACCAACAAAGCCAGTTCCCTCGCAATAGATCTCGATTGCATCATCAAAAAAATAGACGAAATAGCTTTAAATTAAACTTACGTTGAACTAGATGAAGAAGCAGTAGTACTAGCTCTCAACTGAGCAAACAAACTGGAAAAGCTTCGATTCACTGGGACCTCTCTCTCATCAGGATTAACTATTCCTGCTGATATAATCGTACGGAAGGCATCTTCCACAGAAATATTTAGATCCCGAACTGAAGACTCAGGAACCAATGTGTACCATCCTGTAGTCGGATTGGGTGCAGTTGGAATAAATACACTCAGCAAGGTTTCGTCTAATTCAGGTTGAAGGCTAGGGCCAACCAAACCAGTTACAAAACCCACACTAAATAAACCTTCTCTAGGATATTCAACCAAAACCACCCGTCGAAATCTCTTTGAATTATCCCTTAGAAAAGTTTCCAACAATTGTTTAAGTGTTTTATAAACAGAACCAGCCAAAGGAATTTTAGACAAAGTTCCTTCCCCAAATTCCAAAAGCCATCGACCAAAGATATTCCTAGCCATTAACCCAATCAACAAAATAGCTAACAAAGGAACAGTCACACCAAGCGCAAGATTGATCAAATCCTGAAGCAAGGGGTTAAGGGTTATAAAAGGGTTTAATTGCTTTGGGATCGAAGTCAAGAAAGCCAAGACAAAGCGGCTAACAATCGTAGAAAGCCATATTGTCGTGGCCAATGGAATAACCACTAACAACCCAGCTATCAGGTCATTCTTTAGATCCTGCTGAAGCCTTGAAGCAAGCGGAACGTCTGGTCTAGGAGTTGACTGCACCAAGAAGGTTTAGATGCCTTTGGCTGGAGGTATTCATCCAAGCTAACAATTTTTAAATTAATAAACTAGATCAAAAGAAAAAATGAAAAAACAAAAAACAAAACAAATAAAAATGAGAACAATCCAAAGCTGTCTCCAGCTATCCCATTTCGCAAGCTGTAAGTTCACAAGGACCTCAAACCTTTGAGCTATCGATGGTGGAAGTCTTAGAAAAGCAAAATGAACTCAGTAAAAGCTTGAAGTCAGAAGCAAAGCGTCAAGGGTTTAATCCAGTAGGAATTGCCAAGCTTCCAGGTAGTGAACGAATTCAAATGCGAACTAGTGCTCTTCAACGATGGCTATCAGCGGAATATCACGGAAACATGAAATGGATGGAAGCGCCCAGACGACAAAACGTCGAAAGCCTGCTTGAAGGCGCCAAAAGCATTCTTGCTGTTGGCTTGAACTATTACGTGGATATAAATAGAGCTCCTGGAAGTCTTTCTATAGCTCGATATGCCTGGGGAGTTGATTACCACAAAATCCTAGAAAAAAGGCTTAAACGTATAGGACTTTGGCTGCAAAAACAGAGACCTAATTGTCGATGGAAAATTTGCGTAGATACAGCACCATTACTAGAAAAAGCTTGGGCAGAAGAAGCTGGACTGGGGTGGATAGGAAAAAACGCGAACCTAATTAATTTAAAAACTGGATCATGGATGGTTTTAGGTTATCTGCTGTGTACTGAACCCTTAACTGCAGATAAACCATCTACTCCTAGCTGTGGACAATGCCAAGCTTGTATTGATGCATGCCCCACACAAGCAATAACAGAGCCTTTCGTTGTAGATGCACGGAGATGCTTGGCATATCACACAATCGAAAATCGACAAAAAGAATTACCCAACGCAATCAAATCTTCAATAGGTTCATGGGTCGCAGGGTGTGACATATGTCAAGAAGTTTGTCCATGGAATCACAAATCAATCCCTAGCAGTAAGGACCAAGACATAGTCCCTAAACAATGGATTCTGCAATTAACAAAAGATCAAGTACTATCCTGGAATGACAAAGAATGGAAAAACAAATTACAAGGGTCTGCATTAAAGCGTATTAAACCTTGGATGTGGCGCCGCAATGCTCTTGCAACTCAAGGACAAATTAACACAAAAAATAAATAGGGACTTAAAATGAATGCTTCTAATAACAAATTAAACTCACACAAACAAACTTTTTTAAAAGGAGCAATATTCATTGGATTAGCTATTTTTTGCCTAGAACAACCTTCTAAAGCTTTTATTCCTTACATATATGAACCAAGCAGAAAGGAATTAGAAAAAACTGCCAGTAGTATCGGAAAAACCGCAGCACAATTATTACAAATGGGCCAGCCAAAGGAAGCCGAACGCCTAGCAGCATTATCTATTAGCCTTCAACCGAATGATTATAGATTATGGTCAATTCTTGCTGAAGCACAACGTGCAAATAATCGATTACATGATGCAAGTCAATCAATCGCCAAAGCAAAAAAGTTAAAGCCTGAAAAAGCAAGTCTATGGTTTGCAGAAGCATCTATTGCATTGCAGCAGAAAAAACCCGAAAAGGCGATTGTATTACTGAAAGAAGGGCTGAAATTAGATCCTAAAAATGCAATTGCCTACTTTCAATTAGGTAATGCTAGAATCATGAAAGTGCAACCAATTTTAGCGCTAAAAGAGTTCAAAGAAGCAACAAAAATCGAACCTAAGTTTTGGGAGGCAATCAACAATCAAGGCCTAATATTATTTGAAATAGGTAAACATAAAAAAGCCATCAAAATTTGGCGTCAAGTTTTGACAATTGAACGTAATTCAGAACCAATGCTTGCCCTAGCAGCAGCTCTGAATGCAGTGGAGTCTGGGAACCCAGAATCCATTCGTCTAGCAACTGAAGCTCTAGCAAAAAACCCAAATTATGTTTCCTCAAAACACCAAGAAGATCAGCTTTGGGGAGAAATGCTTCGAAAAGCTACTAAAGCACTTTTAGAGGAGCCTGCCTTAGTAGGTGCAGTAGAAAAAGCTATTGCCAACTCTGAAATATCGATGGCTGAAGATAAATAATCTTGGTAAATATGGAATAGATATGTAGGCTGTGCGCTTTATTGCCCACTAATCCCTAATCAGGATGGTTAAAGAGCGGCTGGAACCAATTTCCCTGCACCAAGAGATGCAGCGCTCTTATCTTGAATATGCTATGAGCGTAATCGTGGGAAGGGCACTGCCTGACGCACGGGATGGATTAAAGCCAGTTCAAAGACGGATACTTTATGCGATGCATGAACTGGGGCTTAGTCCCGATAGACCTTATAGAAAATGTGCTCGTGTTGTTGGAGATGTGCTGGGTAAATATCACCCTCACGGAGATCAAGCTGTATATGACGCTCTAGTTCGATTAGTTCAAAGTTTTGCCAGCCGATATCCAGTCTTAGATGGGCACGGAAACTTTGGTTCAGTTGACGACGATCCTCCAGCAGCAATGAGATATACCGAAACTCGCTTGGCACCAATTGCTCACCAAGCAATGTTAGAAGAAATTGGGTCAGAAACAGTTGATTTTACTGGTAATTTTGATGGATCTCAGCAAGAACCAAACGTTTTACCCGCTCAACTCCCCTTTCTTCTATTGAATGGATGTTCAGGGATAGCGGTAGGAATGGCTACAAGCATTCCACCACATAATTTAAATGAAGTTGTAGATGGACTTATCGCATTAATTAAAAAGCCAGAATTAACAGATGAGCAATTAATGAAGATTATTCCAGGTCCAGATTTTCCTACAGGAGGAGAAATTTTATTAGGTAGTGGTATTGAAGAAACATATAGAAAAGGAAGAGGAAGCATACCAATGAAAGGTATAGCCCATATTGAGGAAATACAACCTGGTAAAGGGAAGCACCGTCGAAGTGCAATTATTATTACTGAATTACCATATCAACTCAGTAAAGCGGGTTGGATTGAAAAGTTAGCTGACCAAGTTAATGAAGGAAAAATTAGTGGAGTAGCAGATATTAGAGATGAAAGTGACAGAGATGGAATGAGAGTTGTTGTAGAGCTTAGAAGAGATACAAATCCAGATAAAGTTGTATCGGAATTACAAAGAAAAACATCATTACTAAACAATTACGGAGCAATTCTATTAGCAATCGTTGATGGAAAGCCAAAACAACTTTCTCTTAAACAATTACTTTTAACATTCTTAAAATATAGAGAACAGACGGTAGCTAGACGTACAAAATATGGATTAAAAAAAACCAAAGAACGTTTAGAGTTAGTACAAGGGCTAATCAAAGCGATTAATAATTTAAAATCAGTAATTGAAATGATACAAGAAGCAAATGATACTATGGATGCAAAGACAAAATTAATTGTAAGGCTTGAAATAAATGACAAACAAGCAGAAGCTGTTTTAGCTATGCCTTTACGTCGCCTAACAAATTTAGAACAAACAAGTCTTCATAATGAGTCAAAAGATCTCGCTATCAAAAAAGAAGCCTTAGAAGAACTTTTAAACAATAGAGAGAAGTTACTAGACACAATAATCAAAGAGTTAAAAGCACTAAAGAAAAAATTTGGAAATCCAAGAAAAACAAGATTAGTTGAAGGAGGAGATGCTTTATTAGCAGAAAGAAATTCTAATCAGAGACCAACAGCTGAATTGCAAAGAAAACAAGCCTTTGAGGCACTACCAATTGATTCTAAAATCTTAATTCAAGATGATAATCAAGTCAAAATTATCAGTCCTCAAGTTCTCGGTAGACTGCATTTAAATGAAACGTGCAAGCTTGGAGAGGAGCCTTCTCCAGCAAGGCTAATCTGGCCAGTTGAAAATAATCCAAAACTTCTTGCTGTAACGGAAAATGGTCGGGTTGGTTTAATAAGATGGGAATTCGCTGGACAACAACCAGGATTATTAGAAAGGTTTTTACCTGGAGGTCTTGAAGGAGAGAATATAGTCACATTATTGCCCCTACCTACAGAAAAAAATATAAGCCTTGGGATGCTAACTAGTGATGGAAGATTTAAAAGATTATCAATTGAAGAAGTCTTAGATTTGTCAGGTAGAGCTGCTACCGTTCTGAAACTGAAAGAAAGAATAATATTAAAATCAGCAATTATCTGTAAAGAAGAATGCCCAATATATATTATTAGCAATATAGGACGCATTATGAAAATAATGATAAATGAAAAATCTGTTCCTATTTTGGGAAAACTAGCTCAAGGCCCACAAACAATGAAATTACTTCCAGGAGAAAAAATATTGAAAGCAATTACATTTGAAAATATAGACAATCAAAGGAATAGATTAATAATTGGTACAAGGCATGGTTTATTTAAAGAGCTAGAAATAAATAAATTGAGAATGTGTCAAAGGGGATACTTTGGAGATATGGCTATTGATCTTAAGCACACAAAAAACAAGCAAGATACAGTAGTTGATGTATGTACCACAGAAGACCTTATAGGAGTTGTTACTAATATGGGTAGATATGCACGAATCAGTTCCAAAGATATAGAAGAAAATAGTTTTCTTACTTTAAAAGAAAATTTAATCAAATTGAAAGAAAATGAATACATAACAAAATTGATTAATCTAACAATTCTCAACAATAAATAAACAATTTGAATTCAAGAAGAGCAATTGGTTTCAACCCATTTTAAATATTCCTGAGTAATGTTACCAGTAATATATTTTCCAGTAAAACATGAAAGATCAAGATCTTCAACCATAGAGTTAGATATAATAGCTTGCGTTAAATCTTCAACTTTTTGATAAACCAAATTATCAATCATCAATTCAGCAGCTATTTCAGAAATTGATTTATTATAAGCAATTAACTCTTTCGAAGATGGCATATTTATACCATAAACATGCGGAAACCTCACGGGTGGAGCTGCAGAGGTAAATGTAACCTGATTTGCACCAGCGGCTTTAGCCATTTGAATGATTTCTTTTGAAGTAGTACCTCTAACAACAGAATCATCAACAATCAGTATATTTTTACCTTTAAATTCTGTACCCATCGCATTGAGTTTTTGACGGACTGATTTTTTCCTCTTCCCTTGACCTGGCATTATAAAAGTCCTTCCTACAAAGCGATTCTTAAAAAAACCTTCCCTGTATTCAAGCCCCAATTGACGAGCAACCTGCAATGCTGCAGGCCGGGAAGAATCAGGAATAGGCATCACTACATCAACATCTCCTGTAGGGATACTGCTCTTAATTGTTTCCGCCAAGTAATCCCCCATACGCAATCTAGCTTCATACACAGAAATTCCATTCATTACAGAATCTGGTCGAGCCAAATAAACATATTCGAAAGAGCAAGGATAAAGTTGTGGATTGGCTGAGCATTGTTGTGAATATATTTCTCCATTTAACGAAACAAAAACAGCTTCACCTGGTTCTATATCTCGTATGATTTCAAAGTCATTATTTTCCAAAACAAGTGATTCACTTGCAACAATCCAAGTAGGGTTAGAATCTTTAAATTTACTTTTGCCAAGAACTAAAGGCCTTATTCCAAATGGATCGCGGAAAGCCAAAAGTCCATGACCAGCTATCAAAGCAATAGAAGCATAGGAACCTTCTACTCTTTTATGTAAAGATTCTACAGCTTTAAAAATATGGTTAGGACTCAATTCTTCTGCACCTATTTGCTCTTGTAATTCTGTAGCCAAAACATTTAATAACATCTCAGTATCACTACTTGAATTTGTATGACGTCGATCAATACTAAATAATTCTTTCTCTAATGATCTTGTATTAGTTAAATTTCCATTATGAACTAAAACTATTCCATAAGGCGCATTGACATAAAAGGGTTGTGCTTCCTCTTCTCTATCTGCCGCTCCTGTTGTTGCATATCGAACATGTCCTAATCCAAGGGTTCCTTTCAAATTTCTCATATTACGTGTCCGATATGCATCCCTTACTTCTCCCCTTGCTTTATGAATATGAAAAACCCTTCTATCCATTGTTGCTATTCCAGTAGAGTCTTGACCTCGATGTTGAAGTAACAATAAACTATCGTAAATCTGTTGGTTAACTTGTTCTTCAGATACAATTCCAACTATTCCGCACATATTTAATCACCTATATTTAGTTAATTGTTCCTTGAAAATCATCTACAAGTTGATCCTTATCTATTCTCCTAGATAATGCATAGTTAAATTTCTCATCAAGTTCTGAAATTGACAGGTTAATGAATATCGATTCAGCTTGTTTGATCATAAGCTTAGATGTTGAATTAACATGGCCAATACTAATAGTAGATATAGGATCAGTAAGCTCCGAGTTAAATTCATTTAATAAAGAATAAAACATAGCATGCTTTTCTGGTGAAATACTAATGATAATACGAGCTCCACCCTCAGCAAACAACAATCTGTCTACGCGAAGATCATTGACAGGCAAATCAATGTTGACTCCCATAGAAGAGGATATACAAGATTCAGCTAATGAAACAGCTAAACCACCATCACTTACATCATGTGCTGAAGAAACTAATCCCTGTCTTATTGCCTTTCGTAAAAAAGTTTGTATTTTTACTTCCAAAGCCAAGTCAACTTCTGGAGGCCTACCAGTAATAAGATCATGAATGTATTCTAAATAACTACTAGCTGATAATGAGACACGAGAATCAAGGTTTAATTCATTATCAAAAGGAACTCCTAATAGAAGCACCTGATCTCCTTCTGATAACCAAGCTTGAGAACAAATCTTATTTAAATCTTCTATTAAACCAACCATTCCAATAACAGGGGTTGGATGAATTGGTTGAATACTACCATCTAATAAACGAGTTTCATTATATAAGGATACATTTCCACCAGTGACTGGCGTTTCTAATGTGGTACAAGCTTTTGAAATTCCTCTACATGCCAAAGCTAATTTCCAATAACCAATTGGATCTTCTGGTGATGAAAAGTTGAGATTATCTGTAACAGCCAAAGGTTTAGCACCAACACAAGAAAGATTACGTGCAGCCTCTGCAACTGCTGCAAGACCACCACGTTCAGGATCTAAGTAAACCCATCGATTAGGACAGTCAACAACTGCTGCAATTCCTCTATTATTTAAAGAAGTAGAAATATATTCTTGTTGTGGTCTTAATCTAATAATTGCTGCATCAGCAAGTCCAGGTGAAATGATTGTATTGCCCTGAACTTGATAATCATATTGTCTATATACCCAAGCTTTGGAAGCAATTGTAGGATTATCTAGCATTTTTAAAAGAATCTTATTCCAAGATATTTGTTTATCAGATAATTCACCATTTATAGGAACAATTCCTTCCGTACTAGCTTTGGGTAATTGAGATTCATCCCAGTCCCAATGATCTTTAATATTATCTGGAATATCTTGCATTAACTCGTGAAAATTAACAGGTGTATCTTCTGCCAAAGCAGAAGCAGGCAAATTAGCGACAATTTTTCCTTTATGTAACACTCTCACTACATTATCTTTTAAAACACGTCCAACAACTGCTGCATTAAGTCCCCAACGAGTAAACCTATCCATTACCTTTTTTTCATGATTAGGTTTAACAATAAAAAGCATTCTTTCTTGAGATTCTGATAATAAAAACTCATAAGGAGTCATTCCAGATTCCCGAGCCGGTACTAAGTCAAGATCTAATTCAATTCCTAACCCTCCTTTAGCTGCCATTTCAGAACAACTACAAGTAAGGCCAGCAGCGCCCATATCCTGTGCAGCTATAACATCACCACTTTTAAAAGCTTCAAGACAAGCTTCTATTAAGCCTTTTTCTAAAAATGGATCACCAACTTGAACAGCAGGACGATCATCTAAAGAAGATTTTGTAAGTTCTGCACTAGCAAAACTTGCACCTCCCATACCATCACGACCAGTAGTACTTCCTACATAAATGACTGGATAACCAACACCTTTAGCACCAGAACAAACAATTTCATCAGTTTCCATCAAACCTAATGACATTGCATTTACTAAAGGGTTACCTGAATAACTTTTATCAAAAGAAACTTCTCCTCCAACAGTAGGAACTCCTACACAGTTTCCATAATGAGCAATACCTGCAACTACACCTTGAATTAGACCAATATTACTCTCTATTTCAAGTGGACCAAATCTTAAGGCATTTAACAAGGCAATTGGACGAGCACCCATGGTGAAAATATCTCTTAATATTCCTCCAACACCTGTAGCGGCTCCTTGAAAAGGTTCTAAAGCAGATGGATGATTATGACTTTCTATTTTAAAAGCAAGACGCTGACCATTACCTAAATCAACAACTCCAGCATTTTCTCCTGGTCCTACCAAAATTCTAGGGCCAGAAGTAGGAAATCCCTTTAAAAGAGAACGTGAATTTCTATAACAGCAATGCTCAGACCACATAACTCCAAACATTCCTAATTCGGTACGATTAGGTGCTCTATTGAGTCGGCGACAAATTTCTGAGTAATCAGTTTCCTTTAACCCCTCTTCAGAGAGAGCTAAGGGGACATCATAATCAACGGCAAAGAGAGGGGATTCGATCACGAATAAAAATCACCTATTTATAGTATTAAACACTGCGGTCAAATCCAAGGATCTTCTTTATCATATGAAGAATTATTTTTATACTTTGATTCATTCAAATATTCAAGATCATTATCTAAATATTCATCATCAGCATCAATTTCCCAATTATTTAATATATCATTTTGGTTAAAGTTAGATTTTTTCTTATAGATTTTTTCTGAGGTATCCCATGGAGGATCCTCTAACCATCCTTCTAAACGAACAGTTGCTTGATTGCTAAAGTCGTGCAATTGCTCACGAAGATTTCTAGAAGTACGCAAAATATCCTGACGAATACTCGATTTAATTAAAGGTAAGTCATCAATTGAATGCAAATCAGTCGATATCATTCCTGGTTGTTGATCTCTAATTCTATCAATAGTTAACCTCCATCTACTAGTACCAGGAATTCTAGGATCAGTACGCGATACTAAATAATATAAAATCAATCCTGTTCTTGGTTGAAATACTAAATCTGCTATAACTCCAATAGAGTCTCCATCTTTATTGATTAAATCTGCATCAAGTAACGTTGGGAGACGATCTAGTGTTGCTACATCAGATAAAGAAGGCTGGCCTTTTACATAAAGATATTGCTTACCAATACCTCTTAACTGATTTAATTTCCAGACTTCTCTAGACACTTTCAAAGATGAAGGTTTCGTCACCCAACCTAATAATCTATGAACTGGAGGGTGCATCCAAGCAGATAAACCATGCCCATGATCAATACCACGATCACATTGAACGCGATGCTTCAAAAGATCACTTAAAACAAACTGATCTGGTAGGTTCAATTGTTAAGAGCGAATTTGAACTGGCATAACCAAATAAGTAAAACAAGATTTATCTTTTAAAGGAGAAATTATAGCTGGTGTTGTGGGAGCATTACATTTTAAAAGAATACGATCAGAATCAATCGCTTTAATGCCATCTAAAACATATCTAACATTAAAAGCTATTGTAATATTTTCACCCTGTATTATTGCTGGTAAAGATTCATATCCACTTCCAACATCCTGAGCATCCGCTGAAACTTTGATCTCTTCACTAGATGAGTTAGTAGTCAATTTAAAAACATTATTATGTTGATCAGCAAGAACAGCAACTCTTTCTAATGCAGAAACCAATGATCTACGATCTATCTCTATAGATTTAGAAAATTCATCAGGTATTAATTGTGAATAATTAGGATATGTTCCTTCTAATGTCCTACTAGTTAATACTTGATCTTCAGCAATAAAAACAACTTGGCCACGATCACAAAATAAACTTACATGTTCCTCTGGTTTTAAATTTGATAATAATTTCTGTACTTCACTTAAAGATCGGGAAGGTAATGTAACGGATATATCGTCATGATTGTCAGCATTAATACCATCTAATTTTAATGCATCCTCAATATTTAAGACAGCTAATCTATGACCATCAGTAGCTGCAGCCTCAATGGATTTGCCATTAAACATTAAATGAACTCCTGTTAATAATTGCTTAGCTTCATCAGAGCTTGTTGAAAAAATAGTAGCTTTTAAAGCCTGAACTAAATAAGAAGCAGTAATTTTTAAAGACATGCCGCTTTCCACTAAAGGTAAATCTGGAAAATCATCAGCGGGCATTCCTCTCATTTGATAACTACTACTGTTACTAGTTAATTGAACTTGTTGACCTGCTTCATCGAGATCTAAAGTTATCGGTGAATCATTAGACAATCTTGAAACAATTTCTCCTAATAACCTTGCAGGAAGAGTAACTGCCCCACTTTTTTCAACAGAAGCAGAAAAGGTAGTTTGTATACCAAGATTCAAATCAAATCCAGTCAAGCTCAAACGGCTTGTCACTTCATCAGCAGTCAACAGTACATTTGCTAATACAGGATGCGTCGGGCGCGAAGCGACCGCTCTGCTTACCAGCTGGAGAGCGGAGTTGAGTTCAAGTTGTGAGCAAACAAGTTTCATCGAGTCAACTTAACGACGAAATCACAAAAATGGAATCCCAAGTTTTCAAAATGGCGCAATAAAATAAATAAATCCATTTCAAGCTGTTTTTTTCTTTTAATTAAAAGGAATAAAGAAAATCGTAGTAGTAGGTCTTGAGGAAAAGGTGGAAATCCATAAAAACCTTTGGTAGAACAGGAGTTTCAGATTTTATCCCTGTGGAAATATTTTTCCCAAAAGAGGAAAACGTTTCGTATTCCACAATTTCTTTCGTTGTGGAAATCTTAAAAAAAAAACCTTGACATTTTTTCTGATTTTTTCCCCTAGATACAGGACCCTTTTAAAGGTTTTCCTCTGGTCAGATCGTCAACTGTCCATTAAGGTTTTGTTGTGATTTTAAAAGCCCATAGTTTTTGCGACTGTTTGTATATCTGCTTCTAAACCTGTATGAAATACAGCATCGTTGTTTTTAATTGCACAATCTGGATCTTTTAGCCCATTGCCAGTTAATACACAAACAATCGTTGCATTGTTTGGAACTTCGTTTTTACGCTTTAATAATCCTGCAATAGATGCTGCACTAGCAGGTTCACAAAAAATTCCTTCATTTTGACCAAGTATTTTATAAGCTTCAATTATTTCTTCATCTGTAACATCTAAAAAATCACCATTACTACTTTCTTTTACTAAAATTGCTTTTTCTTTATTTACTGGATTTCCAATTCTAATTGCTGTAGCTATCGTTTCAGGGTTTTCGATTTTTTTATTAAAAACTAAAGGCGCAGATCCAGCAGCTTGAAAACCCATCATTCTTGGTAATTTTTTTGATTTATTTGCTTTTTTATATTCAAGAAATCCCATCCAATATGCTGTTATATTACCAGCATTACCCATTGGAATACATAACCAATCAGGTGCTTCACCTAGCGTATCGATAATTTCAAAAGCCGCTGTTTTTTGACCTTCTAATCTAAATGGATTGACAGAGTTTACAAGAGTAATTGGATATTTATTAGATAATTCTCTGACTATATCTAAAGCATTGTCAAAATTACCTTTAATAGCTAATACTTCTGCTCCATAAACTAACGCTTGTGCAAGTTTTCCTTGAGCCACATATCCATCTGGTATTAATACAAACGCTTTCATGCCAGCTCGTTTTGCATAAGCAGCAGCAGATGCAGATGTATTTCCAGTGCTAGCGCAGATTACAGCTTCACATCCAGATTCTTTTGCTTTACTAATAGCCATAGTCATCCCTCGGTCTTTAAATGAACCTGTGGGATTTAGGCCATCATACTTTGCATATACTTTTACGTTACGTCCTATTCGCTCTGATATTGAATGAATAGGGATCAAAGGTGTCGAGCCTTCTTGCAGGGTTATAACAGGTGTCGACTCAGTGACTGGGAGCCAAGGTCTATAAGCTTCTATTAACCCAGGCCAGCCTTGTATTCTTTTTTTTTGATTTAGACGTTGTTGGATGCTTTTGATTAGTGACACCTGTAATTTGCCGCTTTCAATTAAATCTAAGCGTTCGGAGCTCCTTCTTTGAGTCGATCTAGTGGTGATCCGGAGAAAAATTCTACTAATTCGGAAATAGACTCTACTTTTTTGACAACTCTCATTAAAGCTGGGCCATTGATTGCAACAATTTTATTTGGATAGCTCTTAAGAAATAACAGGAGGTTGATTTTTCCTTTTCCTTTGACTAATCCATTTATGACGGCTGATCTGATTGCAGGAACACTGACTGAATCTTTTTGAACTCTTAAAGGATATATTATTTTCCCTACTCTTTTTATAATTACCTCACCAATTCGACTGTTCATTAAATTGCTTGTTAGCTCAATAGGTAGTTCAAATTCTTGAGTTAATAAACTTGTTGCTTGTTCGGGATTGTCTGTGTTATTAGGAAAAATATCTTTTAGAATCCCTTCTGCCTTGCCTGTTGAAATATAATTTTCAATATCTTTAATTGGTATTGTTCTTTGAAAGGCACCATTTATAAAAGAAATTCTTTCTGCTGATTTGATTGGTGTATGCAGTTCAAAAAAACTTGTACATATGAGGAGAAAGAATATTCCAAAATGACCTTTTAATTGCTTCATTTTATTCATTTACTCCAGCTGCCACTCTCACAAATCGAATTATACCTTTTTCTGCAACCCCTTTTGCCACTTCAACTCCCATTTTTCGTGTATTAGGCTCAACTAATAATCTTGGAAGACGCTTAATTATTAGTGTAATTTTAAAATCAGGTAATTTTTTGACAATATTGACTACTTCTTTAATTGGTTTTAATTCTATTAAACTCTCATTTATTTGTATACTCTTTTCATATTGTTTTTTTATTCCATTAGATTGCAATCCTTTGGGCAATGTTTTGTTGAGTTTTTGCATTGTATTTAATCCTACTTGATCTAATTTCTTGACTATTGCTTCTACAAGTTGTTTTCTTAGCATTGCTCCATTTGGAGAGAATAGGAAATTAATGACTTGATCTATGATGTTTTCTAGATCTAGATTTTTTTGGGTAGAAGCATTACTAATGAGATCTTCAAGCATCGTCCAGCGAAATATACTTCCCTCAAAAAGCATCTCTTTTAAGCTTTCGCGTAATTGGGGGTTGGGATCTTCCATTAATCTTCGAGCAAAATATGGATAAGCTGCACCTAGGATTTTGAAGTTTGGATCGACACTTAATGCTATCCCTTCTAATGTAATTAATGATCTAATAATCAATGCAAAATAAGGCGGTACTTGGAAGGGAAATTTATACATAACACCAGACAGATCATCAGTCACACTTTTAAAATCCATTCTTTCTACACCCATATCTAAAGCTTGAGTGAATACAACTTCAAAAGCAGGAATTATTGGATCTAGATTCACTTCTTCTTTTAAGAAGCCAAGTTCTACGAAATCTTCAGAGAGTCTATTGAAATTTCGATTGACTAGGTGAACAACTGCTTGAATTAATCCTGTTCTAGATTCTTTATTAACCTCGCTCATCATTCCAAAATCTAAATAGCATAAGCGACCATCTTTTAATGCTAATAAGTTTCCAGGGTGAGGGTCAGCATGGAAAAAACCATGCTCAAGTAATTGTTCAAGACTGCAATTTACGCCAATATTAATCATTTCATCTGGGTTGATTCCTAAATTCTTAACTGCTGCCATATTTGTTAATTTTACTCCATCTATCCATTCCATAGTTAGTACTCTTCTACTTGTGGCTTCTTTAAAGATAACTGGAACACAGATGTTTTTATTGTGTTTATGTAATTCTCTAAATCTCTCTGCATTAGATGCTTCATTTAGATAATCCATTTCTTCAAAAATCCTTTTTCCAAGCTCATCAACAAGAGCCACAAGATCACTTCTTACAAGATTAAGATTTTGTTTGATCCAGATCGCAATATTACGGACAATATATAAGTCAAGTGTAATTTGCTCTCTTAAACCAGGTCGTTGTACTTTAACCGCAACTTTTTCTCCTGTCTTTAATTTACCTTTATGAACTTGTCCTAGAGAAGCAGCAGATATTGGCTCCTTTTCTAATTCTGCAAAGATAGTTTTTATAGGCATTCCTAGATCTTCTTCAATGCATGCAAGTGCTAATTCTCCTTCAAATCCAGGCAATTGGTCTTGTAGCTGGCTTAATTCCTCCAATACAATTGGAGGAATAATATCTGGCCTTGTGGACAGGGCTTGCCCTGCTTTTATAAAGGCAGGCCCTAGCTTTACTAGAAGTTCTGTAAATTCTTTTGCTCTTTTCTTTTTACGATTAATATCTTTTAAAATTCCAAATATATTTTCCATAAGTATTACTATCAAAAATTGACCTATTGGGATTAATGTTTGCCATAATCTTTTTATTAGTCGTAGTGGATTTCCTTTATATATTTTGCTTATAGCTGCTGGGTCATATTGAAGAAGCCCAGCGGCTTCAATGAAATCACCCAGCTCTTTGGTCATATTCCTTATGCAGGTCTATTGCTTACCCCTTCTAATCCACTACAGGTCCCGCTAGCGTCCATTTGGTTACTTAATGAAGCTTGTGCTGCTTTGTTTGAAACTTCGGAACCTAGCCCTTATCGAAAGTCTGGATTTGTCTTTTGACTCCGGACTAACTGTTTTGACTGGAGAAACGGGAGCAGGTAAATCACTTGTGATAGATGCTCTTGATACTTTATTGGGATCAGAACAATTTTCATCCACTTCCAGGTTAATTCGATCTGGATCCAAGTTTTGTCTTATTGAGGGTACGTTTTCAATTAATTCTTCTATTCAGAGTTGGATCGATCAAAATGATTTTATTATTGATAATAACGAACTTATAATTAGTAGAGAATGGACTCTCAAAAAAAATCGTTTCTGTAGTCGAACAAGATTAAATGGAGTGGTCATTAATAAACAACAGTTAATGGAAGTACGTCCATTATTGATAGATGTAACCGCACAGGGGCAAAGTCAAGAAATTTCTTCTCCAATTGCACAATTACGATGTTTAGATTGTTTTGGTTCTGATGAGTTGAAATTCGCAGCGAAAAGGGTTAAAAAGGCTTGGCAGAATTGGCAAACAGTTTCAACGGAATTACAAAAAGCTCGTATTAGTTCTGAGCAATTACAAGAGAATCTAATTTATTTACAAAGTTGCCTAGAAGAACTTGAATCGGCTGATTTAATTGATCCTCATGAAGATAAGAAACTCCAGCAAGAACAAGATCGACTTGTTTATGGTGTTAAATTGCAAGAAGGTGTTTGCACACTACTTTCTTATTTTCAGGATAGAGTCGACTCGTTTCCATCAATTCTTGATCAGTTGGGAGAATGTATTAATCAATTACATTCAATGAGTCAATTAGATCCTTCTTTGAGCATTTATTTAGAAAAGGCCTATTCGTTTCAGTCTGGTCTTCAAGACTTAAGCCAAGAACTGGAAAAATATGGATATTTATTAGAAAGTGACCCTCATGGGTTAGTTCATCTACAAGAGAGATTGTCGGTATTAAAGAGATTGCAACGCCGTTACAATCTTGATTTGCCTAATTTATTGATTCGTAGAGATGAACTTCGAAATAATATACTTGACAAAGCTGAAAATAAACTTTTGGAGAGATTAGAAATTAAAGAAAAGTTGGCTCGTGAAGAACGAGATAAATCCAATATAGAATTAAGTGTTTTAAGAAAAAAATTTTCTGTAAAGCTACGAGATCAGCTTTTGGAACATTTACGTCCTTTAGGGCTTTCAAATGTACGATTTGATGTCAATATTGAATCAGCAAAGCCTACCGAAAGAGGAAAGGACTTTGTTCAATTTTTATTTTCAGCTAATCCTGGACAACCTTTATGTCCAATGACTCAAATAGCATCTGGAGGTGAGATGTCTAGATTTTTATTGGCATTAAAAACAATTCTTGCTCAGGAACATTCCAGTACTTTGCTTTTTGATGAGATTGATTCAGGAGTAAGTGGACGAGTCAGTAGTGCAATTGCCAATTCTTTAAAGAAATTGGCTTTGAATAGGCAGGTATTTTGTGTTACGCATCAACCATTAGTGGCAGCTCAGGCTGATCATCATTTTTCGGTTACGAAGTCTGTAGTGAATGGAAAGAGTACTTCAAAAGTTACTTATTTGTCCGATTTTAAGGCTAGACAATATGAGTTAGCGGAGTTGGCAGGGGGTGATCTGCAGGAAGCTCGAGCTTATGCAGCTAGTTTGCTGGACAGCAAAGTTGCCTAAATGGGTGCTTATCTTCGTAGACTTCTAAGCTTCTTCTCTAATCCCTTATGGGGCGCTCTGGTGCTAAGGCTATAGATGATTTACTCAACGGAGGCTCATTGGAGGAGGTCATAAGAATTAGGGGTGCCCGGCAACATAATTTGAAAAATATCGATCTAGCACTTCCTCGTAATCAGTTCATCGTTTTTACGGGAGTTAGTGGGAGTGGTAAGAGCTCTTTGGCTTTTGACACAATTTTTGCGGAGGGCCAGAGACGCTATGTAGAAAGTTTATCTGCCTATGCTCGTCAGTTTTTAGGGCAAGTTGATAAGCCTGATGTCGATGCCATTGAAGGGTTATCTCCGGCTATTTCTATTGATCAGAAATCAACAAGTCATAACCCTCGGTCAACCGTTGGAACTGTCACTGAAATTCAGGATTATTTACGCCTTTTGTTTGGTCGGGCAGGGGAACCACATTGCCCGCAATGTGATCGTTCGATTAGGCCACAAACCATTGATGAGATGGTTGATCAGATTTTGACTCTTCCTGAAGGCACTCGATATCAGTTGCTGGCACCTGTTGTTAGAGGAAAGAAAGGAACGCATTCCAAATTGTTGAGTGGTCTTGCCTCAGAAGGTTTTGTGCGTGTTCGAATTAATAAGGAGGTACGCGAGTTGTCTGACAATATTGAATTGGATAAAAATCATTCTCATACAATTGAGGTTGTTGTAGATCGCCTAGTTGCTAGAGAAGGAATTCAGGAACGATTAACAGATTCTTTGCGTACTGCTTTGAAAAGGGGGGATGGTTTGGCTTCTGTAGAAGTAGTACCTAAAGCAAAAGAATCTTTACCTGAGGGTATAGACCGAGAAAGGCTTTATTCAGAAAATTTTGCCTGTCCAGTACACGGCGCAGTGATTGAAGAGTTGTCTCCGCGTTTATTTTCTTTCAATAGTCCTTATGGCGCTTGTCCTGAGTGTCATGGGATTGGGCATTTACGTAAATTTACTTTGGAACGAGTTATTCCAGACCCTTCTTTGCCTGTATATGCTGCTGTAGCTCCTTGGAGTGAAAAAGATAACTCTTATTATTTTTCTTTGCTTTATTCAGTTGGCGAGGCTTTTGGATTTGAAATAAAGACACCTTGGAATCAATTAACTGAACATCAACAAGATATTTTGCTTAATGGTAGTTCTGAGCCAATACTTATGCAAGCAGATAGTCGCTATAAAAAAACAACAGGCTATTCAAGACCTTTTGAAGGTATTCTTCCAACATTAGAGAGACAATTAAATGATGCTAGTGGTGAAAGTGTACGGCAGAAATTAGAAAAATTCCTTGACTTAGTTCCTTGTACAACTTGCTTAGGGAAAAGATTACGCCCTGAGTCTTTGGCAGTTAAGTTAGGCCCATATGGAATAACTGAACTTACCTCGATAAGTGTTGCAGAAACCTTGGAACATATTGAAAAGCTCATGGGTCTTGGAAACTTAAAGGATCCTCCTTTATTGACATCTAGGCAAATGCAGATAGGTGACTTAGTTCTTAAAGAAATACGCTTGAGACTGCGCTTTTTGTTAGATGTTGGCTTGGATTATCTCAGTTTAGATCGGCCTGCGATGACTTTGTCAGGTGGGGAGGCACAGAGGATTCGCCTTGCTACGCAAATTGGAGCTGGCTTGACTGGTGTGTTGTATGTATTAGATGAACCTAGTATTGGCTTGCATCAAAGAGATAATGATCGATTGTTAACCACACTTAAACGCCTTAGAGATTTAGGGAATACTTTGGTTGTTGTAGAGCATGACGAAGAAACAATAAGGGCAGCAGATTATTTGGTAGATATTGGCCCAGGAGCGGGTGTTCATGGGGGCAATATTGTGGCGAAAGGTTCTTTGAAGAATTTATTATCTGCAAAAGATTCCTTAACGGGTGATTATTTAAGTGGAAGACGCTCTATTCCCACACCTTTGAAGCGTCGACAAACTTCCAATAGAAACTTGAAATTGATTGGCTGTAATCGAAATAATCTAAAAAATCTTGATATTAACTTTCCCCTTGGCAAATTGGTAGCAGTAACTGGTGTAAGTGGGAGTGGAAAAAGTACTCTTGTTAATGAGTTATTACTTCCAGCTTTGAATAATAGCTTAGGATTAAAGGTTCCTTTCCCAAAAGGACTGAAGGAGCTGCGTGGAATTCAATCCGTTGATAAAGTCATTGTCATTGATCAATCACCAATAGGACGTACTCCTAGATCTAACCCTGCTACATATACTGGTGCTTTTGATCCCATAAGACAGGTTTTTGCAGCTTCTATAGAAGCTCGAGCTCGAGGTTATCAAGTTGGTCAGTTTAGTTTTAATGTTAAAGGTGGTCGTTGTGAAGCTTGTAGAGGACAGGGAGTAAATGTTATTGAAATGAATTTTTTACCTGATGTATATGTTCAATGTGATGTTTGTAAAGGAGCTCGTTTTAATCGTGAGACTTTGCAGGTTCGATACAAAGGTCATACGATTGCAGATGTACTTGAGATGACTGTGGAGCAGGCTTCTGAAGTTTTTTCTGCTATTCCTCAAGCGGCTGATCGCCTAAGAACTTTGGTAGATGTGGGACTTGGTTATATCAAGCTTGGACAACCTGCTCCTACTCTTTCTGGAGGAGAAGCCCAGAGGGTAAAGCTTGCCACTGAATTGTCTAAACGTGCCACTGGAAAAACGCTTTACCTAATTGATGAACCAACAACTGGTCTAAGTTTCTTTGATGTTCATAAGTTGATGGATGTGATCCAGCGATTAGTAGATAAAGGGAATTCGATAATTGTTATTGAGCACAATTTGGATGTTATTCGTTGTTCTGATTGGATTATTGATTTGGGGCCTGAAGGCGGGGATCGTGGAGGTGAGGTGATGGTTGTTGGCACACCAGAGGAAGTTGCAACTCATCCAAAAAGTTACACAGCTCGTTATCTCAAAAAAGTTTTGGCTTCTCAGAAGGCCAATCAATCCATAGCGGCTTAGGTTATTACCTGATCCAGTAGATTTTCTATATATTTTTTTGGTTTTGAGAAATTTTCTTTGCATTTCGCCATGATTTTTTTTAATTTGTGAACTTCTCAAATCTTTGATTCGTCAGTTTTTGCAATTGTTTTCAAGCTTTTGCATTGATTTCTTGAGTTTTTATTATCCTTTCTTTAGGTTTGTTAGGTCAAAAATCTCTTAAACCTCTTTAACTCCATAGGGAGGTTTTGGTGGGTTTGCAGCTTCTTCATATAAGTCTTCACGGTTTGATTCGTGGACATGACCTTGAATTGGGTCGTGATGCAGATACTGGTGGGCAGATTCTTTATGTATTAGAGCTAGTCAAGGGATTGGCTTCTCGTCCTGAAGTTGATCAGGTTGATTTGCTTACTAGGTTGATTCAAGATCGCCGGGTTTCTTCTGATTATTCACAGCCAAAGGAAGTTATTTCTCCAGGGTTGTCAATTCTTAGACTGCCATTTGGCCCCAAGCGTTATTTACGTAAAGAACTTTTGTGGCCTTATTTAGATGATCTTGCTGATCATTTAGTATCGCAATTGCGTCAGAAACAAAGACTGCCTGATTGGATTCATGCACATTATGCTGATGCAGGTTATGTAGGGGCTTTGGTTAGTAGACGATTAGGAATACCTTTTGTTTTTACTGGGCATTCCTTAGGCAGAGAGAAACAACGACGCTTACTTGAAGCAGGTGTTGATCATGAACAAATAGAACAGACTTATTCGATTAGTCGCCGTATTGATGCTGAGGAGCTTGCCTTGGCCCATTCAAATTTGGTTATTACAAGTACTAAACAAGAATCTGATTCCCAATATTCTCGTTATGGTTCTTTCGACTCTAAAAAAGCTGAAGTAGTTCCACCTGGCGTTGATTCGACTCGCTTTCACTCATCTTATTCAGATGCTGATAACGTGATGGTTGATAATTTGTTAGAACCTTTTCTTAGAAAACCTTACTTATCGCCATTATTAACTATTTCTCGAGCTGTACGTAGAAAGAATATACCTGCCTTGGTTGAAGTGTATGGACGTTCACATTTATTACGCCAACGTCATAATCTTGTTTTAGTTCTTGGTTGTAGAAAGGATTCACGACAATTAGAAAAACAACAAAGAGATGTTTTTCAGCAAATATTTGAGTTGGTTGATAGATACAATCTTTATGGACATGTTGCATATCCAAAGCAACACCGAAGGGATCAGATTCCTGCAATTTATAGATGGGCAGCTTTTCGAAAAGGATTATTTGTTAATCCAGCACTGACTGAACCATTTGGATTGACTTTGTTGGAAGCTGCTGCTTCTGGTTTGCCAATGGTAGCTACGGATGATGGTGGACCCAGAGATATTTTGTCCCGTTGTGAAAATGGCCTTTTAGCAGATGTAACTGATTTGGATTCCTTGCAGGATTCTTTAGAGCAAGCGACTTCTGATGAAGTGCAATGGTGTCGGTGGAGTGACAATGGAATAGAAGCTGTAAGTCGACATTTCAGTTGGGATGCTCATGTTTGTAATTACCTTGCATTAATGCAAAAGAGGTTGAAATTTGTTGAACCACGTAGTTGGTCTATTGGTCAAGAGCAATCCGCCAGTCCTTTAGGTAAGAGTTTGTTATTGCTTGATTTGGATAGTAATTTGGATCAAGCTGAAGGCGAAAGTCTCTCTGTATTGCGTCAGACTTTGGGCTCTTTAGGAGGCTCTTCTCATGTAAATGGCTTGGGTATTTTGTCTGGACGCTCTGTTAAAGCGGCCCGTCAGCGTTATTCAGAGCTGCATTTACCATCTCCTGGTGTATGGATTTGTCGTGCCGGTACAGAAATTTATTATGGAGATGAATTACAGGCCGATCGATTTTGGGAATCATCTATAGGTGTTGGTTGGGATCGTAATGGAGTAGAGAATGCTCTTGTTGATCTAAAAAATCATCTTGAGCTTCAAGCTCAAGATGATCAAGGTCCTTTTAAAGTCAGTTATTTATTAAAGCAACCTGGCGATGGAATTTTACCTTTAGTTAGAAAAAGGTTGAGGCAACAATCTCAGCTAGCTTTACCTTATTTGCGTTGTCATTGGTACTTAGATGTTATACCTTTGCGTGCTTCTAGAGTAGAAGCTATTCGTCATTTGGTATTACGTTGGGGTTTGAATTTTAATCAGGTTGTTGTTGTAGCTAGTCAACAAGGTGATGCAGAGTTAATCCGTGGCTTAACGACAGCTGTTGTGCCTGCTGAACATGACCCTTGTTTGGAAGGATTTCGATCACATCAGAGAGTATTTTTTGCATCAAACACCACAAATGCAGTTATTGATGGTATGAAGCATTATCGCTTCTTTTTGAATCGATAGTTATTTTGCTTCCAGTATTTGAATAGATGAAGCTACTTTGTCTGCCTTTTCTAGTGCCTTTTCAATCGTCAAGTCACTAGCTAGGGCAACCCCTAATCGTCTACCTTTCTTTGCGTTAGGTTTTCCAAAGATTAAAAGCCTAGTATTTTTTTCTGATAATGCTTTTTCAAGACCTGTGTAATTTGGGCTATCGAAATCGTCTGTTGATAAAATTACTCTACTTGCTGAGGCAGAAATCCCAATTATTTCTGGTATGGGAATTCCAAGTATTGCCCTTAAATGTAGCTCGAATTCATTAAGATTTTGACTGATGATTGTTACGAGGCCAGTATCATGAGGTCTTGGTGAAAGCTCAGAAAAAATGACCTCTTCGCCACGTATAAAGAATTCTACTCCAAATAATCCAACTCCACCAAGGTTTTCTGTAATCGTTAGAGCCATGGATTGAGCTTCCTTAAGTAGATGATCAGATAATTTTGCTGGTTGCCAGCTGCATTGATAATCGCCTCCTGATTGTTCATGTCCAATTGGATTGCAGAATAGGGTTGAACCGTCCTCTTGACGAATTGTCAGTAGAGTAATCTCAAGATCAAATTCAAGAAACTCCTCCACAATTACTTGTTTTGATGTTCCTCTTGCGCCTTCCATTGCGTTTTCCCATGCGGATATGAGGTCTTCTTTTTTTCGTACTAAAGTTTGTCCTTTGCCTGATGAACTCATTATTGGTTTGATTACAACTGGGCAACCTAATGATTCAGTTGCTTCTATTAATTCTTCAGTATTTGAGGCATAGCTAAATTTTGCTGTTTTTAGACCGAGTTCTTTTGATGCTAGATCTCTGATCTTATCTCGATTCATAGTGAATGCAGTTGCCCTAGCATTTGGAATTATTTTGATACCTTCGGCTTCTAATTCTTGAAGTGTCGAAACGGCAAGTGCTTCGATTTCTGGGATAACAATATCGGGTTGATGCTTTTTGATTATGGCTTTTAATCTTTCAGGATCTGTCATTTCGAGTACTTCTGATATGTCTGCGATTTGCATGGCTGGCGCATTTGAATATCTATCACATGCAATTACAGTGTTACCTAGCCTTTTTGCTGCAATGCCTACTTCTTTCCCTAGTTCTCCAGAACCAAGAAGCATCAATGTTTTAGGATAAATTTTCATTTTTAATTTTGACCCATACAATAATTTAAATTTAAAAAATTATTTTTCTATTTTTTTAATATCTTGTTTTAATTTTTGCTTGATTCTGGATTGTCTTCTATCAATCTTAATTGTCGAAATGGGGGCTCTTCATTAATGAATCCCCAGGATTCAAAAGTTTGTGGATTTTTATGCGTAATTAGTTGTTTATCAATTCTTTTTTCTAGCATGAATCCTTCTTTGGCCATTTTTCGCATCAACTTTGCTGATTCTTCAAAACGTGAAGCCATAGATTCTAAGCTAGTGCAATCACTGGTTAGCCCAGCTTCTTTCCATGTGAAGTAACTCATGATTAATGAGGAGATAGAAGTATGCCCAGAAGGACGAGTATTGTTGTTATAACCCAAAAGCATTGCACTATGCTTTCTTCTTTTATGCCAGCAAGTTCATAGTGGTGGTGCAAGGGTGCCATTAGGAATAAACGTTGACCTTCTCCATTAATTTTTTTTGTGATTTTAAAGTACCAGACTTGAAAAATCACGGATAAAGATTCAATTAGGAATATTCCTCCCATAATTAATAATGTCCAAAGTTGATTTGTTAAAAGAGCAACTCCACTTAATGAGGCTCCCATAGCTAATGATCCTGTATCACCCATGAATAACCTGGCTGGTTTTTTGTTGTTGATCAGGAAACCAAGCCACGTTCCTGCCATAGCAATACAAAAGCTCGCAAAAATTGGGTCAGTTTCATTCTTGCCGTTAAGGATTAGCTCAATTGCCATTCCTGTAAAGACAATTGCACCAATACCACTTGCTAGTCCATCTAGTCCATCCGTAAGATTAGTTGCATTACTTTCAGCTAGAAATACAAATAGGGCAAGAGGCCAGATCATTACCCCTATATCTATAGAATTATTTAAAGGCATATTAATTGAAGTATTTATTCCGCCATTTATATAAGCCCATAAAAGAAATATAATTCCTGCAAATGATTGCAAAATTAATTTTGACTGAGCGGATAGACCCTTATTGGTTTGGTTCTTTAGACTTTGCCAGTCATCTAAGCTGCCAATAAGCATGTATGCCAATGTTATGCAGCTAATGGCAAGAATAAATTTATAATTTTCATCACTAATATTGATTATATTCGCAAGAAATAGCCCTGCTGGAACTATGAATATTCCTCCCATTGTAGGTGTTCCTGCTTTTAAATAGTGTGCTTTAGGTCCCTCGTCTCTAATGATTTGTCGGAATTTTAGCTTGTTTAGTTTATTAACTCCCCAGTTTCCAATTACATATGAAATTACAGTTGAACCAAACAATATAATGCTGAAATAATTTTGGTTGATTGATAAATCGAAAGCAAGGCTTACACAAAAAATGATTCCAATGAGAAGTGTTGTAGCAAGATTGCTATTGAGTATCAATTGTCGAGTTAAATTAATTTAGCCTAGCTAGTTTTTAGGCTTATAGGTTCTTAATTTAAAAGTTAGATGTAAAAAATTATTTTAAGAATATATGTTTAGTTAATCTTCCCAATCTTCTTCACTCTGTTCATCGTCTGACTTGTAATCCTCTTTCTCTCCCATTAAAGCGGAGAGCTCTTCTTCTTCTACTGTGCTGACTTCTTCTGAGGCTGATTCTTCGTCTGCGACTAGTCTTCCACTGGCTTCTAGCCATGTCAACAGATCTGGCTCTTCCCTTAAGGGCAAGACTGGAGCGGGATCTTCTCTACCGTAACGGGTGAGGGCAGGGTTAATGCCATCGAGTGCAGTCAGATTTATTTTGTCGATAGCGCTCATTAATCCATTAATAATCCAATGAACCAACATAATTCATTTAGTCCTTTTTGGTTGCTTCTGTGGGATTTAAGCTCGTTTTAATGGCCATTACCTGGCTGCTTGCTCTAATTTTTAGTATGGGTTTGCGTATTTGGGGTGTACAGCACCCAGAACCCTTCTTAATTCGGCCGGTGTTGGTTATGGCTTTGCTTTTTCTGCCTTCGCTTTCTTTAGGTGCTTGGGTTTTATTGTTTGGCTTTAGACAGACTCAATTGGAAAATTGAAACAAGGTCTAGTTTTTTATGTGCTCATTAAAAAACCGACCTCTTATTTATGAGAGGTCGGTTTTTAGAGGTGATTGTTGTGAAGCTTTTGATTGTTGGCGCCTGGGGCCAAGGTTTCAGGTGTTTGGCTTTTCTCCTATAAGGGCACCTATAACGATGCAAAGGAGTGTCGACTAAATTGACGCACCTACGTAGTCGCTTTAGACGAATAGCCCACAATTAGGTGAAGACTGTTGGAGCAGGAGCCTGTATCAGATTGCTTCTATGAATTCTCAGGTGGCGTGTTGTCCAAGGACACCTCCGAGTTCGATGTAAATACAATCGCGCTTTTTCCTGCATTATGCAATCAGCTTTTACACGCATTGCCGTGGTGAGGTATTTCGTGCAGAGTAGAAGTGGCGTGCTTTCATCAAGCGCTGATACCTTTGTTATTTCAGTCTCTTGGGGATTGTTTTTGCTTTCGCATTCCAGACAGCCTTTGTTGATGCGATATGGAGATAGATGATCGTTTAGGCATTTTTTACCTCGAAAGAATTTCTTTTTTCCAAGCTCTCTAGCGTGCGCATCAGTTAAAGGTATATCTATCTACTCTTGAGCTACGTACCCAATCAGTGTTGCTCGGGTCTGACTTGCCATCAATTCTTTTCTTGATTCATGAGAGAGGGAGTCACTAGGAACCTCCCTCTCATTACCGCACGTGCAAAGACACCACCAGAAAGCATTTCCAGCTGCTGATCTTCGCTTTGAGTGTCTAACCACTGTTAGAGCTCCATATACTTCTCTTGTTAGGTCTTTAGGCGGTCGTGGCATTCCTTAGATATCTGGTTGGGGTTGTTTTGGTTTCAAAGAGGAAACAAAGAAACTTGTTGCCAAATGGGATGTATGCCCAATTAACTATGTTCTTCTTTGGGTTTGTCGAATAAGTCTCTTGGACTTTTTTAGATACCTCTTATATGTCTATGCTCACTTAAATTAGATTCCTTCCAAGCCAATCAGTCTTTTGCTGCTGGATTGTAGATTTTAAAATCGCTTTAAAAATCAAGCAATGACAGCCCCTAATCCTTGTTATATGGAGTTCATCTAATGGAGTCAGCCAAAAAGGTTGTTCTTGCTTATTCGGGGGGGGTCGACACTAGTGTTTGTATCCCTTATCTCAAAGAGGAATGGGGTGTAGATGAGGTCATAGCATTTGCTGCAGATCTTGGCCAAGGAGATGAATTAGAACCAATTCGTAAAAAGGCTATAGAGGCAGGGGCTAATGATTCTTTGGTTGATGACTTGATTCAGCCCTTTGTAAATGATTTTGCGTTTCCTGCAATTCGTGTAAACGCCCTGTATGAAGGGCGTTATCCCTTGTCAACTGCCTTGGCTAGACCTTTGATTGCGCGTCGTTTGGTTGAAGTAGCTAGGGAAGTTGGTGCTGATGCAGTGGCGCATGGTTGTACTGGAAAAGGCAACGATCAGGTTCGGTTTGATGTCGCGATTGCGGCTCTTGCTCCAGATCTGAAGGTTTTAACGCCAGCAAGAGAGTGGGGTATGAGTAGAGAGGAGACGATTGCTTACGGAGAGAGATTTGGTATCCCTGCTCCAGTAAGTAAGAAATCCCCTTATTCAATTGATTTGAATTTGCTAGGGAGAAGCATTGAGGCCGGTCTTTTAGAAGATCCGATGGTTGCTCCACCTGAAGAAGTTTTTGCTTGTACTGCTTCTATTGCAGAAGCTCCTGATGAAGCACAAGATATCGAAATCCGATTTGAATGCGGTAATCCTGTTGCAATTAATGGAGACAGATTAGACCCTGTGATGTTAATTAAGCAAGCAAATTTATTAGCTGGAAGGCATGGTTTTGGTAGAATTGATATGATTGAAAATAGGGTAGTAGGAATAAAGAGTCGTGAAATCTATGAAACTCCAGGCTTATTACTTTTAATACGTGCACATCAAGAGCTTGAGAGCCTGACTTTGTCAGCTGAAGTTCTTCGTACTAAGCTTCTATTAGAGCAAAAGTGGTCAGAATTGGTATATCAAGGACTTTGGTTTAGTCCTTTGAAAGATGCTTTAGATGGTTTTATGGATCGCACTCAGATTGATGTGAATGGTGTAGTTCGGATAAGATTGCATAAGGGGAATGCAACCATAATAGGTCGAGGATCAAGTCAAAATAGTCTTTATATTTCTGATATGGCTACCTATGGGAAAGATGATAATTTTGACCATATGGCTGCCAAGGGATTTATTTATGTTTGGGGTTTGCCCAGCCGACTTTGGTCGGCAGCGCGCCGAAGATGATTAATTTAAGTTAGAACTATTCAATTTAATTATTTTAATAAACCTTAGGCTTTTTCCGTTTTTTCCGTTTTTTCCGTTTTTTCTTTTACTTCTTCTTTTTCAGGAGTAGCTTCGTTACTTTGTACTGCCCTTGGTGCAGGTAATGGGCCTTCTTGTTTAACAGTAAGGTATCTGATTACATCCTCACTAAGGCGCATTGCTTTTTCCAGTATGGCAACATGCTGCCCATCTCCATTGTGACTTAATTGCACATAGATTCCTTCCTTGTGTTTTGAAATGGGATAAGCGAGTCTTCTTTTACCCCGCATTTGGTTGTCTAGGACTTCTGCGCCTGTTGCAACAAGCATTTCGCTGTATTTGGTGAGATGGCTCTCTACTTCCTCTTCCGGAATATCCGGACGAAGGATGTACATGGTTTCGTAGTACGGCTTGTCAGTCATTAGTTTTTTCCGACAGGGACAATTGGCTCAGTAAAACGAGCGACGGAACTACCACAATATCCTCTAATGGTTTCCTTCTGTCTAAAGTTGGATTCTGACGGCTTCGCTAATTCCTGGAAGATCAGGCTCTTTCCCTTGGATGCACTCGCTGATTGCAAAAATCATTATCGTAAGGATTCCAACAAATGCTGTGCTGGATAGAGTTCTTGTAAAAAGACCTCCACCAATAGGCTGAAGCAGAATTTGGAAGGCATAGCTGATTAGAACGACAGCAATATCAATTAGAAGTCCTTGCAAAGTGTTGAATCGTAGAAAATAAGGAACTTTTGGATTTCTGATAACAGCCAGGAATAATATTAAAAATAATATTAAGCTGCCAAAAGGAATTGCTTGTTGAAGAATCATTAGTGGTAATGCAGGAATAGCTAGCCATTGAAGGAAAGGAAATTGTTGAAATAGATTTCTGCCAAATGGAATCGCATCACTCCAGGGCAACATATAGATAAAAAGACCAACTATCCTTTGCCAAAATGGGATGCTCATTTCACTTGGCTTAGCTAAACCTAATTCAAATTTTAAGGCAATTTTTTGCTTTTTCCCTCATGACATCTATAGGGATCTCATGTTTCCCTGTCCAGAGCCTTAAAGAAGCAGCACCTTGTTGAATTAGCATCTCTAAACCATCTATTGTTTTCATTCCTTGATTTCTTCCCCAGTTGAGCCAAGGAGTTGGCCTAGGGGTATAGATCAAGTCGTAGAGAAGTGTATTTGAGTGGAGATTGCTCCAAATCTCTTGACCTAATGGCATTGCTAATTCAGGAGAGGATCTTTTATCTCCACTTGACTGCATCCCTATTGGAGTTGTATTGACTACTAGATTTGTAGTTTTTAACCTTTCGATTAGAGCTAAATCCTCATCTTGTAATAACCCAGTTATGGATCTTTTTGAAGTGAGGAAGGAGTCTGAAAAAATCTCTAAATCTGTTAAGAACTGATTAATAGAGCTTTCTTTTCTCCCAACTATTGTGATTTTGGAGAGTTTTAACTTTTCTAACCCTGCAAATACAGCTCTAGCGCTGCCTCCGCATCCAATAATCACTGCTTCCTTGTCCTCCCAATCTGTTGTTTTTAGGGGCGCTAAGAATCCTTCAATATCAGTATTTAACCCTTTCCATCCACCATTTTGATGAGGTATTAGGGTATTAACTGCTCCTATCCTTTTGGCTATTAGATTAACTTCTGCGCATAGTGGGACAATGCTATTTTTGTGAGGTATTGTGATATTTAGACCCTTACAATCGAAGTCTCGTAGTGTTTTTAGAGCTGGCTGTAAATTCTCTTTTTTACATGGCAAAGCTACATAGCACCAGTTTATGCCCATTTCCTGAAGGGCTGCGTTATGTATCGCAGGAGAAAGAGAATGATTTACTGGTTGGCCTAATAAGCCGACCAACTTGGTTTTGCCGTTAATCATTCCCATGTTTTTTCTGTTATTTGACTAGCCTGCCTGGTCAGCTGTTCGGGAACCACACCTCGCCTCTAAGTGGTCTAACTACCGAGGATACCTTTATAAAAGAACGCCACATTTAGGAGTTGGTTACCCATGGGGAAGGTTGTTGGAATTGACCTTGGAACTACAAACAGCTGTGTGGCAGTTATGGAGGGGGGTAAGCCCACCGTAATAGCTAATGCTGAAGGATTTAGAACAACACCTTCTGTGGTTGCTTACACCAAGAATCAGGATCAATTGGTTGGTCAGATTGCCAAGCGACAGGCAGTGATGAATCCAGAAAATACCTTTTATTCTGCTAAGAGGTTTGTTGGTCGTCGCGTTGATGAAGTTAATGAAGAGTCTAAGGAAGTTAGTTATGGCGTTGAGAAATCAGGTGCGAATGTCAAATTGAAATGTCCGATTCTTGACAAGCAGTTTTCTCCAGAAGAGGTCAGTGCACAAGTCTTGCGGAAGCTTTCCGAGGATGCTGGTAAATATTTGGGTGAAAATGTCACGCAGGCTGTTATTACTGTTCCTGCTTATTTCAATGATTCTCAACGCCAAGCGACAAAAGATGCGGGGAAGATTGCAGGTCTTGAGGTTCTCAGGATTATTAATGAGCCAACAGCTGCGGCACTTGCATACGGTTTAGATAAGAAGAGTAATGAGAGAATTCTTGTTTTTGATTTAGGAGGAGGGACGTTCGATGTTTCTGTTTTAGAAGTAGGAGATGGTGTTTTTGAAGTTTTATCTACTTCTGGTGATACACATTTGGGAGGGGATGACTTTGATAAGGTAATTGTTGATCATTTGGCGGCAACTTTTAAGAGCAATGAAGGTATTGATTTGCGTCAAGATAAGCAAGCTTTGCAACGTTTGACTGAGGCAGCTGAAAAAGCAAAGATCGAACTGTCAAATGCTACTCAAAGTGAGATTAATCTACCTTTTATTACTGCGACACCTGAAGGACCTAAGCATCTTGATTTAACTCTTACACGTGCAAAGTTTGAAGAACTTGCATCAAATTTGATCGATCGTTGCCGAGTTCCTGTTGAACAAGCTTTAAAAGATGCCAAGCTTTCTTCTGGGGAATTAGATGAAATTGTCATGGTAGGTGGCTCTACCAGAATGCCTTCCGTACAGGAATTAGTTAAACGCGTAACTGGTAAAGATCCAAATCAAACTGTTAATCCTGATGAAGTTGTTGCTGTAGGTGCGGCAATTCAGGGTGGTGTTCTTGCTGGCGAAGTTAAGGATATTCTTTTACTGGATGTCACACCTCTTTCTTTGGGTGTTGAGACGCTCGGTGGTGTTATGACGAAGATGATTTCTCGAAATACCACAGTCCCCACTAAAAAAGCGGAGACTTATTCAACTGCTGTTGATGGTCAAACAAATGTAGAAATACATGTTCTGCAGGGTGAGCGTGAAATGGCATCAGATAATAAAAGTCTTGGTACTTTCCGTCTTGATGGGATCCCACCAGCTCCTCGAGGAGTTCCTCAGATCGAAGTTACTTTTGATATTGATGCCAATGGCATCCTTAGCGTTACTGCCAAAGATAAAGGTAGTGGTAAAGAGCAGAGTATTTCTATAACTGGAGCATCAACTCTTTCAGATAATGAAGTAGAGAAGATGGTTAAAGATGCTGAGTCAAATGCTTCTGTCGATAAAGAGAAGCGCGAACGAATTGATGTTAAAAACCAAGCAGAAACCCTTGTTTATCAAACTGAAAAGCAGCTTGGTGAATTGGGTGATAAGGTTGATGCGGATGCAAAAGCAAAAGTTGAGGAAAAACGTATCAAATTAAAAGAAGCAACAGAGCAAGATGACTTTGAGACTATGAAAAAGTTACTTGAAGAGCTACAGCAGGAGCTCTATTCATTAGGTGCTTCTGTTTATCAGCAGCCAGCAGGTGCTGCTCCTAATACAGCTGGACAGGATTCTCCTGAATCCGGATCGAGTAACGTGGATGGAGATGATGTTATTGATGCTGAATTTACAGAATCTAAGCAATAAGTTCAATCCTTTTAGTAAAAAATATTTATTCAATTCAAATATTGATTTGGATAAGATTTAATTTCCTTGTTCAATTTTTTGACCAACCCATTTTGCTGTAGCTGGTGCTAATAAAACTCCATTTCTGTAGTGGCCTGTTGCCAGAATCAGCCCTGGTTCGAGCTCTTCAAGTAAAGGTGCAGGCCTGCCAAGAGGCCTAGCTCTGAGACCATGCCATTTTCTCTTTATATTTGCATTTTTTATCCATTTTGGGGCTCCACCATTCATATTCTTCATTTCTTCAAAGCAAGCTTGACTGGGATAACTTCCTGGTTCCAAAGTTGCACCCATAAGCATTGAATTATTGCTTTTTGGAATTATATTAATACCATTATCTGACAGTACTGCAGGCCACTTAGGAAAATGGTTTATTGTTGTCTCAATTTCCAACTCTAGTGCTTGCCCAAGAATTGCTTCCATTGGATAATGATGATCTAAAGGCTTTAACAATGCTTCGCTAGCTAAACCACAGCATATGATAATAAAGTCTTGATTAATGATACTTCCATGTTCCAAATAAATTGACCACCTATGCTTATTCGCCGTAAGATTTCTTCCTAAATAAGCAGCGGATTGATTGATTATTCCTACATTCAATCTTTTTAATTCTTTATATAGACATTCTAAAAGTTTGATCGGATTTATTCTGCCATCTTTGCTAGACACGAGTCCTCCAAACTTGATATTTCGCGAATATTCTTTTAGTGATTGTTTGGCTTCATTAGATAAAACTTTAAGGCCTAAATGTGATCGAGTCTCAATTAGCTTTTCCATGTAAATCCTTTCTTTTTCTGATCTCGCAAGTTGGACTAATGGTGTATGTAGAGTTAATGAATTATCGTGACCACTTAGGGTTTGTATCCACTTGGGCCAGAGCTCCATGCTTTGTTCTCTTAGCCTCCAACCTCTACCGCTCGTCTTGCTGAATAGACATCCCATGAGCACTCCAAGAGATGCTTGAGTCCCATTGAGTTGAGTTGATTGGGCTTTTTTTGAATTAATTCTTGGATCAATGAGCTGAACTTGGTGACCAAGCTTTGCCAAATGCCAAGCAGTACTAGCTCCAATAACACCAGCACCGATAATGGAGATTTTTTGTGTCAGTTGTGTACCTTTCGAATTACAGGCTGTTTTACAGAAACATTCTCAATATCACTTATTACATCTTATTTGCACGACATAGCGACAGAATGGATTTTTCTTGTCAACTTGTGTGACTACCTCGACAGCTATCTTGCAGCTTATCTGTCCAGATCGGCCTGGACTGGTTAGTCAGTTGTCAGGATGGGTAGCAGACCATGGAGGAAATATTCTGCATGCAGATCACCATACTGATGCTGGAGCAGGTCTTTTCCTGAGCAGAATTGAATGGGATCTGAAAGGTTTTAGATTAACAAGAGAGGCTATTCTCTTATCAGTTGACTCTTTGGCTAATAAATTAGGGGGAAAAGTTCAGGTTAGCTTTTCTGACCAACTATCAAGAGTGGCTATTTTTGCTAGTCAGCAAAGTCATTGCTTACTAGATCTTTTATGGCGTGCTGACAATGGGGAATTACCTATGAAAGTTCCATTAGTGGTTTCAAATCATATGGATTTAAAGTCTTTATGTGAAAACTTTGGAGTCGCATTTGAATTTGTTCCAATTGAATCTGATAGAAAAGAGGATGCAGAAATAATTATTTTGGATTTGTTAAAAAAATATCAAATTGATTTAGTTGTTCTTGCAAAATATATGCAGATTTTAACTGGTAAGTTTCTTGAGGAGTTTTCTCAGGTAATTAATATACATCACTCATTTTTACCTGCTTTTAAAGGAGCACAGCCATATCATAGAGCATGGGAACGAGGAGTTAAATTAATCGGAGCAACTGCACATTATGTGACAGAGGATTTGGATGATGGTCCAATTATTGAACAGCTTATAGCTAATGTTAGTCATCGTGATGAAGTCAATGATTTAATCCGAAAGGGACGTGATACTGAGCGGATTGCGCTAGCAAGAGCGGTTAGATTGCATTTAAGATGTCAAGTCATGGTTTATAGCGGTAAGACCGCTATTTTTGCATGAAGCTATTAATATTGTTAGCGGAAAAATGGCCACCTTTTTCATCTTTAAATGGTTGGTTGGCTTTTCAAGTTGGTGTCTTTTTATTGCCTTCAAGTGCATTTTTGTCTGGTTTATTTCTGATTTTTTCTTTGATATATAGAACTACTGGTAGATCTAGATCGTATTTAGCAGATAAATGGAATTGGCCTTGGGTTGTCTCAGGCTTCTTAATGTTATTAGGTTGTTTCGGGGCTTATTCAGGTTGGTTGGCATGGGTAGGACTTGCAAATTGGATTCCATTCTTTTGGGCTTTTTGGGGTTTTCAACGATATTTATGTACGGCTGAAGCTCGAAGGCGGATTGCTTTGTTGTTCGTTGCAGGGTCTGTGCCAGTTGTATTGACTGGATTTGGTCAGCTATGGCTTGGTTGGCATGGTCCTTGGGAGTTATTTAATGGCTTGATTATTTGGTTTGTTGCCCCCGGTGGTCAGCCTTTAGGCCGCCTGTCTGGTTTATTTGATTATGCAAATATTGCCGGTGCTTGGTTGGCGTTGGTTTGGCCATTCAGCTTGGCAGCATTGCTTCAACCTTCTTTGAGTCTTCACAAGCGAAGTTTGGCTTTGATTGTGGCTTCGTCAATTGTGGCTGCTTTGGTGTTGACCGACTCAAGAAATGCTTGGGGCGGCTTGATTGTGGCAATTCCTTTTGTGTTTGGGCCTACGAATTGGAGATGGCTGTTGCCTTTGCTTGTGTTGGTTTTGGCTCCTGTTGCACTTGCGGTTTTACCAGGCATTGGATTTGAGGTACAAGCATGGTCGCGGAGAATAGTTCCAGAAGGTGTTTGGGCTCGTTTGACTGATATTCGATATTTTCATCAAAGGTCCTTGGCTTCTACACGACTTAGTCAATGGGGAATGGCGTTGAACTTTTTAGGAGAGAGACCTTTGCTCGGTTGGGGTGCAGCTGCATTCTCTGTACTTTATCCTTTACGTACAGGTCAATGGCATGGTCATTCGCATAATCTTCCGCTTGAGTTAGGAGTGAGTCATGGTATTGCTGTTTCTTTTTTAATCACTTCTACAGTTATTGCCCTATTGATTACAGCATTACGCCGTGGAGTATTAGGCGATAGATTGTTAAGTGGTGGGCATTTAAGTACCCAAATTTTTGATAGAGCTTGGTGGACTGCAAGTTTTATCCTTGTTGCATTACATGGATCCGATTTACCTTTTTTTGATAGCCGATTGAATATTGCTGGATGGATACTTTTAGCAGGATTACGTTGCTTGATTTTGCCAGTTAATTTAACTCCAGATTTTGATTTAGAGCCTGATAGTGATGTTCGATCAATTTCTCAGGCTTGATTGGCCCTTCTAGATGGGTCCATGGGAGTATTCTTGAGGTGCTCCACTGTTCATGTATCACTTCTTCCCAAGAAGGTAAGTTCCCCATTGGTGTGGGTATATTTCTTAAGTAAGGATTTGCGCCTTCAACAGTTGCTTTGTATGCTTTTTTCCAACCACCAAGTGTGTTTTGTTCAACACGCACAGCGGCTATAACAGGTGCCAAACGTCGATCGCTACGAGAGATTAATCCTTGGATAATGCTCCAGCCGTAACTTTCTGGACGCAGCTCAATACCCTTCGGCCTCAATCTCTTGGCAAGTATTTTTAGGCGTTTTTGTGCAACTGGTTGTATTCCATGCCATTGAAAAGGTGTATGAGCTTTGGGTACGAAAGTGCTAACGCCCAAACTGAATCGAAGACTTCTTGTTTTTTCTTTTAAGCGAAGGAGTAGTTCTGCTGTTGCTTCGACATCATCATCTTCTTCTGTGGGGAGTCCAACCATTCCATAGAGTTTAAGTCGCTTTAAGCCACCTTCACTCGCATAATTAGCTGCTGCGAAGATTTCCTCTTCACATAGCTTTTTATTAATTATTTTTCGCATTCTTTCGCTTCCACTTTCAATTGCAATTGTTATCGATTTGCATCCACGACTTTTAAGAACTTTTGTCATTTTTGAGGAAACAGTTGATGCTCTTACTGAACTAATACTTAAACGAATCTCATTAAACCGATCTTGACTTAGCCAAGTTAAAAGTTCGTTGAATTGAGGATGTTGTGAGACAGATGCGCCAAGAAGTCCAATTCTGTTTGTTGCGGTGACTCCTTTCTCAACTGCTGGAATTAATCCATCTTCAAGGGAAGAGCTGCGAAAAGGAAGGGTTAAGTAACTTGCCATACAGAATCGGCAAAGCTCGGGGCAACTCCGAACGACTTCCACCATGTGAATTTCAGGCCATGCTGACTCTGGAGTGATCACTGTTGAATGACTGAGAGTATTGCCTTTCCAAGTTTGCTTTGCGATTGAGGTAGGAATATTTGAGTGGATTGGCTTGATATCTTTTAAGGCTCCTTCAGGAGTATATTCTGGGACATACAGCTTTGGTATATAAATACCAGGTACTTGTGCTAAAGCTTGTAGTTTTTCTGATCTAGGAAGTGGTTTTATTTTGTTTACTAAATCAATGAAAGTAGGAAGTAGATCTTCTCCATCACCTAATAAAATTACATCGAAAAAGGGAGCAAGTGGTTCTGGATTTGCAGTAAGAACTGGCCCTCCTCCGAAAACGAGCGGGTCGTTTTCTTTTCTTTCATTGCTCCATAGAGGTATTTTCTGTTGTTCTAAAAGATCCAGTAAAACAGGACTATCTAGTTCCCAGCTCAAGGAAAGTCCAAATAAATCTGATTTTCGATGACTATCTCCTTGATCTGTGAATAATCTTTTTACATCAACATCTTGTCTTCGTGCAAGTGTTGCCCAGATAATTTGATAGCCCAGGCTGGTTATTCCAACTTTATAGGTATTTGGAAAAGCGAGAACTACTTTTAGCGCTCCGGGTTCCGGAACGGAAGGAGTGAAAAGTAGGGTTTCTTTGTTCAGTTTAAGTTGTTTTATGTATGGAGCTTAGTTTCTCTTTGTTCTTGACTAGATGTTCTTCCATATCAAGTTGTCGTTCATAGATTGAAGATTCATTCATAAGACGAGCAACAAGGAAACTGCTAATACAAGTAATTAAGATTGGTTTTAGGATTAAAAGATCTTTTGTGAGTGCAAAGGCAAGAAACATAGCAGTTATAGGTGTGCGGGAACAAGCTGCGACAAAAGCTCCCATTCCTGCGAAAATGTATGTACTAGGTACGTGACCTGTTAGAACTTCAATCCAGTTTCCACAGGCCAATCCAATTGCTCCTCCTAAAGTAAGCATTGGATAAAATAAACCGCCAGGTGCACCTGATGCGGCAGCTAAACCTGTGGTTATAAATAAAACAATAAAAGTCCCTAGAGCAATTGAGCTGTTTCCTTCACCTATAGCGATTACTTTTTGAAGTTCGCCTAGATGATGAAATGTTTCTGGAAGACAGGCATAAATACTTCCAAGCATTATTCCACTAAGGACCATTCTCAAAATGTTTTTATCACCAAACCATCGGTTTCCATGCCGTTGCATTATCAGAATATATCTGCAATAAAATTCAGCCAGAATTCCTATTAAGATTCCCAGAGCAATTAGGTAGCCAAAATCAATTGGTAGAAAGCTAATTTCTGGGTTGTAAGCTCTTTCTAATTGAAAACCTGCTGTTTTATCAAATCCCCCTGCGCTTGGGTCAAGACCTATTCCTTGTAGGACATCAGCCCATGTGTCTGCCCAGAATGTTGTTATGACTACTAGTAAAAGAACAACTGGTCTCGCAGAGTTAAGTAGTTCTTCAATGGTGTAGATAAACCCCCCTATAGGGGCACTAAAGATTGCGGCGATTCCAGCTCCACCACCTGCCGCCACAATGACTCTGCGAAAGGCAATGGGTGCTTTAAGCCAATTGGCCATTTTCCAGGCAACTGAACCACCCATTTGTACCGCGGGCCCTTCTGGCCCAAGAGGGAATCCACTTCCTATGGCTACTATTCCTGAGAAAAGCTTTATTACACCTACGCGTAAACCCATAGGTACTTTTCGATGCCGGAGATAACCCATTATGTGAGTTACTCCTGAGCCGTTCGCTGCAGGGGCTATTTTCGCTATTAATGATCCAGCGATTAGTCCACCAATTCCTCCTAGCCCTGGCAACACTAACCAAGCAGGAAAAATGCCGAGCAGTATTAAACGCCAGTCTTCTAGGGCGTGAATTCCTACTTTAAAAAGGACACCAGTTAGAGCAGCGCCTAGTCCTGTGAGAATCAGAACAAAAACGACTATGAACCATTGCTGTTCTATTATTTTCCTAATACTTTTGCTTGTATTTAGAGGATATTTTTTCCTCTTTAATTTAGAGATAATAGACATTGCTTTTGTTTAGATGGCATTTAAAATCTTTTCTTTTTCCTCATTGCTTATTACTCTGCCTTCATTTTCAAAGTTTTCGATTTGGTCAAAGTTGAGATAACGATACAGCGCTGCTGAAAAAGGTGAGATTTTTTGAGCAGCAATAGATTGATATTCGCTAGGTGTTGGAATGTATCCCAAAAGGGCACAAACTGCTGCTAATTCGGCACTTCCTAGGTATACCTGTGCACCTTTCCCAAGTCGATTGTTGAAATTTCTTGTGCTAGTAGAAAAAACATTGGCGTTGTCTTTTACTCTTGCTTGATTCCCCATGCATAGAGAGCAACCTGGCATTTCCATTTGACTGCCAGCGTCTTCAAAAATTTTGTAATAGCCTTCTTCTTTTAACATTTTTTCATCCATTCGTGTAGGAGGGCAGATCCAAAGTTTTGCTTGAGTTTTACCTGCTCCTTCAAGAATCTTTGCTGCTGCTCGATAATGGCCGATATTTGTCATACATGAACCAATGAATACTTCTTGTATAGGATTACCTGACACTTCTGATAATTGTTTAACATTGTCAGGATCATTGGGACAGGCAAGAACGGGCTGGGTTAATTCATTTAAGTTAATTTCGATTATTTCTGCATAACTTGCGTTTGAATCGCTCCGTATTAAATCGGGTTTAGATAACCAACATTCCATTGCTCGTATACGTCTTCCTAAGGTGCGAGCATCTTGATAGCCACGTGCAATCATATTTTTTAGTAATGCAATATTACTGCGAAGATATTCCGAAACCGTTTTTTCAGATAGTTGAATTGTGCATCCTGCGCAGGAGCGCTCTGCACTTGCATCAGTCAGTTCAAAGGCTTGTTCTAGTTTTAGATCAGGTAAGCCTTCTAGCTCCATAATTCTTCCATTAAATATGTTGATTTTGTTGGATTTTTCAACTGTGAGAAGACCTTTTTGGATGGCAATCCAGGGAATTGCATTGACTACATCTCTAAGTGTTATCCCTACTTGAAGGTCACCTTTGAAGCGAACCAGAACGGATTCGGGCATGTCCAAGGGCATTGCACCTATTGCGGCGGCAAAGGCAACAATGCCTGAGCCCCCAGGGAAAGAAATGCCTAAAGGGAAACGTGTGTGGCTGTCTCCTCCTGTCCCAACAGTATCTGGTAACAACATGCGATTGAGCCAGCTATGAATAATTCCATCCCCAGGTCGAAGTGCTACTCCTCCTCGTTCTGCCATGAAATCTGGTAATTCTTCTTGTGTTTGTATGTCTACGGGTTTTGGGTACGCAGCGGTATGGCAGAAACTTTGCATTACTAAATCTGCAGAAAAACCTAAGCAAGCGAGTTCTTTCATCTCGTCTCGGGTCATTGGTCCAGTAGTGTCCTGGCTTCCTACGGTTGTCATTAAAGGTTCACAACTTGTCCCAGGGAGAACCCCAGTGAGACCACAGGCTCGCCCAACTATTTTTTGTGCTTGTGTAAAGCCATCTTTAGCTTGTTTTGGCTGGTTTGGTCTAATAAAGGCGTCAGATGGATCTAACCCAAGAGTTCCTCGTACTTTGTCTGTTAAAGCTCTGCCTATCATTAAAGGTATTCGCCCACCTGCTTGGACCTCATCAGTAATAGTGATTGGCTTTAGTTCAAAATGAGCAAGAATTTCTCTAGAATTTTTATCTGTAGAAGTTTTTTCAATAATTCCTTGATAGGGGCGAATAGTTATTACATCACCACTTTTCAATTGAGTTACATTGCACTCAATTGGTAGAGCTCCTGAATCTTCTGCAGTATTAAAGAAGATGGGAGCAATTTTCCCTCCAATAATTACTCCACCTGTTCTTTTATTTGGTACATAAGGAATATCATTTCCAATATGCCAGAGTACAGAATTTATAGCTGATTTTCTAGAACTACCTGTCCCAACTACATCTCCTACAAAAGCAATTGGATGACCTTTTGACTTTAATAATTTAATTGTTTCTAGCGCGTTAGGGTCTCTTGTTTCTAACATTGTCTGTGCATGTAATGGAATATCTGGCCGAGTTGTGGCATGGGTAGCTGGAGAGAGGTCATCAGTATTAGTTTCTCCATCTACTTTGAAGACTGTGAGAGTTATTTCCTTGGGAATAGCTGGTTTTGAAAGAAACCATTCCGCTTCGGTCCAACTAGTGACGATTTGTTTTGCGAAAGGATTAGTTTCAGCTAACTCAATTACATCATTGACTGAGTCGTATACCAAAAGTGTTTGGCTTAGGCTGATAGCTGCGCAATTAGCAATTGCTTCATTTTTATTTTCTAGAAGTTTAATTAAAGCTGCAACGTTGTAGCCACCTATCATTGTTCCTAACAATGATGTTGCTTTTAGAGGATTGATTAGAGGACTTTCGGTACTTCCTTGGGCTACGCCACTTAACCAGGTTGCTTTCACATAGGCTGCTTCATCAACGCCTGGGGGGATGCGTTCAGTCAGCAGGTGAACTAGTTCTTGGTTATTTTCTTGTATAGGAGCTTCTAATTGTTTTGTGAGGGCCTGGGTTTGCTCGGCATTTAGTGGAAGCGCTGGAATACCAATAGCTTCTCTTTCTGCGGCAAGGGTGTGATAGGTATTCAGCATTTAGATGATTCCTCCACAGGTTGGATAATCTCTTATGTCATATTTCTAGATTGCCATGTTGCGTGTAGATCCATGCTGAAATCCAAGTCAGTCATGTTCTGACCCTTTTATTTCTTTAGCCTAGAACTTAGTAATAAGGGCGAAATGACGACCACCTCAGATCTACATGTGGTGGAGACCCGGCCTTTGCTTCCGCCTGCTCTCCTGCACAAGGAATTGCCTATAGATGTTCAATCGGCCAATACAGTTGCTTCGACTCGGAAGAATATCCAAGCAATTCTTAAGGGAGAGGATTTAAGGGTTCTTGTGATTGTTGGTCCTTGTTCGGTGCATGATGTGGATGCAGCTAAGGATTACGCACGCCAGTTGCAACTCTTACGGCAACGACATGCTGCTTATTTGGAAATAGTAATGCGAGTTTATTTTGAGAAGCCTCGGACAACTGTCGGATGGAAAGGGTTGATTAATGATCCTCACCTTGACGGCTCATATGACATCAACACCGGATTGAGAAGAGCACGTTCATTGTTATTGGAATTGGCTCGTGAGGGAATGCCTGCCGCAACAGAATTGCTTGATCCTGTAGTTCCACAATATATAGCTGATTTAATAAGTTGGACTGCTATTGGTGCAAGAACAACAGAGAGTCAGACTCATAGGGAAATGGCTTCTGGTTTATCTATGCCAATTGGTTATAAAAATGGAACAGATGGCACAGCAGCTATTGCCATAAATGCGATGCAGGCCGCATCACGTCCACATCATTTTCTTGGCATTAATGGTGATGGACAGGCATCAATAGTAAGTACAACTGGTAATCCTGATGGTCATCTTGTATTAAGAGGTGGGAAGCAGGGGACTAATTTTCATTTAGAAGCAGTCAAGGAAGTTGCTCGAGAACTGTCGAGTGTTGGTTTAAGTGATCGTGTGATGGTTGATTGTAGTCATGGAAATTCCCAAAAGGATTTTAGAAAACAGTCTGAGGTTTTGTCTGTAGTAGCTAATCAAGTACGTCAAGGTTCAATGAACGTGATGGGTGTGATGCTTGAAAGTCATCTGGTTGAGGGGAGTCAGAGGCTTACAAAAGACTTATCAGAACTGGTTTATGGGCAGAGTATTACGGATGCTTGTATTAGCATGAGTACAACAGAAAGGCTTTTAGATGAGTTGTCTGATTCTGTGGCTCAGCTTCGTTTGATACAAAATGTTTAGGTTGACTGAACTAGTTCTATTTAGAGATTTGTCATCCATTGCCATGCATATGCAACCCCAATTGGCACAGTTAAGTTGTCAATGCCTAGTAGGCTAATTTGCTCAAGAGATACTGCTAATGCAGTTATAACTATGATTTTTAGTGGATGAAAGGGAGTTCCACTAATTGAGGATAGTGTGAGGAGAACTAATGCTGTTATTAAAGTCATTGTTATGGTTCCAGCGATTGATTTACGTTGATTCCATATTTCCCAGCTAGGAGAGTGGATATAAGGTCCTACTAAGCCCGCAAATCCATCACCAAAAGCCATCACGAGCACACCTGCGCTAACAGCAGCGGCGTTAACAGGCCAGAATAATATCAGTAATATTGTGATACTTAATCCATATGCAACTGTTCCATAGCTTTCTCTTTTTATATCTTCAACTGCTGGTAGTAATTGAAAATATTTATTGATTAGCAATGAGATAGTAATGATGCTAGCTATTGGTATTGCTAGCTCTCTCGAAATTCCCAACCACCAAGCAAAAGGAACAATTGGGCCTATTCCTATATGTACTATTTTACGGCTTAATTCTTTTGCTTTTGGGAATAAGCTTCTGCAAATAATTGCTAAGGATAACATTGTTGTTATCCATCCTCCTATCACTATCAAAGGTGAGATGTTGATCAAATTTATCTATGCTGCTTTTTGATGTGTTGTCATTACTCGTAGCTTCAGGATTGCCTTTGCTTCTAGTTGCCTTACACGCTCTCTTGAGACATTAATTTGCCTACCGATCTCAGCCAATGTGAGAGGTTCTTCCCCATCTAGACCAAAACGTAACTTAAGTATTTTTTGTTCTCTTTCATTTAACTGAGAGAGCCATCCACCTAAATGTTCTTTTTGAATGCTGCGATCCATTCCTTCCATAGGTTCATCACCATTGGGGTCAGGGATTAGTTCTCCAAGTGTGCTTCTGTCTTCTTCGCCTCGTGCATGTGCATCAAGAGATGCACATGGTGCGCTTTGGGATACTAATTCTTCTAGGTCTTTAGGCTCAATTCCCATTGCATGAGCGAGTTCAAGACGATTTGGTTGACGTCCGAAACGATGAGAAAGTTCTCTAGAGATACGTCGCATCTTAGATAACTTTTCACTTATGTGAATTGGAAGGCGAATTGTTCGAGCACTGTTGTCAATGGCTCGTGTCATCCCTTGTCGAATCCACCAATATGCATATGTTGAGAATTTGTAGCCCATTGCTGGGTCAAATTTATCTACAGCACGTTCAAGTCCAATAGCTCCTTCCTGAACTAAATCAAGTAGTTCAAGTCCTTGATTTTGATACTTTTTGGCGACACTTACTACTAGTCGCAAATTTGCCGCCATCATGCGATCTCGTGCTCGTTTCCCCATTCGAATTTGATGACGCTGTCTGGGGGTATGCTCCTTCTCTGAGCTTTTGAGCAATTCTTTCATTGCCTGAACATGATGTGCTAGTTCGATTTCTTCTGCAGCGGTTAATAGTGGAATTCTGCCAATACTGCTGAGATAGAAACCTATAGCATCAGTTCCTAGACGACCGCTTGAACGTTGTTGGCCACGAGAGGTGTTTCTTCTGCGATTATTTTTTTCGGCATGTCGTTCTGAAGTTGACGATACTGCCAGCTGATCTGAAGGTGCATCAAAAGCATCCTTTGCAGATTCCAGAGGGATCCCCATCACCCTGGCCTCCTAAAATTAGATTTGGCCGGAATTTAGCACTTATGAAGCCATCTAGCCGTTTCGAATCGGAAATCTTTCAGTAGCCCATAAAGATGGTGACATGAACTGAGCCTATTCAGAGAAAAGTAAGTTGTAAATTAGACTGCTGATGAAACGTTCAGAGCTTTAACAAAGGGGAAATAACTTAATATATTACTAGGTATTTGTGGCGCCTGCTTGCCAATTTTCGACTAACTTGTGCTGAGAGTTGTATTCTTTACCTTCTGGCTGGCGTTTGATAAAGCTTCCATCTTTTTGCATTTCCCATGCATTGCAGTTGTCTTTTAGATATAGCTCTAGAAGTTCTCCAAGTTGTTTGCACAGAACAGGATCTTCTATTGGTGTGACTGCTTCTACCCTTCTGTCTAAATTGCGACGCATCCAATCTGCACTACCAATGAACACTTCTGGATCTCCATTATTGCCGAACCAGAAGATTCGTGAGTGTTCAAGAAAGGTTCCAATAATGCTAATTACACTTATGTTTTCACTAAGCCCTTCACAGTTTGGATATAGACAGCACATGCCTCTAATGATTAATTCAATTTTAACTCCTTCTTTAGAAGCCTGATAAAGTAGTTTGATAATTGATGGATCCACTAGTGAATTCATTTTGGCGCGAATGTGCCCAATCTTGCCATTTTTGGCATGCTTGATTTCTCGCAAGATGAGAGCTTCTAGACCCTTTCTTAGGGTGATTGGGGCTACTAATAACTTCTTGAAGTCCTGTTGCTTTGCAAACCCTGTTAGGTAGTTAAAAAGAGTGATAAGGTCTTGTGCGAGTTCTGGTTGAGCAGACAATAAGCCGAGATCGGTATAAAGTTTTGATGTCTTCGAGTTGTAATTTCCTGTTCCAATGTGAAAGTAACTGCGAAGATGTTCTTTCTCTTTGCGTATTACTAAGGTGATTTTTGTATGTGTTTTTAGTCCCAGTACACCATAAACGACGTGAACTCCTGATTGTTCTAAATGTCGAGCCCATTGTATATTTTTGTCTTCATCAAAACGTGCTTTCAGCTCAACAAGTGCCATCACTTGCTTTCCTTTTTCTGCTGCACGTATTAGGGCCTCTATAATTGGTGAGTTCTTGGCAATGCGATATAGAGTCATTTTTATGCCCATCACTAAGGGGTCATCTGCTGCTTGATTAATGAACTCTTCAACAGATGTAGCGAAGAGATCATACGGATGATGTAAAAGAATGTCTTGGCGTCTAATTATGGAGAATATGCTGGGTAATTCATCTGTATTTATAGTATTCTCTTCTATTAGATTTCTTTGACTAGTTAAGAGCAGTTTTGAAGTTTTCCCTTGATGTTGCTCTTCTTTTAGGTTCTCTCCATTGAGCTTGGTTAATTCGACAAGTTCGTCAAGACCGAGCAGTCCATCAATCTTGTAAAGGTCTTCTTCTTCCACTTTCATTCCTTCCATTAACAATTCTAAAAGCTTATTAGTGATATTTATTGACACTTCTAGGCGGACTACTTCTCCCCCCATTCGACGTTTCCGTAAACCTTCTTCGAGAGCACTCATTAGATCATCTGCTTCTAAATCTCGTAGTTCAAGATCAGCATCACGAGTTACTCTGAAGAAACAATGGTCTTCAATTAGCATTCCTGGAAATAGGAGATTTAAATTGAATACGACGACTTGTTCAATGGGAATTGCTGTATGCAAAAGATTAGGTTTGTTTTCATTTAATTCAGATGGAATATGGATGAATCTTTGTATAGTCTTTTTTGGTATTTTCACACGAACAAATTGCTTTTGCTCTGTATCAGGATCTTGAATAATGGCGGCTATGTTGAGGCTCAGGTTGCTAATAAAGGGAAAGGGATGTGCTGGATCAACTGCTAAAGGTGTTAATACAGGGAAAATAGCAGTCTTAAAATAATTATCAATCCAATTAGTTTGTCGATCATTAAGCTCCTTATAATTAAGTAAACAAATCTGATTTTTTTTCAGGCCATTCTTTAGTTGATTTAGGTAATGCTCTTGTTGCTTCTTGATGATAGGAATGATGTGCTTTCGTATTTCAGCAAGTTGCTCTTGGGGAGTTTTACCATCTTCGCTTTTCTTTGTGATCCCAGCCTCAACTTGAGATTTGAGTGATGCCACTCGAACCATAAAGAATTCGTCGAGGTTATTACTGAAAATCGCACTAAATTTTGCCTGATCTAGTAGGAGTGTGTCTTTATTAAGTGCTTGGGAAAGTACTCTTTGATTGAAGCTAATCCAACTCAGCTCTCTGTTGAGATATTGCTTCATCAACTTCTCAGCTTTTGTCATCTTTTTGAAATCCGTTGAACGAATTAGAAGGTGCTTTCTGATGTTGCTCTAGGTAATTTTATTCTCTTTGAACTTTTAAGCGTTCGCATTCATCTTGAATTTAGGCCCTGAGCTGCCAGAAACCAAGCTGATTACAATTAATAGTAGAAATGTTGCACCAAAGAAAGGACTTCGTTGACCTAATAGGTCGTATGAAAAACCCGCCATAGATGCTCCTAGAAATGTACCCAAGCTTTGCAGCCCTTGCAGACTTCCCAGAATTGTCCCTTGACCAGCATTATTTAGTCTTCTTGATACTAGGGCTCTGAGACATGGGGTAACTAGGCCTGTTCCTACAGCTAGTACCGCTACAGCGGTAAAGACAATATAAGTTGCAGTTTCTTCTTGAGCCATTGGCAGGAGGAGGCAGCCTGCAATCACAAAGCCAATTCCTGCCAACGTTAGCCGCCTTTCTCCAAATTGTTTAACGAGTGGTCCTATTAGTGCTCCTTGTACGAGCATTGCAACTAATCCAACCACTACAAACGTTAAGCTTGCCATTTCTGGGCTCCAATCAAATGCTTGTTTAAGGTATAAAACTAGTACTGCCGTGAACCCATTAAAGGCCATAAAGAAAATAAAAAAAGCAAAGCATAGTCTGCGTACGTAAGGGTTAATTAATACACGTTTTAATTGAGTAAAAGGATTTAGTTCACGTTTGCGGGGAAGGGAGCTTCTTGCTTGCACAGAGTGAGTTTCTGGCAAAACCCAAATTACTAAAATTAGATTTGCAATAGCAAATCCAGATGCTGCCCAAACTGGCAAAGTCACGCTGAATTTTGCAAGAGCCGTTCCTACGCCTGGGCCAAGTAAAAAGCCTAAACCAAATGCCACACCTATTAAACCAAAGGTTTTTGCTCGGTTTTCAGGAGTCGATATGTCAGCTAATACTGCAGTAGCTGTAGCCGCTGTTCCTCCACTAATTCCATCGATGATTCGCGCTGTGAACAGCAGAACGAGAGGTAAACTGATTGCCCAGTTGGGTAGGAAATTGTTCCAGTTTATGCTTACGGTTAGAGCAAATAAACAAAGTCCTAGGACCGAACCAGATACACAAGTAATTATTACTGGTTTGCGGCCATAGCGATCACTTAATGCGCCGATTAATGGAGCTACTGCAAATTGGGAAATTGCATAAGTGCCTGCTAGTAGACCTAGTGTGCTTCCACTATTGGTGAAGCGGTCTAGAAGAAATGGGAGTAAAGGGAAGACGATGGTTTCGCCAAGCCTGTCGTTTAAGAGGGTGATGAAAGCGCTTAGAAGAGTGGGAATCTTGGGCCTTTGCAAAATATCAAACGTAATGATGGCACTCACCATCCCATAAAAGTTGCATAATTGATCTGATGATTCGTATTTATATGGGCAATGTTCGTAGCTGCAGACCAATTGCGAAAGTAGATTTTCCTTCTGTTCGAGAAGTTTATTCAGATGCTATTTACACTCAATGCTTTTCTTTGTATACCAATATCCAAGTGCAGACCTGGGCTTCATTAGCTTGGTTGCCAGATTTGTTTCAGGTTCCACTGAATGAAGGAAGGGGATGGTTAATTCAGGAGGAAGATGAAGTCGCAGCTTTTGCTTTGAGATATCCTTGTCATCGACTGGCAATGTTGTATTGCCGTGGCCAGTCTTCCCGTAAAGGCTATGCAACTGCTTTGCTAGAACGAATCGAAAATGAAGCAGTTCAAGAGGGACTCCTATCCCTGGCTACTGAAGCCAGTTTATTAAGTTATCCTTTGCTATTGAGATGTGGATGGATTCTCAACAGTTTGGATAAAATAGAAATAGGTGGTGTAGGGTTTGATCGCTATCGAATGATTAAAAGTTTCAATATTAATTTTTAGATATTAATTTTGCTCTTATTAATGTTGTTTTAATCAGTTAATGATCCAGATCTTCTCCATTCAATCAATTTTTTTAGTGTTGCCTTGGCTGAACCTGAAATAAGGAGGTGTTGAGCGAGTTGGATTCCTTCCTGAAGATTTTTTGTGGTGCCAGTTAGCCATAAGTAGGTTCCAGCATTCCAATGAATAGCTTGCATTAAAGGCCCCGAATTATCCAAACCTTGGAATGCCAGAGATTTCCACTCTTTTAGATTCACCCATTGAACTTCCTTTGCAAAGCATTGATACTTTTGTGGATGAAGGATTAGTCGTTCTGCTTGATTGCTGCGAACTCGTGCGGTTATGCAAGCCCTACTAACTGGTAGATCTGTACTTCCTTCTAGCCCTTTAACTGTAATTAGCTCTTTTTCGCCTAATAGCTCCATGGTTTTCCATGCACGTAGTTCTGTTGAAGGATGGACAAAGCCACTGATTAGAAGATGGTTTCCTTCATGTGGGGTCCACAGAAGCTCCATGCTCGCCAATGGAGGTCGCTTGCCTAGTTCATCTCGATAACCAATCATGGTATCGGCTAAGGGGAAGTGATCTGGTTGATGAATCAGTGCGAAATCATTATCTTCGAAGCTTTTTTGCACTTGTGCTAGTTCTAAATTTTCTAGATCTAGTCCAAGGGTTTGAAAGAGTTCTAGTGATGTCACTCCATATTTCACTGGCATTCTTTTCCCCCCGTGCAGTACCACTGGTTGCCCGGCACTTAGAAGAATTAAAGTTGTGATTGGATAAATTGGAGCACTTCTTTCCCGACCATCGAAAGGCATGCCAAAACAAACTGGTCTTCGTTGATTTTGGCCAGATTCAAGCTTTGGACCAAGGTTCAAATATGTGTCCAGCATTCCAGCAAGTTCTTGTGGTTCTGGACGACGAATTCTGTGAGCAATCATGAAAGCTCCAATTTGTGCAGGTGTTGCGCTGCCATTGAGTATTAGGTTTAGGGCTTCTGCCGACTCCTCCCGGCTCAGTCCATGACTGGTGTTGGTGCCACTACCTACTTTTTTTAAAAGGCTTTTGAACCGATCTTTATTAGCAGTCACTTTGGATTTTGTTGGTCAGGTGAAATCGTTGTTCATTGATACTTGCTTGTGAAGTATCTGTTGTTACTGATATTGCTTTAGATGGGATTATGAACCTTGAGTAAGACAAAATTCAAAATCATTTTTACAAGAAGGCTTAGAAGATAATTTGGAATCATATTAATGGCTTTATGTCGAAGATTTTTTAGCTCGGTATAGGAATTTAATTTGTGTGTTTGTATGCTAAAAATATTAACTCAAAAAGGGCTTTATTGGGAATTTTAACTCACAATTTACCATCATCTGTAATGATGGAGTTAGAAATGCCTTTAGTCATTTCTAATGGTTGTTGCTCAGACTGAATTTATCCATGCTTTAATTCAACTCACTGGTAATGGGTTGATTGAATTCTTTGTTCTCCGTTGATGACCGAACCCACTCTTGGCACTGTTTATCTAGTAGGTGCTGGCCCTGGTGATCCAGATCTATTGACAGTTAAAGCAAAGCGTTTGCTTTCAAAATGTGATGCTCTTGTATATGACTCTTTAGTTCCTCAAGAATTACTTGATTTGGTTACTGATAGATGCGAACTCCATTTTGTTGGCAAAAGGAGAGGGCATCATTCGATTCCTCAAACTAAAACCAATACTATTTTGTTTCAGATGGCTCAGTGCCATTCTTGTGTTGTTCGCCTAAAAGGTGGAGACCCATTTTTGTTTGGTAGGGGTGTAGAAGAGGCTTCTTATTTAGATAGTCGCGGAGTAGTTGTAGAGGTTGTCCCAGGAATTACAGCTGGTATTGCAGTCCCAGCATATGTTGGGATTCCATTAACACATAGACTTGCAGGCTCATCAGTTACTTTTGTCACTGGACATGAGGGGGTGGATAAAAGACGGCCTGCTGTTAATTGGAAGGCATTAGCACAGGCCAGTGATGGTTTAGTGATTTATATGGGGGTGCATAATCTTCATTACATTGTTGCCCAGTTGATTTCTGGTGGATTGAATCCTGCTACTTCTTGCGCAGTGATACAACAAGGAACTGTAGTGGGGCAACGTATGTTGAAGGCGCCTTTAGATCAGCTGGTAGATGAGGTCAAAAGATTGCAATTTTGTCCTCCTTCCATTGTTGTTATTGGAGCTATGGTTGATTATCAAGTTGAATCATGTTCGGCGAAACTTGCCAATGTCACAATGCCAATTTTGTTTTGATGTTGAATGATCATTCATTAAGTGCCATATCAATCTTTTGTCCAATAAGTGACAACCAAAGATCTTGAGGAGATAAAAATTCTTTTAGAGTTTTATTGTTTAAAGATTTTATTGGCTTACAGCTAAGACTATTGATTAGTAGCCATTGATCGTTTTTTTGTGGGTCGGGTTTGATTGAGGCTTCTTTTATGATCCCAGCCTTTAATCCTTGTTCTCGCATTATTCCTGGCAGGCAACCACTTGTTAGCGGTGGAGTTATCCATTCACCATTGCGATTCACCAGGAGATTTGCTGTTGTGCTGCAGCAAATCTCCCCTGTTGTACTAAGTAATAAGGCATCATCAAAGCCAGCCAGAACTGCTTCTTTTCTAGCTTGTATGGATTGACTATATCCGAATGTTTTGCATTTGCTTACGCGACTTTCGGCATTTCGTTTTTCATATCGACTAATTATTGTCGATATTGGCTTAAAAGTCGGATTTCCGGAGGAGATTTCTAACCAGAAATGATGGTTTAATGAGCTAAATTCATCATGAGGTACATCTATTCCCCTTCCCAAGGACTCTCCTCTACTCCAATTTAAGCGCAGAATACCATTTCCGCTCTCTAACTTACAGCGTTTAATGGCCTCTTTGATTAGGGGTTGCAACCATTCTTGAGTTGGCGGCGATGCCATGTTTAGGATAGATGCAGAATGCTTCCAACGAGACAAATGTTGTTGAAGAAGCTTTGGCTCCCCATTAAAAATCAAAATTGTTTCAAAGATTCCATCTCCAAGATTTAAGCTACGATCACTTATAGGAATAGATATCTTATTCTTAGATGAACTCCAATTATCATTATTCCAAAAAATCCTATTTTTTCTCACTTTAGTTATTGTAAAGCCTTCAATAGTGGCAATAATTTCCACTTTAATTCTTGAACTTCATTTGTGGGGTCTGAGTCGGCAACAATTCCGCAACCAGCATTGGCACGAATAGTGGAGTTTTTAAGCATAAGTGATCGAATTAGTATGTTGCTATCGAATGTCCCGTTCCAATCAAGATGTATGAAGGATCCACAATATGGCCCTCTTGCAGTTGGTTCTAGTTCGTGTAGACGTTGACAAGCTCGAAGTTTAGGGGCACCACTAATTGATCCCCCTGGCCAACAAGCTTTTAAGAGGTCTACCCATGTTTTGTCTGCTTTTAAGGTTCCATTGACTACAGAAGTGAGATGATGGACTTGTTGATAGCTTTCTAATCCAATTAATTGGGGGACATTGATCGAGCCTGATTCGCATACTTTCCCGAGATCGTTACGTAAAAGGTCAACGATCATTATGTTTTCAGCTCTGTCTTTTGGACTACATACAAGATCAGCTGCAAATTCAGCATCTTTTTGAGAATCAGGATGTCTCGGCCTTGTCCCTTTAATAGGTCTGGTTTCAACTTTCCCTATAGGTAGAACTTTGAGAAACCGTTCTGGTGATGTTGAAATCACAGCTTCCCCAGCGGTAGGACCTGCTCCTACGATAATTCCTGCAAAGGGAGCAGGGCAAACCCTTCTCAGCTTTTGAAAAAGATCACTTGCAAGAGTTCCTTGAGGCAAAGAGCTGATACAGCAAGCGCTCAAATTTGCTTGAAAAATATCACCCGCTTTAATCCACTCTTTAATTTGGTTGACATTTTGAAAATAGTCAGCATCTGTCGTGAGCCACTTCCATGCACTCATAGGGATACCAGTTATTTTTTTCATTGGGGAACAACTTTCATGGACATATTCACTTTTCTCGTGAATGTGTAGCTTCTCTATCCAATTTGCAATTTTTGCTAAACGATTTGAATCACAGCCTTCTAACCAAAGTTGGTGTTTCTGAAGGTCGAATTTTAAAACGGGATCATGAGAAACCATCCAGAGAGTAGCTATTTCGTCAGCTTTCCATCGAGTCGATGGCTCTATCCAGGCTCCTGCTTCATAGCTGAGCCATCCACTCCAATGTCCTGGTGTTAGCCGATTTAAGGCTTCGAATGGGTTGGTTGATCCAGATTCTTCGGGTAGACCTCTACAACAGATTTGCTCGATTGGATCTATTGCAATCGTCATCCAGCGCCCTAACTGGCTGCCATCCCCATCCAACCAAACTAGACCCTCTTCTCCCCAGGTTTTGACGAGTTCTCTAACTAATTCAGATGGTTCATGCCAATTACAAAGTTGTCGTTTTGGAGTTATCACAACACTTAATTACTACATAGGTCGGAACGGCCAGACTCTCTGAGTGCAGCATCACGAATTCGACAACTATCGCATATCCCGCAGGGCTGATCTTTATCGCTGTAGCAACTCCAAGTCTTTTCAATTGGTACGCCTAGACGTAGTGCTTCTTGAATTATTTCTCGTTTATGCCAATGTAAGAGTGGAGCCCAGAGTTGAGTTCCGTGTCCTTCCCTGCCAGACTTAGTTGCAAGATCGGCTAAGTCTTGATAGGCGGAGAGATAGTCAGGCCTGCAATCCGGATATCCTGAGTAGTCCATTGCATTGATTCCTAGCACTAAACGATCCGCTTTTCTTGCTTCTGCAAGGCTCAGTCCAATTGCAATGAAAACCGTATTTCTGCCAGGTACATAGGTGTTTGGAATGACATCTTTGATTACGCCTTGATTAGGTAGAGATTGTGTGAGATCGGTTAATGATGATCCTCCCCAAGTAGCTAGATTGACCTCGATTATGTGATGTTCAGAAAGATTCAGGGTTGTTGCAAGTTCACTCGCGGCTTCTAGTTCCCTTCGATGTCTTTGCCCATAATCAAATGATAGGCCAATAACTGTTTGGTCTAATTCTTTAGCCATTGCAACGGCAGTCGTAGAATCCAGTCCTCCAGAGAGCAAAGCAATTGTTGTGCAATTTGTCATGGTTAGTACAACTCTTAATCTGAGTTGGTTTTGCAAGCTATGGCCGTTGGGTGAATGGACTGTGCTTTGTGTTTACCGTAAACCTAGCCATTTGTGAGTTTGCATGCTTAATCGCCATTTTGGATTATTTTTCACGTATTTAATTGCCAGGTCTTGTCCTTTTCTATTTTCCCATCCAGGTTGAAGAAACAGAAACGGTTCAACAAGTTTTTGCTTTTGAGACTCCTCTAACTCATGAGATAGTGTCCTTAACTGAATGGCTTGCTTTGCCATTTCCTCGGCGAAAATTAAATCTGTTTGTTCGTTGACAATGATTTTAATCTCATTGCATGCTTTGAGTAGTTCTGATTTTGGTGGTGCATGTCGTTTGGGCGAGAGAGTTATCCAGTTATGTTCTCCACTTAGATGATCAACACCACTAGTTTCGAGATGAATAGCCATAGCAGAACCGCTTTGGCATGAAGTGATTTTTTTGATTGAGGAACAAAGTGGATCAAGATTATGGTGTAGAGGCTCACCACCAGTAATTACTAAAAATGCTGCACCTTTGGAGGCGGCAATAGCTGCCTCTTCTGAGAGGGTTTGAATGGTGATTTTTGGATGATTATTTTCTGACCAAGATTCCTTAGTGTCACACCAAGGGCAGCCCACTCTGCAACTTGCAAGCCTTATGAAGAAGGCACTTGTGCCTGCATGTGCTCCTTCTCCTTGAATTGAATGGAAGCGCTCCACAATAGGGAGTATTAGCTCTTTCAAGAGTGGTTAGATATTTCTTTTCCTGAAGATGGATTGATATTGATATTTTGTTGTAGCGCTTCATTAGGAGAAGCTGGAAGTCTGAGTTGGGCTGCTTCAATAAGTCCACGAAATAGTGGGTGTGGTTTTCCTGGCCTGGACAGAAATTCAGGGTGATATTGACAAGCAGTAAAGAAAGGATGATTTGGCAGCTCTATTAGTTCAACTAGTCGGCCATCGGGAGAAGTTCCACTAATCATGTAGCCAGATTCTAAGAAAAGGTTACGGTATGAGTTGTTGAATTCATAGCGATGACGGTGGCGTTCATAAACCACTTCTTCGTTATATAACTTTTGTCCAATCGTCCCTTGCTTAAGACGACATGGATAGACGCCTAGTCGCATGGTGCCACCCATATCCACTACATCTTGTTGCTCAGGTAACAAATGAATTACTGGATGAGGTGTATTGGTATTGAGCTCTGCACTAGTTGCTTCCTCTAGACCAACTTGATTTCGCGCCCATTCGATAACTGCACATTGCATGCCCAGGCATAACCCTAAAAATGGAATTCTTTGTTCTCTTGCCCAACGAATGGCAGAGACCTTTCCATCAACTCCACGATTACCAAATCCACCAGGCACGACGACTGCATCCATCCCTTTGAGAAGGCCTTCTGGCCCTTCGTTCTCTATTTGTTCTGCACAGACCCAATGGAGGTCTAAAGAAGCATCTTGTGTTAGGCAGGCGTGACGTAAAGCCTCAACAACTGAGAGGTAGGCGTCATTAAGCTGGACATATTTACCTACTAGTGCCACCTTAACGGCTGGTCCGGGATTTCTAAGTTTGTGTACTAATTGTCCCCAGTTCTGTAAATCACACTCGTGATCCTTGAGGTCTAAAACGTTCAAGACCTCACGACAAAGGCCTTCTTCTTTGAGCGCAAGTGGCACTGAATAGATACTGTCAGCATCTAAGGAGGCAATTACTGCTCGTTCATTCACGCCACAAAATCCACTGATTTTTCTTTTTAACTCATCGTTGATTGCTCTATCGCTCCGGCAAACCAATACATCAGGTTGAATACCAATGGATCGAAGCTCCTTAACTGAGTGTTGAGTAGGTTTTGTTTTCAGCTCGCCAGATGTACCAATAAATGGAAGAAGGGTTACATGGACATACGCAAGGTCATAACGTTTTACATCCCCTCTGAATTCACGTATCGCTTCTAAAAAAGGTAGAGACTCAATATCACCGACAGTACCGCCTATTTCAGTAATCACTACATCTGCCCCACTATTAGCTGATACCCGATGGATACGTTCACGAATTTCACGTGTTATATGAGGGATAACTTGAACTGTGCCTCCGTTGTAGTCACCACGGCGTTCTTTGTTGATTACTGATTGATAAATTGATCCAGTAGTTACGCTATTTAGGCGTGACATGGCTGTATCGGTGAATCGCTCATAGTGGCCAAGATCTAAATCAGTTTCGGCACCATCTTCGGTAACAAACACCTCACCGTGTTGAAAGGGACTCATCGTTCCTGGATCAACATTTAAATAGGGATCCAGTTTCAGGATGGAGACGTTGTAGCCCCTAGATTTTAATAATCGGCCAAGGCTGGCAGCAACAATCCCCTTTCCGATGCTGGATACAACTCCACCGGTGACGAAGACAAACTTAGCCATTTATTTCAAGTGACTCTTTACGGTACCTCGTCACTTCATGTGGCCAAGCCAAATCTAAATACTTAGCCCTTCTGATGAGGCTTGCAGGGTTCATAAGCTAAGTGCTGCTAGTTCAATTTCTAGATATGACACTTTGTTGATCAATCATTTGGATTAGGGTTGTTGATTTTCAATCAACTTAAGCGATCGGGCTAATTGATGATGTGTTCTGACTTAACGCTTCGAATAAGCCTTGCTTATATCTCAAGGCATGGAAGCATCCAAAGTATTTATATGGACGTTGCTTGATCCTAATCAAAACAGTCTTACTACTCTTCGTCTTCGTTCCAGGTGCTAGTTACATATAGCTCTTGCATTTGATGAGGCGAGACAACAGCAGGTGCGTTAGTCATAAGGCAACGAGCTTGTTGTGTTTTAGGAAAGGCGATTGTGTCTCGGATTGACTCTTCGCCTAAAAGAAGCATCACTATTCTGTCTAAACCAAAGGCAAGCCCGCCATGAGGGGGGGCTCCCATATCAAGAGCATCTAGTAGAAACCCAAATTGTTTCTTGGCTTCTTCGGATGAGAGTCCAATTGTTTCTAAGACTTGTTTTTGAAGGGAAGAGTTGTGGATACGTAGGGATCCTCCTCCGAGTTCCAGTCCATTTAAAACAAGATCAAAAGCTTTCGCGCGTGCTTTGGGGAGATTTTGTTTCCACGCAGTTTCATCCTGGCCTAAATCGATTTCATTTGGTGCACAAAAGGGATGATGTAAGGCTTCTAAACGATTTTCTTCACTATTGACTTGGAACATAGGGAAATCAATGACCCATAGGAAGTTCCATTGATCATTGTCTTTTTCGGTCGAGATTAGTTTTAAATCTTTTGCAATGAATTGTCTTACTCTATCAAGAGCTCTATTGACTATTTCGGTTGCTCCAGCCCCGAAAAGGATGAGATCACCAGATTTGGCATTTGTTGTTTTTAATAGTTGAATTTTTTGCGCGTCATTAAGGTTATCTTTGATTGCACCAATTGTATCTATTGCATCGTCTTCTCGAACTCTTATAAACGCTAAACCTCCTGCACCTGCTTTCTGTGCCTCATTAAATATATCGCCACCAGGTTTGATACGGACATTACTTATAGAGTCATTTCCTCCTTTTATAGTGATGCATTTAACGGCACCACCTGTCGCTATTGAGTTAGAGAAAACTTTAAAACCCATGTCTTTTACAATTTCACTTACATCAATGAGCGTCATTTCATAACGGGTATCTGGTCTATCTGTTCCATAACGGCTCATTGCTTCGTTCCATGTCAGCCTTGGGAATGGGGTTGGCAGATCGAGACCTTTAATTGCTTTCCAAATAGTCGCGATGAGTTTTTCACTTATTTCAAGGATTTGAGCTTGGTCCATGAAGCTCATTTCTATGTCTAGTTGAGTGAATTCTGGTTGTCTGTCTGAACGCAAATCTTCATCACGGAAGCACCGTGCTACTTGGTAATAACGCTCTAAACCTCCAATCATTAGGAGTTGTTTGAATAACTGTGGAGATTGAGGCAGGGCAAACCAGTCCCCTCCACAAACTCTTGAGGGGACTAAGTAGTCACGAGCACCTTCTGGTGTAGACCGAGTTAAAACAGGGGTTTCTATTTCGACAAACCCTTCTTCGTCAAGGAAGCGACGAGCAGTTTGGATCGTTTTGTGTCGTAAGCGTAGGTTTTGATTCATTCGTTCTCGACGGAGATCGAGATAACGATGCCTGAGTCTTAACTCTTCTTTGACCGGTTCATCATCATGGATTGAGACATTGAAGGGTAAGTTCCCTCGAACTGGATTGAGAACTTTCAACGCCTTTGCAAGGACTTCTATTTCTCCAGTTGAGATTTTTTTATTAACAGCTTCGTTGGGTCTTGGTCGCACAAGTCCACTAACGTGCAAAACACTTTCATTACGAAGCTCTTCTGCAATTGCAAAAAGCTCTGCTCCCTGATCTGGGTCAACAGTGATTTGTACTGTTCCACTTCTATCTCTGAGATCGATGAATATCACGCCACCGTGGTCACGACATCTGTCGACCCAGCCGCACAACTCAGCATTTGTAGAAATATCCTTGCTGCGTAGTTCACCGCAACCTTTGCTACGCATTAGGAAAAGCCCACTTCAAAATGTGAGTGTCCCACAGCAGCATCTGTTGAGGTGAGCAAATATTGATCATTTTTTCTCAAGCCTTCTGATAAAAAGGCTTCCGAACTATTTTAGCTTTGTATATTTTGTCGCGAATTTCTACATTCAGGAGGGTTCCTAGTTCGCTCAATTCAGCTGGCACATAAGCAAGAGCAATTGCTTCGCGCAAAGTTGGTGACCAAGTTCCGCTAGTTACTTCCCCTACTTTCATATTTCCCTTTAATACTGGATATCCATGACGAGCAATGGCACGATCTTCCAGTTTTAGGCCTACTAGACGCTTTTTGATGCCATCTTTGGCTTGCTGCTCCAGAGCATTTCGACCAATAAATTGCGAAGGCATTTCTAGATGAATTAACCATCCAAGTCCGGCTTCAAATGGAGTTGTCTTTGTGGTCAAATCATTTCCATAAAGGTGCATGCATGCTTCTAATCGCAATGTGTCTCGTGCACCTAAACCACAGGGAATAACTCCCTCTTTGATAAGTCGCAGCCAAAGTTGTTTTCCTTCTTCGGCTTCCAGTAATAATTCAAACCCCTCTTCACCGGTATACCCTGTCCTTGAAAGAAAGATAGAGTTTCCATTATGGCTTGTATTTTTGGGTAGGGTTTTGTGACCAAAGCGGGGAATGCCTTCAAGTGATTGATCTAAAACAGTTTCTAAGGTTTTCTTGGCAAATGGCCCTTGTATGGCTAGAAAAACCTTGTTTTCCTTTGCATTAGTGAATGTGAGATTTTTGTTTTCTAGATGTTTGTTTAGCCAATTAAGATCATTAATTGTTCGACTTGCATTTATGACCAATAACACACTTTCATGCTTTTGATTTTGTGATCCTAAATCATAGATAATTAAGTCGTCTATGATCCCTCCATCACTATTTAGAAGAACTGTATAACAAGCTTCACCTGGGCCTATTCTGTTCAGGTCTGAGGGTACTAGGGATTGGAGTTTATCTTTAGGATTTTCGCCTTCCAGCTTGATGACACCCATGTGAGATATATCGAACAGGCCCACTTTTTTTCTTACGGCCATATGCTCATTAATTAATCCAGAAAATTGCACTGGCATCTCCCAACCGCTAAAAGGCACCATGCGGCCTCCTGCATCTAGGCAAATTTGATGTAGCGGAGAGCGGCTGAGGTTCATGTTTTTCTGTGGAAATCGTTTGGACTTGAAAGGTTTAATTGCTCAAAAGTGGAAGGAAAGTAGCAGATTTGTGAGATTTCGAGTCCAAATACCGAACTGTAATTAAGGTGAGCATCTTCGCGGATTATTTATGTCCACGAAAGAATGCTGTAAAACTTGCCAGCACTGCTGTGCTGGTCAGACTACTTTTGATGGCTGGTGCCGTTTACGCCAAATCAAAGTTCATTCTGAAATAGCGCCTTTTGCCTTTTGTCATCATTGGACAAAGAGGGCCCCAAGTTTGCCACGCGTTCCAGAGAATCTGACAGACACTGCAATGGAACGGCAATTAGAGCTTGGCCGTGCTCTAGTAAGTACTGAGAAATAATTAAGGGCTTCGCTTTAATTAGGCTTTTTTTAGGCTTGCTCCCGTTATTTCATTTATAGCCTTCATTAAGCAGCATTAGAAGGCTTCTGGTGACTTTTGCTGCAAGGACGCTGCTTATTCCTGTTGGATCTAGTTGTGGTGATAATTCAACAATATCTGCGCCTACAAGTTGATGTGGCCTAATTGCATCGATTACAGCGGCAAAGTCTTGCCAATGAAAACCTCCTGGTTCAGGTGTCCCAGTGCCGGGAAGAACGCTTGGGTCAAACCAATCTAGATCCATAGTTAGGTAGATAGGTTGACCTAAATGTGGATTCAAGGCTTTGGACAAATTTGTAGCAGGTTGGCCAGGGGTGAGGGTGACTAATCTTTTTGAGACTTCTAGCTCTTCAAATTCTTGTTTAGTTCCGCTTCTGATGGCAACTTGAAAAAGGTTTTTGCTAGGTAGAACTTCTAAACATCGGCGCATTGCACATGCGTGACTATGGCGATTGCCCAGCCATTCGTTTCTTAGGTCTGCATGCGCGTCTAATTGAATAAGAACAAGATCTGGATAAAGTTTGGAAATAGCAGAAATGGCCCCAGCACTGATCGAGTGTTCGCCTCCAAGAATTAATTGTTTTAAGCCTAATTTCAAAACTTCTTTTGTGGAAGTTTTAACGGCTTGTATAACTGGCTCAGGAGCCCCATATGGAATATTTAATTCTCCAAAATCTACAAATTTTATTTCTTCAAGGTCAATTTGGAGTTGCGGACAATAAGTTTCTATTGAATTACTGACTTGTCTTATGGAAGCTGGCCCAAACCTTGCTCCTGGTTTGAAGGATGTCGTTCCGTCGTATGGAACGCCATATAGTCCAATTGTGCAATCTTTTGGATTACGTTTTGCACCCATGAAGATTGCACCTTCATTGTTAAATATTGATTTGGTAACAGCTTGTTCTTTGCTCATTTTTTCAATTCGCGCTCAATAAAAGCTGGTATTGCGTCAAATGCACCTTTTTGCCATCGAGGACTCCAAATCTCGCAATGCTTTGCTATATCTTTAGCCCTGTTTTCTTTTAAGTTGAGGTAAGACGCTTCTTCAACTGAGGCGAAGGTCCAACTCCACCAACCACTGGGATACATCGGTACCCATCCATAGAGAGGATCTGCGTAACCGAAGACCTCACGAATGAGGCGAACTGTATCAATATGAATGCTCTTAAACGCTTCGGGCGATTCGCTTTGAGTTGCGAAAATTCCTCCTGGTCGAAGAATGCGTTTGCAGTTTTCAAAAAATGTCTTATTGAAGAGTCCTTCCGCAGGCCCAGCAGGATCAGATCCGTCAACTATCACCACGTTATAGGTATTTGTGGAGGCGTTTTTGGCCCAATGAATTCCATTTGTGATGTGTAGATGCAATCGGGGGTCATTCCAAGCGTGACCACCGATATCAGGTAGATGCATTTTACTTAGCTCTACAACTCGTCTATCAATTTCAACCATATCTAAATGCTTTATGCCTTTATGCCGCAGGCATTCTCGAGCTGTACCTCCATCACCTCCTCCTATGACTAAAACCTTTGTAATTTCGGATGCACTACATAAAGCTGGATGTACCAAGCATTCGTGATAATGACGTTCTTGTTTTTCTGCAGTCATCCAGCATCCGTCTAACAACAGTCCTTTCCCATAGCGCTTGCTTTCTATGACAGTGATTCTTTGAAAGGGACTTTGCTCATCTATTACGACTGTTCCTTCTAATCCATAACGAACGCCATTGAGATCTTCATCAATCCAATTTGTCATTGCTGATTACCTTCTTTGTACGCAAGGTTCTATTTATTGAACTTGCCATGTTGTTGCTTAAGACTACCTTCTAGCAAGAAGATATATCGTATTGGCTTTATCTTTTGGATTGATTGTTTGGATCAAGAGTTTCTTTTGATTCTTTCCAAAGCTTTTGCAACTGCTGCATTGATTGTCCTGAGAGGTTACCTTCCAGGCGATTTTCAACATAGGAAAATCTTGCGAGAAATTTTTTATTAGTTCCTTCAAGAGCTTCTTCTGGGTCAATATCTAACCATCGCGCGATATTGATAAGAGTAAACAATACATCTCCAAATTCATTTCGAGCTTTTGATATATTCTGTTCAAAGATTTCTTTTTTCAACTCATTAATCTCTTCGATCACTTTATCCCAGACTTGTTCTATGGATTCCCATTCGAATCCTGACTTCGCAGCTTTGCGAGAAATATACATAGCACTAGATAGAGCTGGCTGGCAACGTATTTTTTTACGAAGCTGCTTGGTTAAGCTTTTCTCAGGGTTTTCTTGTGATTTAATTTCTTCCCATACTTGACTAACCTCCTTGCTATTTTTTAGCTTTTGCTCACCAAAAACATGAGGATGACGTCTTATTAGTTTAACGCTTATTTCTTTCGCAACATCTGCAAAAGAGAATCTTTTCTCTTCATTTGCTATTTGTGAATGAAGAAGAACTTGAAGAAGTAAATCTCCTAGCTCTTCTTTTAAATCTGAATCATCTCCATACCTTATTGCATCTGCCACTTCATGAGCTTCTTCAAGTAGATAAGGGATTAATGAAGCATGATTCTGTTCTAAATCCCAAGGACATCCATTAATAGGGTCTCTGAGCTCAGAAACAATAGTCAAGAGTTCTAACAGATTGTCTATTGATGAAGCCTTTATTTGACTGTCCATGAGCATCTATCACGTGGTTGATACTTTTTCATCTATTCCATCATTTTTTCCATTCGGCTGGTAAGGGATCACCATCTTGAATGAGGTGAAGCCAAACATTAGCTTCTAGTCCTAGGAAGATTGCAACAATTATTTCTGGATATTGCATTATGAGTTCCTGTATCGGCTGGCTTGATAAGAATTCCTCAGAAAAGTAACTAGGAAGTAGAAGTTTTCCTATTAACAAAATGATTAGCAAAAGATAGCCTAGCCGTATCATTGTGCCCACTATGGGTCCATGAGAGAAGATTGATCTATGAGGAATTAACTTGCGATAAGGCCACCAGATAATTCTTAGCTTACCCCAGCGTTTTAGGGCTAGAGATTTGGTATCAAGGTCTGGCGATAGCCAAAATCCTCCAATTACAAAAGCTATGGTGCTCAGAAGTCCAATTTTTATACCAAACACAAGACTAATGATTAGCCCAAAAGGGCCACTCAATAAGGCAGTTGCTTTGTCATGGTCTTGGCCGGAGGCCATTGTTGTATAAAAGTAGATATGCTTAGCCTGACCCGGTGCGGCAGAATTGTCTTATTGGGCGATTAGCTCAGCGGTAGAGCGCCTGCCTTACAAGCAGGATGTCCCTGGTTCGAAACCTGGATCGCCCATTTTGAATTTTGTTTTTTATGCAAACGGGTCATAACTTGATTATTACTCCTTCGGCTGCAGGGGAGCTGATAAGGCAAGCGGCTTTTGCGGGGACTCCTGGAATTATGCACCTTGATTTGCTTGAGGACAGTTGTGGAGCAGGTTGGCTGCATATTCGATTAAGACCTGGTTCCAATAATGGGGTACCTATTGCAAGGACTGATGGAGTAACTCTCTTTGCTCCAGAAGAACAAGTTTCTTGTTTGACTGGTTTAAGTCTTAATTACTACGGTGATTTAAGTGGTGGAGGCTTTTTAATTAGTACTCCTGAGGGGGCTGAGGGCTGCGCCTGTGGTGGAGGTTTTAGACCTTTGAATACCTTGTGATTGGGGTCTTAAGCTTTTAAAGGGTTTATTCTTCTGGAAATAAAAGTAAAGCTAATTCTTCAGCATCTACGTCATAAACACGAGCCAGACTTGTTTCAATTGCACTAGTTACTTCACCAGGGAGAAACCGCATTGCATTTAGAGCATCTTCTGTGATTTCTTCGTTTAGAAGCTTTTCTTCGCTTTCTAGCTTCTCATCATTAATAATTGCCATGACCCAAGTTTGGTAGGCATAAACAAGGTCGGAAAATTCGAGCTCAGGGTCATTTAGATCCATAATTAGTTACAGGGTCTGTTTGTGGTGATGTCAGTCTGACTTTAGGAGGAGAAGACGTCTCTGATGGAAAATCACAAGCAAATTAGCCTTCAGGCAAAAGTTTTTGATTTTGCCTTGACTGAGTTAGTAAGGGAACACAGGACTAGTTTCCAACCTCTTTGGAGTGTGGACAGTTGGGTTAAATTTTTGATTTGGATGGCATTGAATTGTGGACTGTCTGGTGAAAAAGAGAGTCTTGAGTTGTTTGCTGATGCGATGGGCTCTTCTTTGACAGTTCGCATGCGAAGGCTTTTTTTTGAGAGGACTTTGGATGAGTTGAAGTTGCAGGTGATGGCTGACCCTTCTGATGATCGAGTGTTGATAATGCCGATCAGTGGAAGTGAAAACATTACATATGTAACGGCATCTCAGGCATTAGGTGAAGTGGGTTTGCTTGAAAAAGTTGTTCCTGATCAAAGTTGCTGGCAAGACCTGGACGCCATAATTGCTATTCCCTGGCAATCTTCAGAGGCTGTTAGTTGAGTTCTGAACAAAAAAAGAATTTTGGTCAGCCTTTTGCGAGCATGGTGGAAATACTTTGGATTCTGTTGTGACTAAGCGGTCGGAAACCATAAGTTTTTCTAAGGGGGCTGGTGCTTTGCCCAAGATTTATGACCCTGTTGGAACTGAAAGTCGCTGGCAAAGTGCATGGGAAGAAGCTCGTGCTTTTCATCCAGACCCAACAGCCCCAGGCGAGTCGTTCTCGGTGATTATTCCCCCGCCAAACGTTACTGGCAGTTTGCATATGGGACATGCGTTCAATACGGCTTTGATCGATACGTTGGTTCGTTTTCAGCGCCTAAAAGGAAAAAATGTACTTTGTTTGCCGGGGACGGATCACGCTTCTATAGCGGTTCAGACGATCCTTGAGAAGCGGTTGAAATCTGAAGGTACAAGTTTGGAAGAGGTTGGTAGAGAAGCGTTTCTTGAGCTTGCGTGGGCTTGGAAAGATGAGAGCGGCGGCAGAATAGTTGATCAATTGCGTCGCTTGGGCTTCTCTGTAGATTGGGAACGTCAGCGCTTTACTTTGGATGAAGGACTCAGTGCTGCTGTCACTGAAGCATTTGTTCGTTTATACGATCAAGGGTTGATTTATAGAGGAGAGTATTTGGTTAATTGGTGCCCAGCTTCTGGCTCGGCAGTGAGTGACTTGGAAGTTGAGATGAAGGAGGTTGATGGTTATCTTTGGCATTTTCGTTATCCGATTACAGGTGGACTGTCCGTAGATGGAATTACTCATTTAGAAGTAGCTACTACGCGTCCTGAAACGATGGTTGGGGATGTTGCAGTTGCAGTAAATCCTTCTGATCAGAGATATCAGAACCTTGTCGGTAAAACATTGACGTTACCTTTTGTAGGTCGAGAAATTCCCGTCATTGCTGATGAACATGTAGATAAGGAATTTGGTACAGGCTGTGTCAAGGTCACCCCGGCTCATGATCCAAATGATTTTGCAATAGGGAAGCGACATCATTTGCCACAGATCACAGTCATGCATAAGGATGGGAAGATGAATGAGCATGCTGGTCGTTTTGTGGGCCTTGATCGATTTGAAGCCCGTGATGCAGTAGTGAAAGCTTTAGAGGAGGAGGGGCTTTTGGTGAAGATTGAGCCCTATCGACATAGCGTTCCTTTTTCAGACAGAGGGAAAGTACCTGTTGAGCCTCTGCTTTCTACACAATGGTTTGTTCGTATGGAGACAATGGCTACTTATTGTCGAAAGTGTATAGACGTAGGCTCTCCTCGTTTCGTTCCAGAGCGATGGGAAAAGGTTTATCGTGATTGGTTAATAGATATTCGAGATTGGTGTGTAAGTCGACAACTGTGGTGGGGGCATCGTATTCCTGCTTGGTTTGTGGTTAGTGAGACAGATGGCAAGGTCACTGATGATTCCCCTTTTGTAGTTGCTCGTTCTGAAGATGAGGCTCTAGAAAAGGCTAAGAATCAATTTGGTAGCTCTGTAGAAATTCAGCAGGATCAGGATGTTTTGGATACATGGTTTTCTAGTGGGCTTTGGCCGTTTTCAACTTTGGGATGGCCTGATGAGAAAAATAAGGATTTAACTTGTTGGTTCCCTACTAGTACCTTGGTAACTGGGTTTGACATTATTTTTTTCTGGGTTGCACGTATGACAATGATGTCTGGTGCTTTCACTGGCCAGATGCCTTTTTCAGATGTTTATATCCATGGCTTGGTTCGAGATGAGCAGAATCGAAAGATGAGTAAGAGCGCGGGCAATGGGATAGATCCTCTTTTGTTGATAGAACGTTATGGATCGGATGCTTTGCGCTTTGCATTGGTTCGAGAGGTTGCAGGGGCTGGTCAAGATATACGACTTGACTATGACCGTAAGAACCAGACTTCTCTCACTGTTGAGGCTTCTAGAAATTTTGCGAACAAGCTTTGGAATGCCACAAGATTTGCTCTTATGAATTTGCCTGATGAAGAGATTGGTGATCTAGAAAAAATAGAAAATACACAGTTAGCTGATCAGTGGATACTCTCTCGCCTTACAAGGGTTATAGGTGAAACTGAATTACGTTTTCAGAGTTATGGTTTAGGAGAAGCGGCCAAGGGCCTTTATGAGTTTGCTTGGAATGATTTTTGCGATTGGTATTTAGAATTAATTAAAAGACGCCTGAATCCTGGAGAATCTCCTACTGAGGCGGAATTGAATGATCAACGGACGGCACGACAAGTGCTTTATAAGGTTCTAAATCAACTTTTAGTGATGCTGCATCCATTGATGCCACATCTCACTGAAGAACTTTGGCATGGTTTAACTGGAGCCTCAAAAGAAACCTTTCTTTCTTTACAATTTTGGCCTGAAACTGATGCAAGTAATTTAAATGATGAGTTAGAAGAAACTTTTTCGCAATTATTTGAAGCTATTCGTGTGGTTAGAAATTTAAGAGCAATTGCAGGTTTAAAACCTTCTCAAGGAGCTCCTGTACGTTTTGTCACCAGCAGCGCAGAACTGGCTGAAACTCTGAGGAAATCTAGTGCCGATATTAAGGTGCTGACACGTGCAAATTCATTAGAAGTTTTAGATTCCAGTACGGCTAATTTACAACCATCCCAGAAAGTTCTTGCAGGTGTATCTGGCGAATTACAAGTTCTATTACCTATAGAAGGTTTGGTCGATTTTGACTCTCTTCGATCACGCTTGGAAAAGGATCTAGCGAAAGCTGAAAAAGATATATTGGTGTTTTCTAGTCGCTTAGCTAATTCTAATTTTTCTAAAAAGGCTCCTCCTGAAGTTGTTGCTGAATGTAGAGCGAAATTGGAAGAGGCAGAAACTCAGGCTGATTTGGCAAGTAAACGTTTGTCTGATTTGATTTGATTCATGCTTTCTCAATATATATCTTTTGACAGTCTTTTATTCATTCTTCACTCTCCAATAGGTGGATTGCTTTTTATAGCTTTATATGCACTGTGGGTTACATTTCTATTACCAGGCATATGGGCATCAATGCTTGCCGGAGTTCTTTATGGAACTTGGATTGGTAGTCTTTTTGTATTTATTGGAGCCTCTATCGGAGCTTTGGCTGGTTTTGGTTTGGGTCGAACATTATTACGTAAATGGGTTCAGGCTCGATTAGCTAATTTCCCAAAGCTCCAGGCTATTGAAAAGGCCGTCGCTAAAGAAGGATTGAAGTTGATTTTACTGACACGTCTTTCGCCAGCTTTTCCTTTTAGCTTTTTAAACTTTATGTATGGTTTAAGTGACGTAACTGTTAAGGATTACACCATTGGATTGATAGGCATATTGCCGGGAACCATTTTATTTTGTGGGTTAGGAGCTTTGGCGGGAGATTTGTCTCGATTTAGGGAGGTTTTGGATGGCAGAACTGATCTAAATTCTTATATTTTTAGCTTTTTAGGTTTGATCTCGACTCTTGCAGTTATTTGGTTGGTAACCCGAACAGCTAGAAATGCTCTTCAGGAGTCAGAAGATCTTTAAATGTTGTCTGGATTCTTTAGTGTCAAGTCTCGTAGAGCAGCAAAAGAAATGAACCAATAAAGCCTCAATTTTGCAAAAGGTCCAGGAGCTTGTGATAGTTGTAGGTATTTGGCTCTCCCACAAGGAGTTTTAATCAAAGAATATATTTTAGGAGTAACAATGTTGTTTTCAAAAGAATTTGCTTTAGTCATGGGTTTCTTAGATAGATAAAAGTTCTTTGAGGGCTTGTTCATCAATAACCTTTACGCCTAAAAGTTTAGCGTTAGTCAATTTGCTTCCAGCTTTTTCTCCTGAAACTACATACGTGGTTTGTGAGCTTACCGCATTGCAAATCCTACCTCCGGCATTTTCGATAAGTTTTTGTGCTTCGTTTCGACTAAGTGAAGGTAATTTCCCAGTAAGCACAAATACGTGATCTTTCAGGGGGTAATTGTTTTGGCTTTCTTGTTGCGTTCTTGTGGAGATTTCTTCTTCATTGTAGGCAAGAGAAAAGCCCACATTTTTTAGATCGTTTATTAATTTTTGGTTCGAGGGGTTGTCAAACCATTCTTGTATAGATTGAACAATCTCACTGCCAATTCCATAAATAGAGTTAATTTTTTCTGGCTCTTTTTGCGCAGTTAGAGCAAGATAAGAAGCACTTGGGAAGTTTTTTGCAAGTGCATTCGCATTAGCTGCTCCTACATGATGGATACCGAGTCCGTATAGTTGCTTGTGCCAGGGTTGTTTTTTTGATTCTTGGAGAGCATTGATCAACTTTTCTGCTGATTTTTTCCCTACTCTGTCAAGCTTAGAAAGTAATGATGGTTTGAGTGTGTATAGATTTGCGATTGAACTGACTAGCCCTTTAGTGACTAATTGCTCAATAAGTTTATTGCCTAGCCCGTCGATATCCATTGAGCCTTTGCTCACCCAATGTCTCAGTGTCCCAGAGAGTATTGCTGGGCAACTGCTATTAATGCATAAAGTCGCTGCTTGATTTTCCTCTTTCACAAGCTGTGAATTGCATACAGGACATTTTTCAGGCAGTGTGAGTCTTTTTGAGTTAGAAGGTCTTAGTTCTTTTAGTACCCGTAATACTTCAGGGATAATTTCCCCAGCCTTTCGCACTACAATTGTGTCTCCTTGATGCAAGTTCAGTTCTTTTAGGCGATTTGCATTATGGAGAGTTGCTCTACTCACTGATGTTCCAGCTAGTGAAACTGACTCGAACTCAGCTACAGGTGTAACTACTCCTGTACGTCCTATTTGATAAGCCAGTCTTTTCAATTTTGTTGGAGCTTCTTCTGCAGGGTATTTCAGGGCGATAGCCCAGCGTGGTGCTTTTTTAGTGAAGCCTGCTGAATTCTGAAGAGAAAAATCGTTGACTTTGACAACTACTCCGTCTGTGGTATATGGCAGTAAGTGGCGATCATTTTCCCATTTATTGAAGAAGTTAGTTATTTCTTTGAGCTGGTTAAAGATAATTGTATTGGGGTTTGTCTTAAATCCTGCAGATTGCAGCCATTGCAAGGCTTGTGATTGCTGATTTGGTTTGTTTGGATCTTCCCATTCATCTGGCAAATGTATTGTGTAAGCAAAGAAGTCTAGTTTCCTTGAGGCTACTATTTTAGGATTCAGTTGTCGTAATGTTCCTGCACACGCATTTCTTGGATTGGCGAATAGATCTTGCCCATTCTTCTTACGCTCACTATTTATTCTTTCAAATGACTTGTTAGGTATAAAGGCTTCTCCTCTGATTTCAACCCAAGGCGGTGGATTTTTTAATTTCAAGCGTAATGGTATTGAATTAATCGTTCGTACATTACTTGTAACTTCTTCTCCTTCAGAACCATCACCACGTGTGGCCCCTTTTACAAGGAGACCATTTGAATAGCTCAATGCAAGTGCATTCCCATCAATCTTTAGCTCTCCAACCATCGTTAAGGTTGGGGTTTTAGCATCAAGATTTGTGTGTGGTTGGAGTAACTTATCTAGTCGATTTAACCAGGCATTTAATTCTTCAATATTGAATGCATTGTCAAGACTTAGGAGTGGAATCCTATGAAGAGTGCTTATAAAGCCTTCAGCAGGTTTCCCACCCAATCTTTGTGAGGGACTGTCTGAAGTAAGGAGTGATGGTTGTTTGGCTTCTATCTCAAGAAGTTCTCTATAAAGACGGTCATATACCGCATCTTCCATGCATGGTTTGTCTAGTACATAGTACGCATGATTGGCTTCACTTAGCAGAAATCTTAGCTCTGCCACACGCTCAGCAAGGTTGCTTGAAGAGGAGTGCACTAAACGTATCCGAGAAATAAGATTTAAATTGTTACTTTGGCAATACGATCAATTTTCCAACTTTCTTCTACCTTGATAAAAGTGAAATCTAATGGTAATTCAGATTGCTTATCTTCTGATTTGAGCTTCAAAGTCAGGATAATTTGCTTATCTTGAATACGAGGTCGTCCTGATTTGAGATTCCTATACCGGTTCAGTTGAAGACTTCCTAGAAATTTGAGGAAATCTTGTCTGTTGACATGCTGTCGATAGGCTTTTGTGGTCAATCTGTAGGCTCCATCTATTCGGCCTGCTGCAATTTGATTGAAGAATTGCTTGACTAATGGGTTGATCCCCCTTGCGCTGATTACAAGTCTTACAGCATTGAATGTCCAGAAGAGAGCAAGCGTCACTGCTCCCGCTAGTAGTGCTTTGGTGCCTATCTCCCGTATGAGAGCTCCTTCCATGGTCAAAGTGCGATTAATTAGAGATTCTGACTTACTTAAGTAAGTTGCAACAAATTTCTTTCAGACTTGGACAGTTTTAGGCAAACTAACAGCGCATTAGCCAGGGCAAAGCCCAATTGATAACAATGCCATTGGTTCCATTATTGCCAATTTTCCATTGTTTCAATCGAGAATATTTTGATTGTGCGTTGACAGATGGATCGAAGCCTTTGGTCGCAGTGCGATGGAGTGATGGACGTTTACGCAAGACTGCAGGACTTTATCGGCGTGGTCCGACTGTAATAGGAGAACAGGGTGCTGAGATTGTTTTGTCTAGACCTCTTTTAGAGCTTCTTCCTTTAAGCGCTATAGAAAGTACTCTCTGTCACGAGATGATCCATGCATGGATTGATTTGGTTTTGCGTTTAGAAGAAGGACATGGACCTAACTTTCATGCCCGAATGGCCGCAATCAATGCTGCTCAGAGCAAGTTTCAAATAAATGTTCGTCATAAATTTCCAGTTCCCACAAAGCTCCCAAAGTGGTGGGCTATTTGTCCAGGATGTGGTTTGAGGTTCCCGTATAAGCGCATTGTTGCTGGAGCAGCTTGTAGACAATGTTGCAATATTCACCATGGAGGACGTTGGCATGCCAATTTTGAATTGATTTTTCAGCCAATTGGCGTTGAGGAATAAATTGGAACTGTTTCTCTTCGTGCTTCTGATGGGCGGGGGGGCAATTGCCCTAATAGGTTGTATAAGGGAGCAGGTTTTGCATCACAGGTGTCGTTAAGTTTTGGACATTGTGTCAATTCGTAGAACCCCACAAGGCCGAAAGCGCTCTAGAGAATCTTTGGATCGACGTGTTGATCAGTGGATTGAAACAGGGCGTCAGTTTGTTGATGGTGTGGCTGGCACTAGACCAGGGAAGCGGAAGTTATCAAGTTCTAAAAATTTATCTGGTGCAAGCTTGGAGACAGTGGGCCGGTGGGTTGGTGACAAGTTGGATTGGCTGCTGGAAGATGATGAAGATGATGTATGGCTTGAATCTTGGCAAGCGGAGGACAACGTGACTAATTCAGGTAATAAACGTCCTTTGGAGGCTATATCTCGCAGAGTTTCTCAACCTCTTAGGAAAAATCAATTTAGTGGGAATCAGAATTCTGAATTAGATGCAGAATGGCCTGAAGATTCATCTTTTAGGGTCGATAGATGGCAACGCTCTCAAACGGAGAAGGAAATCGATGCTCGCAGTGTTGGGAGAACTGAACGTAAACCAATGCGTACTGATAGGCGACCTTTGCCGAAATCAAGTCGACGTCGTGACTAGGATCAGATGAAAAAACACTCTTGGCTTATTTAAATTATATCTATCTTTTATTTTCTAATGCCTCTAGATATTTTGTAAGATTGGTATCTTTCTAAAAGATGTTTCTAATTGGATTAATCACTCCTATTTTTTTATTCGAATGTCTTGATTTATGCAATCCTATTTAAATGCATTTGGGTATGGTTCGTTTAGTTGAGCCTAACCATTTTTCTAGTTCAGGACTAAATACTTCTCGGATCACTGTTAGCTCTCGCTCTTGCCTAAAGAACCTATAATGCCTGCTCCAAAATGGCCCTTTTTCCCCAAAGCCAGACTCCAACCAATTTGCATTTACTAATGCCAGGCCATCAACTTCACGAAAAAGTTCAGAGCGACCTTGCGTAAGATTTCTCCATATGGGTTGATGTTTGTTTTGTAGATGTTGTTCTGCTTCTATCTGATTCCACCAGCTTTCGGCCCAGGCAAGTATGTGGGAATCACATTTCAGCCAAACTTGCCTTCTTAATAAGGGTGGAATGAGTTCTTTTACTTCGATAGGAGCCTCTGAACTATGAATATTTTCAGATTCCATCCCAATTAATTGGATTTCTACTTCATGTCCAGTTAATAGGCGCAAGTGACGTGTTGGACTCCCATCCCCAAGCAGCATTAGTTGCCATGCTCCTGGCATGTTCTGGGGCCCCTCTCCATTCATGACTGCATTAGTAGGAGCTTCCCAGATCCTTTGGGGTGAACTTAGTAGTGACTGGGGCACAAGCCACCTCTATTCATTAGTTGATATTTATGAATTATGAAATCGATACTATCTGCTTAGCCTACATATTTTGATGGGTTCGACGACTTTCTACTTTTAACCAAATGAGTAGAGCAGTGAGATCTGCTTTGCTAACACCTGGCAAGTCAGCTGCATGCCCAAAATTTATTGGACGAGCAATAGTTAGTTTTTCCCTAGCTTCTTGAGACAAAGTTACTATTTTGTTGTAGTCAATATTAGGTGGGAGGGCTTGCTTCCTTTGTTTTTTAAATTGGTCAATTTGTGTTTGTTGACGTTCAAGGTAACCGCTGTATTTAATATCAATCTCAGCCCCTTCTCTTACGGCTAGGGGAATATTTGGATCAATCAGACCATATCTCACTAAATCCTGTGAATGAACATGGGGTCTTCGCAATATGTCGGCCAACGTAATGGAACCTTTTATAGGGGCACCTGTTTCTTTTTCTAATATTAGAGCAATTGGGTCGCTAGCTTTTACTCGTTCTTTTTCTAGCCTGAGTTTTTCAGTTTTTAGGGCACTTTGTTTGGCTTCAAAAATTTTCCATCGACGATCATCAATTAGCCCTAACTTATATCCAATAGGGGTGAGTCTTCTGTCTGCATTATCCCCTCTTAAAACGAGTCGATACTCACTACGACTGGTTAGAACTCGATAGGGTTCCCTTAGGTCTTTGCTTACAAGGTCATCAATCATTGTTCCTATGTAGCTTTCTTCTCTAGGAAATAGGATTGGCTCTTGACCCCTTATTAATTTAGATGCATTGATGCCAGCTATGATTCCTTGCGCAGCTGCCTCTTCATAGCCTGTAGTTCCATTAATTTGGCCAGCAGTGAAAAGTCCACTGACTCTTTTTGTTTCTAGTGAATGTAGAAGTTGTGTGGCTGGCAGGTAGTTATATTCGACGGAATATGCGGGCCTTAGCATTATACAATTTTCCAGTCCTGGTAGTGTTCTTAAAAGTTTAAGTTGTAGGTGTTCTGGTAAACCAGTTGAGAAGCCTTGAACATAAATTTCTGGAGTATTACGCCCTTCTGGTTCAAGAAAAATTTGGTGCGATTCTTTATCAGAAAAACGCACAATTTTATCTTCGATTGAAGGGCAATATCTTGGCCCTTTGCTTTCTATAAACCCCCCATAGATTGGAGTTAGGTGAAGATTATCTTTGATGAGTTTGTGAGTTTCTGCTGTTGTTCTGGTTAGGTGACAACTCATTTGCTCTCCAGTGACCCAGGCTGATGGGTCAAATGAGAAAAAACGATCGCTAGCATCACTAGGTTGCTCTTCAAGACAATCAAGGGAAATACTTCTTCTGTCTATTCGGGCAGGGGTGCCAGTTTTTAATCGGCCAGTTTGAAACCCTAATTGTTGAAGATCTTCTGTTAGGCCTTCTGCAGCTTGTTCACCTGCTCTGCCTGCAGGCATTGATTTATCTCCCACCCAGATCCTTCCGCCTAGGAATGTCCCCGTTGTAATTATTACCGCTTGAGCGTGATAAATGCTTCCAAAATATGTTTTAACTCCTTTAACTCTGGCTACTTGAATGTTTTTGTTGGTTTTTATTTTTTCTACTTCAAGTCCAGTCACCATTGCTTCCCGTAAAGAAAGGTTGGGTGTGTTCTGAAGCGTTTTTAACATCTGCATGGCATATTCTTTTTTATCTGTCTGGGCTCGTAAGGCCCAGACAGCAGGGCCACGGCTTCCATTGAGTATTCGTTTTTGAAGAGCTGTTGCGTCCGCTAATTTTCCTATAACGCCACCTAATGCATCTACTTCATGTACTAATTGGCTTTTGGCAGGCCCTCCAACTGCAGGATTGCAAGGCTGCCAGGCAATTCTGTCAAGGTTTAGGGCAAATAAGGCTGTTGAATGCCCTAACTTTGCAGAAGTGATTGCAGCTTCGCATCCTGCATGTCCTCCGCCTATTACGATTACGTCAAAAGTCTCATTTGCGGTATTGAATTGAGTCATTTGGCATTATTACTGAGTCAATAATTTGTAATTGCCTCACTTTAGGCGGCTAGGTTTCTAAATCTTGTGAATTGTGGTTCAAAAAGTAGTTTGACTGTACCGACTGGTCCGTTTCTATGCTTAGTTACAATTACTTCGGTAATGCCTCGATCGGAGGTTTCTGGGTTGTAATACTCGTCCCGATAAATCATTAGAACTAGATCAGCATCTTGCTCAATAGAGCCAGATTCACGTAAATCACTCAGCATTGGTCTTTTATTTGTTCTGGACTCAACTCCGCGACTGAGTTGAGACAAAGCGACTACAGGCACTTTCATTTCTCTAGCTAAGCCTTTGAGTCCTCTTGTGATTCTTGAAAGTTCTTGGACTCGATTATCAGGTGTGGATCCTTCCATGAGTTGTAGGTAGTCGATTACGACTAACCCAAGCTCTTTCCCTTGCTCAGCCATTAAGCGTCTGCAGAGTGAGCGCATTTCAAGCACCCCTGAATTTGGTTTGTCATCAATAAAAATTGGAAGTTGTCCTAGAGTATTAATTCCTTGTCCGAGCAGTGGCCATTCTTCTTGTTGTAATCGCCCTGTTCTCAGCCTTCCGCTTTCAATTCCGACTTCCATGGAAAGAAGGCGGTAAGTAAGTTGTTCTTTACTCATTTCCAGGCTGAAGACACAAACAGGGAGGTCATGGAGTTGTGCGACGTTTTTTGCGAGATTGAGAACTATGGATGTTTTTCCCATTGCTGGCCTGCCTGCGACAATTATGAGATCACTTCTTTGTAGACCTTGAGTCATAGCATCAAGATCGTAGAAATTTACAGGGATTCCGGCAACTGAAGTGCCAAGTGAACGGCTTTCTATCTCGTTAAAGGTACTGGTGAGAATCTCAGCTGTTGGTGTGAGGCCTTGAGAAGGTTTTTCCTGACTAATGGCAAATATGGTTTGCTCTGCTTTATCCAGAACTTGGTCCATTGGTAATCCCTGGTCAAAACCTAGCTTTATGACTTCATTCCCAGAACGAATTAGTTGCCGACGAAGATATTTATCCATGACCAATTTCGCCACTTGCTCGATAGAGGCGGTTGAGGAAACCCTTTCAACAAGTTCTATGAGCCGATTGCTACCACCTACTTTGTTCAAGGCTCCTGTATCTGCGAGCCATGCACTCATTGCTGTTAGATCAGTTGGTTTGCCTTGACCATGCAGCATTAACGCTGTTCGATAGATTTCTCGATGGGCGTTCAGGTAAAAAGCTTCTGGATGTAGTAAATCTGCTATGCGGCTTATTGCATCAGGGTCGAGAAGGATGCCTCCGAGAATGGCTTCTTCTGCCTCTAGATTTTGAGGAGGGATTGAGTCCGGTGGGGCTTCAAAGTTTGGTTCTAAAGCTGGATTGGCCTTCCCATAGGAAGCAGATCTCTTTTTGGCAGCATCGCCATCATTGCTAACTGGGACGCTAACCATTTAAAGGGACACTCCATTCTCAATGGATTACTGATTACTACTGTGGCTCGGAACAGAAGCGATGCAACTAATTCAAAAGCTGACCACTTCGAGATTGATCTCAGCTGTTACTTCACTATGCAACTTCACTTGAACTTTGTACTTGCCTGTTCGATGGATTTCCGGAACCGAAATATTTCTCCTATCTATTTCTTTTTTTGTTGCTTCTTCGATTACTTGCGCAACATCTCCATTTGTAACTGTTCCAAATAGAACGTCGTCCTCACCAATTTGTTTTTTAACAGTGAATCTCCCGATTGTGACCAGTGCAGTTTGAAAGTCTAGAGCTTCTTGTTTTAAGGAGGCTTCGTGCTCAGCTTGTTTTGCTCGACGATGAGCCACTTGTTTCATGACAGCTGGGGTTACTGGAAGTGCTTTCCCATATGGCATAAGGAAATTACGTGCGTAACCAGGAGCAACCTCTACTAAATCTCCATCCTTTCCAAGACTAAGGATGTCTTCATTGAGGACGACTTTTACTCGTTTTGCCATTGCAAGAATTGAAGAAAGACGAATAGTGAACTGCTATCGATAACCTTACGACGGCATTGGTAATCGAATCTTGGTTGCCAAACCTAGGGCTTTAAGAAGACGAATATGTTGCCACGTTAGATCAATTTGGTTAGGTGTTAAGCCTTGGCGGGCAGAATTAGGATAAGCATGATGATTATTGTGCCATCCTTCTCCAAAGGTCAGAGCTGCTACCCAAGCATTGTTTTTTGACGCGTCTCCACTTTCAAAAGCAACCTTTCCCCAGCAGTGGGTGGCTGAATTTACTAACCAAGTCACGTGATATACCAGAACCAGGCGCATAGGTATTCCCCATAAAACTAAATTCCACCCACCCGCTCCAGTTGAATTACCTATCCAAAAAAGAAAAACTCCTAAAGGCAATTGCAATATTAGGAAGTATTTATTTAGCCATCGGTAGTAGGAGTCTCTTCGTAGGTCTCCAGTAAGTCTTGGTACTGTTTTCATGGCTGGAATAGGTTCGAACATCCAACCCATATGACTCCACCAAAAGCCTTTATTACTATTGTGATGATCTGCATCTGTGTCGGAAAAAGTGTGATGATGACGATGAAGACCTACCCAGTCAATGGGACCATGTTGGCAACTTAAAGCGCCACAAGTAGCAAAGAAACGTTCTAACCATTTTGGCACTTTAAAAGCACGATGTGATAAAAGGCGGTGATAGCCAAGTGTTACTCCTAGACAGGCCGTTACCCAATAAAGAATTAATAGGGTTGTCAATGCTTGCCAGTTCCAGAAGTGTGGATGAAGAGAAAATATTGTTAAAAGATGGATAGCGATCATGAATCCGATCGTCCCCCAACGACGCTGTTCTTTTTTGGGGAACGACGAATTTTCTTTAATAGGAATTTGCAGCTTCTCGGATAATTCCATTGCTTTATGAGAAGCTACTGGTTTACGGGCTAAGGCATGTGCACCGATCACGCTTGGAGACATTAGTGATCTGAAAAATGGTTAACTACATTAACTGATCAGGATCGATATCATTTGACTGGTAATGATCCTCAGGCTAATCGCTTCGTGAATGGTTATCGCGGCAGGCTCTCTGATGGGCGCCGAGCAATGGCGCATTTAATTCATGTTTGGCATGAAAGAAATGGCTGGTCTCATAAGGTCCTTCCTGCTTTAGCTGAATGTCTGGATCTAGGGCGATTACATAATTCTCAGATTTCTAATTTGAGGAATGGGAAATTGGCTTCGCCTGGGCCAGAGGTTTTTTTAGCATTATCTCAAGCAAATGCGATTCTTCATGAAGGAATAGAGCCTATTGAAGCTCGTCTGAAGGAAGTTCATCCTGAACTTTTGAAGGTTCTTTCTGATTCTTGTCTTTCTTTAGAAGGACAGGGAGGGAAGCCGCTTGGAGCAGGAGAGTTCTTTGAGATTTTTCTTGGATTAGCGCCTATCCCTGAATGCTTCGATTGGTTTATTGAAGAAGAAGAAGCAGCTGACTTGAGTGCTGCTTTGGCTGATTGTTTTTGTGCTGGAAGGTCTTGGCGTCAGTGCGGCGATAGGGTTTTGACTGCGTATCCAGTTTCAAATTCTGTAAGACGAGAAAGATTTTGTGAAGTAATGGCTGGGATACGGGATTACACAGCTGAGGAGTTAGATGGAGAGTTGTTGGATTTATGCTCAGCCTTGAGAAATTTAGGTGGGTTTGATGTGCGAGGCACTAAGGATTTTTTGGAGATTTTGCGTTCTCGTGCTGAAGTGTTAAAGCAGGGTTAAATGCTTTTTTGAGACAAGCTGGCCTGTCGGACTTGTTTAGCGAGCCCGAAACGCCTTAAAAGTTTTATGTGTTGCCATGTCAGATCAAATTCAAACCATCTGAGTCCATGCCTGGCGCTTTGCGGAAAAGCGTGGTGGTTATTGTGCCAACCTTCTCCGAAGGATAGTAAGGCTACCCACCAACAATTTCTAGAAAGGTCCGGGCAGTCGAAGTTGCGGTATCCAAAGGTATGTGTGGCAGAATTTACAAACCAAGTGACGTGATAAACAACCACTAGCCTAAGAGGGATGGCCCAAAGAATCAGGCCTAGTCCACCTCCAGGGACTGAAGCCAGCTCACCTAGCCAAAATAAGCCTAATCCTAAAGGAATTTGTAGTAATAAGAACCAGTGATCTAACCAACAAAAAAATGGGTCAGATAGAAGATCTCCTGCGAGACGATCGCTATGTTGCAATGCTGGTATTTCATGGAGCATCCATTCGCTATGACTCCACCAAAAACCTCTGCCTGCATCATGGTGATCGTTCGGCTGATCAGAAAATTTATGGTGATGCCTATGAAGAGCTACCCATTCAATAGGCCCGCTTTGGCAGGCAAGGGAACCCATGATTACAAGGACTCTTTCAACCCATCGTGGAGCTACAAAACTGCGATGAGCTACTAGTCGGTGTAGTCCAAGAGTAACTCCGAGAACGGTAATCCAATAAAGGATCAAAAATGCTGCAAGCCCTTGCCAACTCCAAAAACGTGGCAGTAGCGCAAATGTTGCAGCTACATGCAGTGCAAGCATAAAGCTTGTTGTACCCGCTCTAAATTTTCTTTGCGATGGTGGCAAAGGTGAGCGGGGAGCGATGATCCCGGCTCTTAGGCGAAGCTCACGTGTGTTGGATGAAGTGGCCGGAATATTGGAAACCAAGGTTTACTCCATGAGATTGCTAACACCGTTCTTTAAAGATTGCAATTAGAGCGGATTTGGAATTAGATCAGTTAAAAGAAGAACCTAAAGGAACTGTAAACCTCACCTTGACCTTTTTGTGAAGAGCTTGAATCCAGGTCACATTGATGAAAAGTTTTTGGAGGCTTGGGCTGCTCAGCAAGTTGATTCTGTTGCGGAGAGGCTGCAACCTTTTGCTGATTTGCGCACCCAAGCTGTAGAGAAGCACTTAGAGAAGGTTTTGGATGCTTTTTCAGTAGAGAGAGTTGGAACACAGCATTTTGCTTCTTTGACTGGTTATGGGCATGGTGATCAAGGAAGAGCAGTTATAGATCGAGTCTTTGCAAGAGTTCTAAGTGCTGAAAAAGCGGCCGTAAGACTTCAGTTTGTTAGTGGGACTCATGCAATAGCAGCTGCTCTGTTTGGTGTTTTGCGTCCCGGTGATTGTTTGTTGTCAATTACTGGGAGACCTTATGACACTCTCCAAGAAGTGATTGGCTTAAGGAAATCTGATCAAGGCTCGTTAAGTGAGTTCGGTATTACTTATAAAGAAATACCGTTAACTAAGCGAGGTACAATAAATGTGGACTCGCTTGATCAAGCTCTGGAAGTTCCCAGGCGAATGATCTTTATTCAGCGAAGTTGTGGCTATACATGGAGACCTCCTTTGTCTATAGATTTAATAGGAGAGATTTGTCAAAGGATACACATTAAACAACCTGATTGTATTTGCTTCGTTGATAATTGCTATGGTGAGTTTGTAGAGACTAAAGAGCCTTTAGAAGTAGGTGCAGATTTAATTGCTGGCTCCTTGATTAAGAATTTAGGAGGAACTATTACTCCTACAGGTGGATATGTGGCTGGTCGAGCTGATTTGGTAGAACAAGCATGCTTTCGCCTTACAGCCCCTGGAATTGGGAGTGAAGGTGGTACAGGGTTTGATTTGAATAGAATTATTTTGCAAGGATTGTTTCTTGCTCCTCAAATGGTTGCAGAGGCATTGATAGGAGCTGATCTTGTAGCAGGCGTTTTTGATCAGTTGGGGTTTCTAGTGCAACCATCTCTTGGGGCAATGAGGAGTGACCTGATTCAAGCTGTGCAGTTAAGAGATCCAGATGCATTGAAAGTGGTTTGTAGAGCTTTTCAGCGTTCTTCTCCTATTGGTTCATATTTAGATCCTGTGCCTGCCTTGATGCCAGGTTATGACTCGCACTTGGTTATGGCTGGTGGCACATTTATAGATGGCAGTACTAGTGAATTTTCTGCAGATGCCCCTTTAAGGCCTCCTTACAACATTTTTGTTCAAGGAGGAACGCATAGAGCTCATATAAAAATTGCTTTAAAACGGACATTGGTTGCTTTATGCAAAGCAGGTTTGGTAAAAATGCCTCAGACTGTGTGAGCTTTGCGTGGCCCAGTTTGATGGCCTTTAATTTTCCTGATCAATTTCGATTTGCGGAGAGTCATGAATATGCTTTCTTCGATGGCGACCTGGTAAGGGTTGGTATTAGTGAATTTGCTGTTGATCAACTGGGAGACATAGTTTTCGTTGATCTTCCAGAAGTAGGGACTACCCTTCAAAGAGGCAAAAGCTTTGGCAGTGTGGAATCTGTAAAAGCTGTAGAGGACATGTATTCTCCCATCAGTGGGGAGGTGGTTAAATGCAATGAATCGGTTTTGTCGAGTCCTGAAGAGTTACAAAATGATCCACATGGTGAAGGTTGGCTGATGCTTATTAGGCCTTCAGAGACAGGAGATTTGAAGGAACTAATGGATGCAGCGACTTATTCGCGCAAAGTGAACTCTGATTGATTCTGAGATGTTTTGACAATTTGGGAGCACTTTTTTCTAAGGTTACTTTTGTTTTTACGGTTTTCTGAACGTGCTTGACAATCAGCCCATGGAGGCATCAAGCATTGATCAATCCGAGTTTCTTCAGCGTCATCTTGGCCCTACTCCTAAGGATCAAGAGCAGATGTTGAAAGCACTTGGTTATCCAGATCTGCAATCTTTTGTCTTATCGGTCGTCCCTTCAGAAATTCTTGATAGGAATCCTCCATTGGGATTGTTACCTGAAGGTTGCAATGAAATTGATGCGCTGAAAGAACTATTGGTAATTGCTAGGAAAAATAAACAACACCGCTCGTTAATTGGATTGGGCTATCACGGCACAGTCATGCCAGCGGTTATTCAAAGGCATGTATTCGAAAACCCTGCATGGTATACAGCGTATACCCCATATCAGTCTGAGATTGCTCAAGGAAGGTTGGAAGCTTTGTTTAACTTTCAGACTTTGATTAGTGAACTCACTGGACTACCTATTGCAAATGCTTCTTTGTTAGATGAGGCATCTGCTGCTGCTGAGGCAATGAGTTTGAGTTTTGGAGTTAGAAAAAACAATCAAGCCTTTCGCTTCTTAGTTGATAAAGATGTCCTTCCTCAAACTCTTTCTGTGCTTAGGACTCGTGCAGAACCTTTGGATCTAGTTGTAGAAATCGCTGAGCCATCAGATTTTCAATTAGACGAAACGGTTTTTGGTGTCTTTTTACAGTTGCCTGGATGTAGCGGTCGGTTGTGGGACCCAACTAATTCTATTGATTTAGCACATTCAGTGGGTGCACTTGTGACCGTAGCCATTGATCCATTGGCTCAGGTATTGATGAAGCCAATTGGTGCTTTAGGAGCTGATATTGCTGTTGGCAGTGCTCAACGTTTTGGAGTGCCAATGGGCTTTGGTGGGCCTCATGCAGCTTTTTTCTCAACGCGCGAGGCTTTTAAGAGGCAGATTCCTGGGCGCTTAGTAGGGCAATCAATTGATTCTGAAGGTTCCCTTGCTCTTCGCTTGGCCTTGCAAACTCGTGAACAACATATTCGAAGGGATAAAGCGACTAGCAATATATGCACTGCTCAAGTTTTACTTGCAGTGATTGCTTCCTTTTATGCTGTACATCATGGGCCTCAAGGGCTGGAAAAAATTGCCCTTAAAATTGTTAATTTACGGAAAAGACTCGAACAAGACTTGATTAAACTTGGCTACCCTTTTAAGACATCTTCTTGCTTTGATAGCATTGAAGTCTATTGTTTAGAAGCGCCTGAAGTCCATAGATTATCTAATTTGGAAGGATTTAATTTTCGCATACTCCCTTTAGGCTCTTCGCCAGAAAAAGCAAAAGGTTTTGGCATTACTTTTGATGAACTTAGTACAGATAAGGAGTTGGATAAGCTTCACCAAATCTTAGCTAAAGCAATAGGTAAAGCCGATCAAAAATTGGCTGATTTGGATATTGAGAGGTTAGAACCATTACCTGGAATTCCTTTAAGATCTGGGCTTTGGTTGGAACAACCTGCCTTTAATTCATATCGAAGTGAAACTGAGATTTTGCGGTATATAAATCAACTAGCAAATCGAGATTTTTCATTAGTACATGGAATGATCCCTTTGGGTAGCTGCACGATGAAACTGAATTCAGCAGCTGAACTTGTCCCGATTAGTTGGAATGAATTCTCATCACTCCATCCTTTTATTCCGAATGAACAGTCAGATGGCTATAAGCATTTAGTTAATGATTTGCAGAATTGGTTAAGTGCAATTACCGGATTTGCTGGTGTTTCTCTGCAGCCCAATGCAGGGTCTCAAGGTGAATTGGCAGGACTCCTAGTCATTCGAGCATGGCACAAAGATTGTGGTAATCAACATAGAAATATTTGCTTGATTCCTACTAGCGCTCATGGTACGAATCCTGCTAGTTCTGTTATGGCTGGCTTGCGAGTCGTTTCAGTTGAGTGTGATGATCAGGGAAACATTGACTTGGATGATTTAAGGAAAAAAGTTGTAGAGAATTCTTCAGAATTGGCGGCTTTGATGGTTACTTACCCTTCAACACATGGTGTCTTTGAACCAAATATTTGTGAGATATGTGAATTAGTTCATTTGCATGGTGGACAGGTCTATTTGGATGGTGCAAATCTCAATGCTCAGGTTGGTCTATGTAGACCTGGTTTGTATGGGGCTGATGTTTGTCATTTGAATCTTCATAAGACTTTCTGTATTCCCCATGGGGGAGGCGGCCCTGGAATTGGTCCAATTGCTGTTGCATCTCATCTATTGCCTTTTCTTCCTGGACATCCACTTTCGGCAAATGTGGGGGGCAAAAATGCGATTGGGTCTGTTTCAGCGGCACCTTTTGGGAGTGCTGGAATTTTGGCTATTAGTTGGATGTATATACGTATGATGGGCGCAACTGGTTTGCGGAAAGCGAGTTCTGTAGCTCTGCTTTCAGCGAATTACATCGCTCATGTTTTAGACCCTTATTACCCAGTTTTGTTTCGAGGGCTTAATGGTTTAGTTGCCCATGAGTGCATTTTGGACTTACGACCAATTAAGAAGAAGACCGGTATTTCTGTAGATGATATTGCTAAGAGATTGATGGATTATGGCTTTCATGCGCCAACTGTTAGTTGGCCAGTTGCAGGAACATTGATGGTTGAGCCGACTGAAAGTGAGAGTTTTGAGGAAATCAATCGATTCTGTGAAGCGATGATTGCAATTTCCCAAGAAGTGAAGGCCGTAGAACGTGGTCACATTGATTCGCTAAATAATCCTTTGCGTTGTTCTCCTCATACCTTAAGAGCAGTGACGAGTGAGGTTTGGGATCGACCTTATTCTCGTCAGCAAGCTGCTTTCCCGTTGCCAGGTCAATTGAAATGGAAGTTTTGGCCAGCAGTTGCTCGGATAGACAATGCTTATGGGGATAGGAATTTGGTTTGCACTTGCTCGACTTTTGAAGAAGTAATCGATGATTAAGTGGTTTTTGCCTCTGGTCGAAATGGCATTTAGTAGTTAAATTTTCATCGAAAACCGAATTTTTAGTTTTCATTTCGTTGCCTTAAGGATTATTTTCACTATCCTTTACCGCAACGGTTCTCAATTCCTGGGGGAAAGGATGGATAGAGAAACCACCTTGAATCAGTCTCAAAAACCTTTGTCAAAAGACAATCTGAAATTGCCTTTATTCTCAGAAGGCTTGGATTCGGTCCTAAGTAGTGGCCAGTCTTTAAGGGTTGATGGAACAAATGTTGTTCGTGTTCCTTTTGGAATCCGTCAGCCTCGCAAGAAGCGTCCTATCAAGCCAGAAAGATTGGCAACGCTTGTTTTGCCTTTTCAGCCATTGGGTTCACCTACGCCACCCCCTCAAGCGGCCTGATTGATGATTAGGCGGCTATTCCGGGTGCTTCTTTTTTAAGGATTTCACGGTAATAACCTCTTAGCTGTTTTGTTGCGCTAGCCCAGCCCCAGCGTTCAGCTTCTTCGCGAGCGGCTTTGCGCATACCTTGACGTTGAAGATCATTCCCTAGCAATCTTTGTGTGGCAAATATCAAGCTTTCTGCTCCATCATTCGTCCCATCAGGGTCATAAAGGCAACCATTTTCCCCATCCGTAATGATATCTGGGATTCCACCTCTGTTAGCACCTACAACAGGGCATCCTGCTGCCATTGCCTCTAAGAGCACTAGTCCAAGTGTTTCAGTGCTTGAGGGGAAAAGGAATGCATCTCCACTGGCATAAGCACTTGCTAGTTCTTCGCCGCACAAGTAACCCACAAAAGTGGTGGCTGTGTTTTCGAATGTTTTTTCTAACTGTTGACGGTGAGGTCCATCTCCCACTAAAGCTAAGCGTGCTTGAGGTAATGCATCGAGAACAGGTTTGATTCGTTCAATTTGCTTTTCAGCTGAAAGTCGCCCCACATAAATTAATAGAGCTCCTTGATCGTCATATTCCCCTAAGAGGCGACGGCGCATTTCATCGCTACGTAACTCTGGCCGAAAGGCCTCAGTATCTACCCCTCTTTGCCAGAGGGCGGTGTTTTGGATTCCTTTTTCGCTCAATTCGCTGACCATTGCTGTGGAGGTACATAGATTCAGAATTGCCTGATTGTGGGCAGCTTTAAGAAGTTCCCAAAGTAATGGCTCTAACATGCCCATCCCATAGTGTTCGAGATATTTAGGCAGGTGTGTGTGATAGCTAGCCATAAGAGGGATGCCATTTGTTTTGGCAAGCCAGATCCCTCCAAGACCAAGCACTGCAGGATTAACTACGTGAATTAAATCTGGATGAAAGTTGTCCAAAGTGTCATAGACAGCAGGTCCAGGAAGCCCAAGTTTCAGCTCTGGATACAAAGGCAAAGGCATTGCTGGAACCCCTACAACTTTGGCTCCCATGTAATGACTAGGTCCTCCTTCTGGGCAAAAAACAACAACTTCATCGCCTGCATCAATTAGGTGTGGAATTGTTTTTGTGAGTCGAGTGACGATTCCATCCACTTTTGGAAGGAATGTCTCGGTAAAAAAAGCAATCTTCACGAGATTAATAGTGCTTTGAAGAGTCTTTATGAAGTCTTTGTGATGGCATCTGCCTGGGTTGATGTCCACGCAGATACACAAGGGATACGGCTGTGGTCGCAACGGTTCGCATAGCGACGAGCGACATCAACTACTTCCGCCAGGAGTCCATCATCGAGGGTAGTTGGCTTGAGACCTAGTTCAATAAAGCAACGGTTATCAACTATGAGATCGTTTTCTACGGCTTCATTCCTTGGATTTGGAAGGTAGTTAAGTTTTGCCCCTGTCAGCTCAGCAACTTTCTTAGCCAGTTCACCGACTTGGTGACTTTCAGTCATTTGGTTGAATATCTTGACTCGTTCGCCTTGCTCGGGAGGGTTTTCGAGAGCAAGTTGGACGCAACGGACAGAATCCCGGATATGTATGAATGCTCTGGTCTGTCCCCCCGTCCCATGGACTGTGAGCGGGTATCCGATCGCAGCTTGCATAAGAAACCTATTTAAGACAGTCCCATAGTCACCGTCATAATCAAAGCGATTGGTTAAACGGGGGTCTCTACTTGTGGCATCAGTATTTGTGCCCCAGACAATCCCTTGGTGTAGGTCAGTTATGCGAATCTTGTCATTCTTGTTGTAGTACAGAAACAACAGTTGATCGAGCGTCTTTGTCATGTGATAGACGCTTCCAGGACTTGCAGGATGAAGAATCTCCTCTTCGAAACGGCTGCCATCTGGTTGGGGTACTTCTACTTTCAGATACCCCTCTGGAATAGTTGCACCTCGATGAGATCCATAGCCATAGACCCCCATGGTTCCAAGGTGGACGATATGGATGTCTAGGCCACTTTCAACAATTGCTGCAAGCAAATTATGAGTACCGTTGACGTTGTTGTCGACGGTATAGCGCTTTGTAGCACTGCTCTTCATGGAATAAGGAGCAGCTCTTTGCTCGGCAAAATGGACTACTGAATCCGGTTTCTCCTCGAGGAGTAAATCCAGAAGTCTCTGGTATTGATGCGCAATATCCATTTGGATGAAGCGCATTCCTACCCCACCAGTTTCTTCCCAGGCCTTGAGCCTGTCTCCGATACTCGAGATCGGAGTGAGGGACTCCACTTCGAGGTCAATATCGATTTTCCGACGACTGAGGTTGTCCACAATTAGTACATTGTGACCTTGGTCTGCCAAGTTCACAGCACAAGGCCAACCACAGAAGCCGTCACCGCCAAGAACGAGAACTTTCACCCAAAACTCCTGCAGGAAAGAGCTATTCGCTCAGTTTAGGCAAGCTACTACAGGGGTTTTTAGCTAATGGTCACAGTGAAAGCAATTAAGCACCCAATAACTAGTGCGCTACCAATGATTAACAAGCGAAATTTCTTGTTTTGACCAGCTTCTTTCTCAATGACCTCCATAGCGGGCTCTTTACCAAAGGCATTTAGCCGTCCGCCATCTTCTCGAATAATGGACATGGACGTTCTTCATCTCGGCGGACCTTATGGATTAGATCGAATGCAGGATTGATTCCGTTACTTTCCGTTACGCTTTACACCTTGTCATGATTGTTTTTAGAAACAATTCCAAGTCTTGGCGAACTTGGAGATGCTGCTAAACGTTCAGGGATGCGACCTGCGAGAAAGGCCTTCCGTCCAGCCTGTACGGCCTTACACATAGCTTCAGCCATTTCAGGGGGTTTATTAGCTAAAGCAATTGCGCTATTGATTAGAACCGCATCTGCGCCCATCTCCATTGCTTGAGCTGCTTCGCTGGGTACTCCGATTCCTGCATCAACCACAACAGGAATTTTCGAGTTTTCAATAATCAACGAAATATTTGCTGCATTCCTTATCCCTTGTCCAGAACCTATGGGAGAACCAAGAGGCATCACGGTTGCACAACCTACTTCTTCTAATCTTTTGGCGAGTAAAGGGTCTGCATTTATATACGGCAGAACTGTAAAGCCATCTTGGACGAGTTTTTCTGCTGCTTCTAACGTGCCTATTGGATCAGGCAAGAGATGACGTTGATCGGGAATAACCTCAAGTTTGATGAAATTGTTGTTTTCTTGTCCTGCAACTTTTGCAAGTTCACGGCCAAGTTTTGCTACCCGAATTGCTTCTGAAGCATTTGTTGATCCTGCTGTATTGGGAAGCATCCATAATTTGGACCAGTCAATTGCTTCCATTAGTCCCTTATGGCCCGATGCGATTTCTTGGACTCTTCTAACTGCAACAGTTACGATTTCGCATTCTGAGCGAATAAGACTTTGTTTCATTGCTTCTAAGCTTTGAAATTTGCCAGTGCCTGTGAAGAGACGACTCTGAAAGGTTTTGTCTCCGATTTTGAGTAGATCAGTTGAATTGGGCATCTCAATATCTGAATAGTGCTTTTGAATCTGTGGAGAACTCATTGCAGAGGTCTCTTGAAGACTTAATTGCCTTTAGCGTGTTCCCATCATCTAGGGGGTAAATGCATTTTCTACCAGCTGTTGATCTTTGGATCGCTAACGAGTTGCCTTTGGAACAAGCCTTGCCTGTGGCTATTGAACAAGAGGACTCTGCGGCACCAGTACTCCCTGTCGAGGTCAATGAGGACTCATCTGAACCAGCTTTCTCATTAGAAGCCACTCTGGAAATCAAGCCATTTGTGCTTGAGGGATCTGTAGAAAGCTTTGATCCTGTTGCTAGAGCTTCAGAACTTGTCAAGACAATGCAGGGAAAGTGGTGTGGTGTGTATCGACCATTTAAAACAGATTCAGAGATAGATGTGGTTTTAACTTTTCAGCGAATCACTGCCATTGGACAAATCATTGATTTAAGAGGGGAAATGTTATTAGGCAAAACCCAAATCCCAGTAAATGGACATTTCAACGCGAAATCCGATCAAGTGGAGTTGATACCTATTTCTGATCAGGTTATTAATGGCCTCGAACCAGGTGGTATTTTTGTTGGATTACAAGGATTTAGTTTGTTTGGTTGGAAATCACCACGACTAGACAATCCTGGAGGCAGGCTTTCATTAAATCAAGATTGTGGGCAACAGATTTCAAAAGCCCCTGCTGTTTTGGGTCTTTGGTGAGTTATCCGAAGTTTTCTTGTCTAATATTGCCAATTGTTTCATCGCTGTTTTGTTTTGGGGGTCAATACTTAATACCTGTTTGTATAGTTTTGAAGCTTCTTCATCTTCAAGTAACTTTTGCTTTGCAAAGGCAAGATTATTTAGGGCGACTGGGTAATCTGACTTGGCTTTGAGTGCAATTTGATAGTGTAAAACTGCTGACTTGAAATCATCCTGGGCAGCTAGTGCAAACCCTAGAGCATTTTCAATTAGAGCTTTTGCTTCATCGGGCTCTTCGTTAATTAATTTTAGGGCTTTCTTTAGGCTGGACGTTGCTTGTGGATATAGTCTTTTCCTTAATTGAACTGAAGCTAGCTCATAAAGTTCTGATGCATCTTTTGATGCTGAGGTTCCTTTTTTTTCAAGTTGAATTAGTTTCATCTCGTCTCGACGCACTTGTATTAACTGTCGAACAATTAATACAGTTATTATCACTAACAATCCAATGAGACCTATTAGATATGTTTCTGGTTTAAGGATGTTCATAATTCACTTAAGGAAACTGTGTGGGTGCATTTTGAGTTAGGTGGAACCAAATCCTATTTGCTTTAGGAAGCTTTAGTCTTGCTAAGGCAGATCCTATTGAAGGTAAAGGAATGGACCTTGCTTTAACAAGAGAAAGTAATACTTTTTTTGTATGAAGATGATTTCAATTCTTTGTTTAAATTGCAATATTTTTACTCAATTATGACGAGCTTGGAATTTCAGTACTACTCAGTCTTTAGCTGATGCAACAACATTGGAAAAGCTTTTGGGATCAATGATAGCCAATTGTGCAAGCATTTTGCGGTTCAATTGAATGTTGGCCTTTTTGAGTCCTCCCATGAAACGGCTATAGCTGATCCCATTAAGTCGAGAGGCTGCATTGATTCTGGCAATCCATAGACGTCGGAAGTCTCTTTTTCTACGTCTCCTATCTCTATAAGCATTACAGAGAGCCTTCATGACTCTTTGATTGGCCGTGCGGAAAAGGCTGCCGTGACTTCCGCGGAAACCACGAGCTAAGCGAAGGATTTTATTGCGACGTTTACGAGCAACATTGCCTCTCTTTACGCGTGCCATGGAAAAAAATCGTGAATTTGGGAATCGGTACTGCTTGAACGAGTCTGCTTACTGTGTTGGTCAGTTAGGCATAAGGAAGCATGAGACTTACGTTTTCCGCATCACGTTCATCAACAACGGCCTTGGTGGCCAGATGTCTCTTTAATTTAGGACTCTTGTGATCGAGTAGGTGATTGCGGAAGGCCCGTCGACGCATGAATTTGCCAGTGCTAGTGACTTTGAACCGCTTGGCGGCAGCTTTGCGGGTCTTTAGCTTTGGCATACCTTAATTCTTATGCACAATTTACTAGCCTACGACCTTGACCTGCCTGAAGCCAAATAAGACATGATGATGCACATCTGTTCATCTTCTGATGGTTAGATCAATAATTCAGAAAAAGGGTCCAATAAGGATTGGTCTGAGCAGTGCTTTACTCCTGTTTGTAGGTTTTGTTAGTGGTTGTAAGGCGCAAGATCTAATTAGGCCTCAAGAGCCTTTCTCGGCGACTCATAAGCAGATACCTGGGCCTCCTGCATTAAATCGTGGTAATCAGTTGATTTGGATTGGCTTAGAGCCTTATTTGGGCCAAATGTCCAGCAATGACCAATCCAGAGCAGACCTCCATTTGCAAAGTGCTGGTCAATCTTTAGTTCTTACTGATTCAAATGGTTTAGTTCATAAAGCTAGGCAAATCTCCATAACTTGGAGAGAAGTTCCTCTGGTTGAGCCTCAGTGGCTGTCTCGTCAGGTTTTAGGTCCTTATGCAAGTTTTGAATCTGCGAATCAATTGGCTTTGCAGTTGGGTAAGGCAGGATTGCCTGCTTTGGTTGCTCGTCCAAAAGATTGGGAGGTTTGGCTGCCAAAAGAAGTAGAACTTCCTAAAGACTTTGAGGCCTTTGCTTGGGAATCCAAGATTAATTCAGTTGTTCAGCCTGTATTAAAAGGAAACAGTGGTGAGCTTTTGTTGTCAGGCCCTATTCAGATAGAGGCTCCGGAAGGTTTGAGGTGGAAAGGGGGTGTGCATTTTGGCTCTTTTCAATTACAGGCTGATGCCTATGGTACTTGGACTCTGATTGAAAAGATTGGCCTTGAAAGTTATTTGGAAGGTGTAATTCCACATGAGATAGGAGTTGGATCTCCTTTTGAAGCACTAGCTACTCAAGCAGTTTTAGCTAGAACTTGGGCAGTGGCTAATAGTAAACGATTCGTAGTTGATGGATATCATTTGTGCAGTAGTACCCAATGCCAAGTTTATAAATTTCCTCTGAAACCAAGTGCCAAAATAAAAAAAGCAATTTTGCAAACTGATGGACAAATTTTGGCTTGGGATGGGAAACCTATCAATGCTGTTTATCACGCTACTAATGGTGGTGTGATGGCTTCTGCTAGTGAGGCATGGTCTATGGACCCTGTGCCATATCTGAGAGCCAAGCTTGATGGGCCTCGAGAATGGACGAATCGCTTTAGCTTGCCAATTCAGCGTGCTGAACTTCAGCAGCTTTTACAAAGTAGAGATCAGCCATACGGTAATTATCACCCTCGATTTAGGTGGGAAAGAATGGTTACAGCATTAGGACTTCAAAAACAGTTGAGTTCGATTGAACCGAAGATCAGTTTGCCTGCTGAGATAAATGTTCTTCAGAGAGGACGGAGTGGAAGAGTTGTGGCTTTGGAAATTAAAGGTGCAATCGATCAGTCATCCGTTGTTTTGAATCGTGATGCAATTCGTCGCAATATTCCCAATTTGCCGAGCACATTATTTGTTGTAAATCAAATTTCTGAAGGGATGTGGCAATTTTCTGGCGGTGGTTTCGGACACGGAGCAGGACTTTCCCAGGCAGGAGCAATTGATTTGGCCCGTAAAGGCTGGAGTTATTTGCAAATTCTTTCCCACTATTACCCAGGGACAATTTTTGGACCTTTGCCTGACTCAGACAAAGACCCTTAGAGTCCATTCAATTAACGCTTATTCATGGCTTCGGTTGTTGTCACAGGAGAGCACCGACGTAGCAAGACAGCCTTGTTTTTGATTGTTTGTGGGTGGGCAGGAGTAGCACCGCATTGGTTTGACTCTTTAAGAAGTCTGCTGCCAGCAATTACTTTGGCTTGCTTGCTTGGCGGATATGGCTTGAGAACTGTTCTGGTTAATCGCAAAAAGTCTTTTGAAGCTTCAGATATTTCTCTAAGACCTATTGAATTAGAAGATTGGCCAACGGTTGATGTTCTAGTCGCAGCTCGCGATGAAGAAGCGGTGATCAATCGATTAGTAGAAAGGTTAACTGCACTGAGTTATCCAAAGAGCAAGCTTTCTATTTGGATCATTGATGATGGGAGTAAAGATCGGACACCAATTCTTCTTAAAAACCTTGAGGAACAGTTTTCAATCGTTCATGTAATTCAACGTTCTAGATCTGCTGGCGGTGGGAAGTCTGGGGCTCTTAATGAGGCTTTGACGAAGATTGAAGGGGACTGGTTACTAATTCTTGATGCTGATGCTCAATTGCAAGAAGACTCTCTTAAGCGTTTAGTGAATTTTGCAAAATCGGGAGGATGGTCGGCTGTTCAACTTAGAAAAGCTGTAATCAATTCTCGGAACAATCTTTTAACTCGTTGTCAGGCTATGGAGATGGCAATGGATACAGTTATTCAGCAAGGACGTTTGGCAGGAGGAGGTGTTGTTGAACTTCGAGGTAATGGGCAGCTTCTGCAGCGAACCATGGTTGAGGAATGCGGAGGTTTTAATGAAGACACAGTTACGGATGATCTTGATCTCAGCTTTCGGTTGCTTACTTCGGGTGGGAAGATAGGAATCCTTTGGGATCCTCCTGTACAAGAAGAGGCGGTCGAAACTTTGTCCGCTCTTTGGAGGCAGAGGCAACGATGGGCAGAAGGTGGACTTCAACGTTTCTTTGATTATTGGCCATTGTTGACTTCGAGTCAGTTGAATTATATTCAAAGACGAGATTTAACTTGTTTTTTTCTTTTGCAATATGCTCTTCCTGTTATTTCCTTTGTTGATTTATTAACTACTTTTTTGACTGGCACCATGCCTACTTATTGGCCATTATCTATAGTTGCATTTTCTATTTCAGGCTTAGCATATTTGCGGGGATGCAGTCTTGCAGGAGAAGGACCCTCCGTTCCTTCTCCGAAACCATTTAATTTGTTAATAGCTATCATTTACTTGGTCCATTGGTTTGTAGTTATACCTTGGGTGACGTTAAAGATGGCCCTTTTGCCAAAGGCTCTTGTATGGGCTAAAACTACTCACCAGGGTGACAATAATACTAAGGGTTAGTCGTTGATATCTTCTTCTAAAATTTTGCCATTGAAAAACTCTGCAAATCTCTTAGCGTCTTGGTCAATACTCTCGGTTATATTTTCTTTGCTTGTATTATCTTGATCTTTTATTATAGTTTTTGTTGTATTTATTTGCGCTTCTTTGAATTGTGAAATTGAAGTATTTGCTTGAGTTGATGGCTCTTCTTTGCCTTTAGATTTTGGGATTGATAATGATTCATTATATGGTTTATTTGTTTTGCTTTCTACGTATAATTCCTTTTGCTCCTCAAGAATTATTTCTCTAGGGCTACCCAAGGTATCTTGAACTGCTTGCTCAATAAGTTTCACTCTGCTTTGAACCATTCCAATCCAATTTCCAGCAACATTGATGAATGCTTTGTTGGAGTTTAATTGGACTAATTTTGCTTGTTGAGATAGAAGCATACGTGTTGAAGGAAGTTCAAGGCGACCCAGTATTTGCTCCCATAATTCATTCAGGCTTGCTGTGACTTTCTCTTCTGGAACGCTGCGATTATCAATAACATTGTCTTGTTGACTGGAGTCTATTTGATTTTTAATGTTGCTTAGGTTTTGATTGGTTCCTTCTGACCTGTTATCTTCTGAAGCATTTTTGATTAGCCTTTTGGGGGCAATTACTTCATTTGCATCATCTCCAGACCGTGCAATTATCCCTAGAAGTAATACTTCAAGCCAAAGTCTTGGTTGAACACTATGTCGAAGGTGACTTTCTGTTCCTTTGAGCTGCGCTTGCCATCGCAAGAGTTGTTCAAGTGAAATGTCTTTTGCAATATCGTTCAGTTCTTGTTGTGATTCTTGGGAAACACTTGTGAGCTCTGGCCTTTTTGGAGCTACATTAATAAGCACCAAATCTCGTAAGATTGAGGCTAGACCTTGAAGAATTGCTAGTGGATCTTTGCCTCGATCGAGGATGCGACGAGAATTCTCTAAGAGTTCTATAGGATCTCTCTGGGCCAAAGCTGAGGCAAGTGAAATAATTTCCTTCTCTGGAACAGCACCTAATAAATCCCAGACTGCGTTTGTCTTAATTGGTTGAGGAAGAAGACTGAGTTGGTCAAGCATGCTTTCTGCATCTCTTAGTCCTCCTTGGGCTCGTTGAGCTACTAATGCCAGGGCTTCTGTTTCAATTGCGATTGCTTCTTGAGAAGCAATTAATGTCAGATGTTGTTTTACAGCCTCTATAGGAATCCTTCGAAAGTCAAAACGTTGGCATCGACTGAGAATTGTGGGTAATACCCTTTGAGGGTCTGTTGTGGCTAGTACGAAAACAACTCTGGCAGGAGGTTCTTCAAGCGTTTTTAGTAATGCGTTAAATGCGGCCGTAGAAAGCATGTGGCACTCATCCACCACATAAACCTTCCAACGGGCTTGAACTGGCGCAAATCGGGACCTTTCGATTAGTTCTCGAATATTTTCTACTCCTGTATTTGATGCAGCATCGATTTCGATGACATCTAAAGAAGAGCCATTGGTTATTGATCTACAAAGGTCACAGGTTCCACAAGGCTCTGTGGTTGGACCATCACTTTTAAGACAATTAAGAGATCTGGCAAGAATACGAGCGCTTGATGTTTTTCCGGTTCCTCTTGGACCGCTAAATAGATAAGCCGGTGCGATCCTGCGACTTATCAGAGCTTGTTTGAGGGTTGCTGCAATGGGTTCTTGGCCTACTAGATCGTCAAATCGTTCTGGCCGGTATTTGTGATGCAGCGGCTGGTAGACCTGGCTCATTCGCTGCTTGCGTTATGAACAGAATACTCAGCCTGGTTGATCTGACTTTTGAATTAGCCCTCTAATGCGGGTCTGCATATCTTCTAGTGCCGTTAATTCATCAGCAATCTCTTGTCCTTGTAATAAGAGGTTATGGATATGCAAATTTTGGGGTTCATTATCTACCGATACATTCGCTTTTGTCAGGATTTGATCCAATTTTTTTCGTAGTGTGAATTTGATAGCTTCAAGCATTTTTAATACGTTTACGGCCTTTTGACTGGATGCTTCATCTATTAGTCCATCTGTTAAAAGAGCTCTTAAACCTGTCATCATTGCTTTTGGCATGAGCTGACCAATTGCAAGTGCTCCTAGCTTGCTCGTCTGAATTAAGTTCTCTATTTGGGAGCTACGGTGCATGCCTGTTTTGCACCAAGTTGCAAAGTGCTCACAGTTATTGAATAGCAAGTTGTAACTTTGTTCCCCAATTCTGCTTATTGCTCTTTGCAATGTAATTCTTTTGGGTGAGCAATTTTCATGCCGGACTATGAAGATTGGTTGGTTACAGGAAAATTCCTCTAATGGGCTCCTAAGGATTTCTTTCCCTTCTAGGTAATGCGCCACTGTTCCATCACCTAGGTCAATTCCATGATGTTGGAATAAACCATGCTGCCTTGGGACCTGAAGATGATCAGCAGCGACCACTTTTTTAAGCAGATTCTTGTTGCTGTCTGTCGTCGTTTGCAGGTAGTGGAAGTACTTTTCTTCCTGTGTGTTTATCCACCATTCCTTTAGTGACAGTAAAGGTTTTCACATCTTTCTGAGAGGGTAAATCATACATCAGATCAAGCATCAGCTCTTCAACGATTCCACGCAACGCTCTTGCTCCAGTTTTACGACGATGAGCTTCCTCAGCGATAGCAACAACTGCATCGGCATCAAAAAATAGCTCTACGTTATCCATGCTCAAAAGTGTGCGGAATTGCTTGACTAATGCATCACGAGGCTCGGTGAGAATTGACTCGAGAGCGTTGGAATCTAACGGTTCTAAAACTGCACTCACAGGCATACGCCCTATGAATTCAGGGATTAACCCATACCGCACTAAATCATCTGGCTCGAGATGCAGCAAAACTTGATTTGCTTGTAGATCTTTGCTGATTCGATTACGACCACGATTTTCGCTTGGCATAAATCCAATTGAATTGCGACCAAGTCTTTTTTGCACTACATCGTCAAGCCCCACAAAGGCTCCACCACAAATGAAAAGGATTTGGCTTGTATCTATGTGAATGCAATCGTGATATGGGTGTTTCCGCCCTCCTTGGGGAGGGACATTTGCAATAGTGCCTTCAAGCATTTTGAGAAGTGCTTGCTGAACTCCTTCACCTGACACATCTCTAGTGATTGAAGGATTTTCACTTTTGCGAGCGATCTTATCTATTTCATCTATATAAATAATTCCGCGTTGGGCAAGGTCTACATCCATATCGGCTTTTTGGAGCAGTCGAAGCAAAATATTTTCAACGTCTTCACCTACATAGCCTGCTTCCGTTAATGTTGTTGCATCAGCAACTGCAAAAGGTACATCGAGAAGTTCAGCGAGTGTTTGAGCTAGAAGAGTTTTTCCACAGCCTGTTGGACCAATTAGAAGGATGTTCGATTTGTGTAGTTTGGTAGACGAATGATCAGTTTCTCCTTTGCCATCCCCTTGCCATGCCAATCGCTTGTAGTGGTTATAAACAGCGACTGATAGAACTTTTTTCGCAGACTCTTGACCTACAACTTGTTCATCTAAGAAGTTTTTGATTGCTATCGGTTTGGGAATTGAAGCAAGGGTGGGAGCTGGCGTTCCACTCTTGTGAACTACTGATGATGCTTTGCGGTTGGATTCACTGCTATTGCGAGGATTGCCTTGGCTATCTACTAGTTCTTCATCCAAGATCTCATTGCATAAATCAATACATTCGTCACAGATGTATACACCTGGACCAGCTATGAGTTTTCGCACTTGATCCTGAGACTTCCCGCAAAAGGAGCATTTCAGATGGGCGTCAAACTTTGCCATCGGCCGCTGAGCAGTTCAATGAAGATGTACAAGATCTGACTTGGGTCAGCCTTAAATCACAGGATCGTTTGGGATAGGGGCTTCGTCAGCCTTCCTTAACGATTTAAGTGCTTTTAGAGACTGTTAACCACTTTGTCGATCAGGCCGTATTCAACCGCTTCTTGTGGGGAAAGGAAGTGGTCTCTATCGGTATCTTCAGCAATTTTGTCAAGTGGTTGCCCGGTGTGTTCTGATAGCAACTGATTAAGCGTGTCTTTTAAGAAGAGAATTTCTTTCGCTTGAATCTCGATTTCGATGGCTTGTCCTTGAGCACCACCTAAGGGTTGGTGGATCATTATTCTTGAATTTGGGAGAGCAAGGCGTTTCCCTTTAGACCCTCCTGTTAGAAGAAAAGCACCCATGCTTGCGGCTAACCCATAACAGATCGTTACTACATCCGGATTAACTTGCTGCATAGTGTCGTAGATAGCCAGACCTGCAGTGACTGAGCCTCCAGGTGAGTTGATATAAATCTGGATGTCCTTTTCAGGATCTTCAGCTTCTAGAAATAGCATTTGGGCAACAAGTGCATCTGCTACTTGGTCGTTCACTGCTGTTCCTAAAAAGATGATTCTTTCTCGCAGAAGTCTTGAGTAGATATCAAACGCTCTGTCACCTCGCCCAGATTGCTCGACAACTGTAGGTAAGACACTTGAAGAGATAGGACGTTCCCCTTTCCAGAGGTTATGAATTGGATGATTGCAGAGAGTGTTCATGATGAGAGGAATATCTTGGGGGTTTAGAGAATCCATTTGGCTTAGTTCATGAGGATTTAGTTGTAGCCTTTGTGCCTTTTTTCTTGTCTTTAGTAGATTTAGGGCCTGTAGTTTTTTCTGAACTTTTCTCAGGTGTTTTGATAACAACTGTGTTGTTTTCCTTAAGCCATAGAAACACTTTCTCTTGTAATAAGTCCTCTTCTACAATCTGTTGTAGTCTTTGCTGGTTGATATTTTTTTCCCCAGTAAGTTGTTTGTTTAATTCTTTTAATTTTTTTTCTGCTTCTTTCCCCTCAACTGTGATGGCTTCCATCTCGGCTAATTTTTTAATAGCCAAGTTTTGACGGATATTATTTTCTGCTTCTTCTCTCGACGAGTCCATAAGAGATTTTACCAGCTCTTCAGTAAACATTGATTTCACGTCTATCCCCTGCTGAGCAAATCTGCTTGCAGTTTGTTCAACAATGTTGCGAACTTCTTGATCAATAAGACTTTTAGGTAACTCTACTTCTAATTCTTTTACAAGGCTTTTCAATAGAGCCTCTTGCTTATTATTTTGGTTACGACGTTCAGCATCATCTTTTAATCGGGTTTCAAGATCTTTTCGCATTTCGGCTAAATTTTCTTTATCACTAGCTTGCTTGGCAAAAGCATCATCTAAATTTGGTAATTCTCTGGTTTTGAGATCATTAAGAGTCACATGAAAACTGGCTTTTCTTCCACGTGCTTTTTCTTCAGAGTAGTCATTGGGGAATTCACATTCAATAGTTTTGGTGTCACTTATTCCCATATCTACGATCCCTTCAATAAATCCAGGGATCATGCGTCCTGCTTCTAGATCTATATCCATAGATTCTGCGCTACCACCTTCTATGTCGCTGTCGTCATCTTTAAACTTTCCTTGAAAGCTAAGAACTGCAACATCTCCCATCTTTGCTTTTCTATTTTCTACTGGGACAAGGGTTGCAAGTTGTTTTCTAGATTCTTCGATCAGCTCATCTACTTTGGCTGGATCGAAGGTTATAGCATCTGCTTCTGCTTTAAGCCCTTTTGTTTGTTTAAGTATTGGGTTAGGAGATATATCAGTTTCAAGTGTTAGAGAAAGACCTGAATCAGGTGTAAAAAGGTCAAATAAACTCTCGAACCCACCTTCTAGTTCTGGCTCGCAAAGAGGCTCTATTGATTCTTGTTTGAGTGCTTCTTTCCATACTCCATCAATAAGTGCTTCTAGTGCCGTTGCTCTAATTCGGGCGACGCCTATTTGTTGAAGAATTACTGCCCTAGGTACTTTTCCTTTGCGGAACCCAGGGATTTTGATTGACCTGCTGAGACGAGAAATCGCAGCTTCATAGCCCGCCTTACAACGTTCAACTGGCACTTCAATTGACACCGCGATGCGGCTGTTAGGTCGTGTTTTGGTAGTAACTTTCAATGTGATCGCACTCATTGAATAGGCTCAGGGAAGCGATTCCACACCTTAAGGAAAGGAAGGACATTCACTAGAGGCGTATTGTGGCATCAAAGTATTGTTAATAAAGCTTTAGTGTTTTTACTCAGAGGAATGGGCTATTGGGACCAACCAATCCTTTCTCTGCCGTCTATAACTGATTAATTCGCTTGATCTCAAACCCGTTTCTCCCAGATCGTCCTCTCACAGTCGCTGTCCTTGGTGCTAGCGGCGCAGTTGGTTGTGAGCTTCTTCAGCTTTTAGATCAGCGAAATTTCCCTATAAGGGATCTACGTTTATTGGCTTCCTCACGTTCTGCAGGGCAATTGCAATCTTGGAAAAACTCTAAGTTGCAAATTCAAGAGGTTAGTGAAGAGAATTTGGATGGAGTTGATCTTGTTTTCTCTTCAGCGGGTGGTTCTGTTTCTCGGCAATGGCGATCGGTCATCAGTTCGTCCGGTGCTTTGATGATTGATAATTCCAGTGCATTCCGTTTAGAAACTGAAGTACCCCTTGTAGTTCCTGAGGTGAACCCGCAGGAGTCTTTAAAGCATCAAGGCCTGATCGCAAATCCAAATTGCACCACGATCTTGCTTACTTTGGTATTAGCTCCTTTGGCTGCTCGTCTGCCAATAAAACGCGTTGTTGTTTCTACTTATCAGTCCGCAAGTGGAGCTGGAGCAAGAGCAATGGATGAGTTGAGAAATCTCACCCAGGAAGTCTTGGAAGGGCGCACTCCGAAAAGTCAAGTTTTGCCTTATTCACTTGCGTTCAATTTGTTTTTACATAATTCACCCCTTCAATCCAATCTCTATTGCGAGGAGGAAATGAAAATGGTTTATGAAACTCGCAAGATATTGAATCAACCAGATTTGCCTCTGACATCAACTTGTGTTCGTGTCCCAGTACTGAGGGCACATTCAGAAGCTGTAAACATTGAATTTAGCGAACCTTTTCCCGTAGAAGAAGCACGTAAAATTTTGGCTGGTGCTACAGGTGTTGAATTACTGGAAAATATTGAGGGGAATCGGTTTCCTATGCCAATTGATGTAGCAGGTCGAGATCCAGTTGCAGTTGGGCGTATACGTAGTGACATCAGTAACCCTAATGCTCTGGAACTATGGCTATGTGGGGATCAAATCAGGAAAGGCGCAGCATTAAATGCCATTCAAATAGCTGAATATATTCTTGCTGTCAAATGAGCTCATTAGCCGCTTTATCTCCTACTCCATTTGGCCGTTTGCTAACAGCAATGGTTACACCCTTTGATTCAGATGGGAGTGTGGATTTTGCCTTGGCTGGCAGGCTTGCACGCCATCTCGTAGATGAAGGTTCTGATGGAATTGTTGTATGTGGAACTACTGGAGAATCACCAACTCTTACTTGGCACGAGCAACATCAATTGATAGAAACGGTCAGGAAGGCGGTTGGTTCGGCTGTGAAGGTGCTTGCTGGCACGGGGAGTAACAGTACGGCTGAAGCTATTGAAGCGACAAGAGAGGCAGCAGCTTCTGGAGTCGATGGAGCCTTAGTTGTTGTTCCGTATTACAACAAACCGCCACAGGATGGCTTAGAAGCGCATTTTCGGGCAATTGCCAGGGCTGCTTCTGATTTACCTTTAATGCTTTACAACATTCCTGGTCGAACAGGTTGCAGCCTTGCACCCAGTACGGTTTCACGTTTAATGGAATATCCGAATGTGGTCAGCTTTAAAGCAGCTAGTGGGAATACTGATGAAGTAACTCAATTGAGAATGGAATGTGGATCTCGCTTAGCTGTGTATAGCGGAGATGATGGTTTGCTTTTGCCAATGCTTTCTGTGGGAGCTGTTGGTGTGGTTAGTGTTGCTAGTCATCTTGTGGGTCGTCGCTTAAAGGCGATGATCGAGGCTTATCTTGGTGGTCAGGGAGCAGTCGCTTTGGGTTATCACGAGCAGTTACAGCCTCTTTTTAAGGCATTGTTTGCCACAACAAACCCCATCCCAATTAAGGCAGCACTTGAACTCACAGGTTGGCCTGTTGGATCTCCTCGTAGTCCTTTATTACCTCTAAATAATGCTATGAAAGATCAATTATCTGAAATTCTCACCGCCTTGCATCAGACCTGATGCCACGGCTTCGTTGAGAGTTAGCTTTGCGTCTTGTATTAGCGCAATACATCTCCCCAGTTAGTTTTTTCATACGTTTTTTCCATGACGTCTAGTTCAACCACTTCTAACAATCCCAGGGTTAGTTCATCTGGGGATAAGACCACTAAACAGCCTTGTCTGCGTGTTATTCCTCTCGGAGGTCTTCATGAGATTGGAAAAAACACTTGTGTATTCGAGTATGGCAATGACTTGATGCTTGTTGATGCTGGCTTGGCCTTCCCAAGTGATGGCATGCATGGTGTGAATGTGGTCATGCCAGATACCACTTATTTACGCGAGAATCATCAAAGGATTAGGGGGATGATTGTCACCCATGGACATGAAGATCACATAGGAGGCATACCCCATCATCTCAAACATTTCAATATCCCGGTGATTTATGGACCGCGCCTTGCGATGTCAATGCTGCAGGGAAAGATGGAAGAAGCTGGTGTCACAGATAGAACCACTATCCAAACAGTGAGACCTAGAGAAGTAGTTAAAGTTGGCCAATATTTTTCTGTAGAGTTTATAAGAAATACGCATTCAATGGCCGATAGTTTTTCTTTGGCTATTACAACTCCTGTTGGCACGATAATTTTCACCGGTGACTTTAAGTTTGACCACACACCAGTAGATGGGGAGCACTTCGATCTTGCCCGTCTTGCTCATCATGGAGAGCAAGGTGTTTTGTGCTTATTTAGTGATTCAACTAATGCAGAGGTACAAGGTTTTTGTCCTCCTGAGCGTTCAGTTTTTCCATCACTAGATAAACATATATCTCAGGCTGAAGGCCGAGTTATTGTAACAACTTTTGCAAGTTCTATTCATCGAGTTTCGATGATTTTGGAGTTGGCTTTGAAGAATGGTCGCAAGGTAGGTTTACTTGGTCGTTCCATGTTGAATGTTATTGCAAAGGCTCGAGAGCTTGGTTATATGCGAGCGCCAGATGATTTATTTGTTCCAATAAAGCAAATTCGAGATTTACCTGATAGAGAAACATTGTTATTAATGACAGGCAGTCAAGGAGAACCTTTAGCCGCTTTAAGCCGAATTTCTCGGGGAGAACATCAGCATGTGCAAGTTAAAACAACTGATACGATTATTTTCTCAGCCAGCCCTATTCCGGGGAATACGATTTCAGTTGTTAATACAATTGACAGATTGATGATGCTTGGAGCAAAAGTTGTATACGGGAAGGGCGAGGGAATACATGTTTCTGGCCACGGCTTTCAAGAGGATCAAAAATTAATGTTGGCTCTTACTAAGCCAAAGTTTTTTGTTCCAGTACATGGTGAGCACAGGATGCTTGTTTGTCATAGCAAGAGTGCTCAATCCATGGGAGTGCCAGGAAACAACATTTTGATTCTTGATAATGGGGATGTAGTTGAGCTTCAGACTGATTCCATTCGTAAGGGTGATCCTGTCAAGGCTGGAATTGAACTTTTAGATGCATCTCGCAATGGGATCGTTGATTCTCGTGTTTTAAAAGAACGACAACAGCTTGCTGAAGATGGGGTGGTAACTGTTCTTGCGGCGGTAAGTACAGATGGAGTCATGGTTGCTCCCCCTCGCGTAAATTTGCGCGGGGTGGTTACTACTGTTGAACCCAAGAAGATGTCCTTTTGGACGGAGAAGGAAATTGGTTGGGTATTAGAGAATCGTTGGAAGCAACTCACACGGCAGACCGGGCCTCAATCGATTGAGGTTGATTGGATGGGTATTCAACGGGAAGTTGAAGTGGGATTGTCGCGCCGGATGCGCCGTGAGTTGCAAGTTGAGCCTTTAATTCTTTGCCTTGTTCAGCCAGCACCTGGAGGCACTCCTGCTTATAAACCCAGAACAGATGAGCAATCATCGAAAAATGGAAGCTCTCGAGGAAAAGAAATTGTTCGCAATGGACGAGGTAATCCTGCTGCTGCCCCAATTAATCGTTCTGAATCAGTGACCTCTGTTCATAAACCTGTTGCTGAATCTCCACCAAGCTCTACAAACATCGAAAAAGAAAAACAATCAGAAATGCCTGCTGGCCGTACTCGCCGTCGTCGCTCTGCAGTTGCATGATCTAAGGGATTTTGCTTTAACCCTTATTTCTATTTTTGAGTTGAATTAACTCACGCAACCAGCTTATTTCCCACCCTTGACTTAATGTTCGTAAACCTGGTGGTTTGTTTGGACCTAAGTCTTTGCTCAATTCCTCTAACTGAGCTGCCGATAAGTGTGGGACCCTTGCTTCTTCTAACCACCGCGCTAAAAGAATGCATTTTGCTGTGAATGAAAGGTTATTTAGCTGAATGCGACATAATCCTTTGGGATGCCTGATAGTTTTAAGTGCAAGTAATGCCAAGGTTTTTTGGTCATCTGCGTAGCTTTCTAATCTTTCAGATAGAGAGGAGATTCTTTGGGTGCAGCCTGGATGCAGAGATTCAAGAACTGGTATCACTTCTTGACGTATGCGATTACGACTAAATGCTGGATTGCTATTTGATGGATCTATCCAAACTGGCAAATTTAACTCTTTGCAGATCTCAGAAGTTTCTGCCCTGCTAAATAATAATAAAGGCCTTACTAACTTCAAGTTTTTATTTAGATTTCTGCTTTTTCGTAGACTGCTTAGACCTTTCAGGGCTGCTCCTCTAGCCAGATTTAATATTAGTGTTTCTGTGCGATCGCTGCATGTGTGACCAGTTAATACATGGTTACAAGGCACCTGAGGTTGGTTAGATGATATGAGTGATGCCTTCAGAATTAGCTGCTTATAGCGCCATTCGCGTGCACTTGATTCGTTTTTTGTTTGTTTTTGTTTGGTTGAATCAAGGTAGAACTCAATGTTGTTTGCAGCACACCATTCGCTTAGCTCATAGGCAATTTGACTTGACTCTGCATGCCAACCATGGTTTCCATGCCAAACCTTAAGATCCCAGAAATGAAGCCTCTTTAAGTCAAGCATTAGCTTGAGGAGTGCCATGGAATCTTGGCCACCCGAAACTGCAAGCAAAAGACATGTCTTTTCCGGAAGCAGACCAGGTTGAGCTCTGAGGTGTTTATGTAGTCGTTCATGCCAAGGGCTCCAGGGCATTTGACTGGAAGCGAATTGGGGCATGTTTCTTGATTTACCCATTGAAGGGTTGTTTGTGCTTGGTTGGGCGGAGTTGATGGGAGAATTGGGTTATTCGTTGATATTTTGATGACAAGGCTGAATTCCTTACCTGTTGAATTACAGCAGAGTCTTGAGAAGCGCTCTGTACTGAAGGTGATTTCCGGCTTAGGTAATTTTGATAAGTTGTCGGTAGAAATGATTGCACGTGCTGCAGGGAGGGGAGGGGCTGATTTGCTCGATGTAGCCTGCGATCAGGAGGTAATTGACATTGCCGTAAAGGTTTCAGGCCTTCCAGTCTGTGTGAGTGCGGTAGAACCGGAATTATTTCCTGCGGCTGTGAAGGCTGGTGCGACAATGATAGAAATTGGTAATTTTGATTCTTTATATCCAAAGGGGCGTTTTTTTGAAGCTAAGGAGGTTCTTGAATTAACTCTTAAAACCAGAAGGCTCCTTCCAGAGGTTGTTTTGTCAGTAACGGTTCCTCATATTTTGCCTTTAGATCAGCAAGCTCAATTGGCGTTGGACCTTGTTGATGCTGGTGCAGATTTAATTCAGACGGAGGGTGGCACTAGTTCAAGACCTTTCAGTCCAGGCAGCTTGGGTCTGATAGAAAAAGCCGCTCCAACGTTGGCTGCTTCGTACAGCATTAATCAGGCTTTGATCAAGAATGGATGTCATACCCCTTTACTTTGTGCGTCAGGGCTTTCAGAAGTTACTGTTCCTATGGCATTTGCGACAGGTGCTGCTGGTGTCGGTGTAGGTTCGGCTGTCAATCGCTTAACTGATGAATTGTCAATGCTTGCTGTAATTCGTCGCTTGAATGAGGCAATCTTGACTTCAAGAGTTATCTCAGAAATTTCTATTAAAAATTAGAGTTTGTAGAAGGTTTTGTGGATTTCTCGACGGAGCAATTTATGATTTTTAATTTTTTGGTCAAGCTCTTTTATTTTAGAACTTCAAAGCTTCCTCAAAGTCTTTTTGATTACTGTTTAGTTAGCCGTCAGAGGGTGCAGCTAAGGCACTATGCCTAAATACTATCTTCAGGCCCCTTATAGCCCTAAGGGAGATCAACCAAAAGCAATAGAGCATTTAATAAAAGGGTTGAAAAAAGGTACTCGTTATCAGACCTTGCTTGGAGCGACTGGAACTGGAAAAACTTTCACGATCGCAAATGTTATTGCCAAAACAGGCAGACCAGCTCTTGTCTTGGCTCATAATAAAACATTAGCTGCACAGCTTTGTAATGAGTTAAGAGAATTTTTTCCTGAAAATGCAGTTGAATATTTCATCTCTTATTATGACTATTATCAGCCAGAAGCATATGTCCCTGTAAGTGATACTTACATAGCTAAGACAGCATCAATTAATGAGGAAATTGATATGTTAAGACACTCGGCAACACGCTCATTGTTTGAAAGACGTGACGTAATTGTTGTGGCTTCCATTAGTTGTATTTATGGTCTGGGTATTCCTAGCGAATATCTTAAATCTTCAGTAGGGTTTCGTGTAGGTGAGAATATTGATCTAAGAAATTCATTAAGGGCTCTTGTTAATAATCAATATACTCGCAATGATTTTGATATAGGACGTGGTCGATTTCGAATCAAAGGTGATGTTCTAGAGATAGGGCCAGCCTATGAAGATCGGCTTGTGAGAATAGAACTGTTTGGAGAAGAAGTTGAGGCAATTCGTTATATAGATCCAATCACGGGGGAAATTCTTAAAAGTCTAGAGATGGTAAATATATATCCTGCCAAGCATTTTGTTACTCCAAAAGATCGTCTAGAAATCGCTATTCATGAGATAAGAAATGAGTTGAATGAGCAGTTGGAGGCTTTAAATCTTTCAGGCAAGCTTTTGGAGGCTCAACGCTTAGAACAACGAACTACATACGATTTGGAGATGTTGAAGGAGGTTGGTTATTGCAATGGGGTTGAGAATTATGCACGTCACTTAGCAGGTCGTATGGAGGGAACACCGCCAGAGTGCCTTATTGATTATTTCCCAGAAGATTGGTTATTGGTTGTTGATGAGAGTCATGTAACCTGTCCTCAATTAAAGGCTATGTACAATGGCGATCAAGCTAGAAAAAAGGTTCTTATCGATCATGGTTTTAGATTGCCTAGTGCCGCAGATAATCGACCTTTGAAAAGTGAAGAATTTTGGGATAAGGCTAGACAAACTGTATTTATTAGTGCAACACCAGGTGATTGGGAGTTGCATCAGAGTAATGGGGAAATAGCTGAGCAAGTTATAAGGCCAACAGGTGTATTGGACCCTTTAGTTGAAGTTAGACCTACTGAAGGTCAGGCAGAGGATATGTTGAATGAGATTCGTAAAAGAGTTATTAAGAATCAAAGGATCCTGGTCACTACTCTTACAAAAAGAATGGCTGAGGATTTAACTGATTATCTCGCCGACAATCAAATTAGAGTGCGTTATTTGCATTCTGAGATTCATTCAATTGAGCGCATTGAAATCATACAAGATCTTCGTATTGGGGAATATGATGTACTTGTAGGTGTTAATCTTTTGCGAGAGGGGTTGGATCTACCAGAAGTTTCCTTGGTGGTCATTCTTGATGCTGATAAAGAAGGATTTTTAAGGGCAGAAAGATCCTTGATTCAAACAATCGGAAGGGCTGCTAGGCATGTAGAGGGTTTAGCAATTCTCTATGGAGATAACCTTACAGATTCAATGTCTAAGGCGATTAGTGAGACAGATAGAAGGCGTTCTATTCAGCAAGCTTATAATGATAAAAATGGAATCATTCCTGCTCCAGCAGGTAAAAAAGCTAGTAATTCGATTCTTTCTTTTTTAGAGTTATCAAGGCGTTTGCAAAAGGATGGAACAGATTCTGATTTAATTGAGGTTGTTGGTAAAGCCGTTGATTCATTCACAGATGGTAATGATGCTTCTTTAGCTCTTGAGTCTTTGCCAGAAATGATTAATAACTTAGAGGAGAAGATGAGGAGTGCTGCAAAGGACTTGGATTTTGAAGAAGCGGCTATTTTGCGTGATCGTATTACGAAGTTACGAAAAAAGTTAATTGGAAGAAAAGATCAGATGTAAATGCATAGCGAAAAAACTTTAAGTAAACGATTAAAAGAATACTTGCTCCCAGCAGTTTTCTTAATTTTTTCTATACTTTTACCTTGTTCATCAAAAGAGTTTTCAGAGGAAATTCAGTCAATTTATTCTTTTACTATTGCGACTGATTTAAGTAATGTGCTTAAATGCTCTGATCAGCCTGACCTTGCAGAAAGATTAATTTCTACAGGTAGAGAATTAGGAGTAAGAGTATTAATAGGAAAGCCTTTACTTGATGGCAAGGATGCAACTTATGAAGCCTTACCTGGACGTTTAGGAACAATTATTATTAGTGACAGAATAATGGCACCAGAGGTTAGATGTAAGCTAATTAGTCATGAGTTTATTCATGTTCTTCAGCACCTAAGAGCTAATCTACTTGGGGTTGAGCCTCTTGGGTGGATCGTTCCTATAGAAGCTGTGTCAGCTTTTGGTTCATTACAGGAAGCTGAAGCTTATACCTATCAAAATAACGCATCAGTTGTTTTAAAACTTTTGTTGGTTGAATTACAAGAAAGACAAATTCTTTCTAGGTAATTGTAAGGAAATTTGTGATTAGAATTCTTTGGCTTCATATTGTTTTTTGCCTCCTAATTGAAAGTGAGAATGAACTGCTTGCAATGCATCTATTCCATCAGTTTCAGCGACAACACAACTAGTTCGAATTTCGCTAGTGGCAATCATTTCGATGTTGATCCCTGCATTAGCTAGAGCTCTAAACATTCGCCCAGCAGTTCCCGCTGTAGCGGGCATTCCTGCACCAACCGCACTTATTCTTGTGATAGGGCGTCCGTCCTCAAGAGATGACCCTGGCCATTGAGCCAGAAGAGGGCCTAGGGCATTACCGGCTTGTTGACGATCGTTTTTCTTGAGCGTGAAACTAATGTCTCGACTTCCATCTTTGTGTTGTCTTTCGGATTGCACAATGGCATCTAAACTGATTCCAGCTTCCGCAAGTGCAGAACATAGGGATGCTGCTGTGCCAGGTTTATCAGGAACTCTTCGCACACTTACTTGGGCTTGGTCAGAGTCCATAGCCACACCTCTAACTTCAGGCTCACCATTGAATGCGATACTTGGATTAATTAAGACTTGATTATCATTCAGTTCGAAAGCCTCGCTCACAGCTCGCAAAGCTTTAGCCCCAAGTTTGGCATCTATAACACAACTGACTTTTACTTCACTGGTGGCAATCAAGCGAAGGTTAATTCCTGCTCTAGAAATAGTGTCAAATAATGTGGCTGCGATTCCTGGACGACCCATTATTCCAGCGCCACTAATGCTTAATTTAGCCATTTCACTTTGAGTTGAAAGGTTACCTCCTAATTCTTTGATAACGCTTTCACTAATTTCCTTTGCTTTGGGTAGATTTTGATTTGCAACGGTGAAAGTGATGTCATTACTTTTACCTTCATGTGTTGCTTGGATAATTAGATCGACATTTATTCCACCATTTGATAGCTTTTCGAAGAGGTGGGCAGCAATCCCTGGTTGATCAGGAATGTGAGATAAGCCAAGCACTGCTTGGTCTTCGACTAGCTCTAATCCATCTACTGGTCGTCCTAACTCCAATCCCTCGCGCCCTAAGGGACGTTTTGATTTACTAGTGAGGGTTGTACCTGGTTCATTACTCCAACTCGAACGAACGACAACACTGACTCCATAATTGCGCGCAATTTCAACTGCTCTTGGATGCAAGACAGCTGCTCCTAGGCTCGCTAGCTCCAGCATCTCTTCACAACTGACAGTGGTCATCATTTGTGCATCTGACACTTTTCGCGGGTCTGTCGTCAAGATGCCTGGTACATCTGTGTATATCTCGCAAGCATCTGCATTTAGTGCGGTTGCGAGAGCAACGGCAGATGTGTCTGAACCACCTCTACCAAGAGTTGTGATCTCGGCGGTTCCTCCAGAGCTAAAGCTTGTTCCTTGAAAACCGGCGACAACAACAACTTGCCCTTCTTCTAGCTTCTTTTTTATTCGTTCCGTTCGCACCTCAAGAATGCGAGCTCTGCCATGAGCTGACTCGGTCACAATTCCTACTTGAGACCCAGTCATGGAAATAGCCTGAATTCCTCTTTCATACAGAGCCATTGCTAGGAGAGCACTGGAGACTTGTTCTCCAGTAGCTAGGAGCATATCCATCTCTCTTTGAGGGGGCTTGTTACTGATGGTCTGAGCGAGACCTGTTAATTCATCGGTTGTATGGCCCATTGCAGATACAACTACTACTAAGTCATGACCAAAAGCTTTGCTTTCTGCAATTCTTGTTGCTACTGCTTTGATGCGTTCAACACTGCCTACAGAGGTGCCGCCAAACTTTTGCACCAGCAATGACATTCAATTCACCTAAGAAGACTCTTATTATTTCAGTGTGGGGTCACTCTCATTCTTTGTCTGCAATAAGGTAATCCCGAAATGCGTCTTTAGCCATAATACCCCTCTTGATATCGGCTTCTACTTCCAACAAACGATTTAATAAATTTAGGAATTTTTGAGGAGGCCTTCCCTGCAGTTGCTTCCGCATTACGTAAATACGCTTTGGATTGGCAATCCCTGCTGCTTTTGCAATTACAGAAACATCCTTTTCTCCTTGCTTGTCTAAGAGACTGACCCAAAGCCATCCTCTAACTTGGCCACTAAGTGTAGAGATAATTCGCAGTGGTGGTTCTCCAGCATTTAATAAAGCATCAATGCGTTGAATTGCTTCTGCTTTCTCTCCTCTCAAGAGGCTTTCTCCCACTTGCAGAGCATTGCTGGTAATTCCATCAATGAGAGAGTTAACCAGTTTTGCTGAGATGGGTAAATAGGGTTCAGCTTGGCTTGGTTTGACGTTCTGGGATTGAGCAAGTAGTGAAAGCTTACTTAGCTCTGAAGCCAATCTTTCACTATCATTTCCTATTGCTTCAACTAGAAGTAATGTTGCATCTGAATCAAGTAAAAGCCCCATTTCTTTTGCTATGCAATTTATAAAATTTTTTTGACCATTAACATCCCAAAATGCAGGCAGAAGGAAACTTCTCTCAAAAGCTTTGTCTGATTTAATTAATCTTTGAAGCGCTTTTGTAGTTTTTAATCGTCCATCTGGTTTGTTGACGTTACTTAGAATGAGATGAGAATTGTTTGGAATGACTTGAATAACTTCTTCAAACATTTTAGTTAATTCCTCTGGGCAATTATTGCAATAGGGGTTGCGTTTTAGTAATACGACTCTTCCTCCATTGCCCAAAGGTGGGGTACGTATTTCTTCCAGAGCTTGTTTGGCTTGATTAATATCTGATCCATCCAGTTTGCTGAAGTTAATGCTGCTCCACCCAGGATCAATAACTTTATTGATTAAGGCTTCTATAGATCTTTCGATAGAAGTAATGTCATCTCCCCAAATTAGGTGGATTGGCATAATGAAACCAAAGGCATAGTCGTATTCTGATGAGGCCTTAATTCAGATAGATTCAGGGAAGGTAAGTGACGAGATTTGATCATCCAATTTTCTTGGAAAGCATTCGTTTAATTCAGACGCAATTGGGTCATACCACAGGTTTGGATCCATTGCAGCAAAAAGTGTTAGAGAGATTGATCCATAGCAGTGGTGATTTTGAAGTAAGGAGTTTATTAAGTTTTAGTCCAGGGTCATGTCAACTTGGTTTATCTGCTTTGAAAGCTGGCGCAACAATACTTACTGACACTTTTATGTTGGCAGCTGGTGTTAAGCGTATGGCGCAAGGCACTCTGGCTTCACCTGTGCGAACTGTGCTTGATTGGGCTCCTGAGGAAGCTGAAAAAGGTTTAACGAGAACTGCATTGGGCATGCAGCGTGCCTGGTTGGAGAGTGTTAATCAATTGCAACCAAATTGTGCCCCAATTGTGGCCATTGGCAGTGCTCCTACTGCATTGGAAGCTCTACTGGATTTGGTTGATGAAGGTGCTCCTGCACCTAGTTTGATTATTGGTATGCCAGTTGGGTTTGTAGGAGTGGTTAAGTGCAAAAGCAGACTCTCCGGTAGTGGCTTGCCTAATATCTGTTTAAACGGGACTCGCGGTGGTGCAGGACTTGCGGCTTCGGTTGTAAATGCATTGTTAAGGGCCTCAATTGATTCTTAATACTTGCTTGATTAATTAGGCAGCCTTTTGAATTGATTCTTTTTTTATTGCCTTTGATTGATTGTTTTGAGGTGTGGATTGTTTGGATTGTTCAAGTTTGGTAAGTATTTTTTTTGCTCTTAAAATGACATGATCTGGTATGCCAGCTAATCGTGCAGCTTCTATCCCATAACTTCTACTAGCTCCGCCGGGAGCTACTTTATGAAGAAACAAGAGCTCATTGCCAGTTTCTTCAACTAGGACTTGAAAGTTAGCCACATTCTCTAATTTTTCTGATAGCGAATTCAATTCATGATAGTGCGTAGCAAATATTGTTCGGCTTCTTATTTGTAGGGCCAAAAATTCGCTGACTGCCCAGGCAATTGATAAACCATCAAATGTTGCTGTTCCTCGCCCAATCTCATCAAGCAGAACTAAGGAGCGATTAGTTGAATGATGAAGTATGAAAGCAGTTTCTGCCATTTCCACCATAAATGTTGATTGTCCTGCAGCTAGATCATCAACTGCTCCAACTCTAGTGAAGATTCTGTCTGTAATACTTAGATGTGCTTCTTCTGCTGGAACCCAGCTCCCTATTTGTGCCAGTAATTGCACTAATCCAATTTGACGAAGATAACAACTTTTACCACTTGCATTCGGACCTGTAAGAATAATTAGATCAGTAACTTCACCTAATTCAATATTATTTGGTTGAAATTTTTCTTCAACTATTGTTTGCTCAACTACTGGATGTCTACAGCCTTTAATTGATAGTTTTCTTGAGCATTTTTTTGAATTATTTTCCATAATGCTTGGAGGACAATATGCATTTGTTGCTGCGACCTCTGCCAGTCCTGATAGTGCATCGAGGCCTGCTACTGCTCTTGCAGATTCTCGAATTATCTCTGCTTTCTTGCCAACAACCTCTCGCAGATTGCAGAACAGTTCATATTCACGTAGGGCTGCACGTGATCTCGCGTGAAATATTTTCGCTTCTCTTTCTTTGAGTAAAGGAGTTATAAATCTTTCTTCATTAGAGAGGGTTTGTCGTCTAATCCAATATTCTGGGACAGTATTTAACTTTGCTTTACTGACAGCTATGAAATAACCAAATGTTCTATGGTGTTGAATCTTAAGATTTTGATTGCCACTTGCTTTTCTTTCTATTAATTCTTGACTTCTTAGCCAATTATCTTGGTCATCAAGTTGATTTCGTAACCCATCTAATATTAGATCGACACCATCATTGATTAGACCACCTTCACTAATGGTTAGGGGGGGACTATCTATTAATTGTTGGTGAATTTGATTTGCTAATTCAAGTAGATCTGGGTCAATGTCAACGAGTGCTTTGAACCAAGTAGGCATATTTGAGTTCAGTATTTTGAGTTTTGCGGCCAGATGGGGAAGGCGGTCTAATCCATCAGCAATAGCAACTAGCTCTCGTGCACCAGCTTGTCCTGCACCAGCTCTCCCAGCGAGCCTCTCAAGATCTCCCATGGCTCGAAGCAAGCGTCTAATTGATTGCCTGAGTGGCCTTAGCTCGACAAGGCTGCTAATAACTGATTGTCTTGCAAGTATTTCCTTTCTATCCATTAGGGGTTCTTCAACCCATCGGCGAAGACAGCGCCCTCCCATTGCGGTGAGCGTGCGATCTATTGCCCAGAGGAGTGAACCTTGAAATTGGTTGTCTCGTTGGGTTGTCGTTAGTTCAAGATTTCGCCTTGTCTGAAAATCGAGGATTAAAGAATCTCCTGAAAAGGTGCTCCGTGGAAGATCAAGGACTATTTCGAGAGGGTTATTAACTACTTGGCTTGGGAAATTGCTTGGCCTTGTTTTATGCAAATAGCTCAAGAGACCACCTGCTGCCCTAAGTGCCAAAGGTGAATCATGAAGCCCTAAAACATTGAGTGTTTTGAGTTTGTAGTGTTTTTTAAGAGCGGATTCTGCTTCAGGTTGGCTAAAAGCTGTGTTGGAAATTTTGGTGATATGAAATCTTTCTGGACACCAGTTTTGGGTTTCGATGGTTTCGGATCCTCCCCAAACAATTTCCGAGGCGTCAAGTTTTGAAAGTTCCTGAAATAGTAAGAAGTTGTCTTCCCTTTGCGTGACAAGAAACTCTCCTGTACTTATATCAGCACAGGCCAATCCCCAACTACTGGGATGATTGCCTTGTGCTGATTCAACTATGACAGCTGCTAACCAGTTGTTCCTGCGGGCTTGCAACATGCCCTCTTCTAAAACTGTTCCAGGGGTAAGTACCCTTGTGATCTCTCTTTTTAATAGAGAACCTTTTTGCGGATTACTTTCTAATTGATCGCAAATGGCCACACTTAGGCCATGTTTAATGATTTCTGAGCAATAACGTTCAGCAGCGTGATGTGGGATACCTGCCATTGGAACTCGACCTATTGCTTTACCTCCTTCCTTGCCTGTCAGTGTCAATTCCAGAAGTTGGGATAATCGAATTGCATCCTCAAAGAAGCATTCATAAAAATCTCCTAACCTATAAAGCAAAATTCTTTCTGGACTGGCTTGTTTGAGCTCTACATAGTGCCTAAGCATTGGAGTCAGTAGAGCTAGATCTATAAGGCTGTGATGAGACCAAGGTGGATTTGAGACTTCGTTTTGCTTAGAAGCTTCTTCAGTATTGGCAAAATGCTTCCTTTGATTCTTCTTTATGAGATTTGGATGCTTTCTTGGACGGTTTTTTGCATCAGCAACTAACTCTTGGTCTGACAGATCGGTGTTGGATTGTTGTGATTTCGTAGAAGGGGGGTTTTTTTGTTGAGAATCGTCTGGTGATTCACCAAACAAACTGCCCTGCAGGGGTTCAGAGTGAATAGACATAGCTCCTCTCCCTCCTGATAACTCGCATCGTAAAGGCCTTTTACTTCAATGCATGTGAAGCCTCGCGACACTCAAGGGCCAGTTTTATAAATCAGCCTGTACCTCATGGGACAATGATTAGATGCTGAGAGCATTGGCTCCTTCGCCCCATTCCCCATGCAGTTCATTTCAGGCATCGCCGCGAACGCCCTTCTGTTTGCTTCATTGATTTTGGTAGTTGGGGTCCCAGTTCTCTATATGACCCAAACAGACCCATCAAATAGACGGAATAGTGAAATAAAGAAAATTGAGATCATTGGTGGTGTTTGGTTCCATTTGGTACTCATCAACGGGTTCATTGCTGAATTTGTTGCACATCAGATAGATGGAGTTACTGGCTATATGGGCCCATTGGGTTAAATCAGTTTTCTGGTCTAACTGCTCTAAATATCCTTTTAGCTTCTACGGTAGTAGGAGTAACTAGCTTGTCGTATAAAAATGGCGACTTTTGAAGGACGCTTTACTGACGCAACAGGCCTGCAAATAGGAGTTGTTGTTGCAAGATTCAATGATTTAGTTACTGGCAAGCTTTTAAGCGGATGCTTGGATTGTCTAGCCCGCCACGGTGTAGACACCTCAGAAAATAGTGCTCAACTTGACGTTGCTTGGGTACCAGGGTCTTTTGAATTACCTATTGCCTCCCTGGCAATGGCTAGGAGCGGACGTTATCAAGTTCTGATCACACTGGGTGCAGTTATTCGGGGTGATACCCCTCATTTTGATGTTGTGGTGGCGGAAGCAAGCAAGGGTATCTCTTCAGTCTCTAGAGATACAGGCATTCCAATTATTTTTGGTGTATTGACCACTGATAATTTGCAGCAAGCTTTAGAGAGAGCAGGTATTAAGAGCAATCTCGGTTGGAGTTATGCTTTGCAAGCGCTTGAGATGGGATCTTTGATGCAAGCACTCCCTGAAAACAAATAACAGTTAAAGGTCCCATTGACCAGGTTGCCTTGTTTAAGGCATGCTGCTCTGGTGCTTTCAGAACATGATCTGAAAAGAACATGCGGATGTAGCTCAGTGGTAGAGCATCTCCTTGCCAAGGAGAGGGTCGAGAGTTCGAATCTCTTCATCCGCTTTTACTTAAAAAGTCAATTTGATAATTGCTTTTTTAAAAGCAATTTTTGGCTGTTTGCATTTTCGAAGCCAAGTTGTTGATAAAACTCAGCGCTTTGGGAGGTCATTAGATATACACGCTCTACATTCCGTATTGCTGGTGCATTGAGGAGTGCTTCTATGACTTTTCGCCCTAGACCTCGCCCCTGAAGATCTCCAGCAACAACAACGTCCCACAGGACCGCTCGAAAAACTTTATCGCTGGTTGCTCGTCCAAAGCCGACCATTCTTTTGCCTCGCCAGAGACTTACCACTACAGTGCTTTGAGATAAAAGGATTCTTAGTTGTGCATTAGTGCGACCATCTGCCCAGAAGGCATGCTTATCTAGTAAAAGTTTTAACTTAAGCATTCCTCTTATTGGCATTAAGCCTGGACCTAATCCAAGAAAACGAAGGCCAGGTGCTCCTGGTGCATGTTTTATCAAATTAATGCCTGCCATTTATTCAATCTCCATGGCAGCATTCTCCAAGTTTTAGATAATCATGACTCACAAGGGCATTATCCTCGCAGGCGGTAATGGGACAAGGCTGCATCCCATAACTCAGGCTGTTAGTAAGCAGTTGTTGCCGGTTTATGACAAGCCTATGGTTTTTTATCCCTTGAGCACTTTGATGCTGGCAGGGATTCGGGAAATTCTCGTTATCACCACACCTTGGGATGAGCAATCTTTTGAGCGATTACTGGGAGATGGTAGTCAATTCGGTCTGAAAATTCATTATGCAGTGCAGCCTAGTCCTGATGGTTTGGCGCAAGCCTTTTTGATAGGGGAAGAGTTTCTTTCGGGTTCTCCAGCCGCTTTAATACTTGGGGATAATTTGTTTCATGGCCATGATTTAGTCCCTCAGTTATTAAAAAGCAATACTGAGATTCATTCCGCTACTGTTTTTGCCTATCCCGTTAGTGATCCTGAAAGATATGGAGTAGTTGAATATTCAGCGACTGGAAGAGTATTGAGTCTTGAAGAAAAGCCAGCTAAGCCAAGAAGTAGATACGCTATTACAGGCCTTTATTTCTATGACGAATCAGTTGTTGAGAGAGCACGCATGGTTCAACCCTCATCCCGAGGGGAACTGGAGATTACCGATTTAAATCGCCAATATTTGGAAGAAGGAAAACTTAGAGTGGAGTTAATGGGGCGAGGTATGGCATGGCTGGACACAGGAACATGTGATTCCTTGCATGAAGCATCTGCTTATATTCGAACCTTGGAGCGTCGTCAGGGTCTTAAAGTTGGCTGCCCTGAAGAAGTGGCCTGGCGGCAGGGTTGGATAGATAATGAACAGCTTGCGAAGCTTGCAGAGCCATTGCGAAAGAGTGGTTATGGCGGTTACTTGTTGGAGCTTTTAGATCATCCTGAAGGAGATATTTCACATGCAAGCTGAATCTCTCACTGCGTCTAATGGTTTGCCTTTACAAGGCCCATTGTTGTTTACCCCAAAGATTTTTGAGGATGAAAGGGGATTTTTCTATGAGAGTTGGAATTATAATCACTTTAAAGAGTTGTTAGTTATTGCTGGACAGGATCAAGGCGAGTTTGTGCAGGACAATCATTCCCGCTCCCATAAGGGCGTTTTGCGCGGACTTCATTATCAATTACCTCCTCATGCGCAAGGGAAATTAGTACGTTGTGTTGCAGGCCAGATTTTTGATGTTGTTGTGGATTTGAGAGCTAGTTCTCCCACTCAGTATCAATGGGTTGGAGTGCATTTGAGTTCTAATAATCACAAACAAATATGGGTTCCAGAGGGATTTGCTCACGGGTTCCTAACGATTTCAGGGCAAGCGGATGTGCTCTATAAGACCACTGATTATTGGAATAAAGACTGTGAACGTAGTATTCGTTGGAATGATCCTCGTATAAATATCGAATGGGATGGTTTTGGAGTTTTGCCAAAATTGTCTCAAAAAGATTCTTTAGCTCCTTTTTTAGATGATTTAAATCCTCAGGAGTTGTTTGCATGAAGGTTTTGCTGACAGGAGGCTTGGGTCAATTAGGGGTGGCTTTGAAAAAAAGTTTTCCCTCCAATATTGATTTGATTTCTTTTGGACGTCGTGAGCTTGACTTGGCAAATTCTGTGGCTTGTAGAAATGCTGTTTTAGAAATCCGTCCTGATTGGGTTCTTAATGCGGGAGCTTATACAGCGGTAGATAAGGCTGAGAATGAGCCTGATGCAGCTCTTGCTGTTAATGCTCATGCGCCAGTTGCGTTTGCCTCTGCTTTGGCAGAGGTGGGCGGTCGACTCCTACAAGTCAGTACAGACTTTGTGTTTGATGGTTGTGCTGGTAAGCCTTATTTAGTTGAGCATCCTGTGAATCCTTTATGTGTTTATGGAGCCACCAAGGCTGCTGGTGAAAATGCTGCGTTGCAATTATCTGGAGCTCGAATACTTAGAAGTAGTTGGGTATATGGACCTATAGGGAAGAATTTTTGCCTAACTATGCTTCGTCTCCATGCGGCAAGAGCCGCATCTGGAGAATCTTTGCAGGTAGTTTCTGATCAGGTAAGTTGCCCCACTTCTACTAAAACCTTAGCTTTGGCTTGTTGGCGTACGATTTTATTAGACAAAAATGTTGAAAATGCTTCTCGCCTTCATTGGAGCGATGCGGGAGTTGCAAGTTGGTATGACTTTGCTGTTGCGATAGGTGAGATTGCTGTTGAAATGGGGCTTCTACAAAAATCTGCTTTGGTTGAACCAATCAGATCAGCTGAATATCCAACACTTGCTAGACGACCTTCTTATTCTTTATTGGATTGCAGTAAGACTATAGAAATTCTTGGCTTGAAGCCTAAGCATTGGCGTAGAGAATTGACTTTGGTTCTGCAAGAGTTGCACCAAGAGCAATCTTGAGTGCTTGCGATCATTTTCTTCCCATTTTCCCCATTAACTATTGAACCAATTAAACGATCTTCCATCTTTGTTAGGTGAATCTCATAGGATTCTTGTTACTGGTGGCGCAGGCTTTATTGGAGGTGCATTAATTCGCCGCTTACTCAATTGCAGCGAAGTGGTTATTTATAACTTGGATAAAATTGGTTATGCAAGTGATTTATCGAGTATTCAAGGAGTTTTGGATAAGCTTGGCTCTAAGGGGATAGATAGACATCATTTGCTAAAGGTTGATCTTGCTGATGCTGAGTCAACTTGCCGAGCCGTTTCCAAGGCAGATCCTGATCTTATTTTTCACTTGGCGGCTGAGAGTCATGTTGATCGTTCAATTGATTCACCAAGTGCATTTATCTATAGCAATGTAATTGGAACTTTTAACTTACTGCAAGCAGCAAGATCTCATTGGGATAAATTGCCTGAGAATAGAAAAAGGCTTTTCCGTTTTCATCACATCAGTACTGATGAGGTATTTGGTTCTTTAAATGATAGTGGTCGTTTCTCTGAGTTAACACCTTACTCTCCACGAAGCCCTTATTCGGCTAGCAAGGCAGCTAGTGATCATTTGGTAAATGCCTGGTTTCATACATATGGATTGCCTGTCATACTGACTAACTGTTCAAATAATTATGGTCCATGGCAGTTTCCTGAGAAGTTAATACCAGTTGTTATCCTTAAAGCAATATCTGGAGAGGCTATTCCACTTTATGGGGATGGAAGTAATGTGCGAGATTGGTTATATGTTGAAGACCATATTGATGCTTTATTATTGGCAATCCTCAAAGGAGCCCCTGGCAGAAAATATTGTATTGGAGGAAATAGTGAGCGTACCAATTTACAAATTGTTGAGAGATTATGTTTATTATTAGATCGGCTTCGCCCTGCTTCTTGTTCTTATACAAGTTTAATCAAACCAGTTATTGATCGCCCAGGACATGATTATAGATATGCTATTGATGCAGGGCTTATCACCACTGAATTAGGCTGGACACCAGCTCATGATTTTGAGAATGGCTTAAAAGTAACTGTTGCTTGGTATCTGGAAAACTTGGATTGGTGTGAGGGAGTTCGTCTTAATTCAGGTTATAAAGGAGAAAGGCTAGGGTCTTAATAATTAGAAACTTGTCTTTTTAAATAAATCTAGGTATATTATTGATTAATAAAAATCATTGCGTGAAGAGAAAATCTATACTTAATTGAACCTAGTGAAAAATAACCTGAGCACTATCTAACTTGGTAGCAATTTTCAATTTTCAATAAATATCCTGATTTTTTTAGGCAATTAGTTCCAAAGGGTATAACGTTCTTGCCTTTCATAGTGTGGGAAAGATTCTTATCAATCCAGTCTTGTCAGGAGAAACACTCTTGATATACGTCGATCACACATCGCGGTTTGAAAGAAACACTGGTATTCAGCGATGTGTGCGATCTCTTGCTCGGGCTTGGCAAGAGTTGGGGGTACGCCTACAACCAGTGATTTGGAATCGCAATTTGAATTCTTTAGAGCCTGCTTCGCTGGCTCAGCGTCGTCATCTGGCTAGGTGGAATGGACCACATCTTGAGCAGTGGGCTGATAGCTCTTGCGCTACTTCTAAGGTTTTACTAAATGCAAAGTGGTTAATTGTGATTGAGCTTGTAAGTGGACCTCATAATCCAACGACAGAAGAGCTCTTAGAAATGGCATCTAGTAAAAATCTTTCTCTTGCTTGGTTATTCCATGATGCGATTCCGTTAATGCACTCAAATCTTTATGGCTCATTTTCTCAATCAGCAAGTCTTTCGCATGCGCAGTACATGAAAGGTCTTGCATCATTTGATTTGGTTTTAGCTAACTCTCGGACAACGGCCATTCATCTTCAGAACTTTTGGATTAAAGAGAAGTTAGTTCCAAAAGCACGTCTTTTAGCATTACCTCTAGCAGAAGAATTCTCTGGCACTTCACGATTACCTCCTCCGAAGGGAGATGGAGGAATTGTCTTGTGCGTTAGTTCCTTGGAACCTCGGAAGAACCATGTGGCCTTGCTTAAGGCCTTTGCCGACCTTTGTGCTCAAGGCTGTTGGCCATCTGGTCTTGCTTTGGTACTTGTTGGATGGCCTAATGATTCAAGAGTCGTGTCTTTGGTTAAAAGAGCCATAAGCCTTGGTTTGCCTTTACTTTGGGAGCAAAAGGCTGATGACAAGACTCTTCTGGATTTATATAGGCAAGCCTGTTTTTGTGTCTTCCCTTCTTTAGAAGAGGGTTTTGGTTTACCTGTAGCTGAGAGTCTCTGGCATCATAGAGTTTGTATTTGTAGTAATAAAGGTGCATTGGCAGAATTAGCAGCATCCGGGGGATGCCTAACAGTGGACACCGCAAATTGGAAAGACTTGAGGGATGGGTTGAGAACTTTAATAAGTAGCTACCCTCTTCGAAAGGAATTGCAATTAGCAATTCAACAGCGCCCTATAAAACTTTGGAAGGATGTAGCAAAAAGCTGGCTAAAATTAATTAAAACAGGCGAATATATTTAAAATTAAATTTTCTCCTAATTAAAGGTAATGATCTTTTTCTGGATAATATTTGGTGAGATTAGATGTATTTTGGGGTCACGAATCTAACTATCTTTAATGAAATGAGTGATCATTTCTTTTCTTATTTTTGCAACTGGATTCTCCCAGCCGCCTAACTTTTCTTGTCGAAATAATCTCATGGATGGATACCAATTTGTCGTTGGTTCATTAAGACCCCATCGCCATTCGGAAACCCAAGGTAAAGCAACCCAAGTAGGAATTCCCATTGCCCCTGAAAGATGGATTATTCCACTATCGGCACTGATCACAAGATCACAATGTGAAATCACTGCGGCTGTGTCTCGGAAATCCATACTTTTGCTGAAGAGTTCTTGACCCTTGACAAAATTTAGACCTTGGTCGATTTTTAATTGTTCTTTTGCAGCTCCTTTTTGTAATGAAATAAATTCAATTCCAGGGATACCTTTTAAGTGGAGCCAGTCTTCGAATTTCATAGAGCGGCCTTTTGAATATAGTGCAATTTCAAACTTTGGGTTGCCTTGCCAATGTATTCCAATGAGCTTATGATTAGGTGATCGATGCAGTTTTTGTCCCCATTCTTTAATTTTATTTGGATTTGCATAGATATATGGGAAGGAAATGGAGGGTAAATGTTTTTTATTTGCTTGCAATCTTCCTGGCATACTCAGAAGAGGGCACCATGTTGAATTAGTATTTAATTCACCTTCTTCAAAGTAGTTTGTAACATGTTCAATTTCAGTGCCTTCTTTTAGAAGTGGTAATAACTCAGATTGGCAAAATAAGCTAGTTCTGACTTTTAGTTTTTGCATGATAAGAGCAAATCTTGAGAATTGGAAAGTGTCTCCAAAACCTTGCTCTCCTACTAAGACAATATGATCTGGTAATTTTTTCCCTGAACGAGGGCCCGCCCAAGCTTGTCCTAAAACATCCTCAAAATATTTATTCTGAAGTGGTTTGAACCTTATTTCATATGTTTCCCAACCTTCTTTAAAGTTTCCATTAAGTAGAAGATCTTGAGCTAGGTTTCTTTTTGCTTTTTCTAATGGACAACCTTCCATACTTAAGCTTGTTTGATAAGCACGGATTGCGGCATCTGGCCTTTTTTGCATATGAAGAGCAATGCCTAAATTAAAGTATGCATCTGGTTCGTTGGCAGCTTCTTTAATGCCTTTAGATATTATTTTCTGAGCCAACCATGGGTCTTGTTCGCTCAGACGACTTCCATGATTTATCCAATCGATCCCAGTCCAATTTTTCATAGGAGGTGTTGCCGTAAATTTTTTGCTATTTTTGATAGGTTTTGATCTTGGAAAAGCCAATGCTGTTGGATTGTCCAGCATTGTTTGGCCATTGAGACGAAGGCCCCCAAGTCTCCTAGAAGGTTGTCATTTGGTTTTATTATTTGGAGATTCTTGAGCTTTTCATTGCCAGGCCATAAGTCTGCCTTAGCCCACCCTTTTTCATATTCTTCTGGATTGCAGTGCACACCTTCAACTCCAACGTGTCGCACACGTGGTAACAAGCTTTGTAGGCAGAAGAAATTATTCTCTAGTAAGGCTTGTGTTAATGCATAGTCCCAACCAGCCCCACGGTTACCCCTAAGATCTCTAACCTTTAGAGGTTGAGTCCACCAAAATTTCGAGATAAATTTTTCATACTGACTTCTACAAAAAAATAATCCATAACTTGATAGAAACTGGCTGTTTAATGCTAAATGTGGCCAAATAGGGTTGATCGGCTTTGGTATTGAGAAATGTGCGTGATTAGAACAACCCGAAAAATGAAGATTACCACTAACAAAATGATCTGAAAAATTACGATTAGACATTGAGAATTCTACAAATTCTAGTGCATCTTTGCTAATTTCTAAATCGTCTTCAATATAGAGGAAGTAATCTGCACCTCTCTTTGCAGCAACCTCTATACAATGGAATGTATTGCCTCTAACTCCAAGGATTTTGTTATTAGCTTCAACGTATATTTCACAAGGAAGTTCAGAGAATTTTATAATTGACAAGATTTCTTCTAGTCGAGGTGAAGGATCTATTTGAATGAAAATTGCCCACCTGTCAATTTCCCTTAGAAGCTTTAAGTTGTTTAGCATAACCCTTAAATATTCAGGCCTATTCCAGACTGGTATGCAAATCGCGTTCATCTGTTTAATGGACCCATTTAAGGGTGTATTCCTTAATTGACCTCATTATATCTGACTCCAGATTCCTAACTATTTTGTGAGCCAGTGATCTTCCATTAGAAGCTATTTGCGAACATTCTTGTTTATTTTTATGGCACCAACTTAGTTGCATTTCTAAATCACTAAGATCTTGCTTTACTGGAATAAAATGTTGCATTGGCCTGAGCTGATTGTGATACCACTGCTGATGTTGACTTAATACATGAATTACACAACTTCCACTTAATAGCTTCCACAGTAATCCCCAGGAATTGACATTGCCGTCAATATCAATTAACCATTGATTTAGTGCACCATGCCATGGACTTGTTCTTGGTGCTAAGAGATTTTTTAAAAGAAGTTGCTTCCTGATCTTTTCTTTTTCTTCTTTAGATACACTTTGCACAATATTTGTGAATTGTGCATTTAACATTGTGGGGAGTTCATTAGTTCGGTTACAAAGTTGGTAACGTGGCAAGGCTGGGAGTAAATCGACATCAATTTTTGATAAACCTGTAGTAGAACCTCGCCAAAAAGCAAAGGGTAAACGCTCATGCCAAGGAGGTAATGGGTGATTCTTTTCAAATTCTTGGATCAAATCTGCAAATCCATTGGAGGCGAGACAATAGGGATCAGGTATTAAAGGTGGCCCCATGTGATCCATGACATCTGCATCAAAGCGCAGGCAAGGAACACCAGGAGATTCATCGTGGACTTGGATTGCAATCTGACCAGAATGACGGTGCTTAATTAATTCTTCTGCAGCTAGTTTTCCTATTTTGATTAGTGGAGATATGCGGCTGGAAATACTTTTTGCTTCTTTCGGCAGGCTTAGTTTGGGCTGTTCCCCCGTAATCACTTCTATTTCGATTAATTGATGGCTATTGGCAGGTGCTTGCACCATTGCCACATCATGAGAAGCTTTAGAGCAAGTCAGGGTCTTTGGAATGCGGATCTTGGTGGCCATCGTGCACCATTGGAACCCAAATGGAAGTGGATTGCATGCTTCTCTTCGACCCAATCCTGAGCCTCGGAAGCAAGGCCTTCAGCAACAGTTGATGGCTTTTCAGAGGTTAGGGCCTTTGCAGGGCATTCTCAACATTGCGAAGATGTCAGTTCAGCCTGCGAATGAGGACTTGGGCCATGTGATTGATGTCAAGGTCATCACGGATGGTCAGCATTCGGTACTAGATCAACTGGATGAACCTTTTCAGGGGCTTTTTGAAGAGGTAGTGACCCATCCAGAAGATGGAATGCATTTGGGTTTTGAGGCGCAAACTTATTTGGCTTCGAAGTTGGATAAAAAATATGACCTTTATTGCTATATGGAAGATGATTTAGTTATTCATGACCCAATGTTTTTCCACAAGATTTCTTGGTTTAACCATGAGCTTGGTGATGAAGTCTTGCTTTTACCTCATCGAATGGAGTTCTCTCCATTACCGAACAGGGTTCAAAAGTTTTATATCGATGGTCCTGTACCCGAAAATGATCTTCGCTCTTTAATCCCTAATCCTTCAAAGTCTCTTGTAATTGGAATGGCGTCTGGAGAAGTCCTTTATGAATCACCGCTTAACCCACACGCTGGTTGCTTCTTTTTAAGTCATAGCCAGCTTCAATATTGGACTGAGCAACCTTCTTGGCAAGATGGGGATATAAGTTATGTTTCCCCTCTCGAAAGTGCAGCTACTCTAGGCCTGACAAAGATTTTTAAGCTTTATAAACCTGCTTTTGTTAATGCTGCTTGGCTTGAATTGCAGCATTGGGGAGTAAGTTTTCTTTCTTTAATTCCTCACAAACCTGAGGGAGTTTCTTCACAGAGTTCCGATGAATCACAGAATGATTGATTGTTTTTGATGAATAGCCTGAAGTTCCTTTTAATTCATCAAAACTTTCCAGGACAGTTTCGTCAACTGGCTCCGTATTTGCATGCGCAAGGGCATGAACTTGTTGCCATTTGTTCACATCAAAGGCCTTTAGAAGCTCAGTTTCGAGTGTTTCGATATTTAGCTCCACCAGATGCACCTGATGGACTTCCTCAGACTTCTCAGCTTGCTCATGAAGCTTTTCAAAGGGCTGGATTAGTGGCTCGAAAGTGCGAACAGTTGCAAATAGAGGGTTGGAAACCAGATTTGATTTGTGCCCATTCTGGCTGGGGGGAAACCTTGGCTATTCGAACTATTTGGCCTGATGTCCCACAAGTAATTTGGCCTGAAATCTGGATCAGACCAGAGCATTCTGGTTGGGGATTGGATCCGCAGAAACCCATCCCTAGTCTAGATCAATACCTTGAACATGTTGCGCGAAATACTCTAACGAGAGCTGCTCTCGATCAGGCTAGGGCTTGGATTTTGCCAACTGATCATCAAGCTAATAGTTTTCCAGCTGAGTTTCAAAATGAACGTATGAAGGTTGTCCATGAAGGAATTGATACAGCTGTTGCTTCTCCAAATTCGTCAGTAAGTTTTGAGGTTAGAGGCATACAAATTACACGTGAAACTCCAACTATTACCTTCGTTAATAGGAATTTGGAGCGTCTTCGTGGGTTTGATACTTTCATGCGCTCCTTGCCTGAGATTCAACGTAACAACAAGGAAGTGCGTGTTTTGATAGTTGGTGATAATGAGAGTGGTTATGGAGGTGCTCTCCCCACAGGAAGAATGCTTAAGCAAGTAATGTTAGATGAGTTGGATGGTGAGCTGGATCTAGAGAGAATTCATTTTTTAGGAAGGATTCCTTATCCAGTATTGATTTCTCTTTTGCAGGCAAGTTGGGTCCATGTTTATCTTAGCTATCCATTTATTCTTGGATGGAGTTTGCTTGAGGCAATGGCGTGTGGGTGCTCAATAGTTGGTAGTGAAGGCATGCCAGTTGGGGAGGCTATTAGTAATGAAGTCGAGGGGCTTTTGGTTCCCATTACTGACCCAAATAGATTATCAATGGCAGTTTTAGATTTATTAAATAGTCCAGCGAAAAGACAAAGGTTCTCATTAGCTGCTAGGGAAAAGTCGCTTTTTTGGGAACAAAAATCTACTTTGAAACGATTATCTTCTTTTCTTTATGAAATTTCGAGTGAGAATAGGTGATATTAATTTGTAGCCCACTGATTTCTAATAGAAATTCAACAGGGTTAATATTTCTGATTGATTGCTAAAAAATCTTGATTTTCTACATGTTGATGATTAACTCCTCCAATTGCTTGGCCGAGGTCATTACGCTTAAATTTGCTCTAGCAAATTCTTCACCTTGGATTCCAAATTCTTTAATTAAGCGATTATCTTTAATTAGCAATGTTAATTTCTTACAAAGCTCATCAGAGTTGCCTTCATGAAAACTAAAACCTGTGATTCCTTCTTTTAGGACCTCTTTGCTGCCCCCAACGCCACTTGTTATTAGAGCCAGGCCACTTGCCATTGCTTCGGCTTGCACAATCCCAAAAGCTTCAGGATAGATAGATGGGAAAACAAAGACATGATTTAGTCTAAAAAATCTTGCGAGTTGATTCCTTTCTAGGGATCCAGTGAAATAGACTGAATCATCAAGTTTATTTTCTTCTAAATAGTTTTTTAGCACTTCTTGATATCCTTCCTGAAAATCCCCCCCCGCAATTAGTGTTCTTGTAAATATACTTCTTTGCTTTAATTTTACGATTGCTTCAATTAAAGTATGTAATCCTTTCGTTGCCATCAGAAGTCCAGCATAGCTAATGCATAAAGGACTATTGAATGTCCCATTTGGCAGCGGAGGTAGAGGGCGCTTTGTAGCCTCTTGTCCATATAATTCCACTCTTGCACCAGGATAAACAACGGGTGAACTTTGTTTAGCAAAATTCGTTTTGATAAGGGCTTTTTTTACTGCTTCACTGGAGGCAACTACTTTGTAATTTTTTGCACTAGGAAGGTGAATAGATTCAAAAGGCGGGTCCATGAATCCAATATGGTGAAGAATTGGCAGTTCGCTTTTCGTTAAGGTGTCTAGTATTTCGTATCCTATTAAGTCAATATTCCCTATGAGGATTCCATCCCAAGAATTTTCTGTGATTAATCTATATAGTAAAGCATTATTATGGTTATCAATTTGCTTACGCTTATGTGGGTCTAAAATGTGCTGAACACCGTGCCTAAATGATCCCTTAAGTAGTAGATTACGATTTATATTTTCATTGTTGAAGCTCGAATTGCTTTCTAGATAAGGTGCGTCACTGCAAATAATGTTTACTGAGTGGCCTAATTCTCTCAATCCCCATGCAAAGTCAGCCATGGACCTTCCATATCCGCCTAGTTCCTGGGGGGGGTAGAGATTGGTGATTAGTAGAAGTTTCATGGTTATTTGTTTGTTCTTCTCATAGGCTGATCTTTCAAGACTTCATGCCCGTGATCGCTCTGCCGGTTCTGGTTGTCAGCTCAGATCTATTACCTGATGGGGGGCCTTTGAATGGCCGTCGCTCAGCAGGACAGACTTTGCTGTCTTTATGGGCCAGTCAAGCAGGTAGCAATCCACTAACCCTTGCATCGGGTGGCACTGAGTTAAAGAAGGGATTTGAGCAGTTTGCCAGATCTGCTGGTCATACGGGTCTCTTGAGGCTGCTGGACCTTACAGATCCTGAATTAATGGTTCCTAACGGGGCCCTATTTCTTCCTGACCCTTCTATCGGACGTTGGTCTCATTGGCGTGGATTGGCGGGACCTGCATCTTTTTCGTTGGTTGGTCAGATTCATACGCTGAGTACACCTGCATCTATGAGTTTGATTGAGGCTCTGGCAACTGAACCGGTTAAACCTTGGGATGCAGTGATTTGTAGTAGTAGAGCCGGCAAGCGCGTTGTTGAGGCAGTTTTAGAAGATCGTGAGCAGCAATTACTAAGGAGATTTCATGATGAATCTCTTTCTTGGAAAAGTGAGAGGCCTAATTTGCCAGTGATTCCATTGCCTATTGCAACGCAACAAATTCAAGAAGGGTTGCCACCAAAGGCTTTAGCACGGAAGGCATTAGGCATTGACCTTAATAGCCATGCTCTGCTTTGGCTTGGGCGGTTATCTATGCTCACAAAGTTTGATCCTTGGCCGACTTATTTGGCTATTGAGTTGGCAGCAAGAGAATTAGATAAACCTTTGGTTTTAATTGAATGCGGGCCTGATGATTCACAGCAACAAGCTGATCACTTTGAAAAAATAAGATCTCTTTGTCCAAATGTTCAATTTTGCCGCTTAGGTGGAAAGAAGCCCGTTTCAGAATTGACTAAGTTGCAATCTTTAGCAGCAGCAGACATCGCTGTTTCGCTAGTTGATAACACTCAAGAAACATTTGGTTTGGCAGTTGCAGAAGCGATGGCTGCTGGTTTGCCTATTATCGCTTCTGATTGGGATGGTTATAGAGATTTGGTTCGTCCTGGTATAGATGGTTTTTTAGTGCCAACAAAATGGAGTCCTATTGCCAAGGAGTTGTCTTCAGCTTTGGGTTGGGGCACCCAATTAGGCTTGTTGAGTTATCCCATGGCTGCAGGCAGTCTTGCGCAGCTTGTACAAGTGGATTTACCTGCTGCAGTCGCTGGCATTGTTGCTCTGCTTAAACAGCCAGTTATGATTCGTGCAATGGGAGCCGCTGCGCAACTTCGAGCAGAGCAACAATTTAGTTATAAGGTTGTCATGAGTAAGTATCAGAAGCTCTTTGACAAACTCAAAGAAAGGCGTTTAGCTGCTCCACTAAGTGAATTCCAAAAGCAATTTCCCCCGGCTGCACTGGATCCAGTTCGAACTTTCTCTAGCTATCCATCACATAAGAGTGGTGCTTTTGCAAAAGCAAATACTGAAAATAATGTGCCTGAGATAGTGATAGAAGGGCGACAGCCCTTGTGGAATGAGCTAAGACGGACTTTACCTCTTGGCCGTCGGTCGGTGCTAGAAAAGGAGCTTCTTGCTAAGCATCAAATTAATTAACTTGGCGATGCGTTATTCATTTATTAGACATCTTCTAATTCGTAGTCACTGGAAAAGGTGGTTATTGCCAGTTATATGCTTAATTCCTTATTTTGGCTCTCTAGTGTGGCTAGTTTCTAGTCAATTATTTTGGGTCGCGCAGATCATGTTGGCGCCTCTAGTTCTGGGGTTGTTATTAGCACTTCTAACTATTTTGTTAGCTCTGGTCGAGTTTAGAGGTGCTCTACGGCGCTGATTCTCATTTATCATGTAAGACTTAATTGCTTTAGATGCACGTGGATTTACCCCAGACAGCATGGTCCACCCAAAATCTCCATGCTCAGGGACAGAGGGAAGCTTTGGTGAAATTTTGGCTTGCTGCCCCAACTGATTTGCTTGAGACATTGTGGGCTACTCCAGTAGGTAATGCCACTACTGAATTGGTACGCCAACTGAAGGATGATTCTCAGTTGTTACCTGCACAAATTGATTTCAGGAATCGGATTAACGAGAAACTTTCCCAGGGCCTTCAACAACCTTTGGCCCCACAGATGTTATTGGCTAATTTCTTATATTCTCCAATTGGGCGGTTACAGATTGCTAATCCTGATCAACAATTACCAGCATGGTTTGTTGCTATATATAGGAATCTTTATGAAGGAGGCCCTTCATCATCAATAGCCTCAGAACCTGTTACCAGCACCCAACAGTCACCAAAAAATATTACATCCGAGAATGATCTAAATGTTTTCCCTTCTACTTTGCAGGAATTAGTTTCAAATCGCATTCAATTAAATAGAATGCTTGGGTTGTCTAATCTGCATTATATTGATCCTGAAGATCAGGAAATCTTGGAAGAACTATTAGATTTAAGAAGGTCATTTGCTAATGCCATACAGAATTGCTCTGAGGACTTACTTCAAGGGTTGTGGGTGAATGATTTATCCGATAGATATTGGGCCATGGTAAGAAGTGGAATTCAGAAGCAGAAAATGTCTATGCTTGATGAACAAATTAAACAAGCCGCTGTTACAAAATTATCCCCTGCGCAAGGGGGAGGTTTTGATCAGCCAGGTTCGATCGGTGCATTACTAATAGCAATGCTTTATTTTGAACCAGGAACTATGCAAGTGAATGATCCTGAGAAGAATATTCCTGCTTGGTTATTGGAAAATTTTCAACAGATTTTTATGCAGGCATTGTCAGCTAATTGATAGAGAGAACTTGACCTCTTTTAATGCGATTACTGTTCTCTCATTCAAATTTTCCAGCACAGTTTCGTCGACTAGTCCCTGCTCTGCAGCAGGCGGGTCATGACGTTGTTTTTTTATGTTCCTCGAAGGAATGGCATGCCCCTTCTGCAAAAGGACTGCGTCTGCTGCCATACAAAACCCATCGTGTTTCACGAGCAGAGTTACTCCACCCTTATTTGAGGCGCTTTGAAGATGTAGTACTTGCTGGACAGGCGGCTTTTCGGGCCGCTACAAAATTGAAGTTGGAAGGTTGGATACCTGATGTAATTATCAGCCATGTTGGTTTTGGGAGCGGTCTTTACCTCTCAGATTGCTTTCCTAAAGCCAAACGGATTGGATGTGTCGAATGGTTTTACAGACCTTTTGGCAGTGATGTTGAGTTTCTGCGACATGGTCATGTGGAAGATGATCGCAAGATGCGGCTTCGTACTTGGAATGCTCAAATCTTGCTTGAAGCTGAGTCTTGTGATTGCTTAATTACTCCAACTCGATGGCAATGGGAACAGTTCCCTAGTGACCTTCAAGCTCGCATGACCATTTTGCATGAAGGAATTGATTGGGATTGCTTGGCCAATTTAAGACTCGCCTCTCTCCCTTTGCCTGAGAGGTTGCCTAATAAAGAGGGGATTGAGTGGGTTACTTATGTAAGTAGGGGATTTGAAGAGTATCGAGGTTTTCCTCAAGCGATGAAGGCTTTTGAATTGCTCCAGGCCAGTCGTCCATCAGTTCATATTGCTATTGCTGGCGCAGATCTTGTTGCCTACGGTTCTGCCCGAGATGATGGACGCACATGGCAGGAATGGGCTGTGCAGGATTTGAATCTTGATCCTGCTAGAACACATTGGTTGGGTCCTGTACAAGAAAGTGAATATCAGGCTCTTTTGTCTCATTCAAAAGCACATCTTTATTTAACTGTTCCATTCGTTTTGAGTTGGAGTTTGTTGGAAGCCATGGCTGTTGGTTGTCCAATTGTTGCTAGTGCGACTAAGCCGGTTCAGGAGGTATTGGTAGACCAAGATTCAGCTTTATTAGTTGATTTTTGGGACCCCTCAGCGCAGGCACTTGCATTGGAGCGACTGCTTTCACAGCCTTCTTATGCCCGGCAAATTGGGGATCAAGCCAGCTCTGCCGCAAAGGCCTATGAATTTGCACGCTCTTTGGAGGCCTGGAACGCAATACTGTTAGGACACCCTCACGACTGGGCTAGAGGCGTTGCAGGGCGACCCTTTTGACGCTATAAATATGCCGCCAAGTCTCCTAGGTTCTAAGAGGCTATTTTTTAGGCACACTCCGTCCCCTTGGTGGGTACGGTTGTGACATAAAACCAACCCACCAAAACAAAGTCCTGAATCGATGACTTCGAGTTACAACACCATCCTGGGTACCGACACTGCGAACACGCTCATCGGAGCCAACGGTGCTGATTCAATTGCAGCTCTGTCAGGTGATGACACTGTCATCGCGCAGGGAAATGACCTTATTTATCTCGACGCAGGCAATGACAGCCTGTCGATGAACAGCAACATTACCTCTGGCTCCGTATACGGTGGAGACGGTAATGACACATTTAATGTCACTACAACTGCTGTTAACACCTACTTATCAGGTGATGCAGGTAATGACACTATTTCTTTAAGCGTTGCTCCACTTACTTCGACTATTGAAGGTGGTGGCGGTAATGACTCACTCGTCTTTAACAAGGACATCACTGGTGTAACTATTTCCGGTGGTGGAGCATCCGCAACTACTTCTGATGGTGCTGACACCATTTCAGTTTCTGGAAGCTTCGTTAGTTCCTTCATGCAAGGAAACGGTGGTGCAGACACACTGTCCCTTGGCTCAGTAACAACTGCTTCCACAGTTCGTGGTGGTGCAGGTGCTGACACACTGATCTTTGGTGGAACCGTCGCAGGTTCAACTATCTACGGTGACAAAGGTAAGGACACCCTTCACTTCACAGGAGGAAAAGTTTCTTCTGCGCAAATTGAGGGTGGAAGCACTGATCACACCACTACTGACAGTGCTGACTCGATTTCAATAAACGTCGCTGTTACTAGCTCCACTATTAAAGGAAATGCTGGTAATGACACCATTGTCGTAGGTGCATTGGATGTTGTTGGTTCTAGCGTTCATGGTGGTAAAGGTGATGACATCCTCCAGCAAGGCGCCGCAACTCTGAGCACAAGCTATTTAGCTGGTGACCTTGGTAACGACACAATTAGCCTTGATGCGCTTTCTCTTTATGGATCAACTCTGTACGGAGATAACTCAACCACTTCTGGTGGCGACGACATAATCGATCTTTCTGCTGCTGCCACTGGTGTTCAAAACACTACTGTTTACGGTGGTTCAGGTGAGGACACCATCCTTTCTGGTGACGGTGATACTGAAACTAACCTCACTGCCTTCTTCCAAGGCAATGGAGGCAATGACTCCTTAGTATTCAGAGGATCAGCAATTTCTTCCACAGTTCACGGTGGAGCTGGCAACGACACAATCCAAGTTGGCTATTCAGGTTCTGGTGGATCAGTTGCAGCCCAGTTCTTCGGTGATAAGGGTAATGATGTAATTACCGTCGGTACTGCTTATGGTGCTGGCTCAATTTATGGTGACCAGGATGCAACTGGTACAGGTGGTGGCAACGACACAATCTCTGCCGGCATTCTGACCAACAGCGTTATTGTTTACGGTGGTGCTGGTAACGACACCTTGGTTGTTGGAACTCTCAGCAGTTCAACTCTCTACGGTGGTGCTGATAACGACACTATCGCCATTGCTAAGGGTGCTGCGGCAATGGCCTACGGTGATGCCGGTAAGGACACCATTAGTATTGGTGGTGGAACTACAACCATCTATGGTGGTGCTGGAACTGATGAACTTCAGATCGGCACTGGAACGGCAAACAAGATCTACGGTGAAGCTGATAACGACACCTTCACTGCTGCAGGTGCAGTTAGTACTGCAACCGTCGTTGGTGGAGCAGGAGCCGATGTTTACACCTTCGATGGCGGTAACGTTAGTTCTTCCAAGATCTCTGGTGGAACCGGAAATGACTCCGTTAACTTCGGTCAGTTCATTACAACTGCTGCACTAAATTCCACTGCCTTCTTCGGTTACGGTGATGGCAATGACACACTTGCCTTCGGATCTGCAGGTACCAACACCATTGCTGGTGGCTTGGTAATTAACGTTGACAGTCAGTACGGTGCAACTTCCTCTTACGGATTCTCCGGATCTGCAGGTGGAACTGCCAGAACTGTTACCTTCGGTAGTGGTACAAGCAAAGGAAGTATCTACTTCTCTAACCTATTCACTGCTACTGGAAGCGCTACCCTCGGAGCTCAGGGTATAACCTTCACGACAGTTTCTACAGCAACTATCACCAACCTTGGTTGATCTCAATCTGTAGTTTCTTTCTACACAACATCTTGAACATATTTGGGGAAGGTTATCCTTCCCCTTTTTTTTGTCCATATGCAAGAGAACTGGCAAACAATTTTGCTTCGGCCTAGAACGAAGACTTCATCTTCTTCTTCTCTTCCCAAGACATTTTTGGACTTGGAAAAAGTCTCATGTTTGATAGTTGATGGCAAATGGGTTTTGGCGGAAGCTGCTCTTCTGTCAGCACTTGATTGTGATGACAAGGAAAGATTGTCTTTGTTAGCTTGTTTGGACCTTCGACTTCGGAATTTTTCCAGGCTTAATTGTTTAATACCTTTTTTAGTTGAACAGTATTCTCAAGATTCTTTTGTTCGTTCCTTATGGGTGCATTGGTGCTTAATCAAAGGAGATGACCTTTCTTTAAATAATCTCGATGGTGAATTTTGGCGCGATGAGGAAACTTGTCTCCACCTTGCTTTGATGCATGGTGAATGTTTATTGCGTCAAAAGGCTTTTGGGGAGTGTCAAGTTTTATTAGATACTTTGCTAGTTGATAGCAATATTGAACGTGATTTATTGCAGGCGAAACTTCTCTCCAAGCAGAGAAATTATCTGAATGCGATTGAGTTACTTAAATCTTGGCAGAGAAGGGCTCTTGCTCATCCAGACTTTTGGAGGACTCTTCTTCAATGTCACTTTGATTTGCGCGAAGGGAACCAGCTTGCAAGTCTTATTGACCTCGGCCTAGAGCAAGTCCCTAGGAGTGAAGAGCTTTTAGATTTATTTGCTTGGGCTTGTCTTTTGAATAGAAAGCCTGCATTGGCTAGAAGATCATTGTTACTTCAGCGTTTGCTCGGTTGGAATCTTTTCTCTCCAACCCCTGTTGCACAGTTATGTCACAGTCAGGAATTAGTAGGTTCAATAGATTATCTTCTGTATTTACATCATGCTATTGATTCAGAGCCTGCCAAATACCTTGATGTACATGGAAGCTTATTACTTCATTTGACCAGTATTGAACATCAATCAGTGCAGGCAAAAGCCCTTCAATACATGGAGATTTTGCAGGCTCACCCTGATTATTCTAAGCATCTTTCATCGAATATTTCAGCCAGTACTTCTCATCCTAAAGGTGACTCTTTAAAAGTTGCTTGGATAACAGGAGATTGTCGGTATCATCCGGTGTCCAGGTTTTTACTTGGTTTGCTTAATGCTTATTCAGGTCACTTCTCTCATAAACATTATTTAGTCAGTACGAGGCCTTTTGATGATGAGATTCCTGAAATGTTTAAGGCAATTAATGGTCTCGAAGTGTTGGATTATTCTCAATCTTATGCACACTTAAAAACCCAGGCTATTCGTGACTTAAAGGCTGATATTGCGATCGATCTTTCTGGTTGGACTGACGGCAATGTGGCTACTGCCTTTCTTTCTCGTGTGGCGCCAGTTCAGATTAACTATTTGGGCTATTTTGGTTCAACGGGTATACCTGCGATGGATTGGTGGCTTGGTGACAAGAATTTGTTTCCGGAACAAGTTCATCAGTGGCATAGTGAAAAGTTATTTCGTTTAAACCGTTGTTTTATTGCATGGCAACCGCATCCTGAATTGCCTGAAGCCAAGGCGGAGGTTCAAACACCTCCTTCAGGTCCAGTTAGGTTTGGTTGCTTTAATCATTTGCGTAAACTTTCTGACTTAACTTTGGAAACTTGGGCGTCAATTTTATCCAGTATTCCAGATTCTCGACTCCTTGTTAAAGCTGCTGGTTTTGAAGATGATATGGCGATTTCCTTATTGAGTAGACGTCTTAAACGTGCAGGCTTCGATTTAGAGAGGATTGACTTTCTGTCCTTTTCTTTAAGTGCTTTAGAACACTTATCTCAATATAGGTACATCGATATAGCATTAGACCCGTTCCCCAATGGTGGATGTACAACAACTGTTGAGGCCTTATGGATGGGGGTTCCAGTTATCACAATGTCAGGTAAGAGTTATGTAAGTAGAATGAGTACAGCTGTTCTTAAGGGGGCTGAGTTAGATCAATTGGTAGCCCAAGATATCACTGCTTATATTTCATTAGCCAAAACTTATGCTTCTAATGTGAATTCCTTGAGAGCAGATCGTGAAAAATGGAGATTTAAGTTGAAGTCGTCATCATTAGGTAATGCAAGAGATTTAATGAGTTCTTTGGAAAATGCTTTTCAGGTTATGAATGTTTGATTCTAGTAAAGTTTAAGCTCTTCAATTTTTTTTATGTAATGTCGCTCTAGCTCTTTTGCTACACGCTTACCATCTGCAAGCTTTGACTCACTAACTTTTAATCGTAAAGCTTGTCTAGAGTTAATGCTTCTTGGTCCATCAAAGGCTAGCTTCTTGGCAATTAATTCATATTCAGAGAAGTTTTTAGCAATCCATTCGTCACAACCAGCACTGCGCAAAAGGCTACTACTTAGCCTCCCTACCATTCCATCTCCTGCAAGTGCTATTACTGGTACCCCCATCCATAAGGCCTCGGCAGTGGTTGTCGCGCCTCCGTACGGAAAAGGGTCTAATGCTATGTCAACCCATTTATAAAGAGTCATATGAGCTTCTGTTCCAGCTATCCAGTCAAGCATGATTAATTGATTTGGGTTTAGCCCTGCTTCAATGAAAAGATTTCTTATTCTATTTTTTTCCTCTTGCTCTACAAAGGTTATACTTTTGAGAACAAGCTGACTATCAGGAAAAGTATTTAATATTTTGCAAAATAATTTTATAGAATCCTTCCCCAATTTACGACTATTATTGAAACTACCAAATCTTAACTTCTCCCCTTCTTCCCTATCAATAGTTGGAAGTTGTGGAGGCTTAAACGCCATATAACCTCCTTCAATATTAATTAGATTGTGAGTCTTCTCTAGAGGAGTAAGGCTCTCAAATAGTTCCGAATCACCCACCCAACCATCTATACACTTAAGAAATGTTGGTGCAAAATAACCTAAATAACTAATTTGTATTGGTGCGGGTTTATGAACGAGCGATCCAATTCGACTATATCCAGTGAAGCCTCCTAATTCTATTAGGACATCGATACGCATATCAGATATCACTCTTGCAATCTCCATATCGTTTGCTGCATTTAACTCCACCCATTTTTCACAGCAATTAGAGATTAGTTCAGTTACACCATCTTTATGTGGCCCACAACTTAATCCAATAATTTCTACTAAATTTGTATCATGCGATTCCAGAACAGGTAGGAGAAATCTTGCAACGGGATGGTTACAGAAATCTGATGAGATGTATCCAACTCTAATGCGTCTTCCGTCTAACTTATTGTGCATGTTGTCTTGCCAAATTGGTCCTACTCCTTTGAGCTGAGTTTGCTTTTCCCACTTAAGTGCGATTTCACTAAGTTCTTCTGGTTGAATCAACCTTGAAGCTGAACCTATAAATTGAATGTTGAATATATGAGTGTCTGTAAAGGTTTCCCATTCTTTTAGATGCTGCTTAAGAAGCTTGATGGCTTTAGCAGTCTCACCTGTTTCTGAAAAACTTTGTGCCAGTGCACTTTCTAGACTTCTATTATTGGGGCAAAATTTTAGTCCTTGCTTGAGGCTGCGTTGGCTTGCTAAATTAAATTTTATGGCTTTTTGACAGGCTGCAAGATTAATCCAGTTACTTGCTATTTCTGGTTGCTTTTTATTCAGTGGCTCTAATATTTTAATAGCTTCTTCTGCTCTTTGTGAATTCATTAAAACACCTGACCAAGCTCCTTCAACAAAAGGATGTTTCTTTTGCTCTTTGGTGAGAGAGTTAAATAGATATTCAGCCTTATTTAGTTGGTTGAGGTCTTTGTGAATAGTTAATCTATTAGCTATCAAACCGCAATGATTTGGCAATATACGACTACCACATTCAAAAGCATTAAGAGCATCTTCTTGGGCTTCCATCCGGCAATGTACTATGCCCAGTTCTAGCCAACCCAGACCTTCTTTTGGATTTCTTTCGCAAAATGCTTCTAGAATATATTTTGCTTTTTGATTATTTTTAATAGATAAAAAGAATCTTGCTAACTGACGAGCAGGAGTCAAGGAACCTGGGTTTTTTATGATTGCTAGCTCTAATAGATTGATTGCATCATGGCTATTACCTTTCTGAAAATTTGCACTAGCAGCGTTGCATAGTATTTGTTCAGAATCAGGCCATCTTTTGAGATATTTTTGATAGAGATCGATTGCTTCTTGTAGTTTCCCTTGTTGTGTTAATAACGCACCTAGATTGCCAATGTCCTCCGGAATGCATTCTTGCTTTAGAAGTGCTTTGTAAAGCCTTTCTGCCTTTTGAGTTTCTCCACCTCTCTGGGCGGTGTGTGCCTTTTGACGTAAGGTCATGCCAATGACATTGCTGCTGAGTTCCAGCTAAGGCCTGATGCCCTCTCTCCCAGACTACAGGCAAGCTGAAGACTGGTTTTCTTTGTTGGAGGTGGCGGCCAACAGTCCAATAGAAAGCCTTGAGGAACTGTGTCAATATGCCCGCAAAAAATGGCATGGTTCTGACGAGCCAGGATGGGTAGTCCCTCTTGGCTATTCCTTATGGAGATTAACTTCATATAAGGAAGCTGTTGAGGTGTTGAAATCAGCCCCCACTTTGGAGAGAAAGAGTGTTGATTACAATATTGTTCTTGGCATGGTTGCGAGGCGAGTTCCAGGAGAAGAATTAGTTGCAAAGAAAGCATATTCTTCGGCTCTTAAAATTGATCCTACACGGGCTGATGTGTACTATAATTTAGGAAACTTGATTAGAAAAAATCATCCAGATCAAGCTGAAAGGGCATATATAATTAGTTTAGAGAAAGACAATAAAGCTTATCTAACATGGCATAATTTAGGACTAGCATTAAATGAACAAGACCGTCACGATGAAGCTATAAATGCTTTAAGGAAGGCATTACTTCTTAACCCTACCCATTCTGATGGCTGGTGTAATACTGGCTTGGCATACTTTGGTAAAGATAATTTTCCTCTTGCTATTCGTTTTTTTAGATACGCAATAGAACTTGACTCGCAAAGTGAGGCTAGTCATGTGAATTTAGGCTATGCATTAATGAATGAGGAAAGGCCGCATGAGGCTTTACAATATCTCAAAAAAGGAATCGAGATTTCTTCTGGCTCAGTCAATGCTATTTGGAATCTTTCATTGATAGAGTTGTTGCTGGGTAACTTTAAGGAAGGGTGGAATTTATATGAGGCCCGCTTTGATACGGAACAATTTAAAGATACTGTTTATCCTACTGTTGGACCTAAAATTGATTCTTTTGATGAACTTCCTCATGAGGGAGATGAGCCTATAGTCATATGGAGTGAACAGGGAATGGGTGATGCAATTCAGTTTTGTCGGTATCTCTTTTTGTTAGAAGCAAGAGATATTCCATTTATCTTCGTAGCAAGAAAGATGCTGTTTACTCTTATGAAGAAGTGGCTACCATTTTCCGATAAAGTTGTACTCGAGAAGAGTTGGGATCCTGAGACCGATAAACGTTCAAATCTTGCCTTAATGAGTCTTCCTAAATTATTTCAAACCGATTTGCATACAATTCCCTGTGCTATTCCTTACCTCCATCCATCTGAACCCGTGCCAGAAGAGTTGCGATTTGATAAGGCCGCAGGTGGAATTAGTATTGGAATCACATGGGCTTCTAACCCAGATAATAAGTCAATGTATAAGAATAAAACTATGCCCGCTAAATTGCTTGTACCGCATCTAATAGAATTATTAGAACTTGACCTTATAGATTTGCATTCGCTGCAGGTTGGGCCAGATGCAGATCAGCTAGATGCTTGGTCCAATAATGAGCGTTTAATCAATTGGAATGGTCGTTTAAATGATTTTTCGGATACTGCCCATGTGATTCAACAACTTGATCTCGTGATAAGTGTGGATACTGCAGTTGCTCATTTGGCTGGAGCTCTTGGAAGGCCTACTTGGCTTTTATTACCTTCTAATGCAGATTTTCGTTGGCTTATGGATCGTGAAGATTGTCCTTGGTATCCGTCAATGAGGATTTTTCGTCAACCTTCAAGGGGTGATTGGACTAGCGTTGCCAATTCAGTGCTTGAAGCTCTCTCGCTGGTGTTTGCTTTAGAGACCAAAGCACTGGCACGGGCGAAGCTCTAGTTATGAAAGATTTGACTGAACTTCTAGTAAGCCAAGAAGAAATACTTGGACTCGTAACCAGGATGGAACTTACGACTTCAATAATTCAGCGTCATATTGAGGAGCAAATTATTGCACTAGTTGATTTGTCAGAAGATTGGTACCAGATGGCACGTCAGGAATTCTTCAAGGGAGAAAAACTTTCCGAAGAGGATCTACCTGCGTGGCTAAATAAAAAAGGTTGGAGTTCTCAAGACCTTAGGTTAAATCTATCCAGGCCAGAAGCTCTTTATCGCTTTGCGAAGCAACGCTTTGGTCCTGGGCTAGAGGAAAGATATTTATCTTCTGCGTCAGATCTTGATAAGGTTATCTATTCACTAGTCCGTGTAAAAGATCCTCCATTGGCTCGGGAGTTATGGATCAGACTTTCTGAAGGGGAAGCCAGCTTCGTCGATATTGCGAGTCAATATGGGGAAGGGCCTGAAGCAAAACGCAAAGGACTGATAGGACCTATGACTATCGGATCATTGCAGCCTCCACAGTTAAGGACTTTGTTAAGGGCTTTAGGTCCAGGAGAGTTCACTGAGCCCGAAAGGTTAGGCGAATGGACTGTTTTACTTCGCTTAGAGCAGTTAACACCATCTTCCTTTGATGAAACTATGCGGGACAATCTTTTAAAAGAGCAAGTAGAGGAATTTGTGAAAGCAAGAGCGAAGTCCTTGCTAGAGGGCGCTCATTTAGATGCACTCCATTACGATCCTGAACCATGAGTACTGAGCCAAGGTTTCGGGAACTTTTAACTAGGTTCAAAGCGTTTAATTCGCTCGAGCCTGAACATTTGGATTGGTTGGCTTCCAGGGTGAAACCTTTTAAGGCCGATGTTGGTAGGGATATGCTTTTAGCTGAGCGGTTACCTGAGTATTGTTTTTGCATTCTTGAAGGAAGCGGGAGGCTGCTTCATCAAGACCCAGGATTAAGTAGGCCAGTCACTCTTGCTTTAACTCAGCCTGGTGACTTGATTGGTTGGGTTGGCTTAAGAAGGAGATATCCATGCGAGTGGGTTAGTTGCTCAACGCCAATGAAACTTCTTGGCTTCAGTGCAGAGGATTTTTATTGGCTTGAAGAAAATTCCAAATCTTTTGCAGATTGGCTTTCTACTAATGATTCACCGGCGGAATTTATGGATGCTTTGCGTCCTGCTTTACGCCGCCGTTCCATGACAGATCCTCCTGAGAGAGAGGTATTGAGAACTCTTATTACTGGGATGAAGGTAGTTACATATAAAGCAGGAGACGGGTTACTTGAAGATGGGCCAGTTTGGCTTTGGAATGGCTGGTCAACTTCCAAGAAATCTTTTTCAGTCCAGATTGGTGACTTTGTTCAGAATGAAGTGCTACAACAACTACCATCAAATTCTTCTATTCGCTTATTGCGTATAGAAAAGATCTTGTGGGAACAATTACTTGAGTCACAAAATCATCATAAGGAACCTGATTTTATTCCTCCTCGTTTAAACGAACCAACCTCGGAGGATCGCTATTCAGACTTATTGGTTCCTGAACCTCAAGGCTTACGTATAGATGGAAATTCTGTAAATGAATTGGAGAATCCCGATTCTAATGTTGCTCAAAGCTCTTTGATTCCAGTTTGTACAGGGGTTGGTGCTCTTCAGCAGATCATTGCGTGTTTAGAGATGCTATCTATTTATCACCGAATACCGTTTAGGGGCGACATTCTTGAACGAATTGCCCGTGAGCAATTACGTGATAAATCCCCAACTCTTCATTTAGTAGGTAACCTTGCAACGGTCTTAGGATTGACAGGTAACCTTTCTCCTGTATCTGAAAAGCAATTGCATCGTGTTCCATGCCCATGTATTGCTTTAATTGCCTCACAACCTTCAGTTATTTATGAGATTAGGAAGGGAGAAGTGAAAGCAGTGGTGCCAGAATATGGCCGTGTTTCATTGCCTCTAAAGGAATTGACTGGTGGTAAAGGTGGAACCACAATATTAACATTGTTTCCAGGAAGAGATGCTCAAAAGAGGAAATTAAATTTTAAATGGTTTCTCCCACAGATTAATAAGTATAGGAGAAGTTTAATTGAGGTTTTTATAGCTACATTAGTATTGCAGTTACTTCAACTTGCGACACCTCTAGTCTTTCAGCAGATTTTTGACAAGGTAATTGGGCAACAGAATCTTGATACTCTTTATACCTTGGGTCTGGTCTTATTAGCTATAAGCATTTTCCAAGGTTTGTTAGGAGCAGTTCGGACCTATTTATTTACAGACACTACCAATCGCATTGATATTGCTCTTGGTGGAGAGGTAATTCAGCATCTTCTTCGACTCCCTCTTCGTTATTTTGATAGAAGGCCTGTTGGTGAATTGCAAACTCGTCTAGGTGAGTTGGGAAATATTAGGAATTTTCTTACTGGTAGTGCAATTAGTTTGATCTTGGATGTTGTTTTTTCTGTTATATATATCGCTGTGATGTTGAATTATAGTGGAGTATTGACGGCAGTGTCACTTGCAGTTGTCCCCTTATTTCTTGGACTTACGATCATTGCATCACCTTTAATAAGAGGTCAATTACGTAAAGCAGCTGAAAAGAATGCAAGAACACAAGCACTGTTGGTAGAGGCTTTGAGTGGTGTTCAAACTATTAAGGCACAGAATGCAGAAAATACAGTTAGATGGAATTGGCAACAGCGTTATTCAAACTTTATGAGTGAGAGTTTTAGAACTCTTCTCATTGGTATTTCTGCTGGCACAGTTGGTGCATTTCTGAATCAATTAACTGGTCTTTTGACTCTCTGGGTTGGTGCTTATCTGGTCATTCAGGGCGACTTAACGATTGGTCAGTTAATAGCATTCAGAATTATTTCAGGTTATGTGGTTGGTCCTTTGTTGAATTTAGCTACTAGTTGGCAGAGCTTTCAAGGTGTTGCTTTGTCAATGGAGAGACTCAGTGATGTTGTAGATGCAGTTGATGAATCAGGAGGTGAATTAACAGATCAATTACCAATGCCTCCTATAGATGGAGAAGTTACTTTCCAAAATGTTGATTTTGGCTTTGATGAATCAACCAAGGTTGTGTCTAATGTGAGCTTTCAAGTCTCACCAGGATCTTTTATAGGAATAGTAGGAAGAAGTGGAAGTGGGAAAAGTACAATAATGAAGCTATTGCCTAGATTATATGAACCGGAAAAAGGACGTATTCTTATTGATGGGTATGATATAGCCAAGTTACAACTTTCCTCTGTTCGAAGACAAATTGGCATAGTTCCTCAAGATAGCTTGCTATTTGATGGAACTATTCGTGAAAACATATCTTTAACTGTCCCAGAGGCTACGAGTGAGGAGATAGCAGAAGCAGCACGCATTGCAGCTGCACATGATTTCATCATGGAACTACCGGATGGTTATGCAACTCGTGTGGGGGAAAGGGGAAGTGGTTTATCTGGTGGACAGCGTCAGCGTATTGCTATTGCTAGGGCTGTGCTTCAACGACCTTCTCTATTAATCCTTGACGAGGCAACCAGTGCTCTTGATTACATAACTGAGAGACAGGTTTGTTTGAATTTGAAAAAGGTTTTTGTTGGGACCACAGTCTTTTTTATAACCCATCGCTTAAGCACCATTCGCTCCTCAGATGAGATTCTCCTTATGGAAACAGGTCATCTAGTGGAGAAAGGTTCTCATGCTGAGTTGATGGAAATGAAAGGCCGTTACTATGCTCTTTATTCGCAGCAGGAGGCTGACATTGACTGATATTAAGGAATCTACTAGAGAAGATTCTGAAAAGGGGGTATCAGTCTCTGATACTCATTCTGATGCTTACCATTTTATCTTGTTTAACTCCAAACGAATTAGATCTGTAATTATCGAAAGCGTAAGTCCAAAAATTGCAAAGCTGAAGGTAGTAGTAAAAGATAAATTATATCCCAAGGCAAAACAATTTAAAGTTGCGATAAGAGAGAGGCTTTATCCTCAAGTTAAGTTAATTAAGGTTGAAGCAAATAAACGTTTTTCCCCTCAAGCTAGAGAAATCAAGGCTTTTTTGAAAGAGAGAATTCTGCCTAAATTCAGAGAGCTTAAGGTATTTATTATTGGTCAGGAGACTATAGAAGATAAATCATTAACTACCAAGAAATCATTGCCAGGATCTTTTACTGAATGGACGGATCACTCAGCTTCTTTAAATCAAGGAAGACATTGGTCCTCAACAATTATTGCTTTGTGCACAACAATGTTTTTAGGTGCATTCTTATGGGCTTTTACTGCCAAATTAGATCAAACAATTACTGTGCGAGGTAGGCTTCAACCCTCTGGATCAGTTCGAGAGGTTGAATCACCAAGTTCGGGGGTAGTGAGTAAGGTTTTTATTAAAGATGGAGATGTTGTTTCAAGTGGTCAGCCATTGTTTGTTGTTGAGGCTAAAGGCTTAGCAAGCAAACGGTTGGCATTTTCAAATACTTTGGCCATATTAGAAGTTCAGGCTCGATCTTTACGTGCAATAGTTAATAGTCAGGGAGATCCTGTTCAACTTATTGCCATGCCTGCCCTTCCTGTGATTGATGATCCTGGATTAGCCGCAAAGCTTTTTACAGCTCGTCAACAATCCCAATTGATTTTATCTCAATTAGCACAGCTCTCAAATCGTTTAAATAGCCGATCAAAGACTTTAAAACTTCAAGAACAGATCGCCAATGATCTTAAGCCGTTATATGAAGTAGGTGCAATCGCTCGTAATCAGTATCTCAATCAGTTAAATCAGGTGCAAATTGTTCGTGCAGATGTTCAAACTCTTAAAGAAGAACGTGTCAGGGTTATTGCTCAGGCGGCAGCTCAGTTAAATCAGTTAGATAGGGAGATAATAGGATTACGCTCTGAGTTAGTTGGTTTGGGCGAAACTTTAGAATATCGAACTGTTAAAGCTCCTATTGATGGAAAGGTCTTTGATGCAAAAGTCACACCATACTCTGTAATTAACGGGGCAGAAACAGTATTGAAGATAGTCCCAGATAATCGTTTAGAAGCAACTGTGCAAATTAGTAATAAAGATATTGGCTTTGTGAGAACTGGTATGTCCGTTAATGTGTCTGTTGATTCTTTCCCTTCAGGTGAATTTGGTTATCTAGAGGGGACATTGATTAGTATAGGTTCAGATGCTCTTCCACCATCATCTGTCACACCAGAGTACAGTTTTCCTGCAACAATTAGTCTTGAACAACAAGAAGTTGAATCAGGAGGAAAAATGCTTAATCTTCAAAGTGGTATGGGTGTCAATGCAAATATAAAGTTAAGGTCTAGACCAGTAATCTCCCTACTTACAGATTTATTTACAAAGCAGATTGAAGGTGTTAGCCGTTTTAGATAGTTTCTGAATAGAGAATCATTTATTAAGGATTTCTTTGTAGATACTAATAGTTGAATCTGTTGTAGTTTCCCAATTGTATTCGCTCAGAATTCTTTTTTTAAGGTTACTAACCCTAGGACTTGTTGAACCTTCATCTAAGGATTGGATTACGGCATTTTTAACTGACTCTGCATCAGCGGGGTCAACATATAGAGCATCATTTTGTAGATACTCCATTTCATGACCAAAAGTACTGCCAATTACTGGAGTATTGTTGAGGGCTGCCTCTAGACTTACGAGACCACAAGTTTCGCACCAACTAGGAAGAACATGTACAGATGATGCTGCATATGCTGATGCAAGTAAATCTTGAGGAAGGTGATCAATAATTGTTAGTTTGTCACCATAAATTTGCTTGCATAATTCTCCATAAGCAGGCCAGTTACTAGTACTTCCGATTAAAACTATCGGTATATTAGTATGCCTTAATGCCCAGCAAAGCATTGCTTGATTCTTTGCGGGCTCTATTCGACCAGCTTGCATAATAAAGTCAAATGTTATTCCTGTTTCTTCCCTGAATTTTTTCGGATCTGCATCAAGAAAAGTTTTTGGGTTGACTCCGTACTTGGCTATATTAAATCTATTACCACTCCAATTAAGTTCATCTCTAATTGCTTTCATCTCTAGCAAACTATTAGGCAGAAGACCAGTAACACTTTTCAGAAGATTTTTTAATTTAGGTATCTCAAATCGCTCTTCATTACCAAAGCCATGGCTTTGGTACAACTGACCATCTTCTTCAAGAACTAGTCTTCGCTCCTTAAGCTGCTGGAGCGCATCACTTTGCTCTCTGCCGGACTCGACTGTTTGTTGTATAGCACTAAATGTAGATCTGCTTCCCCAGAAGGCACGTGGGATTGATACCCATATAGGTGACACAACTACTGGTATATTTGCTTTCTGACAGCTTTCTAATTGCCTTTTAAAAGAAGCTACTTGTCTGCAATTGAAAAGATGTACTAGATCGAAACCTCTTGGATCGGGACTATCGTTGTTCGTTACCGCAACTTGATGTCCACGTTGATAGAGACGAAGGGTTGTCTCTTGTATTTGAACGGAATCACCACCTTTGAAGTTTGCGGCAACGCCGTGGTTCACCATTAGGATCCTCATCTGGCGTCGATTCTCTTGTTTCAGCTTCCCAGCATCTCATGTAGTAAGGATTTCACCTGTTGTAGTGCAGAGCTCCAGTTCCCGAACTTCATACATCTGGCAAGTCTTATCGAAGAATAAAGGGAGGTTTTGGTTGCAGTTTGTCCCCATCGCCAGTCGCATGGTGTGTTCAGTAGGACAACACATGGGATATTCAACACACCACATAGATGAGCCATTGCTGTGTCAACAGTCACTACTGCAATCATTTTTTCAACATGAGTGGCTGTTGTTTCCCAATTGCTAGTTGGGAGAGTTGCTTGAATCAAGCCTTCTTGTATGGCGTCATTGGCCATTTTTGATAAGTTGCCCTGTTGGAGACTTCGCAAATTCGATTGATAAATCTGCCCCCATTCCTGTGCATGTTTGATCAACAAGTTGAAGGGCACATCACGGACTCTTGCATTTTGTTCTGGATGGGGGTTCTGATGACTTCCAGCATTCCAAACCAGCCCTATGGGACCGTGTTGAACTTTAGGTGTGAATCTTTTCAATCTTTCTCCTTGTCTTATTTGACCTGATTCCCAGCAATGCAGAATGATTGGCAGATACCAAATTCCAAGATGTAAGCAGTTTTGACCCCAAGGTTTGCTGTTGGCCATGATTGGCTCGATAAGAACATTATTAGGAAGGTTTACTCTTTTTTGGGTCAGTTCAATCAAAGATGGTCTAAGCCAAAGTCGCAGCCTTTGAATTCGATGAGATGTTTCACTTAACCACCCCAGATTCTGAATAGTATCTCCAAACCCTTGATCATCCCAAAGGATCAGATCCTTAGTTTGCTGACCTTTCCAAATACTTTCTTGCAAGTCTTTGTTTAGCCAAAAGGATTCTTTGGTCCCCATCCCTGCTATAAGCAATTGCTGGGCTTTAAAATCACTTTCGCTGCAGGAAAGCTTTAACACTCCTAGGTTCATCAATTGAATATGCAAGTCGATACTTTCTTGTATGCTTTCCCTTGGCTTTAATAGTAAATTTATTAGTGCATCAAAGGTTAGGTCTAGATTTTCTTCTATTAAAAGTTGTTTTTTTATTGCCTTTAACTGAACCTGATATGCTTTTTTCAGATCACCATTCCATTGAAGACATACAGAAAGATTGCTATAACTTTTTGCATTTTGGTTTATAGAGACTTGCATATTTGCAAAATACAGCGCTTCTTGATGCCTAAGCTGAAACATACGTAATTGACACCCACAACTGAAAAGTAAATATTTTTCATCATTATTTAATCCATCTATTCTTAATGCTTCTTGAAGATAAGACTCCGCCAATTCTGGATTAAGCATTTCCATGGCTAAGATGCTTAAATTATTGAGAGTCCTAGGCCTTTTTCTATTGATATTTAGTGCTAACTTATAGGCACGATTGGCTACTTCATGTCTTTTTAGCTTTTGATAGATACGGCCAATTTGATGCCATTGATCTTCATTTCCACCACTTTTTAAAATGCAGATTTTAATCTGATTTATAGCTTCTTGCCAAGAACCTCTATGTTCTAGCAAGTCTATTTTTTCTGAATATAATTTCATTCTAGAAAAGACTTGTTAGTTGAAGCTTCTGGGAGACGCTCTATTAGTAATTTATCTAGCTTAAGCCTTTCCTCCCAAATAGATTCATATAGTTTGATACGACTTGGCAGCAGGCATCTTAAATTAGCATGATTTAAAACATTATAATGGGCAGAGGTGATAATATTTAATCGCGCTTTAAGATCTTTTTGTAATATTTTTGCTTTAGGTACTATATCTTCAATGCGATTACAGTAGATACCATTCGTATTCTTACCTATCACTTCTTTGTATAAACCTGGACCAGCAATAACTGCAACAGATTCTGCGGCTGACTCCATCCACTTTATTGGAGTCTTACAATTGTTTGGAAGGGAATTTTCCAGAGGTAAAAGAGAGATATGGCAGCTGCGCATTAATTCACGATATTCTTTATACTTCAAAATTGGATATTCTAAAATACTCGAACTTGGTAAATACCTTGCCAGTTCTTTGTCTCCAATAATTATTATTTCTATAGTGTCATCTTCCATGCACCACTGACGTAATGATTTTAATAATTTACGGTGTTCATTTTTTCTATTTTGGTTGCCTATAAATATACGTAGTTTCCCATTAATGTCTAAGTGCTTTCCTAGTTCTAGAGGTGGTATTCGCCAAATAGCATTTGGAATGATATAGCTAATCGGCTGAATTTCTTTGAGTGAATTAGCTAGGATTTTGGATGATGTATGAAGAGCATGGCACAATCTAAGTGGAGCCATGTCAATTGCTTTAAGTGCTTTTTGAATTTCAACCGGAAAAAGTTTAGGATGATCATCCCATTCGATCAGCAATAAAGAATTTCTATCTCTAATCCATTTAAGAATATTTAACTGCTCTTGCCAGCTGAAAGGTCTTGGTCTTTGCCAAATCACAAGACTATGGGGCTTTATTGCCTTTTCTAGTCTGAATGGATGCCTGTGCAATCTACATTCGAGTCCAAGCCTTTGCATTCCGCAGAATGGCTCTTTAACCCTGACCTGTTCATGGGGGCCATGGCTATTAACTAGAACTTCTAGTCTTAGGGGTCGATTGATCAAGAATTAAGCACTGCCAAGATCATTTTTTGTCGCATATAATGAAAAAAGTTAAAGAACAGTAGACAGTCTCTTTTATTTGAATCAATAAAATTCAGTTTGCATAATTCATTTTGCAATCTTTAAAACCATCTCCTGTTAGTTCAATGATATCATTTTTGACTTTCATTCTTATTCTATTTAAGTCTCGAATATGAATTGCACGCCTACCAATTTCTTCGAGGCCAAGATTATCATCCTGACCTTTTCTAATTGCATATTCTGCATCCCACATCCTGCCATTAATGATGTAAAGGTCTTCAACTAGCTTAGAAAGTTCGGGATTATCAAGGTCTAGGCCATCTTTGTAGTAGTTAATTTGTCTTTGCATATCGTCGATATCTATTTCTGATTTATCAAGACGTTCAATCTTTAATCTTGCAATAGTAAATCTGTCAGCCACTTCTGGGGTTGGAGTGATGATTGGTTTCGCCATAATTCAAAGTTTTGCTAGTTAGGCCAGAATAGTTATATAGTTTTATTTTAGACCATCTTCCCCATTTTTGTTTCGCGGTTATCTTATTTTATAAGATCAAAACCTCTTGCGGAAATTTCTGATTACCTTTTTTTCATAAAGGATTGACTTCCAAGTTGGATTGCAGCTCATAACTTCAGTAGATTAGCGCCCAATTTGGTCAGCTATGTTTGATGATTAGACTGTTCTTGACTTTGTTTCTTTCATGATTGTCGATCCCTTTAATGCTGTTATTTGGCCTCTCTAAGTTGGGTTTCAAAAGGATGACGTTTCCAAAGTTGGTCTTGATGTCGAACCATTAGAAATCTATAGTCAGCAGGAATAGTTTTCATGATTTTCAGGACCGGTATCAGTATTCCACTGCCTGCTTGTTCTAGAGGACCAGCTAATTCAAAGTCGGCTTTCCAATTGCGCTCCTCCCAATAACTTGCAACTCTTAGGGCTTGGCGTCGACTTAGGAAATAGCATCCAGAATGGGGGTTAGTTGCTCTGTAGAAGGTTTTTAGTCCTAGTGGCCAGTCAATCTTAAGGACTTCCCCGGTATCCCAGAAAAGATCAGGCCTTCCTCCATCTGGATCGCCTGACAAGATGACGTCACCTAGATTGGGGATTTGTTCACATCTATGTGGAAGGAACGCAAAGCTGCCATTTGTTTGAGAGTCTAGATAGAGAATTTTGTGAAAGAATTCACGATCTTCTATAAACAGGTCATCTTCCATATAACCCACTAGATCATAGTTAGATGCTTGCTCCAACAGCCTTCTAGATGCAAATAAGGGAACCTTCTTATAGTCATTTAATTGAGGATCTATTAACTGAATATGTGAGTTATCTGTGAGCTCGTTTTTTAAGCTGGCTGATGGGGGTGTGTATAGCTGAATAGTGAGCTCTATATAATTGTTGACTTCCAATTGACGTGTAACTACTTCTTTCCCCTTGCCTAGAGATGCATGTATCCAATGTTGACGAGAATGTTGAATAATATTCCCAATAGTAGATTTCAATAAAGCTTTTTGCTTTGTTGTCCTTTTGTGTTCAGTTTGAGATGAGTAAAGCGAACCATCTTTGGGATTGAAAACGTGGGGAATCGCTAGTAAAACTTTCATTGCTGGCAGTTGACTAGTTTCTTCTCCGGCAATCAAAGCATAGCTTCCCATCAATTACATGGAATCACCGTGAAACTAGATATTTGAGACTTGTAAACGATGTCATGCTAAAGGATAAGTATATTTATGGTTTAGATATCCTTACCCTTGGCAATAAAAGCGGACTTCTTGTCTTTAATTGTATGCTTATATATATTCTAGGCTAATTCTCAAAAGCTCTACCCCTTACCAATTAATTCCCAGTTCTTTGTCTACCCAAGCGTATGTCTTTTCTAGCTTGTCTCTAATCTTTTGCCTAACCTTATTGTTTACCAGAGAAGATTCACCTTTCCCTGGATTTGCAAGTGGCACTGATAAGGTTTCTGGAAATTCCATAATTTCAAGGAAGGAACTTATTTTTTCTAGGCATACTTTATCTGCTTTGAAAAGATCCTCGCTACGGAGAATTAATATATTACTTCTATTGAATAGTGAGAAATATCGTTCTATCTGTATTTCATACCGACTGCGGGAAATGTAACTATGCTCTTGGTGGCTAAAATGTCTTCCTCCAGGTATTTTGATGACTTTAGAGCTATCCTCTAAACGCTTTTTCTCGGCTGAAATTGCTTCTTCTATTGGTAAATCTTCCAGGCCTAATCGCACAGAATGAAAATATTGAGAAAGGCTTCTTTCAACTGGATCTCTAAGTAAGATAATTAATTTTATATCTGATTTGAAAATGTGAATTCGTTTGGGTACTTCTTCATGGAACAAGTAGTAAGGTGTGATTTCTCCTCTTAATTGCCCTGGTTGTGCTTTTTCAAATTGGTTTGTATACCAATCTTCCCCATGATTGTAGGATTTTGTGAAGTAATGAATTTCTTTATTGTCAGGGAGAAAAACCTCTGGGTGAGGTTTTAATATTTGATATAATGTTGTTGTGCCTCCTTTCTGTGCACCTATTCCTAGGAAGTGTGGTTTCGGTTTAGATTTCCTAAGAGATAGACTTTTTTTAAAATGCCTAAATAATGTCTTAAGTTTCGTCTTTCTGTTCATATTAAGAATTTGTAATTAGTTTTGATTTAGTCCAAGCAGATGGATGATCTTTAATAATAACTTCTTAGGGAAGATAAGGCCTTTTTTCAGTATAAGCTTCATGCTAACCCTCGATTCTATAGGATTTATTTTCTGATTGACTTCTAGTGTAGATGCTTTTCTAGGCATCCTTTCGTGAAATGCTTGCCAACTGAGATTTATTTCCCACGAAGGAATCTTGGCACGAAGTTTGTATGCCATTTCATTTTTTGAAAATAGAGCCTGCTCCATATGTTTTGCAAGACTACTTGGAGTTGGCTCTGCTAACCATTGTTTACAGGAGGTTTCGATCATTTCATGGGTACCTCCAACGTTAGTAACGACTAGGCGTAGGTCAGTGTCTAGAAGCTCTTCAACTACACAAGGACTGTTTTCGATTATTGAAGGTATAACAACAACTGCATCTAGCTCATGGATCAAATTAAGCGCATCTTTACGTAGTAAGTTTGTTTTTAACTCATATTTAAAGTCAATATTTCTTAGTTTGCTTCTTATTATTTCTGTACCAAACCCTTTGCCATGGATAGTTGTATCAGATCCTAAAAATATTACGTTTGAGGGGGGTATTTTTAACTGCAGGAGTCCTTCTAGAAAAATAAGTAATCCTTTTCTTGCTTCTAACCTGCCAAAGTAAATTATAGTTTTTCCCTCACCCTTCCTTTGTGGATTGAGGCCTCTCCTTGAAAATTTTTCACTTAATGGACAGTTTCTTTGGACAAGAATTGAAGGTGATAACTTTTCATTCAAAATATTTTTTTTGACCCAATCTGCCATATAACTTGAGGGAGAGATCAGCAGATCTGCATTCACTAGACTATCTTTTTCTAGTGCTCTGATTAGACCCTCTTCATAAAGATCATCTTCATTTATGAAGTGCTCTCCGTTGGTCCCTCTATGCCAAGGATTGCCTGTACGAGCCCAAGCGCTAGGTCCATGTAAGCCAATTAATATTTTTTGACCATGTGTTCCTAGATGCTGTTTTAGTCCACTACCAAACCCCAGCCAGTCATGAAGGTGAATAACATCCGCACTGCTTTTTATTAGCTTAGATGCTATTAGCCGAGCTATCTCAAGCCGATTCATTCCCGTTGGGTCAACTTGTTCAATTTCTAGACCGTAGGGATTTTTGAAAGTGCTTTTATCAATGCTCCTAATAAGTAAGACTTTCACCCTATGCCCTGAATCGACCAGAGCCTCAGCCATTTCTTGATATGCAGAGCCAATGCCACCGCAACCACCACAACCTTGGAACTCTGCTGTGACGATTATTATCTCTACTTTTGGAAGCAGACTTTTTTGATTTATATATATATTATTTAATTCAAGAGGCTGTCCTTTGTAATTAGTTTTTTCTTCTATCTGATGGGCTATTAATGTTTCTTCAAGAGGAGTAACTGCAGGTAGTGTTGTGTTATTAAGTATCTTTCTTAGTTGCTTTGTGCTAGTTTTTAGCTCTATAGATTTTCCTGCATGAGGTTCTTTTGTTGGCAAATTAGGGTCAAATAAGGCCTGTACAATTTTAGACAAATTTGATTTTTGAGGCCATTCAAGGAAGTCACAGAGCCGACGAGTCTCTTCTTCTGGCTTTGTTATTAAATCCTCAAAACTTGCTCTAGTAACATCTGAACTTGGTAGTAAATTTCCTGTTTCAAGTGCATTTACATAGGTTCGTTGCCATAGAGATTCTGCCCAGAGTTTTGGAACTTGACCTTTTTGACTAAATGAGATCACATTGTTACTGGGGTCGCGATGAACGATTATCAAAAGTGGTTTTACTTTAAGCTCGTGAAGAACTGTTATCCAGTCACTAAGAAGTACTCCTATTCGAGGGTCTTTAACCACCCAAACATTTGTCTTCTGAAATCGTTTTCTTATCAGCTTTTTGAGGTTATCTCTAAAAACTTGCCTTGCTTCCGAGTCTGGTTTTGGTAAAGGAAAGGATCCTTTATAACTACTCCAATGTCTATTGAGGATTAAGAGTGTTTCATCTTGTAGATGAACTACATCTTTATCTTCGAAATAGTCATAGCGAGGCCTAAGTTTCTCCTCGATGGTATTTCGCATTAGAAGGTGCTCTCCTAGAGGCAGTCCAGCGGCATGAAGAAGGCCTCCAGCGAGGGAAGTGCCGCTGTTATGCATCCCTACAATTAAGCAGCAAGTTGATTGTGGATTTTTGCGCTTGTTCACTGCGTAGTGATGGTTTTCTTAGTGTTTAGGAATCTCATTAGGATCCTATTATTAACTATGCTTGCATGCGTTTTAAATGAATAGGGTTAGCGTGCTTTTTATTGAACTTGAAACTTGATTTATATGTCCCTCGTCTCGACTACCCTTAGACGCTTTGTGATTAGCCCTTTTGATCACTTGCTAAAAAAAACAAAGGCTTCCCTGAGCAGGAAAATTAACTCGATCTCCGGTACAAACGTTTTGGAAGGAGATGATGTGCTTGATTTACCTCCAGCTAGCTGGTCTCAGTGGTTGGATGAGTGGAGACCAACGAAGGCAGTTGTTTATGAAGGCTCTGTATCACTTGCCATAGAAGCTTTTTTTACTATCTATGGACTTTCAGTGAGAGATTGGCAACTGCATGTTTGGCTTCAGAGGCTTCCTATTAGTGATATGGCAAGTAAAGAAATCAATAATGATTGTGATGAATTGAATGTGTTTTCTTTATTAGGGGATTCAGCAATGTATCTCCAAAATCAGCAAGGTCACTTCCGTGACCTTGCGTTGAATTTTCAGATGCCTTCAATAGAAAATGCTGCAAGTTGGTTGTCAGACCTTAAGAGTAAACAAGTTGTATGGGACCCAGAACCTGCTCGAGTATCTCTTTTAAGAGCTTTGGGCGTCTCGGCCTATTGGTTGGATCCCAAGGCTCCTACGAATGGTTGGTTGAATCAAAAGGCTGCATCTGATCCAGCTAAATGGGAATCCTTGCTGGGTTTAGCCCCTCCTGCTGCTGACCATATTCTTGTGATTGGTCATGCAGGTTTTGCTTGGGATAGAGAGTATGCGGAAGAGTGTCGAAAAGGTTGTTTGGACCTTTCGTCTCCTATTGCCTATTTACCTGGGTGGGAGGAGATGATCATCGCTTCAACATCTTCTGCAATGGCTCAGTCAGGATGGTTGGCGAATGCTGCTGAGGTAGTAGAGCAGATGGTCTGGATTACGCGGCAAGATGCTGAAGTTGATAAATCTTTTGAGGCATTAACTGTTAAAACTTGCCTACAAAAACCACCAATTACACCCAGTGAGTTACGTTCAAAATTGAATGGTGAGAAAATATTTGCGTCTGCAGAAGATCGTTCCTCTCCTACTTGTAAGGAGTTATTTGCTTGGGAATCTGGCAAACCTTCAGATGCTGGAGTATTAGTTAGCCTCTATAACTATTCCGATAAG
>QCKG01000003.1 GCA_003215535.1 Prochlorococcus sp. AG-409-L18
GGTGTGAGTTGTAAGGGGTTAAACCGAGTCGCCGGGGTTTCATCATTTGCAGCAAATAGAGAAGATTGTTTGGGCAATGTATCTATCCCTTGGAATAGGTCGGCTTGATAATTGCCAAGATTCGCTTGCCATCCTTTGAGGAGATCCTTGCTAAGAATCATCTCTTGAGAAATTAGATCAAGATTAGGGGTAAGAGAATTGTCAGGAAATAAATTTCCTTGCTTGGGTAGTGCGTTCATTCACTTAGCAACCAGGTGGAAGCTTAGGGCCTGCAGGTCTTGATCCAAAGCGAACATTCCCGATTAGGTTTTCGATAGTTGATGGGGGTAAAGTAAGTCTCTCTTGCAAGTCGGCAAGATTTTTGAATGGACGTTTCTGACGTTCATGGTTTAAGCGATTAAGTTTTTCTTTGGGCCATTTGAGTGTAATTTTGAGAGTTGAGAGCGAGGAGCAATTAATATCGACTAAAGGGGAGTGATCAATTACTGGGGAATTACCATACCAGTGGAAAACAAGGTGTGGGCTCCATTTCTCGGCTAGAGATTTTGGCAGCTCAAGAAGTTGAAAGAGGTCATTGCAGCCACTCAGTTGAACCCCTCCTCGCTGGAGTTTGAGTAAAAGATCCACCATGACTTCTGAGCAACCTGGAAGTTGTCGCCAATCAGAAGCAGTTGCACGATTAACGTCGACCAAAAAAAAGTCACTGATGTTTTGTTCTGACCTCTTCTCTTTAAGGGCTTTGAGCTCAAGTTCTATAGATTTGTTTTGATGAAGTTGTCTCAGATGTGTCTTTACTTTGTGAGACGGCAAATGACCTGTAACCCTCAGCAACTGCCGGGCAAAGGGATCTAACCATTGGCGCTTGGCCATGCCAAGACCCTTAACTAATGCAGACCATAACGGGCCTTTCCATTAAGCGAAAGATTGATTTTGGAAATTATTGGATTGATTTGTTTCTCGGAGCAAGAAAAAGAGCATTTTATTTGCTTCTTTTTTGATAAACCTGCTTAGAGTCGGTACTAGTGGATTTTTTGTGGGGTTCTCACCCCTTCCTGAATCAGGAGGTTTCTATGAGAATAGACATCAATTGATTCTTTCTTCCCTCTCCACGATGTTGTGATTTGGGTTTTCAAGAAATCAAAGACAAATGTTGATTTCTTGAATTGTCCTCATTTTGCATAATTTTGTTCTTATAGGGAACACAACTTAGTTAGGCACCATGGCATTTTTTGAATCCGAAATAGTTCAGGAGGAAGCGAAGAGACTATTTACTGATTACCAAGAGCTCATGCAGCTAGGCTCTGATTATGGGAAATTTGATAGAGAGGGGAAGAAAATGTTTATTGACACAATGGAGGCTCTTATGGGGCGTTACAAAGTGTTTATGAAGCGCTTTGAACTCTCTGAGGATTTCCAGGCAAAGATGACAGTTGAGCAATTGAAAACTCAGTTAGGGCAATTTGGGATGACACCTGAACAGATGTTTGAGCAAATGAATATGACTTTAGAAAGGATGAAGGCTCAGTTAGAAAAGACTGCTTGATTTATAAAGGACTTAGCCCTCTACGATCTTGTTATAGGGAGAATATTTTTCATGCATGAGATTGAACAACTCTCATTACCTCATGGATTAGGAAGGGGTATTGTTGATCTTTTCCCTTCAGGGAGAGAAGAAGGACATGAGCAGAACCTTGTATTTCGCTTGCAGGAGTCTGCAAGAAAGAAAATTCCATTGCGCATTAAATTAGGGATTGACCCAACAGGAAGTGATATCCACCTTGGACACAGCATCCTTTTTCGAAAACTTAGAGCTTTTCAGAATGCTGGCCATACAGCAGTTTTAATTATCGGAGATTTTACTGCCTGTATCGGAGACCCCACAGGTAAAAGCAATACAAGAGTACAACTCACTTCTGAAGAGGTTGAGGAAAATGCCAAGACGTATCTTGAGCAATTAGGTCTTGGTCAGCCTGAAGAAAATGCTCTGTTGGACTTCACTACACCAGGCCGTATGGAAGTCTGTCGTAATAGTGAATGGTTGGCTGAACTTGATTTGAATCAAGTTATTGATCTCTTGAGTCAAGCGACTGTTGGACAAATGCTCGCAAAAGAAGATTTTGGGAAAAGGTATAACTCTGGGACGCCTATTTCCTTGCATGAATTTCTTTATCCTTTACTGCAGGCTTATGACTCTGTAGCTGTTAAAGCTGATGTTGAACTTGGGGGGATAGATCAAAAATTTAATGTTGCCATGGGGAGAGATCTCCAACGCTATTTAGGACAAACTCCTCAATTTGGGTTGTTATTGCCAATTTTGGTAGGTCTAGATGGAGTTCAAAAGATGAGTAAGAGTCTTGGAAATACTGTTGGGATAAATGAAGATCCTTTATCGATGTATTCCAAGTTAGAAAAAGTCCCAGATGAACTTGTTAGGACTTACTTAACTTTGTTGACGGATTTGGATCCAGAGGACCTTCCTTCAAATCGAAGAGACAGTCAAAAGATGATGGCACTTGCTGTTACCGCTAGCCATCATGGCTTAAGCGCAGCCACATCGGCTCAGCTTGATGCTGCGAAATTAGTTTTAGGTTCTAAAGGAAGTACAGAAGATGTACGAGAGATCTCTTTGTCGGGAGTTAATTTCCCTGCCAAAGCATTTTATTTATTAAGTGCGGTGGGTTTATGCCCTAGTAGTAGTGAGGCAAGACGTCAGATTCAGGGTGGAGGCGTTCGCTTAGATGGAGAAAAGCTCTCTGATCCAACTTTGGAGTTTCTTGATAAGAAAGTCTTGATCGGGAAGGTTGTGCAGATAGGGAAGAAGACGTTTCGTCGTTTTATTTTTTGAATGAAGGATGATTCTTAGATGTCTTTAATTACAAACCCTAGGGATAAATTAATTCTTGCCCTTGATGGCATGGATTCGAGGGAGGTTTTTGCGCTTCTTGAGAAATTACCAGATTTGCGATGGGTAAAGGTTGGCCTAGAACTCTTTGTAAGTGCTGGTCCTCAAATAATTTCCGATTTAAGAGAACATGGATTAAGTGTATTTCTTGATTTGAAGTTTCATGATATTCCTATTACCATGGCAGGGGCTTGCCGAAAAGCTGCCAGAACTGGCGCATCTTTGATAAGTGTGCATGCATCAGCAGGGCGAGATGCATTGTTGGAGGCAAAGGCAGCTGCTAGTGAGGGTGCTGCGGAAGTGGGTTTAACTGCTCCTTCTCTTTTGGCTGTGACTGTTCTTACTAGTTGGAATGCTAAGAAATTTTCAGACCAACTTTTTATTGACCAACCATTGCAGAAAAGGGTTGAATTTTTATCGGTTTTAGCCTCAGAGTCAGATATGGACGGATGTATTTGTTCACCACTGGAAGTTTCAGCATTGCGCAGAATTCATCCGGCTTCATTTGAACTAGTCACTCCTGGAATAAGAATGAAAGATTCAGATTTGAATGATGATCAGGTACGGGTTTTAAGTCCTTCAGAAGCGATTTCTCAAGGGGCATCTCGTTTGGTTGTTGGGAGACCTATTACTTATGCACTTCAACCAGCAGTTGCATTTGAGAGATTTGTTAAGGAGTTAGAATGTAATTATTTTGATTGACCGATTTTAGGCTCAGTTCCATTTAATAGTCTTTTGAAGTTGGTTCTGTGTCTCCATAGAACAATGGCCATGGCAAATAAACTGATGTAAAAGTAGGCAGGTCGGAATATGCTTTCTTGAAAGCTAAAAATCATAATTAATGGAAGAGAAATAGCTGCAATCATGCTTGCTAGTGAAACTATTTTGCTAATGCTTAACACCGTTATAAATACAGCTAAAGAAGCTATTCCTACAGGCCAAGACAGGCCAAGAATCATTCCTAATCCAGTCGCGACTGCTTTCCCTCCTTTCCATTTGAGCCATATAGGCCATATGTGCCCCAATAATGCTGCGAGGCCAGCTGCAACTTGCCATTCATCACTTAAAGGTATGTCTTTGGCTAAAATTACTGGGCTCATCCCCTTTATGACATCTATCAAGAAAACTCCTAATGCAGGCACCTTCCCAACGTGTCGGAGGACGTTCGTCGCACCTGTAGATCCTGACCCAGTTTCTCTTAGGTCGATTCCAGCGAACCATTTTCCTGCGAGATATCCACTTGGGATTGAGCCCAGGAGGTAACCAGTCAAAAGGACAAAGATCCCGGTGATTTGGTAGTCAAAAGTCATTGAAAGAGCTCTTCTTGTTCTGCGTAGATTTCTGCTGGGCTTGCAGCAAAAGCTAGCCACAAGGGGAACTGAAGTATGGGAATTTCGATGCTTATTTCAGCGGCATCAATAAGAATAAGCGGGACTTCTCCTCTCTCTTCAAGTCGATCTGCTCGCTCTATGACTCCATCTGCACGTTCGAAGAGAACAATTCCGCTATTTGGGCCAAAGTCTTCTCGGCCCAGTCCCAATGCATCTTGAAGGCCTCTTCGCCATTCTCCAAGCCTTTCTGGCTGACTGGCCAATACAAGTGTTTGGAAGCGGTCTCCGTAGAGCTCCCCAAGGATTGAGATCACACCTGCCCCCATAAGAATATTTCTTGATCTGCTTCCCCGACTTGGTTGAGCCCCCCTTCCTCCCATGCTGAAGAACCAGTCTTCCAGAATTTCTATATCGCTTGGATCAAGACTGCGCCGCAATTTCCAAGGTTCAGCATAGAAATCAGGCTGTCCAAGGAACTGTTCTAAACATTCACGAATTAAGTTTTCATCAGGTTTAAAGGTATCTGCGATGGCAGGGATCTTTTCTGATTCTTCTGAGGAAGTAGCTTCTTGGATTTCATCTAATGGAGAAGGTTTTACTATTACTGGTTCAACCACCAATTCCAATTGTTCTGCGGATTGAGCAAGATCTTGAAGAGCACCCTTGAGATATTCTTGAAATCCTTTTACTCGTCTAGCAATTGAATCTGATTGACCGGTGAAAGAGGAATTGAGTTCTTCCTCAAGCTGTGTTTTACGTTTGGAAAGATCATTTAGCTCTTGCTTCAATAACGCACGACGGTCTGTTAAGTCTGTTAATGCAATTTGCAGGAAATCATCTAGTTCAGCTTTAGGAGAGGATTCTTTTGAGATCTTTCCTAGGGGTGGAATTAATTCATTAGTAAGAGAACTCTCCTCGGGATTCTCAGCCTGAGGTTGAATTGATGCAGGTTTTGATTCTGCAGATTCTTTTTCGATTGGGGGGTCAGCTTCAGCCATTAAGAATAGGTTTTCGTTTTTTAGGTCTTAGGAGTTTGATCTAGAGGTTTAGAAATCTCTAGTGAACCAACTCTCAATCGCAATTGATCTGCGAGTTCGTTTGGATCAAAAAGTATTGGCAATAGGTGTGGGCTTGCTTCTTCACGGAAATAAAGTATCCCTGGCAATTTCGGCAAGAAAAGGCGCCATGAGATCCATTCTTTGAATGGGAAACGACGTAACTCTTTCCCTAATTGCCATACCACTAGATCTTGGGACGTGATCTCTAGACGCAGGATTAAGGTTTGAATTAGAAGGAATATTCCAAAAGTACTCACCAAAATGGAAGGCCAATAGGGAATAGGAAGTAGTAGAAGCACAAGTCCGAGAGCCGTTATGAGAGCAGGCAATCTCATGAATGGCTTTAAGATTATGCCTTGGTTCTGATTGGATTTAGGTGAAGATTGGTTTGACATCAGCCGAAAAGAATTTGGGTCAGCAAAACATCCATTAAAGAAACTGTTACCAGAGTCATAACTACGGCACCTGTGGTGCTTGTCCCAACTTCTTTGGGGCCACCACGGGTGCTAAGTCCCCAACCACACGCAAGTGTGGCAATAAGAAGGCCAAAGACTAAAGCCTTTATAAGCATGAATGGTATATCGCTGAGTATGAGCCATTCCCTCACTGATTCCCAGAAAATTCTTGGAGGAATTTGGTAAAGAGCAGTGCTACTGATTTGGCCACTCCATAAAGCAACAATAAAGAAAAGCATGCATTGGATTGGCGCCATTACAATCATTGCTATTAACCTTGGAACGACTAGGTACTCAACTGGGTCTGTCCTGAGCATTGTTATGGCATCAATTTGCTCTGTGACTTTCATCGTCCCAAGCTGTGCTGCATAAGCTGTAGCAACTTTTCCTGTTAGGAGAGTTGCAGTAAGTAAAGGGGCTATTTCTCTTGCCATCCCAATTGCAAGAAGGCCTCCAACTTGAGATCCAACACCTTGTCTGCTTAGTTCTGCCGCGACTTGAATATTAAAGACAGTTCCTGCAGCAATTCCGGTGATTAGAACAATTAGGAAGCTCCCAGGGCCTGCTTCCATTAATTGTTCAAAGAGGTCTGCTGAATTTATTTTGCCTTTTGTTGCGGCATTAATTGCTTGGCCCCCAATTATCAAACTACTACCGAGCCTTCTAAGCCAACGTGGTGGAGTCATGAATTTATGGCTTGGAGATCATCTTCTCTATTAGGCCAACTTCGCATGCTTAATAGACCAGAAGTTACTAAGAATGCTGGGATAAGACCCATACATATTCGAATTGTGATCTGGGCAGTTGTCGGTTGCTCTAAAAATGTAAGAGCTCCAGTGCATTCGTTAGGAGATTGATATCCGCTAATGGATAAAAGGAATGTCACTAGCCAGATGCTTAGAGCAACAAGGAATTTTTGAATTAAAACCATCCAAGCTGTATAGAAGCCAGCAGGTTTATCTGGGTCGCTATCTATTGCATCTGGTAGTAGAGACCAAGGAATTAGATAAGCAGTAGATGCGCCAAATCCAGATATCAAAATGCTTACTAATAAGAGTAATGTTTTGACTCCATCAACTCCTGAAAGCTGGAGGTAAGTGCTATTAGCTGCTTCGGCTGAAAGAGGAGGGATGAACATTGCTATAAGACAGCCCGCTATCCAAAGTATTCCACCCAAATAGAGGCTTTTGATTCGACCAAATCGATTTGAATAAAAGCTCCAGATTTGGAGACCGACAAGAGAGCTAACCATAAAAGGAAGCAGGATCCAGGTTGCGATAAAAGCTGGTAAACGGATCACCTGAACTAAATAGAAAAGAGCAACAGATTGCATTATTTGAAGGCCACACCAAAGAAGTAAGTAAAGGCAAAGTACTTTTAAAAAACGGGCATTTTTCATTATTCGAGCAAGTTGCTTTATCACTGGCTCCTTATTATTCGTTGGCTTTTGAGCTTTTTTTGCGAAGGGGGCTATCCCCCAGCAACAAATTAGAGTTGTAAGTGCTGCAATGGCGCCTGTAATGCGGCCCATAGAGATATAACCTTCAACCCCTTTGCTCGTAAGTATTGAGGCAATTACAAGACCGCTAAGGCTTGCCATAATGGAACCTGTAAATCGCGCTGCATTTAGTCTCGTCCTAATTGATGTGTCTTTAGTTAGCTCGGTTGAGAGTGCCGCATAAGGGAGGTTGACACTTGTATAAGCAGTCATTAGTAGAACTACCATGACTATGTAATAGGTGGTTTTTGAGACAATCCCTCCAGGTGGAACCCACCAGATTGCAGCGAGAGTTATGCCCAAGGGTAAGGCCGCTCCAATCATCCATGGCAGTCGAGGCCCCCAACGGCTTTGAGTGTGATCACTGAGCCAGCCTATTAGTGGATCATTGAAGGCATCCCATAATTTTGTAACCATCAATAAGAATCCGCCTATCCAGACGGGTAGACCAGCAGCGCAGGTGAAGAAAGGGAGAAGATAAAAGCCAAGTTGAGATGCGGCAAGGCCTGTCCCGGCATCTCCAAGTCCGAAGGAGATCATCAATCTTCTGCGGGATCCCTCCTTGAGCAACGAAGATATCGTCAAACTTTTTGTAGGGGGAGGTGAAACGTCATAATGATGAAGTGCTTGTTCATAGGTCCAGCCATTTTTGGAATGGTCCCTATTGATTAGCGCGGGCGTAGTTTAGTGGTAAAACCTCAGCCTTCCAAGCTGATGATGCGGGTTCGATTCCCGCCGCCCGCTTTTTTGATTCATGAGTTATAGCTTTAGGGTTGAAGTGTGTTCTTCAGTAATCATCAACACTAGACTTCTGCTTTCTAGTTCAACTTTATTTTGACTAGTTGCATTATTAATTTGGAGATCATTTGGGCTTGAAAGTGAGGTATCAATAACTTTCTTCCACTGGGAGGTAGCTAAGGGCAATTCGAACAGCATTTCTTTGCTATATGCGTTTAAGCCCATCCAAAGAACCGCCCCTTCGTCTCCTCTATTGATGCTGTAGCTGATCGTATGGGACCAGTGGCCCCAGTCTGGTTTCTTTAACTCTATTCCGTGCCATTGAAGCCAAAGCTTGTTTGAGTCAATTTTGTGAGGAGGGGAACTTTCAAATGTGGGAATCTTGTTGTTGAAAAAACATGATAATTGGCTCCTAATGGCTATTAGTTTTCTGACAAATTCTTTTTGAATCAGATCACAATGAGCTGGATTCCAAATCATCCAGCTAAGTTGATTATTTTGACACCAAGTATTGTTATTGCCACCTTGACTTCTGTTGAGCTCATCACCCATAAGAATCATTGGGACTCCTGGGGAAAGAAGTAAGCTCGCCAGAAAATTTTTCTTTTGTCGAGTTCTAAGCATAGTTAATTCGGGTTGATTGCTTGGCCCTTCTACCCCATGATTCCAGGCATTATTGTGATTTTCTCCGTCTCTATTATCCTCACTATTTGCAAGGTTATGTTTGCTATTGAAACTAACTAAGTCATTTAAAGTGAATCCATCATGTGAAGTTATAAAATTAATAGACATCCTTGTTGAATCTTCAGCAGATTGGTATAAATCTTCACTGCCTCTGAGCCTTTCTTTTAAAGGCCATATTGTGTTTTTATCTCCTTTCCAGAATCTACGAATATCATCTCTGAAATGTCCGTTCCAAGTGCGAAATCTCCTTGCAGGGAAATCAGAAAGTTGGTAGAGACCGCCACAATCCCAAGGCTCACTAATTAATTTTAACTCACTTAAAATTGGATCGGCTTCAATTTCTTCAAATAATGGTGGATTTTTTAGGGGGAGTAGCTCTTCTCCTCTACTTAAGGCAATTCCCAAGTCAAATCGGAAGCCATCTACGCCAAGTTCGTTGGCCCAACAACGCATTGATTCAAGAATTAACTGTCTTACCAGGGGCCTATTTGCGGCGACACTATTCCCGCATCCGCTGACATCTAAATAAGCCCCTTTTTGATTTTGATGATAGTAAAGGTTGGGATCAAAACCTCTCCAGCTGATATTGGGGCCATTGATATCTCCCTCAGTTGTGTGGTTGTAAACAACATCTAAAAGAACTTCTATTCCTTCGTCATGACATGCAGAAACCAACTCTTTGAATTGTTTGCGACCAGCCAACTGATCCTTGCCGGAAATATATTTATTATGGGGAGTGAACCAATTAAGAGGGCTATAGCCCCAGTAATTTTCTAAGCCATATGGAGCATCAGTAGTATCGAATAAAAAGACAGGTAGAAGTTCAATTGTTGTTATCCCGAGTTCACTTAGATAGGGTATTTTCTCTATTAGGCCAAGGAAGGTTCCTTTTTTTGCGGATTCAATATTTGCCTCATCTTGATTAGTGAACCCGCCAACATGTAGTTCGTAGATCACTGTATTTTGCCAAGGGTGTTTAGGTCTGGGATGTGCATCGAAGTTAAATTGCTCTCTGTCACAAACCATTCCCTTTAAGCAAGCATGGAGATTATCTGAAGCACCAACCGTTAATTCTCTTTGGTATACATCCCATCCACCGACGGCTCGAGCACAAGGATCTAGCAAGACTTTCTCTGGCCAAAATTTGCTTTCTTTTGAATCATTCAAGCCAAAAACTTTATAGGCATAACAGGCCCCTAAACCTAATCCCTCAACTTCTACATGCCAGTAATAACCAGATTTATGCTCTTTATTTAGCTCGATAATTTGTTCTGGCTGAGTGTCATTTGCTTGGTTAAATAGCACTAGTTGCAAATGGGTAGCATTTGGCGCTGCTACTGAAAAGTTCACTCCCCTTTCAGTAAGAGAGCTTCCTAAAGGCCAGGATCTACCTAAACCAGTCTTTTTGATTGGTGTTTTGCTCTGCGAAGCATTAAGCATTAGGAAAGAATATTTGCTTCGGTACCGTTAAGAATGTCATGTCAGCAACCTTGGTCGTTTGGTGGGCAATATTCCACAAGAATTGCGCAATGAGCTTTGGGTCTTCCCCCCAAATAAGGCTTGTAATGGAGGCACTTCATGGTGGTTAGGGTGTGATCCCGAACCTTTGTTGATTGATTGTCCACCCTTAGAACCCTCCTCAAAGAAGGTTCTTAAAAAACTTGCGGCTGGACGCACTGCCCGGATAGTTCTTACTAATAGGGAAGCCCATGGGCGGGTGCGTGAATTGCAAGAAGAGCTTGGTTGGCCTTTGCTTTTGCAAGAGCAGGAGGCTTATTTATTGCCTGGTGTGGCTTCAATTGAAACTTTTGTGAATGAGCACACAACTCGCTCTGGAATGGAGTTGCTTTGGACTCCAGGCCCTACTCCTGGAAGCTGTGTTTTGTATGCGCCACACCCTTGGAATGTTCTGTTCTGTGGACGTTTGCTAATTCCTGTAGCGATTGATTGTCTTGCTTCACCACCTAATAGAAGGACTTTTCACCAGACTCTACAGAAAAATAGTTTGGAAAAATTGAAAAACTGGCCCCCGTCAAAGTCAAGGCCAGCACTGGCATCTGGGGCAGGATTGAGGATGCTTGCAGGAAAAAAATTGCTAGATTGGGAAGCCTGGAATGGGCTGTAAAGCCCCTCTTGCCTCTTCGTAAAGGACAGGTATAAAGCTTTGCGCCACGGGGTCTTTCGGTTGCCGGCAAGGCATTAGGTCCATACGATTAGCGCGCTTAGGAAAAAAGTGGCGTATTCCTCTGATGGTTTCGTCACCTATTCACTCCGCTACATCACCCCCTTCCAATGAACAAAGCAGATCTGGTCAACCTGGTTGCAGCACGTACAGAGCTCACAAAGACTGATGTCTCTCTTGTAGTGGATGCTGCCATAGACACAATCATTGATTCTGTAGTGGAGGGCAAGAAAGTCTCCATTCTTGGTTTTGGCTCTTTTGAACCTCGTGAGCGTTCTGCTCGTCAAGGTTTGAACCCTAAGACAGGCGAAAAGATCAAAATCCCTGCAAAGCGTGTCCCAGCTTTTACTGCAGGGAAAATGTTTAAAGATCGTGTCCAGGCTGGTTGACTTAACTATTGAAAATCCAGTAGAGCGAATTTTGATTCGCTGATTTGCAGAGGGTTTGTTCTTGCAGACCCTCTTTGATTTAATTAATGATTTCTTTTTCCTGCTTTCCAGATCATGTTCGAGGTCTTATAGAAGCAGGACAGAGAATCAGTAATAGGTCTTATAGAGGCCGATATGCACCCTCCCCAACTGGAGACTTGCATCTAGGGAACCTTCGAACTGCCTTGGTTTCCTGGCTCAGGGCAAGATCGCATGGAGGTGAGTGGTTATTAAGGATTGATGATATCGACACCCCAAGGAATCGATCAGGGGCCGTGGAAAGCCTTCAGCGGGATTTGCTTTGGCTTGGTCTGAAATGGGATGGGCCGGTAGTTTTTCAGAGCGAACGCAGGGGGATTTATGCCTCTGCGTTGTCTGCTCTTAGAAGAATGGGGAAGATTTATCCGTGTCGTTGTAGCCGACGCGTATTGGCTAAAACATCTGGACAAGATGGCCAGCATTCTGTTTACCAAGGAACCTGTAGAGATCTGGGCCTGTTTTGGGGGTGGGAATATGGACGATTGCCTAGTTGGCGGTTGAGAGTTGGCAACGCTTTTTCTGAGAAATGTGGGGATGTCATTTTGAGACGGTCTGATGGGTTTATTGCTTATCACTTCGCGACGGTTATAGATGAGTTGACGCTTGGGATTACTGAGGTGGTGCGCGGGGAGGATTTAGCTATCGGGTTGATGCCTCAACTAGCTGTTATGGATGCATTCTTCCAGCAACCATTGAGGTATCGACATGTCCCTTTACTACTTGATTCTCAAGGAAGAAAACTTGCTAAACGTGAGGGTAGTCAAGGCCTTGAATATTTGAGGGCTCAAGGCATGACCCCCCCCCAAGTAGTTGGATTGTTAGCAGCAAGTCTTGGCTTGACTACTCGTGGATCTGAACTCACGACTTTGGATTTGTTAAGTGATTTAATTAATAGGCGCTCTGCCCTTGATGATTTACTCAATCCATAAGGTCTGAAGTAATCTTTAAAAAAATGGAAGCGATCAGTTGTGAGCTTATATGTCTTTTGCAAGCTAATAGATGTGTTAGAAGAAGTTGTTTTTTTTAAGCTTAAAGAATGTAGGCTTTGCTTGAGTTTGAGGAGAAATGATAACTTGAAGACAACTCTATTAATTATATGTACTTTAATTGTAGATTCTACCAGTGTGAGAGCTGAATATTTCGGAGAGCTAAATACTTTAACACTGCAATGTTTGCAGTTTGTAGATGATAGAACTTGTAGAAAAGCTTTGATTGAAATTGAATCTCTTCAACGTAAAGCAATTGCAGCAAAGAATTATTCCTGCCAAACTAATGCTTTAGGGCTGGGGGCAGATTTGATAATGCATAGCTTGAGACTGAATAGAGAAGACTCTGCCTTATCTATGCTTAATGGGGTGAATAATATTTGCGATGGGATCTAACTTGATAAAGGCTTAAACTTTTTGTTGAGATTTTAACTACTAGCGATGCTAACCCTCTTGAACTGCTCTGGGGGGCTTTAGAGTCCTGCTAACGCTAAGAATAGTTAGGGTTCAAGTCAATTTCATTAAACTTGAAGTGTAAATGTGCTTATTGCTGGATGCTGTCCTCGCTGTTTAATGTTTGTAGAAGTAATGGATGAGCACAAAGGAATGGCAGGAAAAGGCATGTCAGCTGACAAGGAGAAAGAGAAGGCTTCATCTATGAAGTCAGGAAAATCCAAGAAATTTAGGGTGGACACTAATGTCCAAGATCAAGAAGTGCTCCTAAGTCTCCCTGGAGGCTTTAAGTACAAATTACCTGGCAAGCGTCAAAGGGTTATCGTAGGTTCATTGGTATTAGGACTAAACCTTCTTTTAGTGGCAGCAGTGGCTCTCTATTTCTATAGTCCTGCATTTCAGGAATTTATCTACAATGTTGGGCGAGACTAACTCTTTAAGGCTATTAATAAGGAAGAGTTAGGAAATAAGTATGGCTTATAGAACTTTGCTGGGAGTGCTTCATTTAAAAAAAAGAGCTAAGCCTTTGATGGCGGAGACCTGGCTCCAGCATCCCAGTAGTTCCTGGACGATTCGATTTCATCGAGATCCTGATAGCTGGAGGCAATATCCTTGGTACTTTATTGATAGGGGAAGAGCAATACATGGGGAGCCCCCTTCTACGAAGACTCGTGATCATTTATCTAGGCCTGCTGCGGTTAATCTTTGGAAAGATTTACGTAAAGAAGGATGGAAGAAGGTAGAGCCTCAATGGTAAGAAACAAATAAAGGCTTGCTTTTTTGTTTATCAGTTAATTCTTATACATGAATATAAATAATTTCATGCTGCGGGACTGAATAGAAGTAAACTTTAAAGGAGAACCTACTTGATTAATACCTCTTCATTTGATTCAAATGAGTCTTGCCTTAAATCAATAGTATTTTCTTTAGCTCCTTGTGAAATAAATACAGCTGTTCCACCTATTGCAAGAAAGACTATAACCCCTACCCCCCACTTGTTAAAGCGATTAAATTTTCTCATTTCCTTTTCTTTTTTTTCTACCTTCTCTTTATTATTTTTCTTCTTATCTAAGAAGGCTTCCATCTCAAGCCTATTTGCTTCCTCTCTCAATCTTTCTTCAAACAACATCTTTGCTTTTTCATCCTCTTCTGATTCACCCTCTTCTGAGCTTGATAATGAATCAGCTTGATTTCGTGAACTTTCTATATCATCAATTGGACTTTGTTTGAGATTAGCTTCTAATGACTTAGGTAAATCATTTTCTTCAGATAGGTTTTGTGATGGAGGTTCACTTGGTAAACTAGTGCCACTAGTTGAAGTTGAATTTAATTGGCTAAGAGCTAAAATTAAGCCTATACAAACTAAAGGGAAGATTGCTAGAGCAATTAAATTAGGGGTAGGGATTGATGATAATTCACTTGAGGGAAAATCAAGAAATAGTGCTGGGTTCATTCTCCTTTATAGATTTAGCTCCAGTTAACCGTATTATTTCCCTTAAATCCATATGTCAAATTGGCAATGAAGCTTGTGGGGTATTTGGGTTAGAGGAATGCGATTGGTAGATTGCGTTTAATGCCAATAGTTCAGGCTTCTAAATTTCTCCATGACCTCTTCCATTTGATTAACACTTAGATGAATGGGTTCTCCTAATTGACAGGCCTCTAAATACATATGAGCCAACGTCTCCACTTCTAAGGAAATGTCAAAAGCATTCTTAAGTGTTTTTGCTATAGCTATTTGCCCATGTTGAGCAAGTAAGCAGGCGAACCTTCCTTTAAGAGCTATTAATGCATTCTTGGAAAGTTCCTTTGTCCCAAAAGTTGCATATTTTGCACATTTAATGTCATGTCCTCCAGCGATCGCGGTCATGTAATGAAAACTTGGGATACTTCGCCCATGACATGCAATCGCAGTCGCATGAATGGAATGACAATGCAAAATGGCATTGATTTCAGGACGATGCTTAAGAATGTCGGCATGGAGTCTCCACTCGCTTGATGGCCTAAGGCGCTTTTCGGGAGAATTTTCTAATTTACCGTCAATCAGCTTGCCAGTGAAATCAAGAGGAATAAGGTCATCTGATTTTATTTCCTCATAGGCTATTGAACTTGGTGTTATTAGCATTCCACCAGGTATGCGAACTGATATATTTCCTGAACTACCTTGATTTATTCCGCTTTCATTGACTTCTTTTGCTAGATAAATAACGTTTTCTCTTAGGGGTAGATGATTCATTTATATCATCAATTTATGTGGATAACTTCTATATTAACTATGCATATTTTTCGGAATTTTCTGCCAAATTTTGAATCGTTTCTAGAAGGCATAGAGGTATATCTATGTGCTGGAAAGAGCTCACCTTTGAACATCATGGGCGCATCCATCCCCTTCATATTTATCACTATCGTAGTAGCCATTTCTAGTTCCAAAGTAGGCAGTGAATAGGACAAAAGGAACTGAGACCCAGAGAAGTAAAGTGGCTAAGCTCATGGTAGTATCATTTATAAAGTTAATATAGCTAAAATTTTGGCAAAGAAGCTATTGGATTCTTCCTTTGGGATCTTTTCTTTGTTTTTTTGTTTGGACCATGCAGTTTTATGATTAATTGTTAACTTTTTAATTTTCTTATTATTTTCTTGGAATCTGCATCAGCTCCAATATTTCTTTGGAAGTACTTTTGGTCCACTTTTGAGAACATTTATCATCATGTTTAATTGTTGAGGACTTAGAGCTTTAGCTATGGGAATGTTTTGGTGTAATGGGTTGGTGAGCTTGGTCCCAAACAAAAATGAATGTATAGGGGCTCAGGACTACTCCGATTACTGGAATAATCAAGTAATGCCAGCTCATTGGAATTATTGACTACTCTTTTTTCTAGCTATACAAATTACCTAATGGGAGCCCTTTGTTGGGTTTAGGAGGTTTTGTTTTGCGAAGCGCCCCCTGTTGGATTCGAACCAACGACCGGCTGCTTAGAAGGCAGCTGCTCTATCCAGCTGAGCTAAGGGAGCACTATTGCATTTTGACTGTAATTTATTGCTTGGCCGTTTATGGTTGGATGCCAATAAACCTATTTGATGGTGGCTAGCCGGCTTACAGAAATCAAGAAGAGGGCTTTGGTTGATGGTTATCGGTCAGGTGGATCTACTGCAAGCCTTGCGGTGGAGTTTGGCTGTAGTCCTAATACGGTCATTAGGACTGTTAAAACTTTGTTGTCCGCTGATGAATATATCGCGTTAAAAGCAGCGCGTACTAGAGGAGATATGTCTAGAAGTGCCCAAATCAATTCAACCTCAGCAGCAGGCAATCAAAAGGGAGGCCAAGATGCCAAAAAGGTTTTTGATCAAAGTGAAGTTGATGATTGTGAGAAGAAAGAATCAAATTCAAGTTCAGTTGAAGAAAAAGTTTTTGTCGATATTGATTTACCTGAGGAGACATCTCGGTCAGGCCCTCTTGCGCTTGATGATGCTGATGACTTTGGTGAAGACCAAGTTGATGACCAGGATGAGGAAGTGGTTGTCGATCGAGATTCCTTTGAATTTTCATCGGCGGATATCTTTCAAGAAATAGCACCTCTCGCTAGTGACTTTGTAATCAATGAGCAAAAAGAAGTCGCTTCTGAGCTGCTTGAGCAAGGTGTTTTGCCTAGCAGTGTTTATATGCTTGTAGATAAAACAGTTGAGCTTGATGTGCGTTTTTTAAAAGATTTTCCTGAGCTAGGCGTTCTTTCTGAAAATGATAGAGATCGCCAGGCTCTTTGCCTTTTTAATAACCAGCGCTCAGCTAAACGACAATGTGGCCGCAGTCAGAGGGTTATCAAAGTTCCAGATACATCTGTCTTTGAGACGACAACCCCTTTTTTATTGGCTCGTGGGATTACTCACTTGGTCTTAGAGAGTAAATTAATAGCTTTAAAGACTTAAAAATAACTATTAATTATTCAATTGTTCAGAGTCTCGATTAGGGACCATTATTGCTACTGTTGTACCTCCACTGATGACCCCTACAATGATTGATATTCCTAAGATAAACCCTGTTGGGAGAGGAGCTGTCGAGGTTAGGCCTAGCCTGAGACTATGGCGATCCTTGAGGTTCTGAGCTCCAAGACATAAGACCAGAAGTAGCAAGAATCCACTGGTAAAACTTATTGCTGCAATTCGGATTCGCGAAAACATTGGGGGTTTTTACAAAGATGTTGATCAGGTTTTTGCAGACAATCTAATCTTATTCGGGAATGAATGATTTATGAAGAAGCTCGTAAAGAAATCTTTTTGAATGTTGAGAGCTTTGGGCCACTTTCTTTGCAGCCTCACTAGCACTTAACCCTTCTTCGATGAGAATTTTCATCTTGGCCAGTAATTCTGAATTGCTTAACTCCTCTAAGACCTTTGGTTTTGCCCCTCCTAGTACCAAGGTGCATTCACCTAAAGGCTTGTTTATCAAAAAATGCTTCAGGGCGGCCCCAATGGTCGGTCCAATTTGTTCTTCATGGAGTTTAGTTAACTCTCTAGCTACTTGTAAGGGACGTTCGGATCCACACAGGTCGGCAAGTTCTGAAAGTAGCTTTAATAACCTGTGTGGTGCTTCATAAATAACAGTTGTGCGGGGTTCATTTGAGATATTGTTTAGGCGATCTTTTCTGGCAGTGCCTTTAGAGGGTAAAAACCCTTCAAAACAGAATCTGTCACAGGGAAGACCACTACTTACTAAGGCTGTTGTTGCAGCGCATGGGCCTGGAATGCAGATTACTTCATGATTAGATTTTCTAGCTTCTGCAATGAGTTCTTCCCCTGGGTCGCTAATTCCAGGAAGACCTGCATCAGAAATGAGAGCAATACTCTCCCCTTTTTTCAGTAAAGAGATCAATTTGGGTATACGGCTTTTGGCGTTATGTCTATGAAAGCTAAAAAGGGGTGCCCTGACTTCCAAACTGCTTAACAGCTGGCCACTATGGCGCGTATCCTCACAAGCAATTGCAGAAACATTTTTCAGGACATACCTCGCTCGAGGAGACAAGTCCCCTAAGTTTCCGATTGGTGTCCCAATCACATAAAGAACGCAAGCTTCTGGCTCAAGACGTTTGTTCAAAATTTCCCATTTCAGAAATCCATGATGCCAATTGAATCGGTTGTTCCTGATGGCGTGAAGCTAGAGGGCCTGTTAGAAAATGTTGGATCACTTTGTTGGGGCGCCGCAGATATCTTGCGTGCCTATGCAAGAGGAGAGAAGCCTCCATATGGATTCCCCGCTGTACTTAATGTTAACGATGGCGTGGATGGTCCGGTCTCTGCAGCCGACCTTGCAGTTAATCAGTGGCTTTTGGATGGACTGAACTCTTATTACCCAACAACCGATTGGACACTGTTGAGTGAAGAAACGGCTAAGGAGCAGTTGATAGAAGGCGCCTCGGTTGATACTGAGTGGCTATGGATTCTCGACCCGCTTGATGGGACAAAGGATTTCCTTCAGGGCACTGGAGACTACGCAGTCCATCTGGCTCTTGTAAAAGGATCAAAAACTGTTTTAGGTGTGGTTTTGATCCCTGAGGCGGATGAGCTTTGGTTTGGGGTTAGGGGATTAGGTGCCTGGCTTGAGAACCGAAGTGGAGAGAAAAAATCGGTGTCTTTTAGTGATCGGAAATCTTTTAGTGAATTAATTCTTGTTGCCAGCAGAAACCATCGAGACGACAGATTGGAAAAGTTGTTGGGTAGCCTGAATTTGGCGGGGACAAAATCTATAGGGAGCGTGGGTTGTAAGGTTGCAACTATCTTGCGTGGAGAAACTGATTTTTATATTTCTCTTTCTGGTCGAAGTGCACCAAAAGATTGGGACATGGCTGCTCCAGAGGCAGTACTTTCAGCTGCAGGAGGAATGTTTACTCATGCAGATGGAATACCTCTTAAATACAACACTGGGGACATTCGCCAGGCAGGCTGTTTAGTGGCTAGTCATGGGTTCTTACACCCTGAAATTTGCCAGAAGGTACTTAAAGAAATTAATTTTATCGATCCAACCTTTTTAGTTTGATTAGATAATTAGTTCTTCTTTATGTGAGTGGAGCTACAGGGGTAGGAGCTTGCTCATGATGAGTATCTTCACCATTTTGAGGAACTCCTCTTAAGGTCAAATTGATTCGACCACGATTGTCGATTTCTCGTACACGGACAGTTACCTGATCTCCAACCTTGACTACGTCGTCGACTTTCTCAACTCGAGCTTCTGAAAGTTGGGAAATATGAATCATGCCTTCTTTCCCAGGGAGTATCTCTACGAAAGCTCCTATTGGAATAATCCTGGTAATAGAACCCGTGAAGACTTCTCCTTCATTAACTTTGCGTGTCAGACCTTCGATGATTCTTTGAGCTTCTTCTGCTGCAGCACCATCATGGGAAGCAATCGTGACGATCCCTCCATCTTCGATGTCTATCTTGGTATTTGTGCGCTCTGTAATCCCTTTAATTGTTCGTCCTCCAGGACCAATTACGGTGCCAATGAGTTCTGGATCGATACGGAAGCTTAGTAATCGAGGTGCATGCGGAGAGAGACTTTCTCTGGGTGAATCAATTGCTTCCATCATCTTTTCAAGAATATGAATTCTTGCGGGCTTGGCTTGGTTTATGGCATCAGCAATTGTTTCAACTGAAAGACCACTTATTTTCATGTCCATTTGCAATGCAGTTATACCTTTTTCCGTACCTGCGACTTTGAAGTCCATATCGCCTAGGAAATCTTCTATTCCTTGAATATCTGTAAGGATCTTGACTTCTTTGCCCTCTTTAATAAGCCCCATGGCTGCTCCACTCACAGGGGCCTTAAGGGGAACTCCAGCATCCATTAAGGCAAGGGTACTTCCACAAACAGAACCCATAGATGTTGAACCATTTGAGCTAAGTACTTCGCTTACTACTCTGAGAACATAAGGGAAGGTATCTTTCGCTGGAAGGACTGGGACAATTGCTCTCTCTGCAAGAGCTCCATGACCGATTTCTCTTCGGCCTGGTGTACGCATGGGACGAGTCTCGCCCACTGAATATGGAGGAAAATTGTAATGGTGAAGGTATGTTTTTTCGGTGTTTGGGTTTAAATCATCCATTTCTTGGGCATCACTTGGAGTTCCCAAAGTTGCCGTTGAAAGTACCTGGGTTAGGCCTCTTTGGAAAAGCCCTGAGCCATGTACTCTTTTAGGGAGGACACCAGCTGCTGCATTTATTTCTCGTACTTCGTCAAGGTTCCTTCCGTCTACGCGCTTACCTTCTTTGATTATTTGTTCGCGCATTAACTTTTTGGTTAAGCTTTTGAAGCTATTAGCCAATAATTTATTGTTAGCTGAGACAGATTTCCTGACAGCATTGTCTTCTTTTAAAGCTTCTATTGATTCTGTAATCTCTGCTTTAATTGAATCAAGCTTGTTGTCTCGCTCATCTTTTGTTTGTTCAAACTTTTTCAATACTTCTCCAATTTGCTTAGTGCAATTTTTCTCTAAATAATTTGGCAAGGTACTATCTATATCTGGTTCTTGAGGTTTTACTTGTTTAATGCCTAGCTCTTTTAAAATCCCTTCTTGAGCTTTAATTAACTCAGTGACTGCTTCATAACCAAAATCGATGGCTTCTATGACATCTTGTTCAGTGAGTTGATTTGCCCCTGCCTCAACCATAACTACTCCATCTGGTGTTCCAGAGACAATGAGATCAAGGTCGCCACGTTCAATCTCTCGGTAACTAGGATTGAGTACAAAGTCATCTCCTAGGAGCCCCACCCTTACCGCCGCCATTGGCCCTTGAAAAGGGATACTTGCCAGGAGAGTCGACATTGATGCTCCAGTTACCGCAAGAACATCGGCTGGGACTCTTTCGTCTAGTGATAAACAGGTCGCAACAATTTGAATGTCATCCCTCATCCAAGAAGGGAATAAGGGCCTCATTGGCCTATCTATCAATCTAGAAATAAGAGTTGCTCTTTCTGGCGGGCGCCCTTCTCTGCGCATGAAGCTCCCAGGAATACGCCCAGCTGCATAGAGCCTCTCTTCGTAATCACAAACGAGTGGCAGGAAATCGATGCCTTCTCTACCGGAAGATTGGGTGGCTGTGACCAGGACTGCGGTATCTCCGCATTCCACCATCACTGAACCACCGGCTTGGGGCGCATAACGCCCAGTAGTCAGTCGTATCTCCCGTCCATCAAAGGAGATCGACTTTGTCTGACCTTGCACGTGCTCTTATGTCTTTTTGTCTTCAGATATTCTTGCACTTGATTGGCACCTATAACGCAGAAAATGCGATTTAGTTCCTTTTGATAATGTTGATCAAACAAAAAAAGGGGGGTAACCCCCCTTTTTTATTGAGATTATGGATTGCTTGCCAAATATTAATCACTAGGGAGTTTTTGCCGCCTACCAGCTCGATTTGACCACTCCGGGTAGCTCGCCTTTATGGGCACGCTCACGAAGTTGATTGCGGCATAAGCCAAAATCACGATAAACACCTCGTGGTTTCCCAGTAGCCCAGCATCGGTTCCTCATTCTGCTTGGAGCACTGTTACGTGGAAGAGCTTGGATTTTTCTATGAATCTCAAGTCTTTCCATTGGATCTTTTGCGGAGTTGAACGCATTGAGGAGTGTTGTCCGCTTGGCTGCGAATCTCTCGACTAGTTTCTTGCGCTTGACATCGCGCGCGATCATTGACTTTTTGGCCATGCGGGGGCTTGATTCCCTAGGAGTCCATGGGAAATATTAACTCTTCGCGAAATTCTTGGTTCAGGGTTCAGGTTTAATTGCGGGAAGCAATATCTTCCTTTTAATGGCTTATCAGTTGCTGAAACATATTTAGTTGAGTTGTATCTCGAATTATCAGTACAACGCTTAGCCCCACGATCAGAAGAAATCCTGACTGGACTATTGCTTGTTGAATGGGCTCAGGGACAGGCCTGCCACGAACGCCTTCAAAAAGAAGTAGCGCCAGTTGACCACCATCAAGCAGTGGAAGTGGTAAAGAGTTCAGAACAGCAAGATTGATAGAGATTAAGGCTGCAAAAAGTATCAATCCTGATCCCCCCTGCTCGGAAAGGTGAGCGCCTATTTCGACAATCTTTACTGGGCCACTTAATTGTTGAGAAGTAGCTCCAAAATCTGTTACCAAACCTTTGTAGCCATTAATAGTACGAGTAAGAAAATCTATGAATTGAGTATCAGCATGAGTAATTATTTCTGATATATTTTTAGCGGGATGAATCTCGTTAGTGAAATTTGGTTGTAATTGGGCTCCTATCTTTCCATTCCCAAGGTTATTTGAAGGTTTAATGCTAATGGTTTCTTGTTTATCCTCTCTAATTCGCTCGATCAGAATCTTTTCTTCAGGCGCGTTTTGGACTTTGTTTATAAACAATTTAACTGCTTCTTGATCAGTCCCTAGGCTCTTGCCAGAGATGCTCACAATTCGATCGCCAGGGCTTAATCCTGCAATATCAGCAGCTTCTCCTTGTTGAACTGACATTATCAATACCCCTGGATCAGGTTGATTGGGAATGCCAATAAGTGATGCTTGCCCAGCCAGAAGTATCCATGCAAGTAGAAGATTTGCGATAACGCCTGCAGAAATGACAAGCGCTCTTTGAGCAATTGGTCGATTTTGTAGTAGGTCGGGATCATCTGCGGGGATATTGCTTCCTTTCCCTACATCTGGAAATGAAACGAAACCTCCTAGAGGTAAGGCTCTGATCGCAAAGGTCACGCCATTGATTTGTTTTTGTATTAGCGCAGGTCCAAATCCAATAGAGAATCCGTTTACTCGAATTCGTTGTGATATTGCGGCAAGAAAGTGACCTGATTCATGAAAAAGGATCAGAAAACCTAGAACAGCAATAGAGGCCAGGACGTTCATTTATACCTTTTAATTAGGGACTTCGTTTGGCTGCAGATGATTTGAGCCAAAGTAAGGAACTATTGCTGACGGTAGCTTTATGCTGCCATCTGCTTGTTGGCCATTTTCCAAAAGGGCTGCCATTGTGCGCCCTACTGCCAAACCACTTCCATTAAGGGTATGAAGTAAAAGAGTTGATTTGCCTTTTTTTGTGCGGATCGAAGAACGTCTGGCTTGGAAATCACCACAAATGCTGCAACTGGAGATCTCTCTGAAAGTACCTGCTCCAGGGAGCCATACTTCTAAGTCATAAGTTCTAGAGGCGGAGAAGCCAAGGTCGCCAGTACAGATTTCTACAACTCGGTAAGGCAGCTCAAGTGCTTGCAGGACCGCTTCTGCATCAGCGGTAATTTGTGTATGAGCTTCTTCTGAGTCCTCTGGATGTACAAACCAATAAAGCTCTACTTTGTTGAACTGGTGAAGTCTGATTAGGCCCCTAGTGTCTTTCCCATAACTTCCGGCTTCTCTCCTGAAGCAAGGGCTATATGCGACGTAACGAAGTGGTAATTGATTGAAAGGAATTATCTCATCACGATGAAATGAAGTAATTGGCACTTCAGCTGTGGGAGTAAGCCAGAGTTCATCTTCATTGCAACGAAAACTCTCTTCGGCAAATTTTGGCAGCTGCCCGGAGCCTGTGAGACTTGCAGTATTAACTAATACCGGAGGCAATAATTCCTTATAACCTTTTGATATATGCAGATCAAGCATGAAATTGATTAATGCGCGCTCTAATCGAGCGCCTTGATTGATCAATGTCACGAACCGACTTTGAGAGATCCTTGCCGACCGTTCAGTATCGAAAAGTCCTATTTTTTCTGCTATTTCCCAGTGCGTTTTTAGGTTCTTTTCATTTCGTGGATTTCCCCAGCGTCTTTTTTCCTGATTGTCTTTTTCACTGCGGCCATTGGGGCATCTTGGTGAGGGAAGATTTGGAAGCCTCAGGAGTTGTTCCTTCAGAGTGGCTACAACTCCCTTCTCCTTCTCCTCCAGGGCTGCAACCTTTTTTTTGATTGCATTGCCTTCATGACGAAGGTCTTTTATCTCTGCCGAATTTGGATCAATGCCGTTCTTAATTAGTTGTCCAACCTGCTTCCCAATGCGATTGCTCTCTGCTTGAAGACGGCTTCTTATTTCTTCTAGATCTCTTTGCTGTTGGGCGATCTCTTGAAGGTGTTTTAGGTCCACCTTCATGCCTCTTCGCTCAAGTTCATGAGCAATAAAAGATGGGTTTTCACGCACTAGGCGCTGGTCAAGCACGAGGGTCCTTCATTGAGCAATTAAGCCTAAGTGCTTTTGAGTCAATAAAACGAGATCTTTTAAAGGCCAGTATTAAATAATTAGTATTTGTTGCTCTCTGTCAATTTTCAATAATCTTACTAGAAGACTAATAAAACTTGATTTGGCTATTTACGGCTCAAGAAATGAATCAAGCATTAGTGAAGCAGGTCTAGCTCTACCAGTGGAAGCCCATTCCTTGAGCGAATTTAATTGCTCTTTAGCTGTTCTTGATAGTGGGACTAGTTGATTGGCAGCAAGAATTAGATCGCTTTCTTCTAGTTCTCGCTTTTCTGCGAATGCAAGGTGCATTGCTTCAATGACAGTTTGCTCTAGTTCAGCACCAGAGAATCCTTTTGTCCTATCCACTACTGCAATTAAAGGAACCTGGAGGTTCTCTCTTCTTTGATGAATATGTAGTTGAAGAATGCTAAACCTTTCTTCTTTGGTTGGTAGGTCAAGGAGGAAGATTTCATCAAATCGTCCTTTTCGTAAAAGTTCTCCTGGGAGTCGCTCAACACCATTGGCCGTTGCAACAACAAATACAGCTGAGTCTTTTTCTGCCATCCAGGTCAGAACGTTTGCTAGTACTCGTTGGCTTGTTCCGCCATCACTTCTTGCATCGCCTCCAAACCCTTTGTCTATTTCATCAATCCAGAGGACGCAAGGAGCCATTGCTTCTGCACGTTGAATAGTCTCCCTTGTCCTTGCTTCACTTGCTCCTACTAGTCCGGCGAAAAGACGACCTACATCAAGTCTAAGAAGTGGCATAGACCAGCTATGAGCAATCGCTTTTGCTGTAAGGGATTTTCCTGTTCCTTGTGGGCCTACTAGTAAAACTCCACGAGGAAGGGGTAAGCCAAACTCTCGTGCTTCATCAGAAAAGGCTTGATGCCGTTGATCTAACCACTTTTTCAGTGCATCAAGTCCACCAATATCAGCTGGTGTGGCTTTGGTCTCGCAATATTCAAGGACCTCACTTCTCGCAACACTTTGACGTTTCTCTTCAAGTACTTCGGTTAAATCTTCTCTGCTTAATTTTCCTCTTTGAGCAAGAGCTCTGGCAGCGACTTGACGAACTCTTGCTTCGCTAAGTCCGCTACATGCATGGGTTAACTCCTCTAGAACATCCTTCTCTAAGGAGTTCCCACTTGCTTGGGCAATATTGTTCAGGAGACTTTTGAGTTCTGGCTCTTGAGGTAATGGTAGGTCGAGAATTGTCAATGCATCGTCAAGATCGTGCGATGGATTCCAATGGCCGGTGCAGAGAACAACTGTATGGGGGTTTTGGCGAAGATCTACATAGATATTTTTGAGCATTCTTGCTATTCCAGGATCTTCACAAAAGCGGTGGAAATCTTTAACTAAAAGAATCGTTGGAACTTGGGTGTCGAGATTTTGAAGCCATTGAAGTACCGCTATAGGTTGTTTTGCACCTAGTCCTTCCGAATTCAAAACGCCTTTTAGGCCTTTGATGTAATCCCATGTGGCGAGACGTCTTGGTTTAAGCCTCAAAGAGGCTTGCTCCAGTAAAACTTCAACCCGCTCCTCTTCCCCACTGCGAATCCATATAAGAGGAGTCCTTGCTCGAATTAGTAGGTCTAGATGATCATCCCAGTCCTTCATTGTTAAAGCAGTTTCTTGAGTTGAGCCCAGCGAGGATCATATGAAACATTTAAATCCGAGGAGCTTTGAGAGTATTTAGAATTTGTGTTGGAAACTAATGATGCAGGAATTTTGCAGGTTTCAGAGCAAACTTTTAGTAAAGGAATCTGGAGACTGAGTTGTTCAAAAATCCACCGTTCTGGATCAAAGCTTTCTTGTGGAGTTAATGAATCCATGAAATCTTCAGGAGGAATTCTGTTTTTGACTTCATTGCTAGGGGAGATGGAGGAATCCTTTATGAGGATCAATTCCTCACAGTTACATTCAAGTTTTTGCTTGTATTCCTTTAAGCATCTATCACATTCAAGAAAAATAATAGTGCTAAGTGTTCCTTTTAATAGGAGGATGCCTCCTTGGTGTTCGGCGATAACTTTTCCTGTTACTGGAGTAAAGCAAGAAAAACTATCAAGTCCACCTTTGATTTGCCATACCTTAGGACTGGATAGAACTTTTAATTCAGTTAATGGAATTGGTTGCAGCCCAGGTATCATTTCCCACTTTTTGGTTCGAATGGCAATCGATCTGATGAGCCTGCCGTTGTCGCAACGGCAGGCTTTGAGCCCTGAGCAATTTGATCATCAAGAATTTTTTGAAGGTTGTCTGGGAGTGCTTCTTGGCTGAGTAAGAAGGTTTGCAGAGCTTGAAAAATATTTGCGATCACCATATAAAGCAGCACTCCTGCTGGAAGAGGGAAGAATAAAAACATCCCTGTAATCATGATCGGTGTGATTTTGTTTGCAGTGGATTGCTGAGGGTTTGCAGGCATTCCTCGACTTGAAAGGGCTTGAGAAAGAAGCAGCGTTAGTCCGAATCCACCTACAAGGGTTGCGATGTCCCAGTTGATATTTCCATCAACATAAAAACCAACTTGCCCAAGGGCTTTTATGAAAAGGAAGCCGCTTTTCGCTGCGAGTCCAGGGATCTTTGCTTCAACAGTGGCATCTCCAGGGGCTAAAGCTGTGACTGCACCATCTGAAGAGACTTTGACAACATCTTCACCTTTAGAAACTTTCCAGCTTGGAGTGAAATTTTTTCCGTTTTCAAATTTTGTAAGGATATTGCTGAAGTTTTCTCCATTGGATGTTTGAAGATTTATTTGGACCTTATCTCCAGTTCCTATTTTTGTTCCACCTGGAAGGGAGGCAATAATTGGGACATGGTCAGAGTCAGTTACGAAAATCGAATGTCTTGGGCTTGTAAAAGGTTTTGGTTCAACGGTAGCTATTTGATCTGAAGGCAAAACCTTCATATTCACTAGATAAGGGACGTCAGCAAATGGTGACCCCCTTAAGGTTGCAAAAAGCGCAAAGAGAATAGGCATTTGAACTAAAAGGGGAAGGCACCCTGCTAGTGGGCTGCCAAACTCCTTCATCAAATTCCCAAGCTCTTCTTGTTGTTTTTGAGGGTTGTCTGCATATCGGCGTTTGATTTCGGCCTGGCGCTTTTGCATGATTGGTTGGGCTATTCGCATTCTTCTTGCGCTTCTTATGGACCCTGCGCTTAATGGGAATAAGGCAAGCCTTATGACTATTGTTAAAGCGACGATCGCTAGGCCATAGCTGGGGATTAATCCGTAGAAAAAATCCAGGATAGGGATCAGGAGGTTGTCGGAGATGTACCCGATCACAATTCTGCCCTCAGGTTTGATGAAGTTATTGAGCCAGTTTGCAACAGCATCTGATCAGTGGGTCGAAAAGTTTTGATGCCTGAATCAGGAGGCAAATCCTTGCACATTCTCTGATGAGGGTTTTGAACTTGCATTATTAATTCTGGCAAGTATGAATTTTTCTGTTTCACGGAAGCTAGGTAAGGATCTCATTTCTAGTCGAGCCCCGTCTTTTAGTACTAGCACCATGTCTCCCCAAGCCCCTAAACCTCTAGGTATTGAACGCACCTCGGAGATTTGGTTGTAAACCACTTGTGTTTTATCTCTCCCTAACCAGCCGCCAGTAATTGAAACTCTTCGATTAGTGATTTTGAATCGAAGCCACAAGGCCCTTACCACTGCCCCTACCATGAAAGGGAGACCAATTAAGGTGATGCCCGCAAAGAGATTTACGATTAGGTCCCCTTTTGCAGGCCCTCCTTCGTAGAAAATCTCTTCAGATTTCATTGTCATAACAACAATCCTGCTTCATTAAGTAATCTGTCGCATTCTTGGAGTAAAGGTGGAAGATCTGTCTTGGAACATATGGGTTTTAGGGTAAGAAGAGCCCATTTGTTCTGATAGCTCTTAGGCGAAGAAAGACGACTTTTTAAATGATCATGAATTAGACGGCGCAACCGATTTCTAATTACTGCCCGCTTACTAACCTTGCTACTTATTGTCACAGCGACTCGAATGGTTTTCTTCTCACAATTTCGAGAGGAAGGCTTTAGGAGCTCTGGTCTGGCTTTTACAACCCTTAATAACATTGAGGGGCTTTGGTGGCGAATCCCAGCTCGGTGAAGGTAATTAAAACACCGGTATCCCTTCAAGCGCATTGATTCAGGTAAAACCATTTGAAATCAATTAAGGGAAGGTCTTTAAGAAAGTAAATCGGTTTGTTTTTTTAGTTGCATCAAACAGCAAGTCTTGACCGGCCCCTCTTCCGCCTAGTTCGTATGACTCTTCTACCTGTATGTGTTCGCATACGCACACGGAAGCCCGAGACACGTTTCCTTTTACGGCTGGTACCCCCAAGAGGTCTTTTTGTCATTGATTTTCTTCGCTAACTGGACTTGGTTTGATGAGTTAATTTATCAGCTCATTGGATATCTATGTTCCAGCTTCCGAGATAACTAGATATAGGTATATCACCTGGAGACTGCCCTATAGCATTTAATTGGAACATGCCTGTTTGACTGGGGTTGAAGATTTTCATAACCACTGCATAAGAATCTTCCACTGGAATAGGTTGATCAGGGAACACCTCAATAAAGGCTTGGTCGTTGGCCACTTCAAAAATGGCTGGAATTTTTTCTATGCATTTTGTGCGACTAAGCATGCCCCCTAGTTCTATTCGACAAAGGCTTAGCTTCTTAGGCTTAATCTTTGCATCAAAATAGTCTGGAAAGTTGATTTTTAACTTCAGGATTGCTGTCTTGCGATCTCTGGGCCTTAAAGCGAGGTAATAAGTGGAACGATCCCTTTTCTCAGATGAGCTTTGTGTGTAATAGAGCTTTTTGTATGGAGTTGAATCATCCCAGCGGAATTCCAGAAGAGATGGACTTGCTAAAACTTGCGGTGAGTGGGTAATTCCGTCGAAAACCAAGGATGAGCTAAGGACCCCAGCTGTTAGACCAAATGCGGTGAACTTGCCAAGAAAAAATCTAGAGTTTTGTTGAACCATTTAAGAAACTTAGCGAGTTGATGATTGATTGAGCCTCTTAAAGGGATTCTCCTCCTCTATTTTTAATGAAGGATCAATCTTGGGCCGGCCTCCAAGCTGTCAGCTTTTTACGACCTGTCTGGCCTAAGAAGACTGGCTTCTCCAAGGTATGGATGATTAGGGCTTTGATTGCTAGGCAGCCAAACATGGGCAAGTATTCGTATGCAGTGACTGAGATCACTCTCCACAAACATTTGTTGACAGTCAATAAGTGCAATGTCCTCCCAACCAGACTGGCGCCTTGCTATAGATGCAGGAAAACAAGCATTTAGGTCTGAGGTAACTGAAAAGGTGACTGAAACAATTTGTTCAGGACTTAGTTGATTTCGTTTTACTAACTCAGATACAAGCTCGCTAACGGCTTTTTCAATTGCCATGATCGAGTTGTGTTTACTTGTAGTTGCTCCTCTCAATGCATGCAACTTTAGGGTTTTGTTACTTAAATCCATTACTTAAGGCCTAAAAAGCCAAAGAATCTGACCGTTATTCTCAATTTCAACACTCAGATTTTCTATGAATTTAAAAAGGCTATGACTCCCTGGGAGTAATCCCATGAGCTTTTTCTTTGGACGTCCAAAAGTTATTGGTTGAGTATTTTCCTCGTCTAGATCGGCTAATTTTGCTGCCAAACGTCTTGCATCTTCTTCATCACCAAGCTCATCAACAAGTCCTAGATCTTTAGCTTGAGCCCCAGTGAAAACTCTTCCATCGGCAAAATCTCGAACTGATTCTTCAGTTAATTGCCGCCCCTCTGCTACGGCAGAAACAAATTGAGAATAACTGCTATCAATAAGTGATTGCAGTAATTCTCGCTCTTTATCGGTAAGAGCTCTGTCTGGGGAAAGGATGTCTTTAAAAAGACCACTTTTGATGGTTTCAAAACGTATCCCAATACGTTCCAATAGCTTTGAAAGATTGTTTCCTCTGAGAATGACTCCTATTGAACCTGTAATGGTTCCTGGGTTGGCGACTATCTTTTCTGCGGCAACCCCTACGTAAACTCCTCCAGAAGCAGAAATGTTGCCAAAGCTAGCCACTATGTGGCATCCCTTTTCTCGCAGCCTCAGAAGGGCTGAATGGATTTCTTGACTATCTCCAACGGTGCCTCCAGGACTGTCTATGCGAAGCAATAGTGCTGGGAATTCTCTTTCCTCAACTTGCCTAATGGCTTTGAGGACGTTCTTGCGGGTGGCACCGCTTATTGGACCATCAATGATGATCCTTGCCATCCGTCTTCGAGATTTGCGGCGAAAGGGCCAGACCATTCTGCTTTTGCGTATTTCACCGGATCTTAAAAAGGAGAAAGCGTTCTGACTTTATGTTTGTAATTCGGCACTGGTTGCTGATGGTTCTGCCATTTGCTCTTTGGGGCACAGCCATGGCAGCAATGGCACCTTTGGTGACTTCTGGCGGCCCTTTGATAGTGGCTTCTTTGAGGCTTCTGCCTGCAGGGATTGCGATCTTGTTGTCACTCCCTTTCTTGGGAAGGTCTTGGAATATTTCTCAAGGAGATTGGGGATGGTTTTTGGTTTTTACTTTTATTGATGCAAGCCTTTTTCAGATGTGTTTGGCTAGAGGCCTTGCTGAAACTGGGGCAGTTCTTGGTTCAGTCCTCATTGATTGTCAACCCTTGATGGTTGCTTTGTTGGCGAGATCAATATTTGGCGATGCAATTAATCCGATTGGTTGGGTTGGATTGATTGTTGGACTAGTTGGAATTATTTGCATAGGAGCTCCCCCAGAATTTCTAAGACATTGGTTGTTATTGGGGCAACCTGTTTCAGTTGCAACTCTTTGGAACATTGGCGAGGTTTGGATGTTGGCTGCTGCTATTTCAATGGCGTTAGGTACTGTCCTTATTCGTTTTGCATGTAGAGAAAGTGACCCAGTAGCGGTTACTGGTTGGCATATGGTTTTGGGCAGTATCCCTTTGCTTGCTTGGCATTCCTTTGATAATCATTGGCCGCTGTTTCCAAGCTGGTCAACTTTTGAATGGGGTTTAATGACTTATGCCAGTCTTTTAGGCAGTGCTTTGGCTTATGGGTTGTTTTTTTGGTTCGCCAACAGAGAGGAATTAACCAGTTTTAGTACTCTTGCCTTCTTGACTCCTGTGTTTGCCCTGGCTACTGGCGGATTATGGCTAGGAGAAAGACTGCAACCATTGCAATGGATTGGAGTGATCTTGGTTCTTGTATCCGTTTTATTGGTAAGTCAAAGGAAACGGTTTTGGGAGCCTCGTTCAGTTGAGTCCAGTGTTTCCCCACGAGGGACCCAGTGATGCAAACTTTCGCTTTGCGGTTGGTTTTGGTTAGTACGCCAATTGGATATGTAGGTAGTGGTAAGGGTGGTGGAGTGGAACTCACTATTTCATCCCTAATAAAAGGGTTGCTTGAATTGGGACATGAGGTGGTTCTTGTTGCGCCAGAAGGCTCAGTTCTACCTTCTGGCTGTTCTAGAGCTGAAATTGTCTATGTTTCGGGGAGAGATCAGCCAAGTTGGCAGCACCTACCAGATGATGCTCCTGTGACGATTGCTCAAGATGCGGTTATCTCAAGACTCTGGGAAAAAGCACTTGAATTAGGTAAACGAGCAGATGCTGTTATCAATTTTGGCTATGACTGGCTACCTATCTGGTTAACTCCAAGAGTGGAAGTAGATCTGTTTCATTTAATCAGCATGGGAGGGGTCTCAAGGGTTATGCGTACCCTTATCGGAGAATTGTCTCAAGCCAATCATTCTCGATTAGCTTTTCATACTCATAGCCAGGCATCTGATTTTCAGTTATCAAAAGCTCCTTTCGTGGTGGGAAATGGATTTGATTTGGATGATTATCAATTTCAGATTAGCCCAGGCGGCCCTCTTGGTTGGGCTGGGCGAGTGGCACCTGAAAAAGGATTGGAAGATGCCGTCGCAGTGGCGTCTGCTCTTGGTGATCAATTATTGGTGTGGGGTTTAAAGGAAGATCTTGAGTACGCAAAAAAAGTCGAAGCTTCTTACCCCTCTGGGACAATTGAATGGCGTGGATTCCTTCCTACTGATGAGTTCCAGCGAGAGTTGGGTCTTTGTAGGGCCTTATTAAATACTCCAAAATGGAATGAGGCTTATGGGAATGTTGTTGTAGAAGCTATGGCATGTGGTGTGCCTGTTGTGACTTATGACCGGGGGGGGCCAGGCGAAAACATAATCTCAGGTTCAACAGGTTGGTTAGTCCCACCGGACGATATCCATGGAATGAAAGAGGCAACTTCTCGAATAGGTGAGATTGATCGAAGAAAATGTAGAAACTGGGTTGAGCAATATGCGTCCCAGAAAGGGTTCGCAATTCGTGTGGAGGAATGGATTAAAGCTGGGGGAAAGTCCCAAAAGATAATTAATGATTCAAGAAAGTGAAAACAGTTGCAAGTAAGGCTGTGCTGTCTCGGAAAGAATATCTTCGGGGCATTTTCTTTTTATTGAGCATCGGCCTAGTTCTTTTTTGTTGGCAGTTAGGGAGTACTGGGTTGGTTGATGAGACGCCTCCGCTTTTTGCCGCCGCTGGTAGAGCAATGCATCTGTCTGGAGATTGGTTGACGCCAAGAGCGAATGGTCTGCCGCGTTTTGATAAGCCCCCTTTGGTCTATTGGTTGATGGGTCTTTTTTATTCTTTACCTGGCCAGATTATTTGGGATCCACTTGGGACTTGGGCTGCGCGACTACCTTCGGCACTTTCTTCTCTAGTGATGATGTTGATGTTAGGGGACACAGTAATGAGGTATCCCCAGAAGGAAGATATTTTCCCAAGGCGAACAGCTGTTGCGACAGCCCTTTCATTTGCTCTTTCTCCTTTAGTGATGATTTGGAGTCGCATTGCTGTTAGCGATGCATTGCTTTGCAGTACTTTTGGAGTGAGCATGCTCCTGCAATGGAGACGTCTAGTAAATCCAACTAATGAAAGTTGGTGGGCGCCTTGGATTGTTTTAGGTTTTGCTGTTCTTGCAAAAGGTCCGGTTGCCATTGTCTTGATGGTTATTGCTCTTTTTTTATTTGGTTTACAGCAAGGAAACTTTTCACTTTTATTCCAAAGATTAAATCCAATCCCTGGACTTCTGATTACACTATTGATTAGTTTGCCCTGGTATTTAATCGAATTATTAGTTGAGGGTAAGCCCTTTTGGGATAGTTTTTTTGGTTATCATAATTTTCAGAGATTTACCTCTGTAGTTAATAGCCACCTTGAGCCATGGTGGTTTTTTGGTGTTGTACTTGTTGTTGCATCTTTGCCATTTACTCCATTCTTAATCCTTTCGCTTTCAAGGGCTTCATTCCCTTCATTTAAACGGTTTAAAAATCCTGAAAATCAGCCTTATGAATCCTTGATAGATTTTTCTTCTTGCTGGTTAGTTTCAGTCTTATTGTTATTTACTTGTGCTGCAACTAAGCTGCCTAGTTATTGGATACCTGCGACACCTGCTGCAGCATTATTGATTGGTATTAGCGCAAATAGTCAGAAAGATAAGGGGTTGGGATATCTTTTTGCATCTGGATCATCAATTCTTCTTGCCTTTACCCTTTCATTGGGTTTTTGGATGTCTCCTTTATGGCTTACGAAGCTCAATGATCCTGAGATGCCTTCCTTGGGGGTTGATCTATTGGCAAGCGGTCTTGGCTTACGAGCTGCAGCTTTCTTGACTATTTCAGGGGTTTTGGGGATTGTTTTTTTCTCTTTTGCAAAACGAGAGAAGTTGCTTGCAATGCAAGCTCCATTAGTGTTTTTTTATTTATTGGTTACAGTTCCTTTGTTTGGATTGGGAGACAGGTTAAGGCAATTACCTTTGCGAAAGGCGGCTGATTTGCTTCTTGTCTTGCAGAAACCTCTTGAGCCTCTTGTGATGGTTGGTGCGGCCAAGCCCTCTATGCACTTTTATACAAAGCAAGTGATTGTTTATGAAGGTCGTTCTTCAAGGGCATTGGTGAATCTCGCGGAACGTTTGAGTGAGGAACAAAGAGATGGCTGGCGGGGTAGACCTCTTTATGGGGCAAAAGGGTCGCCAACTGCTTTGGTTGTAATAGATACGATCACTGCTCAGCGACCTCATTGGATAGGTCTTGGCCCAGAAGAATTGGGGCGTTTCGGTATATATATGGTTTGGCGATTGGATAGGCAAAAACTTGACACTAGAGCCCAAAAAATAATTGATAAGGGGATAGAAAGTGATTGGCGAAGGCCCAGGCCTGAACGGTTCTAGATTTACTTAATTTATCAATTCTAATTCAATAATTTCTTAAGTAGGAATATTGCAATTAATAGAATTCAATAAAGTTGTTTTCGTCTGCAAAAACTACATCTACCCCATAAAGCCATTTCTCCCGTTGGAGCTGGGCAACCGCAAGATTGGCAGTTGGTGATGCCGTGCACATCAATTCTGCTTGGATGTCGTGCCCAGATGCTTTTTTCATCCTCTTGATCTGGATTTGCAGAAGGATGGTATTGCTGAATTTTAAGGTCTTTTATGTCATGGCCTGCAGCTTTAAGCGCGGCTAAAAGTTGTGGTCGGCTGTAAATCAAGGCTTGTCTCCATTGCGGGTGACTTGCTCCAATAATCAAAACCCCTCTTCGAAGGCTTAATGGTCTGCAATTACTTGCAAGCTTTTCGCCTGCTAATCGATTCCAGTCATTCCATAGCCCTGCGAGGCTCCCTTTCTTTTTCCATGCTCTTTTGAGAGTATCTAAGCAACCAGAAATATTGGAAATTGGTTCTGGAGTGGGTTCTATGAGTAATTCTCCTAGACCGAATTTCTTTCTCTGTTGTTTTGGTGCTAGTGCCATATGAACAATTTAGGTGGAGTATTTGCGATTGCTAGCTACCCTCCGTAAGGCTTTCTAAATGCCTCTATGGGCTTCTTTGACCGGCTAAGTCGATTGCTACGTGCAAATCTCAACGACCTTGTTAGTAAAGCAGAGGATCCGGTGAAGATTTTGGATCAGTCAGTAGCTGATATGCAGGCTGATCTTGTGAAATTGAGACAGGCTGTGGCGATGGCAATTTCAAGTCAGAAAAGACTTCGCCGTCAAGCTGACCAGTCAGAACATCAAGTTAAAACTTGGTATGAAAGGGCCGAGCTCGCTCTGAAAAATGGCGAGGAAGATCTTGCCAGAGAAGCGTTGACTCGTCGCAAAACTTTCCAAGAGTCTTCGTTAGCTCTTGAAACTCAGTTAAAAGGTCAGGAAGGTCAAGTGGAGATGCTCAAGCGCAGTCTTGTAGCCCTTGAAGGAAAGATTGCTGAAGCAAAAACCAAGAAGGACATGCTTAAAGCGAGGGCTCAGGCCGCCCAAGCTCAGCAACAATTGCAGGATGCAGTAGGGAACATGGGTGCCAATTCCGCAATGGCTGCATTTGATCGAATGGAAGATAAGGTTCAAGCACTTGAAGCATCTAGTCAAGCTGCAGCAGAGCTTGCAGGAGCTGACTTGGAAAGTAAGTTCGCAGCTCTAGAGGGCGGTGATGACCTGGATGATGAGCTGGATGTTTTAAGAAAGAAACTCCAATCTGGAGTTCAAGCAGTAGCTTTGCCAGCGGCAGATGTGAACGATTCTTCCAAGCTAAAGGAGCAAAAATCTGATATTCAGTTTGAGGCAGTCAAAGTTGAGGAAGTTGATGCTGATCTTGAAGAACTTAAGCGCTCTATTGATAAACTTTAACTTGCTTAATGCAAGTTGAAGTAAACGCTTAATCACTTTTTTAAAGATTTTGCTTGTTGTTTAACTAATTAACTTTTTTTCAGTTTTAGGTTTTCTTAGCTAATGATTTCCCATGAAGAATTCTAGGCGTCTTGATCGATTAGGCAGAGGTATTTTCGCTAGGAATGATCTCAGGAAAGAAACATATAGGTGCTTGAGTTTAAGAAATAGTTCTGCTTCTCTTTTAGACCTTTCTTTGGGGTCTACAGATTTATTGCCTCCCCCATTGGTTATAGAGGCTATAACCAATGGTTTTTTATCTTCTGGAAGCTCTGCCTATTGTTTGCAGGCTGGCACAAGACCTTTTCGAGAAGCTGCTTCGGCTTGGGTGCAGAGGCGTTTTGGGGTAAATGTCGATCCTGATCAGGAGGTTTTGCTATTGGTTGGGTCGCAGGAGGGTACTGCTCATTTGCCTCTTGCCATATTGAACTCAGGAGAGACTGGGTTGATATTGGACCCCTCTTACCCTTCACATAGAGGAGGATTAGTTCTTGCGGATGCCCGTATTGAGAAATTGATGCTTAGACCAGAAAAGAATTGGGAGCCTGATATTAAATCGCTTTCTAAATCAAAGTGGGATCAGTTGAGGTTAATTATCTTTGGATACCCCCATAATCCAACAGCACAAGTTGGAGGGCAGAACTTATTAGACGAAATGATGCAATGCGCTTTGAAACATCAAGTAGTCGTTGCTCATGACAACCCTTATGTAGACCTTGCTCTGGAAGGTGAAGCTCCTTGCCTTTTGAAATGTAAAGGATGGAGGGAATTAGGGATTGAATTTTTTTCCTTTTCAAAAGCTTGGAGCATGGGAGGGTTCAGGATGGGATTTGCTATAGGAGCCGCACCAGTATTGGAGGCTCTTCGTGGGGTCAAGTCAGTTGTTGATTTCAATCAATCCTTAGCGCTGCAAGCGGGAGGTATTGCGGCCTTGGAAAAGGCTTCTGATTGGCCATTGACGATTTTAGAAATTTATCGAGAAAGGCGCGATCGGGTTGTTGAGTCGTTGATCAATTTGGGATGGAGGATGCCGACTCCTTCAATGGCTATGTATATATGGCTGCCACTGCCAACTTGGGCGAAAGTAAAGGGTTGGACTGATGAGGATTTTGCGGCAGCATTACTTAATCAGACAGGCGTTGCGCTGACTCCTGGGTCGGGTTTTGGACGTGGAGGGAAAAACTGGTTGAGACTTGCTTTAGTAAGGCCAGTTGATGATTTAGAAGCTGCAGTTGCTCGAATTGTTCCTTGGTGGCATGAACATAGTTGAGCCATATAAGGGAGCATCAGCTGTCGCAAGACGGTTGCGAGTTCATCATTCTGATTTAAGGCCTTGGGCTTTGAGGTGGAAGCCTGTTTGTTCAAGTACCGAGGTAGTCCTTTCACATTGGCTTCAGGTAAATCCTCTTTTGGGAAATCAACCCAGAGCAATTTTGGCTGATCGACAAATCTTCGGGATTGGTCAGAGAGGTAAAAGGTGGTCTGCCCCTTTGGGAGGCGTTTGGATAAGTGCTGCCATTCCTATTTTGGATACAAATCAAACGACAGGGCTACTGGGTTTGGCTGTTGCAGTTGCATTATCTGATCGGCTTGATAAGAAAGGGGTCACAACGCAAATTAAATGGCCTAATGACTTATTAGTTGGAGAAAGAAAACTTGCAGGAATTTTGACTAGGTTGGTGCACCGAGGTGGCCTTGTTCGTTATGCACGTATTGGTTTAGGTTTGAATGTTTTTAATAGAGTCCCAAAGGAAGGAATTGCTCTTGTGGAAACTCTTAATTCAAGTAATTGTCATGTTGACTTTTGGGCGGCAGAAGTTTTGCATGCATTTGAAAAGGCAATAAAATTATTAGGAAATCCACAAGCTTTATGTGCTCAAGCTGAAAGTCGCTTTTGGGCTAAAGAGGTTTTAGATTCTAGGAATGGGGAGATTTGGGAAATTAATGGTCTAGAAATTAATGGTGAATTAATACTTACGAAAGGTTCTATATCAAAAACTTTAAGCTGTTGGGAATGATTTTTCTAGCTAGGCATTTTAGTTATTTCTATTACCTTGCCATCGTTAAACTTTGCAATCCTTTTTGCTCTAATTGCGACATCATCTTCATGAGTGACAAGAACTATTGTGATTCCTTGATAATGAAGCTCATCAAAGAGATTTAAAACATCTTTTGTTGTCCTTGAGTCTAAAGCTCCTGTGGGTTCATCCGCTAATAATAGGGTTGGCTGATTAATAATAGCCCTAGCAATTGCGACTCTTTGCTGTTGTCCTCCAGATAGTTGATTGGGCCTGTTTTTCATTCTTTCTGCTAGGCCTACTTTTACAAGGGCTTCTTCAGCTCTTATTGACCTTTCGGCAGAAGGGATACCTGCATAAATCATTGGAAGCATTACATTTTCGATAGCAGTTGCTTCTTGCAATAAATGAAACTGTTGGAAGACAAATCCAAGCTCTTGATTGCGGAGATCAGCGAGAGAGTCATTGTCAAGATCTTCAACGGCTAGACCGTTAAGTGAATAACTTCCATGTGTAGGTCGATCAAGACAACCCAGGATATTCATTGCTGTACTTTTCCCAGATCCACTAGCCCCCATTACGGCAAGATAGTCTCCTTTATGTATTTCTAGATTAATTACATCTAGGGCCTTAACTAATAATGATCCATGGCCATATAGCTTGCTTACATTTGTTAGTTTTGCAACTGTATTGACTGAATCTTTTTTCTTATCCAAGAGCTCTTTCTCCTGTAAGAGCAATTGCTTCTTGAAGAAGTGGTGTCCCTGCTACGGCACTATTAGCCCATTGAAAGAGTGGGCTTGAAAGTATTCCCCCAACGGCTGTGACAAGTACGCAAGTCACTAAGGCAGCTCTTAGCGGTTGCATTCCTATAGTTTTCCATTGGATAGAGGGATACGCCTTTACAACTTCAGAAGCTTCATGAGGTTCCTTTACAACCATCATTTTTATCACAGAGATGTAGTAGTAAATCGAAATAACAGAAGTCACTAGTCCAACTACAACCAATAGATATTGTTGATCTGCCCATCCTGCAAAGAAAAGATAGATCTTCCCAAAAAAACCAAGCATTGGAGGAATCCCCCCAAGTGACAAAAGGCAGAGACTTAAGCCAAGAGTGATTAAAGGATCCTTCTGATAAAGGCCTGCATAGTCAGAAATTCGATCACTACCTGTACGAATAGTAAAGAGAATTATGCATGCAAATGCACCTAAGTTCATAAACAAATAGGCGGCCATATAAAGAACCATTGCCGCATAGCCGTCTTCAGTTCCACAAACAAGTCCAATCATTACAAAACCTGCTTGACCAATGGAGCTATAGGCCAGCATTCGTTTCATTGATGTTTGCGCTAATGCAACTACATTCCCAAGAGTCATACTTAGGACTGCTAGCACAGTGAAAAGTAATTTCCACTGATTATCGAAAGCTCCGAAGCATCCAACTAGCAGTCTTACTGCTAGGGCAAAACCTGCAGCTTTGGAACCCACGGAAAGAAACGCCACAACAGGAGTTGGGGAGCCTTCATATACATCAGGTGTCCATTGATGAAATGGTACGGCAGCAATTTTGAATGCAACGGTTGATAGGACAAAAACGAGTGCTAATGCGGCTAGTGGAGTTGGACTGGTTAGAAGAGCTACTCCTATTTCTTGGAGATTTGTGGAACCGCTTATTCCATAAAGAAGGGATGCTCCATATAGAAATACTGCGGCAGCAGCTGAACCGACTAGTAAATATTTGAGAGCGGCTTCTGAACTTCGTGCATCCCTTTTCATGTAGCCAGCAAGGAGGTAGCTGGCTACAGAAAGGGTTTCTAAAGAGACGAAAACGCTAATCAGATCGGTAGATCCACATAGCAGCATCGCTCCAAGAGTGGCGGCAAGCAAAATGGCTGCATATTCACCTACTGGACTGCCACTTTGTTCTGCGTATCGCCAGCTAATTAGAAGAGATATAAGGGTTGATAAGGCTATAACTGCTCTGAAAGCGACTGCAAGATTATCGGCAAGAAATGCTCCCAGGAAAGAAGGTTCTAAGGGGCCATTCCATTGCAAGGCTAGGAGGCATAAAGATGTTCCTAGCCCGATATAACAAATTGGCGGAGCCCATTTGGCAGCAGCTTTTTGGCCAGCAAGATCAACCAAAAGGGTCCCTAGCATGGCTAGAAGAATGATGCCTTCTGGAAGGATTGCCCCTGCGTTAAGGGCAAGGCCTAGCAATTCTCCAGGAGCTGTCATGCTCTGATTTGTGAGAAATAATGCACCCGTCTCGGGCATGATTAGATCAGATCAGGGCAGGCTTTCTAACTTTAGCGACGTATGGAACGAGGTTCTTATTATTGTTTTGATCTATGCAGTTTGTGCGATGGTGCGATAGATAGGAATAAAGGTTTGCTGATCGCCTGTGGTGGAAACTCTAGTCATTGTTGAGAGCCCTACAAAGGCAAGAACCATTCGAGGGTTCCTGCCCAAGGATTTTCATGTTGCAGCCTCAATGGGGCATGTGCGAGATCTTCCTAATAATGCTAGTGAGATTCCTGCTGCTCAAAAAGGTCAGAAATGGTCGAACTTAGGTGTTAACACCACATCAGATTTTGAACCGTTGTACGTGGTCCCTAAGGACAAAAAGAAGATTGTCAAGGAATTAAAGGCAGCTTTAAAAGAGGCTGATCAACTCCTTTTAGCAACTGATGAGGATCGAGAAGGTGAAAGTATTAGTTGGCATTTATTGCAGTTATTAAACCCAAAGGTGCCTGTGAAGCGAATGGTCTTTCACGAGATCACCAAGGAAGCAATAGCGAAGGCTTTAGAGCAAACTAGAGATCTAGATATGGAATTGGTCCATGCCCAGGAAACCAGAAGGATTCTAGACAGACTTGTTGGATATACACTTTCACCACTTCTTTGGAAGAAGGTCGCCTGGGGACTTTCAGCTGGTCGTGTTCAATCAGTGGCTGTTCGATTGCTTGTAAAGCGTGAAAGATCTCGTAGGGCTTTTTGTAGCGGCAGTTATTGGGACCTAAAGGCAAATCTAGAGAAGAGTGGGTGCAGATTTGAAGCCAAGCTCACTCATGTTGAGGGGATCAAGGTTGCTAATGGTAGTGATTTTGATGAGTCAACAGGGGAATTGAAAAGTGGAAGTTCGGTTCGCTTAATACAACAAAAAGAGGCTCAGTTACTAGCAGATAAGTTGCGTTCTGCAGTTTGGAATGTTGATACGGTTGAAGAGAAGCCAACTATTAGGAAGCCAGTACCCCCTTTCACTACAAGCACTTTGCAGCAGGAGTCCAACCGCAAGCTGCGGTTGTCTGCGCGAGAAACAATGCGATGTGCTCAAGGGCTTTATGAGCGAGGGTTTATTACTTATATGAGGACGGATTCGGTTCACTTGTCTCAACAAGCAATTAAAGCTGCCCGAGATTGTGTCACTTCTAAGTATGGATCAGATTATTTAAGCAATTCAGCTCGCCAGTTCACGACAAAGTCTCGTAATGCTCAGGAGGCCCATGAAGCTATTCGTCCCGCTGGAGAGAGCTTTCGTGTACCTAATGAGACCGATCTGGAAGGTCGTGACTTAGCTCTGTATGAATTGATTTGGAAAAGAACAGTTGCCAGTCAAATGGCAGATGCGCGCCTAACAATGCTTGCTATCGAATTCAGTGTTGAAGAAGCTACTTTCCGTTCTACTGGGAAGAGAATCGACTTTCCTGGGTTCTTTCGTGCTTATGTTGAAGGTAGCGATGATCCCGAAGCAGCCTTAGAAGGACAGGAACTTCTTTTGCCATCTCTTTCTATTGGAGATGCGCCAATTCCTAAAGAGATTGAAGCGTTAGGACACCAAACGCAGCCTCCAGCTCGTTACAGCGAGGCTTCACTTGTAAAGATGCTCGAAAAGGAAGGTATTGGAAGACCTTCTACTTATGCGAGCATTATCGGAACGATTGTTGATCGAGGATATGCAACTCTTCAGAACAATTCACTAACTCCAAGCTTTACAGCATTTGCAGTGACAGCTCTTTTGGAGGAGCATTTTCCTGATTTGGTTGATACCAGTTTCACTGCGAGGATGGAGTTGACCTTGGATGAAATCTCCACGGGGAAAGTTAAGTGGCTGCCTTATTTGGAGAGTTTTTATAAGGGTGAAAAAGGTTTAGAGAATCAGGTCCAGCAAAGAGAAGGGGATATTGATCCTGGTGCATCACGAACGATTGATTTGGAAGGGTTGCCATGTGTAGTAAGGATTGGTCGTTTTGGCGCTTATCTCGAGTCAAAACGTATTGGGGAGGACGGGGAAGAAGAGTTAATTAAGGCCACTCTCCCTCAGGAAATTACCCCTGCAGATTTGGATGAGGAGAAAGCAGAATTAATCTTGAAACAGAAAGCTGATGGGCCTGAGTCTTTAGGAGTAGATCCTGAAACTGGAGAGGAGGTTTATCTTCTTTTTGGTCAATACGGGCCTTATGTGCAAAGGGGGCAGGTTAGTGAGGAAATACCAAAACCAAAACGTGCTTCCTTGCCAAAGGGTCTTAAGCCAGAGGATTTGAGCCTAGAGGAAGCTATTGGATTGTTGCATCTCCCTCGCCTTTTAGGAGAGCACCCTGATGGTGGGAAAGTGCAGGCTGGGTTGGGGCGTTTTGGACCTTATGTTGTTTGGGACAAGGGCAAAGGTGAGAAGGATTATCGATCACTAAAGGCTGAAGACGATGTTCTCGAAGTTGCTCTGAGCCGGGCCATGGAATTGCTTGCTATGCCTAAGCGGGGTAGAGGAGGGAGAACTGCTTTGAAGGACCTTGGGGCCCCTGATGGCAGTACAGAAAAGGTTCAGCTTTATGACGGGCCTTATGGTCTTTATGTCAAGCAAGGCAAGGTGAATGCTTCTTTGCCAGAAGGGAAAGGCCCTGACGAGATCACGCTTGAGTTGGCACTTGAATTGCTTGCGGCGAAATTAGCCAGCAAGAAATCAGGGAGAAGGACTACTAAGGCTAAGAAGCCTGCTAAAAAGACGACTAAGAAAACTGAGAAGAAATCAACAACCTCTTCTGCCCGCAAGCCCCCTTCAACTACAAAGTCAGGGCGTTTAAGGGCCAGTGCTGTTCGGGTAATAAAACCTGGAGACAGTTAATGCTTAACTTAAAGTTAAAGCGAGAAATCTATTCTCGAAGGGCTGCCTTACTCCCAATGCTTTTGTTTGCATTGCAGGCTTGTAGTAGAGAACCTATAGGTCAGGAACTTTCACAAAGTTTTGATTCTCCTGTTGAGATTTCTAGGTCGGAAGATATCTCGACAGAAAACGATTCTAAAACACAAACTCTTATTAAAACAGATCCCCCTGTAAAGACAAAGGAGAGGACTGGTTTAACTATAGGAGTAGATAAAAAGACAAATAATAATGACAATTATCTTGCTCCATTTACTCCACGGCCTTATAGAATTACTATTAAATTGTCAGCAGCAAATCCCTCTGCACCAGCTGAAACTGTCACAAAAGCCTTGAGAAAAGCAGGTGTTAGCTTTGAAGTTGAGAAGATTGAGCGGGTTAAGGAAAAACAATTAACCAAAGTGTCGCGTGAAAGGGGAATAGGTCTTTGATTAAGTTAATTAGTCGGTTAAAAGCAAGGCAATCAAAGCATTTTGCTCCTATGAATAGGAAAGAGGCTGTCAAAATGATGGAGACTTCATATCTGGCGGCAGCAACTGGTTTGATATGGGTAGCCCTTTATTATTTGCCAATTGGAGGCGCTCTTTTTCGTCTTGCTTTGCCTTTACCTTTGGCCTTATTGCAGGTAAGAAGAGGAGCTTCCTCTGGGCTTGAGGGATTAATTTTGACAGTCTTATTACTCTTCGCTCTTATGGGACCAGTAAGAGGTCCTTTGGTGATTTTCCCGTATGGCCTTCTTTCTATATGGCTTGGGTTTTGTTGGCAAAGGGGATTTAGTTGGTGGTTGAGTTGGGGCTTTGGCGTTTTCTTGGGTGCCTTTGGATTTTTGATAAGGGTTTTTGTTCTTTCCCTTTTAGTTGGTGAAAACCTTTGGGTCGTAATAACTCGAGCAGGTGCAAGCCTTCTTGAAAGGGGTTTTGATTTGTTGAACCTCCCTTTAGTGCCAGATTTATCTCAGGTTCAATTTATGGCTATTGCACTTGTAGTTACTCAGGAGCTGATCTATGTCTTTGTACTACATGCCGTTGCTTTTTGGATTTTCCCTCGTTTGAAGGCGTATATCCCTGAACCACCCCGCTTCTTAAATAGTCTCGTATCCTTGGATCCCCTTTAATTGTGATGTAGGTTTTGGTGTGTCTTCTTTTGAATTGCCTCCAGGTTGTAAAGCTTTTGGTGCAGGAGCAACTCCAAAGAGGATAAAAAGATGGGTCCAAACATGGAAGGAAGGTATCAATGATTTAACTTTTTTTCTTGTTTTAGCAGGCTCCCAAACTGCAGAAGTAGAAGGCATATCTGCAGCAGGGGCTACTCCGTTAGCTAGGCGTTATACAGCTGTTGCAGATGCTGAGCTTTTACTCTTTGGACCTTTGGGTTCGAGAAAGTGGCCTTTGCCAGCTCTCAAAGCAGGAATTTCACCTGCCTTAATTAGCTTTGTTTCTGCTCGTTGGATTGGTACAGAACCTTTGGTTGTTGTTGCTGGCCTTTCGCAAGAGCCTCCTTTCCCTCACTTGCTGGTGGAACATCCTTCAATTGGCCCTGCGGCTTGTTTGAGTAACGGCAATGCGATGGAGGAGAAGAGAGTCCAGGCTCTATTTAGTAGAGGGTTGTTAATTGGGAGGAAAGCTCGTCAACCACTCCTGATTGCAGAGTGTGTTCCTGGTGGAACCACAACGGCTCAGGCTGTACTTACAGGATTAGGGCTTTCGGTGGAGGAACTTATTAGCGGTAGTGCTCGCAACCCGCCAAAGGCGCTAAAGAAGAAATTGGTGCAGAAAGGTTTGCGGGCTGCGGATTTAGGAGAGAATCCTGAGCCGCAAAGATTGCTGGCAGCAATTGGTGATCCATTTCAACCATTTGCACTTGGGCTTTTATTAGGTGCAAGGGAGGCTCGTCAACCGGTGATGTTGGGGGGTGGTTCTCAAATGTTGGCTATTTTGGCTTTGGCACTTGCAAGTGTTAAACCCTCTTTACGCTCAGAGTTATTTGAAGAAGTCTCTCTGGGAACTACTGCATGGTTATTGGATGAAGATGAAGGTCTTACTAAAGCTTCTAGTGGTTTAGAAAGGCTGATGAATCTAATTGGGGAATTTTTTGAGATTAATTTATTGGGCATAGCGAGTGGCCTTCGGTTTTCTTCTAGCTCTCATCAAGTTTTAAGAGATTATGAACTTGGGTATGTCAAGGAAGGGGTTGGGGCAGGAGCATTATCGTTATTGGCACAAATTAAAGGAGTTAGCCGAAAAGAGCTTGTAGAGACTTGTGAAAGGAGCATTGTTGAGCTGAAAAAAACACCTTCTTGATTGAATTCTTTCCTCTAACATCGTTAAACTCATGCAAGAGTCCACAAAATTAGGAAGAAGAAAGTTTCTTCAACTGGGGCTTATTGCAGGTCTTGCAGGCTTGGCAAGTTGTGGAAGATCAGTTGGATCATCTGTATTAACAGCTTCTAAAGAAACTTTGCCAAGAGAGTGGCTTCAGAAATTGCCTTCAAATTGGCGATTTAAACCATTTAAATCAACTATTGAGTTAGAAAAATCTGATGATACTTTTGGCCAAGGGATAGATTGTCTAGCAATTAATGATGGCTGGCTGGAAGTATTGCCACAAAAAAGGTTGCAAGTCATTGATGCAGGCCCGCTTTCGTCTGAATTAAATAAGAATGCACGTGCCTTTCTCGAGAGCTTGGACCCAGGTTTGGCCAATTGTGTTTTTCCTATAAGCGTGAGTCCTTGGGTAATGCTTTTTCGAAAAGGGGATAGTTGGTTAGCTTCTGCTCGAAAAGATTGGCAAGTTTTGTTAGACCCTGAATTAAAGGGGAGAATTGTTTTTCCAGATAGTCCAAGACTTGTAATGTCTTTGGCTAATCAGATGTCAGGCTCTGATAATTTGCGAAGATTGCGTGCGCAAGCATTGACTTTTGATGATCGTAATGGGTTGAACTGGTTACGTTCTAAGGAAGCAAGGGTCGCAATCTTGCCTTTGCAAAGGTCGTTAAAGGCTTTAAGTAGTGATCCTCGATTGAGTATTGCTCTTCCTGTAAATGGAGCCCCTTTGAATTGGGTTGTATTGGTGAGTACCAGTTCAGGTAGAGAGTCTTTCCCGATGACTTGGGTGAATGAAGGTTGGAGCTCAACTTTGAGGTTGAAGTTACTTTTAAGGGGATGGATTCCTCCAATATCTATAACAAAGCTAGAGAAAAATCTTCGATTCTTGCAAGAACCTCATTTAATAAATGTGCTTTCTGATGAAGAATTTTGGGCTAAATCTTGGTCTCTTCCTCCTTTAGAAGATTCTTTCAGAGAGAATCTTGAAAAGATTTGGGAAGAATCAACTCCATAGCCTTCTCCTCGGAGCAGCTGCTAGTAGCTGATGAGTTTCTTCTAAGAGATTTGGGATAGGCAGATTGTTTGGACAGCGAGGCATGCAATCACCACAGTGATTGCATGCAGTTGCATTTACGGTTTCCCACCAATGCCCTGCCTTCCCAATAAGGTTGTAGCGCTCTTTTGCAAATACAGTTAGGTCATGTCCAAGACTTAAATTTCTTAGTCGAAGAATTTCATTGATTGGAACAGCTTGAGGACAAGGCAGGCATTGCTTGCATTGTCCACATAATGTTTCTCCTAGTCGAAGTTCGCGTTGCTTTTGCAGGTGATTGATTGCGTTGATTTCTTTTTGGTCAAGATTCTCACTTGCATTTAAAAGTTGCTTTGCAATGTTTAAATCCTTTGGTTGAAAAGCCCCAATAGTTAGAGTACTAATTCCTTTTGCTAAAAGGAATCTATATGCGAGCTTTATTGGTTCATATGGGCTGCAATCCTTAATCAAAGTTGGACTTGGATCGAATAACCTTCCGCCTTTATCAGCTGGAGATATGGCCATGACCCCCATCCCATTATCTAATGCATAAAGTGCTAATGGAATTCTTTCTGGGTCTAGAAGATGTAGGTGAAGGCTGCAAAAATCAAAACGTTTGCTTTTGATGCCTTCTTTGATGAGACTTAGCTCTCCATGAGAGCTAAAGCCAACTTGGCTAATTAGTCCTTCTTCTTGAGCCCAGCGCAATAACTTTGCTCCATCACCATCAAGTGTCCAATGGAGGTGCTCATAAAGGTTAAGTCCATGTACGGCAAGGTTGTCAATCCTTTCTTTCTTTAATCTGGATAATAAATTTTTTAGTTGTTTTTTCCCTTCGCAGAACGAAGAGCCAGGGAGAATTTTGCTTGTAATTATCCATCCTCCATCGGGCTCGATCTCTTCTTGTTTAAGACGTCTAAGGGCTTTGCCAAGAAAGATTTCCGCAGGTCCATACGCAGGCGCGGTCTCTAGATGATTAATACCTGCATGGAAGGCAGCCTTGACGACCCTATACATTTGCTCCTCAGACTCCAGGGCTCTCATGGTCCCCAACGTGAAGAGGCTTACTGACTTTTTTTGACCAAAAGGCCTTCTTAGCCCCTTTGTTTTCATTGGTTGGGATTTTGATCAGAGCTCAGATCATTAGTTTGGCCTTCATTTCCTTGCTCTCGACTGTGCAGATGGCGTACCAAATCCGCTGGAGTGGTTTCTTCTAAGAAACGCCTGAATTGATCTTGATCTTCTTCATCAGCAAAAGCATCTACTGGGATAGAGGCCTCTGCTACCACTTCCTCAAGCATCCAGATGCCACATTTACTCCTTACGGCCAAAGCTATTGCATCACTTGGTCTCGCTTCTAATTCAATGAGGGAAGCTTCCTTTTGATCATTGTTTTCTTGTTTGGGTTTAGCTCGAAGCTTTAGTACGGCTTGGAATTTGCTTGCTTGTATGGAATGAATTATTACTTTCTCCAAAACTAGATTCCCGGCGTGAAGGAGGGAAAACATCAAGTCATGACTTAAGGGAGGGCGTTGATTAGATCGTTTCATCCCAGCCATAATGTTATGTGCTTGGACATGATCTATCCAAACTGGTACTTGTCTACGACCGGAGGGATCTCGTAGTAAAACTATTGGGGCACGGGTTGACCCATCGAGAGCAAGACCGGCTATCTTCATCTCGACCAATTTCCCCAACTCCAAGGAATACTGTTTGATTATGGCCAACGATTTCTAAACCGACCTGTTTTCATGTTTACTGGGTTGATTAAGACCATAGGGACTTTGCGCCGTAGAGGGGAAGCCTTGGTTGTAGAAGGTTGTGTACCTTTCCCCTCTTTAATCCTTGGAGATAGTGTTTCAGTAGATGGGGTATGCCTCACGGTTACAGGGCTGGTCCCTGATGGCTTTCTTGCTGATGCCAGCGAAGAGACTTTGAAGAGGACAACACTTGGAGCAAAGTCAAAAAAAGGAGGGTTTGTGAATCTTGAGCCAGCGCTTGCGCTCTCAGATCGTTTGGGAGGACATCTTGTTAGTGGTCATGTTGATGGGCTAGGGGAGGTGGTAGCCCTAGAGGCTTTAAAAAATTCTTGGGAAATAACTATCCGTTGGCAGAATCCTGGATTTGGTCGATATATCTGTGAAAAAGCAAGTATTTCTTTGAATGGTATAAGTCTTACAATTGCCAATTGCGAAGGTAGCGGAGAGCTGTTTTCGATTTCAGTAATTCCCCATACCTGGGGAAGCACTTCTTTGAAATATTTGGCTATTGGTGAATTAGTTAATCTTGAGGCTGACTTGATGGCTAAGTATGTAGAAAGCCTTTTATGTGGTGTGTCTCAAAGCCCTAAAACTTTTCTAAGAGAACCTTCTTTTGAACTCTCAAAGGATTGGCTTGAAAGTCAGGGATGGAAATAATGTTGATGGAGATTTGGTAAATAATTCAATTGATTTAATTATCTCGGAATAGATAAATCTTTTCCCTTCATTTTCATAAAGAGACGTGAGAAGTATTTTTTTGAGTTTGATGGACCTTCGCTAGGACTTCTTCTCTTCTAGAGGAATCAGCCAAATAGCCTTTGAGTCTTTACGGATCTCTATACGAAATTCCTGGCCTGGTTCTAACCCAAGCTTTCGGGTATAGGCATGACCAATTAATAGATTGCCGTTGCCATGTACACGAGTTCGAAATTCGGCTTGTCGGCCTCGAGATGACCTACCTCCTGCCCTGCCTGAACTTGAACGGAGCTTGTAGCCTTTGGCTTCTACGAGAGCCTTATAAAAGCTCTTGCGAAGGACCCTTCCACTAGGGCCTACATAACCACAGCCTCTAGCAATTTCATCCTCAGGACGATTGCTTAGGGATCTGGCTTTGTCCAGTAGTTCTTTTCCGACCAGCATTTGCCAGTTTTAATTAAACTAATTCTGACGAGAAAGTCCTATTGTTGCAAGGAATTGTTCGAACTTTTGGTACTTAGTTTCGAACTTTTGACACTTTCTAGTGATGCTTAGGGATTTAAAGGAGGTAAAGGATGATAAATAAAATCACCCAAATGCCGTCCACAAAGTGCCAATAGAGCTCTGCAGCCTCTAATGGAAATTGATTTTCACTTGTAATTCGTCCTCCAGGTGATCGAGCTTGCCACCACACAATCAATATCATGAAGGCCCCGAGAGTTACGTGAAGACCGTGAAATCCTGTGAGAGCATAAAAAGTGCTGGCGTATAAATTGTCAGTAAGACCAAAAGGAAGAGTGAAATACTCAAACATTTGGCTTATTAGGAAAGCTAAGCCTAAGCCAGCAGTTATCATCAGCCAACGCTGACACTCTTTCGAATCACTGATTTTTAAGGCCTTACTGGCTCTATGGAATGTGGCAGAACTAACAAGAAGTAATACGGTGTTAAGTGTTGGTAGTGGTAATTCGAGTTCATAGACTGCATCAGGTAAAAGGGGATTAACAGATTTAAAAGTTAAATAAGCTGCAAAAAAGCCAGCAAAGGTCATCCCATCGGCAACTAGAAAAGCTACTAATCCAAATAATCTGTGGTCTTCGTGTTCTTGATCCTTTGAAACCTGAACCTTATTGGTTTCGTCAAGAGGAGTAATAGTTGTCATTTGTCTTGGGGAATTTGGATGTCGTCGTTGATGCTCGGCTCTACGGCTAACTCCTCATTTGTAATTCCATATCCGTATGGCTCTGTAACTAGTGGGGCTTCTCCTTGCCAGTTCTCTACTGGTGGTGGAGAACTAGTGAGCCATTCTGGTGTAAGCCCTTGCCAAGGATTATCGCCAGCAACATCTCCATTGAAAGCGCTTTGAATGACATTCCATAGAAATGGAAGAGTGCTTATTGCCATGATTAAAGCCCCTACGCTGCTTAGTTGATTTACGAAGGCGAATTGTGGATCGTATTCGGCAACACGTCTTGGCATTCCATTGAGGCCAAGCCAATGTTGTGGAGCAAAGCAGAGGTTGAAACCAATAAAAGTTAGAACGAAGTGAAACCTCCCAAGATGTTCATTGAGCATCTTTCCAGTGAATTTTGGATACCAATGGTAAATTGATGAAAAGATTACGAAGACCGAGCCTCCATAGACGATGTAGTGGAAATGTGCGACTACAAAGTAGGTATCATGAACATGTACGTCGAAGGGTACTTGGGCTAGAGCTACTCCTGTTATCCCCCCAAGTACGAAGTTGACAATGAAGCCGCAAGAGAAAAGTACAGCTGAATTTAGTGAAATTCTCCCACCCCATAAGGTTGCAACCCAATTAAAGAATTTGATACCTGTGGGTACAGCAATGAAGGAGGTTGCAATGGTAAAAAACAAGCGCATCCAGGGAGGGGTCCCGCTTGTAAACATGTGATGAGCCCAGACCATAAGGCCTAGGACAACTATCGCCATTATTGAGTAAACCATAGTTGCATAACCAAAAAGTGGCTTTCTGCAATGAACAGGAAGTATTTCGCTTACCAAGCCAAAAGCTGGTAGAACCATTATGTAAACAGCAGGGTGGGAATAAAACCAAAAGAGATGCTGATATACGATGACATTCCCACCAAGTGTTGGATTAAAGAATCCAGTATGGGCAACAATATCGAAGCTTAAAAGAATAAGAGTTCCAGCAAGAACTGGAGTGGATAGAACAACTAGAATGCTTGTACCTAGCATTGCCCAGCAATACATAGGCAATTGCATTAGCTTTAAGCCAGGTCTTCGGAGCTTGAGAATAGTTGCTATGAAATTAATACCTCCAAATATTGAGCTTCCTCCTAAAAGAAGTACACTTAGGATCCAAATAATCTGACCTGCGGCAGGAGTTGTGATGCTTAGGGGTGGGTAAGCTGTCCAGCCAGATTCTGCAGCCCCAGTTATGAAATAACTGCTAATCAACATTAATCCTGCAGGAGGAATTAGCCAGAAAGCAACTGCATTTAGGCGGGGAAATGCCATATCTCTAGCGCCTACATAAAATGGGATCAAATAATTTCCAAAAGCACCATTTACTACGGGTACAATCCATAGGAAAATCATTATTGTTCCGTGAAGTGTCAATACTTGGTTGTAGACATCTCTGGCAAGGAAATCAGAAATAGGGCTAGAAAGTTCTATGCGTATTGCACTCGCAAGCGCCCCACCTATTAAATAAAACAAGAATCCACAAACTAAGTACTGCAGACCTATGACTTTATGGTCAAGACTAAAGCTTAGGTAGCGGAGCCACCCCTTTGGTTGAAGACTTGGAGAGACTTGGTTGGCTTGTGGTGAATTAGCAAATGTCATGCTTCAGATATGATTTCTTTAGAGTTTTTTGAATACCAACTTTCGTATTCTGCTGGTTCTTCAACGACAACAGCCGAGCGCATCCCTCCATGATATGGACCGCAAAGTTCAGCACATACAATGGGGTATCGACCTGGTTTGGTTGGAGTGAAATTTAAGACTGTTGGTTGCCCAGGGATGATATCTTGTTTAAGGCGAAACTCTGGTACCCAAAAGGCATGTATCACATCTTTTGATTCCATTTTCATGCTAACTTGTTGTCCAGTAGGTACATGAAGTTCTCCTGAAATAATATTACCTTTTGGGTAATGGAAAAGAAATGCAAATTGCATTGCAGTTACTTCAACTGGTAACGGATTATTTGATTTACTTTCTGCCTGTGAAACGGTTCCTGATCCAATTCCGCCCCAGATTCTTTGATTTGTGGACATTTTCTGATGACCGTGTTCTCCATGTTGGAGAGGTTGCATTCCACCCATACGGTCATATATGTCGTAGCTGTAAAGCCCTACAAATAAAATAACTATTGCAGGAACAGCAGTCCAAAAGATTTCAAGTGGAAGGTTTCCTTCTATGGCTAAGCCATCTCCAGTTTGGCCAGGTCGTCGTCGGAACTTAATCAGGCTATAAATCACGAGGCCAAGCATCCCAACGAAAAGGATGGTCCCGATACTCAATAGGACTCTAAATAGTTCGTCATAGACCGGTGCATTTGAGCTGGCACTTATTGGGAGAAGGTTGACGTGTTGACCTACCCAAGTTCCTCCCAAGACGAGAGCAATGCACAAAAGAATTGTCAAGATGGCCGATTTAGTCGGCAATTTATATCTCCAGTTACCTTTTTAGGTTATGGGGGTTAGACCTCTAAGGCATCAATGGATTGTTAAGCCGTTGTGAAGTTCATGAACGAACCATTGCAGGGCAAGGGTTTTGACGAATTTCGATATTTCTTGCGAGCTTGTTCTGTCAGGGATGGGAGATCAAAAGTCATTTTTCGATGTTGTAGTCGTGCATAGAGGGTGACGTAAAACCTATTATCGCTACTTTTCTGATTGAGAGTTTCTCGACAGGAGCTTGAACTGAGCAATTGAATGTTTCCTATCTTCCTTTAATTAGATTGCGGCTTGCTCAACTTGCGGCCCATCTTGTTGTTGCACTAGTTGTTTTGGTCGTTATTGGGGGAGCGACCAGAGTAATGGAAGCAGGCTTGGCATGCCCTGACTGGCCTTTGTGCTATGGCTCCTTGGTCCCCAAGGCTCAGATGAACATCCAGGTCTTTTTGGAGTGGTTTCACCGGTTGGATGCATTTGTGATAGGGATTTCTTTTTTGCTCCAGTTTTGCCTGGGTCTGATCTTTTACGCCCAATTACCCAAATGGCTTGTATGGACTTATGGTTTTCTCACTTTTCTTGTTGGCTTGCAAGGAATTCTTGGGGCTTTGACTGTGACTCAATTATTGCCATCTGGTGTTGTCACAGCTCATTTGGGGTTGGCCCTTACGCTTGTTGCTTCTCTGAGTGGGATTACTCAGAGATTACTTCTGTTGCAAGCCTCCTCTCCTCCATCTTGGTGGCCTTTTTTGTCAGGAGCTTCTTTGTTAGGGATGATGGCACAGTGCCTTATTGGTGGCCGTATGGCTACAGGTTGGGCTGTCCAAAAATGCCTAATCAATGGTCAGGCTTGCTATTTTCTTGATTGGCACAGAAGTTTTGCAATTCCAGCTTCGGCTCTGGTTTTGTGCTTTGTATTTTCTTCTTTTTTTGCTGGAGGATGGCCCCGTCGCCAATGGCCCTTTTTGCTACCTGTTTTGGGACTTTTGATCATTCAGATAAGTCTTGGCATCCTCACTGTGCGTTTTGATTTGACTCAACCTGCATTAACAGTATGCCATCAGCTGGTGGCAACCCTTTTGGTAGCAGTTTTAGCAGCACTTTGTTTTAGGAGTCCTCAAGCCCTCCCCACTCATTCTCCCGATTTGGGTCAAGAATCTTCTTTGGAGCCTTGTCATGGTTAGTTCAGCAACTGAGATGCTCTCAGACAATCTGGCTAGGGAGCAGGTTGTTCCTTCTAGGAGGATTGTGAGACTTCCTCCTTGGCTAGAGGTTGCAAAACCAAGGTTGATCCCTTTGCTTCTAGCTACAACGCTTGGGGGAATGGCCTTGACTGAAGCCTGGCCTCTTCCTTCCCCGCGCCTAGCTTGCACCCTTGGTGGAGGGGCTCTGGCAGCTGCAGCTGCAGGGGTTCTTAATTGTCTTTGGGAGCAGGATCTTGATGGACGCATGAAGCGAACCAGTGGTAGGGCTTTGCCTTCTGGGCGGTTATCTCCTTCATCAGCTTTCTTAGTTGCAATTTCATGCACTCTTGTAGCTTCTACCATCCTTGTTAGTGGCGTTAACTGTCTTGCTGCTGGTCTCTCTTTGCTGGGACTATGTAGTTATGTTCTTCTTTACACTGTTCTTTTGAAGCCAAGGACTTCTCAGAACATTGTGATAGGTGGGGTCGCGGGAGCAATTCCACCTTTGGTTGGAGCTGCTGCTGCCACCGGACATGTTGGACTTAGTGGATGGTGGCTATTCGCTCTAGTAATGGTTTGGACACCAGCCCATTTTTGGGCACTTGCATTGTTACTCAAGGATGACTATCGAGCAGTAGGCATCCCTATGTTGCCTGTAGTGAAGGGTGCAGAAGCCACAGCAAAAGCTATTGAGCGATATGGATGGGCAACCATTGTTTGGAGTGGTTTTGGGGTTTTAGCTTTGCCTGAAGGTGGACTCTTGTATGGATTGCTATTACTCCCATTTAATGGCCGTTTACTTCAGATGATTCATCGTTTGGGCAGAGCTCCTGAAGATCTTGATAGGGCTAAGGGGCTATTTCGCTGGTCTATTCTTTATATGTTTGGCATTTGTCTTTTGCTTATTTTAAGTCGCATGCCTCTGGCTGTGCAATTTGATTTACAAGGAATGGCATTGATTAGGCAAATGGCCAATGTTCCTTTTCTTTAAATAAATAGAAGACAATTTGTTCTCAATCAGCAATTTCATTTTCTGCCTAGATATTCTGAAACTTATCGAGGAGACCTCTTTATTCGATGTTTGCTATTGAACTTCAGAAACTGATGAAGTCCTATGGGTCGGTAAAGGCCTTAAATGGTCTAACTCTGAATGTGCCTGAAGGATCGTTATATGGATTACTGGGTCCCAATGGGGCAGGAAAGACATCTACTCTAAGAATTATTTGTACATTGATAGCGCCTGATTCTGGGAAGGTTACTGTTGCTGGCATTAATGCACTTGTTAATCCTCGAAAAGTTCGGAGAGAATTAGGCTATGTTGCTCAGGAAGTTGCTATCGATAAGATCCTTACAGGTAGAGAGTTGCTCAATTTGCAAGGAGATCTATATCACTTGCCCCAAAGAGATAAGGGAAAACGAATAAGTGAATTAATCGGCTTACTAGATATGGGTGATTGGATTGATCGGCGTTGTGGATCCTATTCAGGAGGAATGCGTAGAAGAGTTGACCTTGCTTCAGGCTTGTTACATCAACCAAAGATATTGGTTTTAGATGAGCCAACAGTTGGCCTTGATATTGAAAGTCGCTCAGCAATATGGGAGTTATTACTTCAGCTTAAGGATCAAGGTACAACTTTGCTTCTGAGTAGCCATTATCTCGAAGAAGTAGAAACACTTGCTGATCAAATGGCTATTATTGATGACGGTAAAGTTATCGCCGAAGGATCTCCAGATGAGCTTAAAAGGGCTCTAGGAGGTGATCGTGTGACTCTTAAGGTTCGTGAGTTTAGTAATGCAAGAGAGTCAGAGAAAGTTAAGGAGTTGTTGGTAAATGTTGATGGTGTACGTCAGGTTGTTATTAATCGAGCTCAGGGTTTTTCTCTTAACCTTGTTGTAGATAATCAAGGCTCTTTACCTCTTTTGAAAGAAAAACTTGCTCAAAATAATCTTCAGATTTTTGCTATGACACATAGTCTACCTAGCTTGGATGATGTTTATCTTCAGGCCACAGGTAGAACGCTTTTAGATGCTGAATTGGAAATGACTGCCTCAAGAGATCTAAGAAAAGAGAGTAAAAAATCGATGAGGTAAATTATAAAAATAGATAGAATATTTAGAAAGGACCCTTGTACTTTTGACCTTTGCTTCTTAAATTGAGTTATGACAAAGTCATTAATAGAAATTGACTCCCTCCCCTCTGAGGGCTGGCCCTTCTCTGAGATCATTCAGGAGACAAATGCCTTGACTAGGCGACTTTTCTTGCAGTTGATGAGACGTCCCTCCACATTATTGGCAGGGATTTTGCAGCCATTAATATGGTTGGTTCTTTTTGGAGCTTTGTTTTCAAAGGCACCAGATGGTTTGTTGCCAGGGGGTACTAGTTATGGGAGGTTTTTAGGCGCAGGAGTGATCGTATTTACGGCTTTTAGTGGAGCCTTAAATGCAGGTCTGCCAGTAATGTTTGATCGAGAGTTTGGCTTCTTGAATCGATTATTGGTAGCACCATTGCGTAGTCGAAAATCAATTGTTTTTGCTTCAGTGATATACATCACGACTATCAGTCTTCTCCAAAGTCTTGCCATTATGTGGACAGCATCATTGCTTGGATATGGCTGGCCAGGATTGGGAGGACTGTTATTAGTTTCCTTTACACTTTTATTATTAGTATTTGCTGTTACTGCTTTAAGTCTTGGATTGGCTTTTGCTTTGCCAGGTCACATTGAGTTAATTGCGGTTATTTTTGTTGCCAATCTTCCTTTCTTGTTTGCGAGCACAGCTTTAGCTCCGATTTCATTCATGCCTTCTTGGTTGGGGTGGCTTGCAGCCCTTAATCCCCTTACCTTTGCTATTGAACCAATACGTGCAGCTTATGCAGGACCAATTGATCTTGGCATTGTTCTACTGCATGCCCCATATGGAGAAGTAAGTGGTTATGGCTGTTTGTTTGTCTTGTTGATTCTTACGGTTGGACTTTTCTTTTTAATTAGCCCACTCCTTAATCGCAAACTTGCTTGAAATTGTGACCCTATCAACTCATTCCCACTTCAAGAGTGTTCGCCAGAAAGAGCTTCAGGAGAAGATTTTTCTGGCAAAACACCTTAAAGAAGAAAAAAACCTTTCTTTTTTGGAATCTCTTTGGGTTCATCGTTATGGACTCTCGAACCTTCCTTCTTATGAAAGTCTAGTTTCGCCAAAATACTTGGAGACAATTACCGAACAGTTGGAGGTTAATGGAAGGCAACTTTTATCAGAGGTTGAAATTCAAAAAACTAAGTCTTTTGAATTAGGCAAGTCGGGTCCGTTATTTTCTCAAGAGGAAGAAGAATCCTCTGAATTATTAGAAATAGAAAGTGACGACCCTCAAGAAATTGAAGGAGGTCACTATGATTCTCTTCCTAGGGGGGAGTCAGATGGATCTGTTGACAAATTGATTCCAAAAAATTCAGGTGAAAGATTGCTTGTTTCACCTCCGCCTCCACCAAATTTGAATCGGCTTAGACGTTGGATCCCTGGGATTGAATCAGAATTGCCAAAAGCATCCTGACGGCCCTCTTTGATAAGTGTTTCCGAGGTTTTTAATGATGTGTGTTCTTAATTAATCACATCATGCCTGGCATGCCCATGCCACCCATGCCACCCATACCACCCATACCACCCATACCACCCATACCACCCATACCACCCATACCACCCATTGGATCCCCTCCACCTGCTGGTCCAGCTGCAGCAGGTGGTTCAGGTTTGTCTGCAATCACAACCTCAGTTGTGATAAGCATCGATGCGATTGAGACGGAATCTTGAAGAGCTAGGCGAACCACCTTTGCGGCATCAATGATTCCAGTTTTAAGGAGGTCTTCATATTCTCCTGTAAGAGCATTGAATCCCTTTTTAAGCCTTTTCATCTCCGCGACTACTACATCTCCATTCTCGCCAGAATTGAGCGCTATTTGTTTCGCTGGTGCCGATAGAGCTTTTTTTACAATCTCGAGACCTGTTTTTTGATCTCCTTGCAGCTGTTTAGCAAGATTATTGAGATCTTCGCTTAATTCCAAAAGGGTAGTTCCACCACCAGCAACAATTCCTTCTTCGACTGCAGCTCGAGTTGCATTTAATGCATCTTCAATCCTTAATTTGCGGTTTTTTAATTCTGTTTCAGTCGGAGCCCCTACTTTTATTACTGCCACTCCTCCAGCAAGTTTGGCTATTCGTTCATTGAGCTTTTCTTTGTCGTAATCAGAATCAGTTTCTTCAAGCTCACGCTTGATTGATGCGACTCTGGCACTTACAGCATCTTTGTGATCTTCATTCGCAACGATGGTAGTGCTGTCTTTACTGATGGTTATGCGCCTAGCTTTGCCAAGATCTGATAATTGAACTTTATCGAGGGTCATTGCTTTGTCTTCGCTTATTAAAGTCCCCCCAGTTAGTACTGCAATATCTGCTAATGCCGCTTTCCTTCTCTCTCCGAATGAGGGTGCTCTTACTGCGGCCACTTGCAAAACACCGCGATTCTTATTTACCACCAAAGTGGCAAGGGCCTCACCTTCCACTTCTTCCGCAAGGATTACAAGGGGTGATCCGTTTTTTTGGATTGTTTCTAACACTGGAACAAGATCTGCTATGGAACTGATTTTCCTATCAGTTAACAAAAGGAGAGCATTTTCAAACTCGCAGGTTTGTCGGTCTCCATCGGTAACGAAATATGGGGAGCTATAGCCTCGATCAAATGCCATGCCTTCGGTGATATCTAATTCAGTAGCTAGAGATTTGGATTCTTCGACAGTAATAACTCCATCACAACTGACTTTTTCCATTGCTTCCGCAACCATGCGACCTATCTCTTCGTCCCCCCCGGCACTAACTGTTGCTACTTGATGAATTTCATTCTCACTAACTTCGTGACTACATTTATCAAGGCCTTCCAAAACTTTGGCTAAGGCTTTTTCCATGCCGCGTCTTAGTTCTATTGGGCTCGCCCCAGCGGCCACATTTTTTAGCCCTTGATGAACCATCTCTTGAGCAAGGACTGTTGCCGTTGTTGTCCCATCACCTGCTTTGTCTTTGGTTTTTGATGCGACCTGCTCAATTAATTTCGCGCCTATGTTTTCGAATGGATCCTCTAGTTCTATTTCTCGGGCAATAGTTACGCCATCATTGACGATGTCAGGGGCTCCAAATTTCTTTTCAAGCACCACATTGCGTCCACGTGGGCCAATAGTCACTTTTACAGCATCAGCCAGGGCATTTACCCCACTTTCCAGGGCACTTCGAGAATCTTCCGAAAAGGAGAGGAGCTTGGACATTGTCTTCGTATTACCCAAGGATAAATTTCCCACATCAGCCTCACTGAGTGCGAGGGGGACAAAGTGGGGAAAGCCGAATCAGTTTTGACAAGTCAGTTACTGTTTGAATAAGAGCTTGGCATTTTTCAAATATGAATGACTCAGGCGCGGTGTTTTTCGTGCTAATGGCTGGTTTGGCTGGAGTAATGACCTTGGTCTATTTCCCATTGCGTCTTTTCCTTACAGCTACCGCCCGCAGTAGACGTTTGCGGCTTTTGCAACGGATTAGAAGATTAAGAGATGAGTTGGGCCAACCTCTGGAATCATGAGAATAGGGTTGCGTCAGAAATCATGGATGTGGATTTGCAAAATAATGTTATGACTCTAATTCTATTTATTGATAAAAGATGAAATTTCCAGTGCTCACTTGCTCACTTTTAGGGGTCTCATGTATAGAAAATTTTACGATCTTTTTAATCGCTAAATTAAACTTATTCTTTCTCCCTAGATTGATATTGATTTGAATTCTTCCCAAGAATTTCCATTGTTTACATATTTTGCTTGATCAGAAGAACCTATCTTTAGGCGCTGATATATATCGAAGTAAATATTTAAGCTGTTTGACTGTAATTATTTAATTAAAATATGTGTTCATTAAGGTTTTATTTGATCTCTATAACTTATTTTTGAGGACATTAACTCTTGATTTAACCCATTACCATTCCTCCATCTACTTGTAAAACCTGACCTGTTATGTAGGCTGCAGCTGGATCTATAGCTAAGAAGCGAACTGCTCCTGCGATTTGTTCGGGAGTGCCAAAAGATCCCAATGGAATAGCCGAGAGAATTGCTTCTGCATCTAGATCTTTTGTCATATCAGTTGATATAAAGCCAGGGGCGACTGCATTGACTGTGATACCTCTAGGCGCCAATTCCTTTGCTGTGCTTTTTGTTAGACCAATTACTCCTGCTTTGGAAGCTGCATAATTAGCTTGTCCTGCATTCCCAATAATTCCGACAACTGATGTGATATTGATAATCCTTCCACTTTTTTGTTTGAGCATAGGCCTTGTGACTGCTCTCGTACACAGAAAAACTCCACTTAGGTTGATATCTATAACGTCTTTCCAGTCTTGGGTTTTCATTCGCATTAAGAGGCCATCACGAGTAATACCTGCATTGTTGATCAGAATGTCAATGTGGCTGCTTCGCTCTAGTACTTTCTTGATTAAATCTTCAACCTGACTCTCATCGGAGATATTTGCCTGTAAGGGATAAGCTTTGCCACCCGTAGCAGTTATTGCTGCTACGACTTCCTCTGCTTTTTCTGGTGAATTGGAGTAATTAACAACTACTTCTGCTCCAGCTTCTCCGAGGGCAAGTGCTACAGCCTTCCCTATTCCTCTACTGGCACCTGTTATTAAGGCAGTCTTCTCATTAAGGGGTTTAAGAGAGTTCATCTATGAAAGGTTTAAAGACTAATTACCCTAGTATTTGATTGGGATAATACTTTCAGTATTTATGGCAGAGCTTCTAATGAATCTTTTCATGCAGGCTCACGAATAATCTCTAGAGAAGCTCCAAGCTTTGATGTCAATACCTATAGGCCTTGCTTTTTTAGTCGTTTTCCTGAAAATAGGTGATTTAAAATTAGTGCCCTTCCTGGGAAGTTAGACAGACAGTTTCAGCTGATGGTATGAAGAATATTAATGGTTTGTTTTAGGAGTTTATTTTGCACCTTCTTATTGTCGCTGCGGGGAGTGGCCGTCGAATGGGGGCAAAAGGCAATAAATTATTGTTGCCATTGGTTGGACGCCCTGTTTTGGCATGGACTCTGGATGCAGCTTTGCAAGCAGAGTCGATTGAATGGATAGGGATTGTTGGTCAGCCAGTTGACTATTCAGCGATTATTTCTCTAGTCGAAGGAGTAATAAAACCAGTTGAGTGGATTAATGGGGGAAGTACTCGTCAGGAATCTGTTCAGAGGGGTCTGGAATCACTACCTTCCTCAGCAAAGCATGTCCTTATTCATGATGGAGCAAGGTGTTTGGCTGAATCTGAGTTATTTAATCGCTGTGCGCAGGCCGTTTCTTCTGGTAATGCAGTAATAGCAGCAACTCCTGTTACAGATACTATTAAGTGTGTAAATCGAGAGGGGTTTATTACAAATACACCAGAACGTGCTGGGTTATGGGCGGCTCAAACTCCGCAAGGTTTTTCGGTGGCTCAGTTAAGAGAAGGTCACAGCAAAGCCTTGGAAAAGGGGTGGAGTGTTACGGATGACTCTTCTCTGTATGAGCGTTTAGGGTGGCCAGTCCAAATATTGGAATCTAGTCCTTCAAATATAAAAGTTACTACTCCGTTCGATCTCACAATCGCTGAAGCTGTTGTTTCAATTAGGCAATCAAGCTGAGCCTGCCTGTCTTGCCATTTAACTTGGCTTTTCGGCCTAGTGGTAATGAGGCGTTACCAGATCCGTGTCCTATTGGAAGATTACCTACGACAGGGATGTTGAGGTCAAAGCATCTTTCCTTGAGAATATCTTCAAGGAGAAAGCTGTTTTCTTGGGGGTTCTCCGAAAGAGATTCACAGTCAGTGAAACGGCCAAAACCTATACCAGCTATGTCTTTGAGTAACCCTGCTAATCGCCAATGAGTAAGCATTCGATCAATGCGATAAGGGGCTTCTCCGATGTCTTCAAAAACGATAATTGAGCCTTTGACATCAGGAAAATGATTGGTTCCAATCAAGTGAGTTCCTACGGTGAGATTTGCAATAATTAAAGGACCTATTGCAATTCCGCCAAACCAGCCTTCTCCAATTAGATCAGGTACTTCTTGTCCAAAAAGAATTGCGTGCAATCTTTCTTTGCTCCATTCGGGTTCATGTGCAAGAGAATTAAGCATTGGTCCATGAATGCCTCCATCGAACCCTGCTTTTAGCCTTGCTAAAAGCAGGGTAGTTACATCTGAAAAGCCAAGTAGCCACCCTCTATCCCATGGTTGAGGCCTTTCTAATAAACGAGCTGCTCCCCATCCACCTCGCGCGAATGCAAGCAGTGGCGCTTTTTGGTGGAGCTCTTGATATCGGACTTCATCTTTTCCCGCAAGGTATCCCCATCTTCTTTCAGAGACATTCTGTTTTTTGCAAATTAAGCCCCATCCTTCGAATACTTTGAGTCCTTCAAGAAGAGTTTGTTCATCATCAACTACAGAACTGGCTGCGACAGTAATAACTTCGTCTCCTTGTTGAAGTGGCCTGACAATTGTTTCAGGGCGAATAAGAACCATTTTTCAGCCTGCACGTCCAATTATTAACCCCAACAGTATTAGTGCTCCTAGTAAGACTTGGTTCTTGAAATGATTCCCATATTGGTTTTGAGATTTTTTAAGGGAGAAGACTTCACGTTGCATTCCTAGGCTTACTAATATCCAAATAGGCCAGAATTTCCAATTAACACCAGCAGAGAATCCTGCGATTGCCAGCAAAAAACAAGCAGTACCGTAGCTAATCCGAATTGTGGAGAATACATTTTTGCCAAGGCTAATTGCACTGCTATTGAGGCTTAATTTGATGTCATCTTCTCTGTCTGACAATGCATAAACAGTGTCAAACCCAAATGTCCATAAAAGCGTCGCTCCCCAACAGCAAAATAGGGGTAGTCCTCCTGAGAGATTGCCTTCGCTAGCAGCCCATGGAATAAGCACTGCGAATCCCCAGCAGATTGCGAGAAGGGCTTGAGGGTAAGAAAACCATCTTTTTGCAGATGGATATATAAGTACTGGAGGAAGAGTAAATAATGCGAGCTTCAGGCAGAGTTCTCTATTCTCGGTGGGCAGATAGAAAATTACTAAAAGGCTTAGAGACAGCATTATCAAAAGAAGAATAAAGGCTGTAGAAATATGAACTCTTCCACTACCTAAAGGTCTATGAACTGTTCGAGCGACCTTGATATCAATTTCCTTATCCCATAAATCATTCACAATGCATCCTGCACCGCTTACGAATAAACCTCCAGCAGCAATTAAGGCAATTAGCCTTATTTGAGGTGGAGAGGTGGGAGTCAACCAAAGTGACCATCCTGCTGGTATGAGCAAAATCAAACGTCCACTTGGCTTGTCCCATCGAAGGAGCTGAGCCCAACCTTTTAAACTCTGCAAGCTAAAAAAACTTTTCACGAAACAACTTTGGTTAGTGAAGTCTTGGTAATTCTCAGCAAATAAGTAGCTCCTAGTGTCAGAGTGTTTCTATTACTGCCAAATAGCTTCATGTCAGTTGTCGAGTCTTTCTCGTCTTCTGCATTCAGTGTGGGGCGGGATAAGTCCTTTTGGTCAGAGTATGACAAGCCACTTCATGTAGGGGCAATTGATATTGGGACAAATTCGATTCACCTTGTCGTGGCTTCTATTGATCCGGAATCACATTCTTTCAGCATTGACCTTGCGGAAAAATCAACTACCCGTCTTGGAGAGAGAGACCCTGTATCTGGGGCGCTCACAGAAGTGGCTATTGGCAGATCTATCGAGAGTCTGAAGCATTTTAAAGAGCTTGCAGAAAGTTATAAGGTCGAACAATTAGTTACTGCTGCTACAAGTGCCGTCCGGGAGGCTCCGAATGGTAAAGAATTTGTCGAGAAGGTAAAAAATCTACTTGAACTAGATATTGAGCTCGTTAGCGGCTCAGAAGAAGCAAGATTGATTTATTTAGGTGTACTTTCAGGTATGCCTTTTGGTGAAAGCCCCCACTTTCTGCTGGATATAGGAGGTGGTTCTTCTGAATTAATACTTGCAGATGCTAGTGATGCGAGGGCCCTTACTAGTACAAAACTAGGTGCTGTTCGTTTGAAGAGGGACTTTATTAAGCAAGAGCCAATTACTGCCCAAAATAGACTTTTTTTACAGGCATTTATTCAGGGTTCTTTTGAACCAGCTATTGATAAGGTTTGCAGTCGAATCAGGCCTGGAGAAAAACCTGTAATGGTTGCAACTAGTGGCACTGCTTTAGCTATTGGCGCTCTATTGGCTAGTGAAGATAGCTCGACACCTGTCAAGCTTCAAGGCTATAGAATCTCAAAAAATAATCTTGACAGATTGATTGATAGATTGATATCGCTTAAGCCAGACCAACGTTCTAAATTAACTCAGCTAAGTGAGAGGCGTTCAGAGATAATTGTACCCGGGGCATTGATTTTGCAAAAGTCAATGGAGATGCTATCCATGGATGAATTATTTCTTAGCGAAAGGGCCCTAAGAGAAGGATTGATTGTTGATTGGATGCTTCGCCATCAACTATTTGAGGATAGATTTAGTTTTCAAGGAAGTATTAGAAAGAGAACTATAATTCATCAAGTACACCGTTTTGGAGTTAAAAAGATACGCGCAGAAAGAGTGGCTTCACATGCGCTTACATTTTATGAGAAAACCAAAGGAGCACTACATAATGATCAAGGTAAAGGAAGAGAACTACTTTGGGCCGCAGCTATGCTCCACTCTTGTGGGCAACATATTAACTTAGCTTCTTATCATAAACATTCTTGGTATTTGATTCGCCATGGGGAGCTACTTGGATATTCACAAGCAGAGCATTTAATGATAGCTGCTATTGCTCGTTATCACCGAAGAAGTCTTCCTAAGAAAAGGCATGAAGAATGGCAGTTGATTCTTGATAAAAATGATAGAAAAATTGTATCTGAGATGGCGCTTTTGTTAAGGTTGGCTGCTGCTATTGATAGGCGTCCCGAGCCAGTAGTTGGTTCGATTGACATACAGGTAAAATCTTCTGAAATCTTGTGTGAGCTTTGTCCTGAAGATTGTAATCAAAATCTTAGTTTGGAGGAATGGAGTTTAAGTAATTGTAGAGAAATTGTGAAATCAGTTAGTGGATTAGATCTTAAGGCTCTTCAGATAAGCAGAGAAATCAACAAGGTACAGAATTAATTTACATCAATTCTGTACCATTTTAGTTTCCTGCCCTTGCCAAGCTTGATTTTGTCTCCGCTTTCTTTAGTGATTTCGATCAGGTCAGGTCTTCGTGAGAAGATTTGTAGATTGTAGGTTGTCTCTATTCTTATAGGCCTGAGTATTATTCCTTCAAATAGTACTTTATCTTGAGAATCTTTTATTGTTGCTTTTGTAGGTTTTAAACTGCTTATTTGAAGGGCATAGATATCCTGAGAAGCTAAGTTTGATCCAGATAGTTCTTCTTTGCCCTCTATAGTCGTTTTTTGAAGGGAATCTGTTCGAGTTCCTATTCTTAATATTATTGACGAAGAAATGATTAAAAATAAAAGAACAAAGCAGGAAGTTATTAAATTTATATCCTTTAAGTAATCCGTTAAAGATACTTCTTTCTCGTTCGTCCCTAGGGCTCTTATGCTTTTCTCTGATTGTAGTTTTTTGGGATCCAGTTTTTTAATTAGAGGACTTGAATCTAGACCTAAACGCTCGGCTACTCTTCTAATCATAGCTTTTACAAATACTTTCTCTGGGAGCAGATGCTCTTCCCCATTTTCAATTGCTACAAGTTGTTCTTCTCCTATTCGCAAACTAGAAGCGATCTCACTTACTGATAAACCTTGCTCTTCTCTTGTTTGCTTTAGAAATGAACCTACCTGGCCAAATGGATTTAATGATTCCTCTGGCATGGTTTTCGGATTGGTTCGCTTTTGCATTTTCTCCTTTCTAAGGACCAAACCGAAAAAAACAATTTAATTTTAGGCCCCTTGTAAAGTCCCTGAGTTGCATATTCACTAAGCAATGAGCATTGTTTGCAGGGATTGCTTGAATCCATCATAGGGTTGTTTCCACACTGTGCTGATCTTTATTTAAACCTTCTTTCTCTATTAAAGGTGTATCCTTTTAGATATTAATTGAATAAGATGATTTCTTGGGCTTATTTGTTATTCATCTAGTTGGGTGTTTGAATTAATTGTTTTCTCGGGTCTGAACAAATGTTTATGACTCGGTGTATATAGCTTTGAGCGACTTCCTGTGGAGGTAATTGTTGGACTGATTATGTAAAGGGTTGTTCGATTTAGTCCACGATCTCTAGAGGCACTTGCCATCTTTTTAAGTGGAACTACATTTATCCATTGATCTTCCCAGCTAACTCTATATCCAATTGCTACAGGTGTATCCTCTGAATAATACTTTAATAGTGTTTTTTCTACTTCTTCAACATGCCTAGCAGAGAGATAAATGCAAAGGGAGGCACCTATGGAAGCGAGATTCTCAAGATTTTCTTTTTGTGGCTTTCCAGTGCGGCCTTCTGCTCTTGTGAGGACAATCGTTTGTACTAGGCCTGGGATTGTTAGCTCTGCTTTTAAGGTTGCTGCTGTTGCCTGATATGCGCTTACTCCTGGCACAACCTCTACTTCAATCCCTGCATCTGCGAGTGCGCAAATTTGTTCAGTTAGAGCTCCATATAAACATGGGTCTCCATCATGAAGTCTGACTACTCTTTTACCTCCCTTACATCTATCTATGAGTATGGGAATGATCTCTTCAAGGGTTAAGGAGCTTGTCTTTATTTGCTCAGAGTCTTTGGGAGCAAGTCTTGCAATTTCAGGAGAGACTAAGGAGTCAGCCCATAAAAGGACCTCTGCATTTTTGATGCGGTCTGATGCACGTAGTGTCAACAGATCGATTGCGCCAGGACCAGCTCCGACTATGGATATTGGGATCATTGAGGGTTCTGATTGGATATTGTTTGACTAGTGATTTTGGGTTTAGATCTATTGAGCCACCAAAGGCCGAGCGCTCCTATGAAAATAAGGAAAAGGCTCATTAATTGAGCGACTCTTATCCCGCCCGCACAGGCAGGGGGCAGACTCCCTAGGCATAAAGGATCAGTGCGTAAACCTTCGATCAATATTCTTCCAAGGCTATAGCTGATTAGATATATACAGCTTAAGGTCCCTGAAGCCAGTCTTAAATGTCTATCTTCATTTCGTTTGAATAAAATCATTAGCAAAGAAAACACTAGAATATTCCAGATAGATTCATAAAGAAAAGTTGGGTGAAAGTATTCGTACTCATAAAGACCTTCTGGTCTATTCTCTAATGGAATTAGTAATTTCCAGGGTAGATCCGTCGGCAAGCCGAAAGCTTCATTGTTGAAGAAGTTCCCCCAGCGACCTATACCTTGACCAAGGACAACAGAGGGCAAAAGAACATCTAAAACATCAGTGAAAGATTGTTGTCGAAGACGACAGAAGATAAAGACGGCAATAGTTCCTCCTATAAGTGCTCCATGTATAGCTATCCCTCCTTCCCAAATCGCTAGGGATTTAATCCAGTTATACCTGTATTCTCGCCACTCAAAAGCAACGTAATAAATTCTGGCACCAACTAAAGCTGAAAGAATGAGGATTGGTAACAAGTCATTTATAAGTTCATGTTTTAAACCTCGCCTACTAGCAAGATGATTGGAAAGGTTTAAGCCGATTAAGACTGAGATCGCAATAAGTAATCCATACCATCTTAAGACAAAGGGCCCAAACTCTAAAAGTTTGGGCCCAGGTGAGGTAAAGGTCGCTATAAGAGCTTCCATTGGATTACATTAATCTAAGTAAGCAGTTTTGGTTAAATACCTTCAGCTGCTTGAACTTTCTCTACTTGTTTCTTTTTCAAAACAAGCATGATTTGAGAAATCGTAACACCCATAAAGAATGCTAGAAGTCCTAGTACTCTTGCACGACTTTGTAGAACAACTTCTGTATCTAGCTGACCAAAGCCTCCCACATTTGGATCATTGGTTAGAGGAGACCCTGCTTCAATTGTTTGTCCTACTTTTACAAGGATTTGAGGACCTACTGGGACTGTTTGAGAAATAGATTTTCCTGCTTTTGTCTCTAAAGTAATTACACTTGCTCCATTCTCTCCAGGCTCTATAGAGGTAATTGTTCCTGATGATGTAGTTGTGAAGGAGGTATTGTTGCTTTTTTCTCCGGTCGGATAAACCTGCCCTCTACCTCGGTTACCTCCTACATGAATCGAATATTTGCCGAAGTGGATATTGCTATCTGTTCTTGGATCCGGAGAAAGTATTGGGAAAACAATTTCTTTATTTTGATCTCCTGGTAGAGGACCAACAAGAATAATATTTTCTTGATCTTCGCTGTATTGAGAGAAAAAGACTCCTTGAGTCTCCTCTTTTATTTCATCAGTCCAACGATCTTGTGGGGCCAATTTGAATCCTTCTGGGAGCATAACCACTGCTCCTACCTGAAGTGGAACTTCGCTCCCATCAGCTCCAATCTCTTGTGTATTCGCTTTATAGGGGACTTTGACAATTGCTTTGAAAACACTATCAGCTGCTACTGATTGCGGTACAAGCTCCGCCTGAGTGCTCATCTGGGCCAAGTGACAGTTTGCGCAAACGATCTTCCCAGTAGCTTCACGAGGATTTTCGTAGTTTTGTTGAGCCCAAAAGGGATAGGCCCAGCTGGCAGTAGGCGCCAGAAAAATAGTTAGGCCTAGAAATATTGAGCTCAGCAGGAAGGTAGTTAAACGACGCATGGAAGGTAAAAAGTTGAACAAAATTGAGACTTGGAGCAGTAATTCATCCCCACCAGGGTTTCTCTCCTGTGCGGAAGTCTATTTCTGACCACTGACTTATTAGGACACTGTCGTTTTCCGTAGAGATATTGGCGATAGCAAGGGAGAGGGGCGCTGGTCCTCTGACAACTTTTCCTGTCTCATCGTATTGACTGCCATGACAAGGGCAAATGAACTTGTTTGAACCGCTATTCCAAGGGACTACACACCCAAGATGTGTGCAAATTGCATTAATGCCATAGCTTCTAATTGCATCCTCACCTTCGACAATTAAATATGTCGGATCACCTTTGAGACCTTGTACAAGACTGCGGTCGCCTACTGGATGTGTTGATAGCCATCCTGATGCTGTGACTGGATTACCTAGAGCATCTTTCGCTGTTGTACCTCCTCCACTTCCTCCTGCCCTAAGAGGAGTGAAGTAATTAGCGACTGGGTAAAGAGCGCCTAAAGCCACACCTGTGACTGTTCCAAAGGTGAGAAGGTTCATGAACTGCCTCCGCCCCATAGAGGGCACATCCATAGAGGGCATTTGTGTCATGACGGCTTTTCATCTTGGTCATAATTAACACCATTATGGACTGCGAAGGGCCTAAGGCGCCCAGAAAAAATGGTGCTTTTTCATCGTCATTGAATTTTGATTCTGTGATTCAGTCAAATCCATCAGGATCATCAACGCCTTTGAGGGCCGAGGAGGTGATTCTCAGACTTAGACGACGTTGGAAGGTTACTTATGATTTACAACTTGTTGTAAGGAGTAGGCGTCTTTATCTCCAAATGATGTGGGCTTATTTAGAACAGCAGTCATTTCCTCTAGATGAAAAGGCTTATTTGGCTCATTTAAATGAGTTAGTAGAAGTTATTAATCGTCTGGGTTTGGCAAATGATGTGAGGGAATGGCTTGCATGCGTGCCTAACAAGCCCACGGTTGGGAGGCCACTTAGCCTGCCTTTGAAGGGGGATTGGCGCTTGGAGGAATTCCTTCTTTGAATTGCTCAGTAAGCGCGACTAGTCCAATACCAATAAGAAATAAGGAAATAATTGCTCCTGCTAGTAACAACATTGTGATGGGATCAGTAGATGGAGTCAGGACAGCTGATGCAAGTGCAGATGTCATTACAACCCAACGCCAGGCTGAGATCATTTGCTTCCATTTTAAAAGCCCAAATGCTCCTAATAAAAGTTGAAGAACTGGTGTTTGGAAGACTAGTCCTGTAGCAAGCATCAGTAATAGAACAAAATCTAAATATCGTTCGATTGACCAAAGTGGTTCAACTATGTCGGCGCCGTAACTAACAAGAAATTTTAGGGCTGCTGGAATTAATGCCCACCATGCAAAAAATATCCCTAAAAAAAATAAAATTGCTGAGCCTGCGACTGCTGGAGCGATTAGTCGTTTTTCTTTTTCGGTAAGGCCAGGCAATACAAATGCTAGACCTTGGTAAAGGATGTAAGGAAGTGCAGCGGCAAGTCCTGCATAACCTGCGACCTTGATGGATACGAACAGAAATTCACCAGGAGCGATCTGAAGAAAGTGGATTGAACCAGCAGGCGCTTCTAAAACTCTTACAAGTGGCCTTACGAAAACAAGACTTATCAAAGCCGCTAAAACAATCGCAACCAAGCTTCGAAGCACCCTCTGCCGCAACTCTTCCAAGTGATCCATTAGGGGCATCTCTAAATCCCTAGAAGGGACGCCACTATTTTCTGAATTGCCAATTTGGATTGGCTTTGGGGCGGTTAGTTTTTTCAGTTGAGGTTCGTTAGGGCTATTCAGTACAGAAACGTTTTGCTGGTTTAAGGCTAGGAGCTTTTAGTCTCTAAATGATCATTTGGCAAATTGAGTTTAGATTCTCTGATCTTTTACCTTATTAAGTTAATTATAAATAACTTCAACTTGACTTTGTCGGAAATAACCTTATTAGAGATCTTTGAATTTTTGCCAAGCTCTATTTAAATAAAATATTAATTTTATTTTGAAACTGTTGGATCTGGCAAGACAAAAGGTGGGCAATCGTTTAAAGAAGACTCTCCATACTTTTCAAACTCTCTGTATCCACCCATTTTCCCATTGGTTTTCATTAAGGCACTAGTGAAAGCCATCATAAGGAAAACCACTGGAGCCCCAATTATTAAGGCTGCGCCAAATATGTAGCCAACTAGGAATTCTGGAAATGTGTGATTTCCAAGGAATTCATGTGTACCAAGAAGAAAATCGAACATTTAAGACCATTTGCTTTTACTGATGATACGTCATTGGAAACGTTCGAAGCCCTTGTTAATTATTTAGAGTCTTTTGGTACTTATTGATTTATGGGGGGCTTGGTAAGGCAGGGTGCATTTTGTCTTACCCAGATCAGCTTCTGCCCTATTTTGAATTGGATTTAGGGATGCGACTTAGTCCTCTTGATGGGGATCCCCATAGGACCTGACTTTTGCGGTGGCTCACCGTTCCAGGGGTTGCTCCTGGAATCCTTTCTAGTTGATTTGTTGGGACCATTAAGACGGGAACTAGTTTGTTCCCTTTGGCGCGACTAAAAAAAGCTGCTAAATCACTGGCCATCTGAAGATCCTCTTCTTCAGGTAAGCCAACTGATGATTTGAGCACGACATGACTGCCAGGACACTCTTGGGCATGAAACCAAAGGTCTCCTGAACGAGAATGTCGAAGACTTATCCATTCATTTTGTAAGTGATTGCGACCAATTTGAACGATCAAACCACTTGGACTATTTAACTCGAGTGGTTTTAAGGATTGGGCTTTATTACTTTTGGCCTGAGGCTTCTTTTTAATTGGTTTCCGAAGTAATTGATCCAACTCTTTGCTTAATTCAATAAGGGCTTCTATCTTCTTCATTACTGCTTCCCAGTTGTTTAAAGTTATTTCTTCGAAAAAAGATTCAGTACCCTCTATGATATGCAATTTCTTATAGTGATGATCAATACGCCCTTTGATTACACCTCCCGAACGACGAAGCTTTTTTGATTTTCGATATAAATTCTGTGCTTCTATTATTTCATCTCTCCTAAGATTAGGCCGGCAAAAAATCTTATCGGCTTTTTCTTGAAATTCATTACTTAGAAGTGTTTCTTTAAGGAGTCTCTCTTGCTCTTTAAGGCAACTTTTCTCATGTGTCTTTAATCTAATTATTTTTTGTTCAATTTCTTTTGTTATCTTCCTTAGTTCTAATTTGTTGATATGATTACGATAGTATTTGCCAAGATTAAGGCTTAATCCCTTTATAGAAAGAGAGTCTTGTTTCGATGCCCCCCATACTCTGAATGCTGTAGGACCAATGAAGTGAATTGAGAACGCCTCCTCTTCTATTGCTTTCAACCAAGCACCCCATCTTTTGTGCATTCTCTCCCATTCTTTATTGGGAATCTTGACGACAGAAAGATTAAGAATATTCATGGCTTTAATTGTCTCATTATGGGCTATTTGCATTGCTAGTGAAGGACTGATACCCTGATAACTTTCTTGAAGAGCATTCTTAAAAGTGGAGGTTGGGATCAAGCAAAGTCTTTCTTTCCAAAGCTTTAAAGACTCTTTCTGCTTAGGCTCAATGCCTTTTAAAGGAGGAGGTTGGATATATATATCTCCAGTCCCAATTGGTCTCAATCTGGATTGATTTTCACGAACCTGTCTACCAAGGGTTATTACTCTGCGCTGATGATCTAATAGCAATACATTGCTATGTCTACCCATTAGTTCAATGATGAGTGTTTTTTGAATATTTTCTCCGGGTCTTAATGCAAGGCCAAACTCCACTACTCGATCAAACCCTTTTTGATGAATTTCAACAAGTGCCATTTGGCTCAGACCATGTTGAAACTGTTTTGCGAGTGTACTTTCGCTTCCTTGACGATTAGGCGGGGGAATTTGTACGAGTCTTGCTGAATCTGCTCTCCAGCTAATTTCTAACCAAAAAAGTCCTTTTAAAGTTCTTAAGCCAATTTGAAGAGTATTAGATTCGGGTTGTTGAGCTTTTTCAAAGCGACTTGGCAGGATTTCTTGACGAAGTTCTGCTATCACAGCCCTGAGGCTGGTGAAATCCATCACTTGTAGCGAAGCAGAGCTCATCCTTTAGGCCTTAAGTTTAATCAAGGAGGCTGGAATACCCTGCAAAGGGATTTTGTTTAAGTGCATGGTTAAAAAATCCAATTCAGCATGCAGATTGACGGTTCTTACAGGCCCTAGTGGGGTGGGTAAAGGCACTTTGGTGAAGCTACTACTTGAGCGTCACAAAGAGATTTGGTTGTCTGTATCTGCAACGACTCGTGCTCCAAGAGAGGGGGAAGTCCCAGGTCAGGATTATGATTTTATGCAACGTGATCGTTTTTTAGAGCTTGTTGATTCTGGTGGTTTCCTTGAATGGGCGGAATTTGCGGGTAATTGTTATGGGACCCCTTCTCAACCTGTTAAAGAGAAGCTTTCTAATGGAAGGCCTGTTTTGCTTGAGATTGAGCTAGAAGGTGCTCGAAAGGTGAGAAAAAGTTTTCCGGAAGCAATTCAGATATTTCTTGGGCCTCCAAGTTTTGAGGAACTGGAGAGAAGAATACGAGGACGAGCAACTGATAATGAAGAAGCTATACAGAGACGTTTGTTAAGGGCCAAAGCTGAACTGCAAGCAAAGAGTGAATTTGATGCAGTGATCGTTAATGATGACTTGATGAAGGCTTTGTCCGCACTTGAAACAGCAATGGGAATAATAGGTTTTTAACTCGAAAAACAAGAAAACTTAAAAGCATTAAATAAGGCCCATAGAGGGCCTTGTTTAATGCTTTTAAAAGAAAGCTTTGAAGATGATTTACTCTGAAAAATCCTTTTCTGAGGTAGTGGCCTACTTGATTAACTAAGAGGGTGGAAAAGTAAGTCTGGATGGAAACGTTGGAATTCAACTAGATAACCAGCTGTAAAGAGAACCCAGCCAGCTGCTACTACAGGAACTGATCTGAAGAGCTTGTGGTTGTCATACCACTTGCCTTGATGAGGAGAATTTGACATTAGAAATTTGGGGTGATTGTTGGTAAATTTGGGTCTAGGAAATAATCAATTAAAAGGGTACTTGGCTGTAGTCAGACTCAGGAGAGCAGGTGATGTTTTTGTTGCTTTCTCTTAGATCTCCTCCACGAGACTGCTTGTCAGCCAGTTCAGGCCAACGAGCACCTTTTACAAGTGCATCTCTTAGGAGGTCAGGATCAAAGAAAAGCTCTTTGTCTACTGGGTCGTTTGATGCCTTGGCTGCTCTTAGATATTCTCTGCCAGCCCAGCCAATGATTCCAGCTACAAATATGAATATATGAGCAGGAATTAATACATCACCTTCATGTCCTCGGTTTGCTAAAGCCCCAAATGGCTCAAGAGTTGGAGCAATAATTAGATGAGGTAAACCATCATCACCACAAGAAGCTTTGCTATAGCGCTCGAAACGAGCAATAGCTTGTGGTGTGCTTGCTGCGCTTGCACGCTCTTGGAAACGGGAGTTTTCTGCGCAAGTTGTAAGAGCTGAGGCTTCAAAAGTGGTGTCATCCCTGTCAGGATTAAACTCTGGTCCTGATGCCGCATTGGCTAATGGAGCAAAGCCAATGACAAGGAATGCAGATAGCAGAATGGCAAAGAAACGACGCATTAGTTCTATTCCTAGTTAAAACCTGCCAAATAACAGGATGTCACTCAACAAAGTTAGATGAAATACAGCCCTAATAAGCGAAAAGTGCTCGCGCTCGAAACAAGTTGTGACGAGTCTGCGGTGGCTTTGTTGAGTCTTGATAACGGCAAATTCGATGTAATAGCAAGTCGAATAGCTTCTCAGGTCGCTGAACATTCAACTTGGGGTGGGGTTGTTCCTGAGATCGCTTCAAGGCGACATCTGGAAGCGTTGCCATTTTTGATCCGTGAGACTTTGATTGAAGCCAGAGAAAAGATGGCAGGTCTCGATGCAGTTGCGGCAACAGTTGCTCCAGGATTAGCAGGAGCTTTGATGGTTGGATCTGTAACAGCAAGAACACTTTCAGCGCTCCACTCTTTGCCCTTTCTAGGCATTCATCATTTGGAAGGGCATCTTGCTTCTGTTTATCTATCTGACCCGCCTCCAAGTCATCCTTACTTGGTTTTGTTGGTCAGTGGCGGTCATACAGAGTTAATACATGTAGAAGGGCCATGTCAGTTCAATCGACTAGGACGCAGTCACGACGATGCTGCAGGGGAGGCTTTTGACAAAGTTGCTCGACTACTGGGTCTGCCTTACCCAGGAGGGCCAGCAATTGAGTCTTTAGCAAAGAATGGTGATCCCAAAAGATTTTCCTTACCGAAAGGAAGAGTATCCAGGCCAGAAGGTGGCTTTTTCCCATATGACTTTTCTTTTAGTGGTTTGAAAACAGCAATGCTTAGGCAAGTTGAATCCCTTAAAGAGTTAGGAGAGCCTTTGCCTATAGAAGATCTTGCCGCAAGTTTTGAGCATGTTGTAGCCGAGGTGCTTGTTGAAAGGAGTTTGCTCTGTGCCAATGAACAAGGTCTGAAGTCCATTGTTTTGGTTGGTGGGGTGGCCGCCAATCAACGTTTACGAAAGATGATGTCAGAGAAAGCATCACTAGAAAATATCGAGGTGTATCTAGCTCCAAAGGCTTTTTGCACAGATAATGCAGCAATGGTGGGCGCAGCCGCTTTAATTCGCCTAGAATTAGGCTCAAATTCAAGCTCTCTTGAGCTTGGGATTTCTCCTAGATGGCCTTTGAGCAAGGGGAACTGTTTTTTTCAGCCTGACCCTCCTTTCTGAGATCCATTTCTAGCTTCTCAAGACCCAAATGGCTTATGAACTCTGATACTGGGGCTAAATCAGGGGATGATGTGATCGAAGTCCCCAAGGGTGAACTTAATTCCTGGCGTCGAGGTTTTACTCCCCAAGCAGAGATTTGGAATGGTCGTATGGCAATGATTGGAATTGCTATAGGAGTGGGAGTTCTGATATTGATTCATTTTTAAGGTCTAGTAGTTTTCCTTGCTTTTTAGCTTTTTAGAAGATTGCAGTCTCTATAGATAGTAAAGCCTTGAAATATCTTTCATCTCATGCTGAATTTAGTAAATGTGGATTGTATCGATGGTCTCTAAAACGTACTTGGAAGCAAGATGGGAAAACGTTGCTTTTTTTGGGGTTAAACCCATCGAAGGCATCACTCTCAAGTGACGATGCAACCTTGAGAAGGCTTTTTTCTTTTGGTAATTATTGGGGTTATGGGTCTCTTGTTGTACTTAATTTGTTTGCAAGAGTTAGTCGTTCTCCTCAGATCCTGAGGCGTTGTTCTGACCCTGTTGGGATGTCTAATGATGACTTTATCTCTGCTTATACACTTCTTTGGGCAGAGAACTCTTCTTGGGATCTTTGGTTGGGTTGGGGAGATAAAGGAGTTTGGAGAGATCGTAATATTCAAGTAATTAACTTATTAGAAAGGCTTCGTAATAGACGTGCAAACTGTTGTCCCCAAGCTCTTGGCCCTCAGGTTATTGGCTTTACCAGGGCAGGCAATCCTTGCCATCCTCTTTACATATCAAGAAAAGAGATTCTTAAACCCTTCATATGGAAGTGTTAACCACACTAATCTGATGTTGATGTGAATGAAAATTTGAAGTCATCTACAAACTCTAAAAATCTTCTCAAGTTATCTCTTTTGCACTTTCAAATTCTTCTGCGAATAGTCTGAAGCGTTTCATTTCACTACCCTTTAAAGGATTATTCAGGTATATAAGGGAGACTTCAACCCCTCAAGCATTGGGTAACTTGTCAAAGTGCCTCTCAGCTTGTTTGAGGGTGGTTTTTTGTTATTGCTCTCTTGAGTAGAGATTGAAATGAGGGCTCAGCTTCATCTGGAAAACTCCTATGACACCTGAGCGGCTAGGTCTGCTTTGGGGTGTAACCGTTTTTGTGGGAGCGGGGGCAAGACTTTTGGCGGCTTTGTCTGGTCTTCCAGGTGTTGTCCTTCTTCTTTTGTCTGGACTCCTTATAGGAAGATCTGGTCTTGGTTTAGTTGAGCCACTTGATTTAGGACAAGGCTTAGAAACGATTGTTGGACTTTTAGTAAGTCTTGTGCTGTTTGATGGTGGTCTAAATCTTCGTCTTCCAGGAGATACGATCAAGGCAACCGTTTTGCGTATTTCCCTTATAAGACTTGTGGTTTCACTTGCCGCAGGTTGTCTGGCCGCCCATTGGTTGGCAGGGTTGGGTTGGTCTGTGGCAGCTGTATATAGCGCAATTGTTCTTGCTACAGGTCCAACGGTTGTCACCCCATTAGTTCAACAAATTCGCCTCGCTTCTCCTTTGGGGGATGTCCTTGAAGCAGAAGGACTTGTGCTTGAGCCTGTAGGAGCAGTTTTGGCTTTGCTGCTATTGGAATTGTTGGTTGGTGATCTGCATGGGTGGAGGGAGTTGGCTCTTGGCTTATTCGCAAGACTCGGAGGTGGTGTCTTAATAGGTTGTTTTGCTGGTTGGGTCCTTTCAGAAGTCTTGAAAAGAGTCAGGTCAGATTCTGCTGTAGGCCTTCGCTTGCAATTAACTCTTGGGGTTTTGTTTTTGCTTTATGGAGCTTGTGAATGGCTATTGCCAGAGTCAGGCTTGCCTGCTTCTGTCGCAGCTGGTTTTGTGGTAGGCAGAAGACCCGCTTCACATGCAAATCAACTAGATCCTTTGATCCGAGAATTGGCTCAATTGGCTATAACAATGCTTTTCCCACTTTTGGCGGCTGACGTTTCTTGGGGTGAGTTGAGCCCACTTGGATGGGGTGGGATTACCTGTGTCCTCGTTTTGATGTTGGTTGTTCGCCCAGTTGCTGTAAGCATTGCAACCATTGGATTGCCTTTAGACCCTCGACAAAGATTGTTTTTAGGTTGGCTTGCCCCTAGAGGAATAGTTACGGCTGCAGTTGCTTCCCTTTTTGCTATAAGGCTAGAGCAGGCAGGGGTGTTAGGTGCTGGGCGTCTTCAGGGCTTGGTATTCCTAACAATTCTTATGACAGTTGGGATCCAAGGTTTGACTGCGCAACCTTTAGCAAAAGCATTGGGTTTATTAGCACCTGATAAAAATATTGAGGAGAATGATCAATCAGATAAAACTGCTCAGACGGTTCCTATCTTCCCCGACCCTAGCCAACAAGCTCCAGGTGGATAACAGATCAGGCCCTTGCATTTGTCCTAAGAGTGCAGCTCGAAGACTTTTCATTGTTATTCCCATCTTGACTCCAGCAGACTTTGCAGAAAATTTCAGAATTTCTTTGCCACGGTTTGCATTTAATCCATCCCAGGGTTCTTTCTCAAGATTGTTAAAAAGATTTCGAAGTACCTCAAGTGCTCCATCTTCTCCTAATTGTTTTTGCCCATCTACTTGAAGAATGGGTGTTTCAAAAAAGGGTCGAGCTTGATCTATTCCATCATTCAGCAAATTTAATGAAGGTTTTAAAAGTTCTACTAGATCAAAGCACCATTCGGGGCCAGGCAATTCCCAACCTTGATGAATCCAAAGAGGTTTTAACTGGTTGAAAAGATCTTCTGTAGTGAATTCATGAATGACTTGGCCATTTAGCCAATTGAGTTTGTCCCAGTCAAATTTTGCACCAGATTTATTTACTCGATTAAAACTAAAAACTTTACTAATTTCTTTTATGGAAAACTTTTCATCCATTCCTTCTGGCACAGACCAGCCTAGTAGGGCCATGTAGTTGCACATCGCTTCAGCTGTATAACCCAGCTCTCTAAATTGGGTTATAGAGGTAACTCCATCACGTTTCGATAGTTTGCGACCTTCTGAATTGAGTATTAGAGGTGTATGCGCGAAGGTTGGAATGGATAGACCAAGAGCTTCATAAAGAAGAATTTGCTTGGCTGTATTTGAGAGGTGATCTTCTCCACGGATCACATGGGTAATACCCATATGGGCATCGTCAGTAACAACAACAAGGTTGTAAAGAGGATCACCAATTTCATCGAAAGGTGCTCTCCTAGATATGACCATATCTCCACCAAGATCTCTACCTTGCCAATGCATTGGACCACGTACAAGATCATTCCAGGTGATTGATCTTTGATCTTCTATTTGAAAACGGACTACAGCTGACCTTCCCTCTTCTTTGAATTTTAATTCTTCTTTGGGGCTCAGATCTCGGTGCCGATTGTCATAACGAGGGGCTTCTCCTTTCTTCTTTTGAGATTCCCTCATTTCTTCAAGCTCGGCTTCCGTTGCATAGCATCGATAGGCAAGCCCACGGTTTAGAAGGGCTTTAATTGCAGATTGATGCTCTTGAATTCTTTTACTTTGAAGGATTGGTTCTTGATCCCAGTTGAGACCCAACCAATTAAGTCCTTCGAGGATATTTTCTGTGAATTCAGGTTTTGACCTTTCCTTGTCAGTATCTTCAATTCTTAGGAGAAACTGCCCATCCTCATGTCGAGCAAAGAGCCAATTAAATAAAGCAGTCCTTGCAGTACCTATGTGAAGAGTGCCCGTAGGACTTGGGGCCAGCCTTACTCGCACCGTCAAAACTTTTCTCGTTATTGGAAACGGGACCGACGGGGTTCGAACCCGCAACTTCCGCCGTGACAGGGCGGTGCTCTAACCAGTTGAACTACGGTCCCAGGACTTTTAGGGTCTCTTGTTTTGCCTATTAAAGGCTGACCCATGTCGCCGAGGCGACGAAAGAAGTATCAACCTATTCCCTGCCTCACGTCAACTTAGTGAAGAAAGGTCTTTGGGATCTTTGAACATTCCATGACCATTTTTAATGGCAATAGGACTGATTTTGATTAGGCAAAGGAGCCAGTTGACATTTTGTTGGTGTTCTTGATAGTGCTCAAATTTCAGGAAGGCCAATTAATGCACTACAGGAGTTTGAGCAAGATACTCAGATGATCCCAAAGTGATGAAAATTCGGCCAAAAGGTTGAATTTGAGTAGCTCAGGGTCTGAATCCAGCAGGCTCAATAAGCCGAACTTGGTTCCCTCGTGCTGTGAACTCGCGACCTTGGTCGCTTTGCACTACCACTCGTCCACCTGATTTAACTCGAATAACACGTGCACGTACCCAACCGAGAGCGGCCGACTCGAGCACTTTCACTACATCGCCAGGTTGAAGATCCAACTCCATGATCAAAACTAGGAAACTGCAGGGACGGTCATCGGACGCGCCGTGGAGGACTTGAACCCCCGACATCAGGTTTTGGAGACCTGCGTTCTACCAACTGAACTAACGGCGCATGGGACATACCCTGGACCATCATCAGGGACGACGGCATTTGGATTGAACGAGGCCGAAACCTCAGCGGTCGAAGCGCTGCTTAACGCGGGTGGCTTTGCCGACCCGCTCCCGCAGATAGAAAAGCTTCGCTCTTCTTACTTTACCGCGGCGTTCAACCTTTATAGAGGCTACTTGAGGGCTGTGAAGCATGAAAATTCTTTCAACGCCAATCCCTTGGAAGATTCTGCGTACGGTTATGGTTTCATTTAGCCCACCGTGGCGTTTCGAAATAACTACACCTTCATAGGGCTGAACCCTTTCTTTATTTCCCTCGCTAATCCTTACCCCTACTCGAACCGTATCTCCAACGTAGATTTCAGGAAGATCCGTTTTCTCTTGAGAAGATTCGAATTCTCGAATAAGTGACTCTGCGCTCAGTTTGATAGTCGCGGCAGACTTGGCAGTCTCTGTAGCGACCTTCCCCTCAGACTTCTCAATTTGAGGGGCCTTTGCGGTTGAATCATTATTGGTGTCCTCGCTTACGGAGGTTTCAGTCGGATCCACTGTCATCCCAGCTCCGGGTTAACTTGGAAAAATAAGATTGTAACTGCTCGTTAATCATTCTTAGGTCATGTTCGACGTTTTTGCCTGGGTAAAAGCTTTTTAATGCTACGAATGGAGGATTTTAGGAGTACCCACAAAGGACCTAAAGCATTTCAAAGCATATTGATTGGGCCTGCTTCTTCTCGTACCTATCCCTTGGCTTGATTCCATTGCTACTGAATCTGATCTTGTGCTCCTGCTTCCCCATGCAAGTTTTCGCTTGTGCAAGATTTGATTTTTATCAAAAGGGGAAAGATTTCCTAAGGGGTCAAGAAAGATCTATCTTGCAAGCTCGCTTTTGCTAGCTCATATTCATCACTAAATTCCAATGAATTGATAGTTTGAAGTTAGCCTTATTAAAAATCGCCCTTGAATACACATTTTTTATTCAGGGCTAAGCCTTTTCCTTTTCCTCGGCTTTATGAAACTATTCGCCGATCTACTTGCTTCAAGTAAAGCTACTCCTCCCTCTACTTCAGGAGTTGGTCCACGAATTCAGCAGAGGAGGGGTGTGGAAATTAAATCTGCAAGGGAAGTGGAGATAATGCGTAAAGCAAGTCATATTGTTGCAACTGTTTTGCGCGAGATAAATTCAATGGTTGAGCCTGGTCAGACGACTGGTGATCTTGATGCTTTCGCTGAGGCTCGGATTCGTGAGATGGGGGCCGTCCCTAGTTTTAAGGGATATCACGGCTTTCCGGCCAGTATCTGCGCCAGTATTAACAATGAAGTGGTTCATGGAATCCCATCCAAAAAGCGGATAATTAAGGCAGGTGATTTGTTAAAAGTAGATACCGGGGCGTATTTTGACGGTTATCACGGAGATAGCTGCATAACTATTTGTGTTGGGGAGGCCCCCCAGTTGGCAAATGACTTAAGCCGTGTTGCGCAAGAAGCATTGATGGCTGGATTGGCCCAGATCAAGCCCAAGAACACCTTGCTGGACATAGCTGGAGCCATTGAAGATCATGTTCGATCTCATGGTTATAGCGTCGTAGAGGATTACACAGGTCATGGAGTTGGAAGGAATCTGCACGAGGAACCATCAGTTTTCAATTTTCGAACCAATGATTTGCCTAATGTCACTTTGCGGCCAGGGATGACACTTGCCGTTGAGCCGATTCTTAATTCAGGCAATAAAGCTTGTAGAACTCTTCGAGATGGATGGACTGTGGTGACTAAAGATGGAAGCCTTTCGGCTCAATGGGAACATACAATTCTTGTTACATCTGATGGATGCGAAATTCTTACTGATAGGGACAAATAAGAGCTTGTTCAGTCAGGCATTATGCTTGTTATAAAGTTTATTAATAACGAAGGAGTAGGTTGATCTAATAAGCTCAACTATAGGCATGATTACATAAGTTATAGGGTTAGGAGTAACAATTATAAGTTTCAGATCTAATTCGACCTGTTTAATTATTTGATTAGCTACGAGTCTTGATCCCATTATGCCGAGCGGATTTAATTCTGATTTGAAAGGCCCTAAAATAAGCTTTCTAATAATTAAACTTTCTTCCTTGCTCTCGTTTAAGTTGTTCCATTTAAGGCTCACTATTTCACCGATTAGGCGCTTACTTATCTCATAGGTTGGACTTAGCGCAGGCTGTATTTCTGCTTCTGAAGTGTTTATCCATAATTCTCGAGGTTGAGAACCTTTACTATCTCTTTGGACAATTTCTTCAAAAATTTCCATTAATCGCAAGGTGCTAAGTGCATTGATTTCAAGGGCTTTATTTAAAGCTTTAGCACTTTGATCCCCTTTAGGGTTAATGCCATGGTTTAGGACTAGGATGTCAACTTTTGACAAAGTCTTTTTCAGGGCATTTTCCTGTCCACAGGACCATTGAACCCAGTCTTCAGGTCCATCCTTTTTTTCTACATTTATGGAATCAATAGGTTGGTGAGTAAGCCCTATTACTGAAGCGCCTTTCTCTCTTAGCCCTCTTGTAAGTGCTTTTCCAAGACTTCCGTTAGCGCCTGTGATGCCAATACGGAAATTTTCCCATCTTTTCCCATTAGAAAATTTCATTTAGATGATGAGAAAAAGATTAAAAGGTGATCTTGAAAGTCTAAAATTAGCCTTTAATAGGATTAAAGGAGTCCGGTCATGGCTAGGACCTTGATGATCGGATCATGTGAGCCTTTTAGTGGTAAATCTGCCTTGGTGCTTGGTATAGCAAGGTACTGCTTATCTGCCAATCAAAAAATTCGCTTTGGTAAGCCCTTGGCTACAAGTATTGAACTAGACGACTGCTCAGAGGGGCTCCCACAACATTTAATTGATGATGATGTTCGATTTGTCGGCTCTATTCTTGGCCTCTCTGAGAATCAACTGCTTGAGTCCGTAGAACTATCATCCCCAGCGACAGCAGATCAACGACTTATAAAGAGCAATCCTGGAAAGGATTTGGAGTTTGAATCCTTTCGTAAAAGACTAGAGGCACCATTTGATGGGATAACAATCCTTGAGGCAGCCGGTAGTTTGAATGAGGGGCTGCTTTTTGGATTGAGCCTTGAACAGCTCGCAAGAGGGTTGGAAGCACGAGTTGTGCTTGTTCATCTTTGGGAAGACAGCCGAAGCGTTGATGCTTTGTTGGCTGCTAAGGCGCAACTAGGAGATCATTTGATTGGAATTGTATTAAATGCTGTTTCACCAGAAGAAATAGAGGTTTTAGAACGCAATGTTGTTCCTGCGTTGGAGTCCATTGGGATTGTTGTCTTTGGCATTATGCCTCGTTCTCCTTTGCTTAGAAGTGTCACTGTTGGGGAACTAGTTAGGCGCTTAGATGCAAGGGTTTTGTGTTGTACTGAAAGCCTTGAATTGTTAGTCGAAACATTAAGTATTGGTGCTATGAATGTGAATTCTGCAATGGAATTTTTCCGAAGACGTCGCAATATGGCTGTAGTGACTGGAGCAGGCCGAACTGACATCCAACTAGCTGCCTTAGAAGCTTCGACCCAGTGTTTGATACTTACAGGTGCAGGTGAACCACTGCCTCAGTTGATTAATAGGGCTGAGGAGCTTGAAGTACCCCTTCTTAAGGTAGATCACGACACTCTTGCAACAGTTGAAGTAATTGAGCAGGCCTTTGGACATGTGCGATTGCACGAGACTGTAAAAGCAACTTATGCCTTTCGATTGGTTGAAGAGCATTGCGATATAGACCGACTCTTTAGGAGAATTGGATTTCCTACAAATTGAGAGGAGATACTGCTAACTTGAAAGAGCTTTAAGGGGATTTCCTTGAGTCGTTCCTTGGATGTCCCGTCGATAGGGCGTGTAAATACACTCGCTCAAGAATTGGCCTTGTTGCAAGACAAGGGCAAAAGGCGCATAGCTTTTTTAGGTAGTCGGCATGTCCCAGTTGTATCTATTCATCTTGTTGAGTTAATTGCCCGCTCTTTGGCTCAAGAGGGGCATTCGATTATTACTTCTGGCTCTCAAGGGGTTAATGCTGCAGTTATAAGAGGTGTTTTGGAAGTTGATCCATCTCTTCTAACAGTATTGCTACCACAGAGTCTTGAAAGACAGGCTCATGAGATTATCGATCAACTAAGTCAAGTGCTTCATTTAATTGAAAAAGCTGATAATGATGACTTGCCTTTGCCAATGGCTAGCAGCCTATGCAATCAAGAGATAATTAGTAGATGTGATCAATTGATTTGTTTCGCCTTCCATGATAGCGAAACCCTTCTCGCAAGCTGCCGAAGTGCAGAAGAAATGGGTAAGGTAGTAAGTATTTTGTTTTTTGATTGAGATTCCTATATACTTCATATGGTGAATACTTAGTAGAAATTTGTTTTACAATAAGTGCATTTCATAGTTTGTTGATTATCTCGTCACTTTTTACGCAAAGTAATACGAGGTTTTGGCATATTATTCTTAAAATGCATTAGTGCTCTCTTACCCTACCCAGTAGAAAATTTCACAATGGCTGACAATTACTCATTTGATGTCGTTTCAGACTTTGATCGACAGGAACTGGTTAATGCTATTGATCAGCTGCGAAGAGAAGTTTCGCAACGTTATGACCTGAAAGACTCAAATTCAGAGATCGAGCTTCAGGAAAATGAGCTAGTAATAACAACTACTAGTGAAATGACTTTGCAATCTATAGAAGATATCCTTCGGCAAAAGGTTACTAAGAGGAAGCTCTCGCTAAAAATCTTTGATTTTCAGTTGCCTGAATCTTCTGGTGGTAACAGGGTTAGGCAAAGGGTTATTTTACGAAAGGGATTAACTCAGGAAGTAGCTAAGAAGCTAAGTAAGTCTGTTAGAGATAGGCTTAAGAAAATAAATGTTGCCATCCAGGGAGAAAGCCTAAGAATTACCAGTAAGAATAAGGATGATCTCCAGACTGCTATAGCAATTTTAAGAGATAAGGAAGAGGATCTTGACCTTCCATTGCAATTTGAGAATTATAGATGATTAATTATGAGATTTATTCCTTTAAATTTGCGAAAACTTAGTTTTAAGTTATAGGGTCAAATTTTTATCTTTAAAAGGATAAACCTTATTCTTAACTATGAGTATTTGCAACTTTGATTCTGACTAAGTTGTTGGGTATTATGCTTGATTGCATTACAAATGAGCTGACTTTTATTAATATATCTGCCTTAAAATGCATTTATGAATAAATTGCTTTAGTTCAATTTTAAAACTCACTGTACTCTTTATGGATGAACCGATGGAGGAAATAGTGGAGTTACTTGCTTCACTTGCAGTAGAGAGAATGGGTCCGGACTTAAATGACTTTGAAAGATATTGTTGGATGGTTGTTCATGAGCATCGCCATGGATTTGTGCCAACGGAATATGACATTAGGGAAATTGACGAGGATTTGTACACAGCTGTACTGAACCGGATTAGGAAGAGAAATGAGTCCTGCAATTATTGATAAGGGGTTAAGTGACTCAAAATAAGCTTAGGAAACCGTATATATCTTCATATCTGATGAATTCGCATCATATGAACTAGATATATCTAGAATTAGTAAAGATAGAAAAAATTATGAACACGCCTTTTCGTAATGTGACTCCTAATGGGACAGGTGGAGCTGCGACTCTCCTTTTGGCACTTTCCTTTACAGGTTTTTTGCTTCTTACTCAAGCTCTATTTATAGTCCCTGCAGGCCAGGTCGCAGTTGTAACTACCTTAGGAAAAGTGAGTGGGGGCTCTCGCAGGCCAGGATTGAACCTGAAAATTCCTTTTATTCAAGCTGTTTTCCCATTTGATGTTAGAACCCAGGTAAGGCCTGAAAAATTTGCAACTCTAACTAAAGACTTACAGGTAATTGAGGCAACTGCAACTGTTAAGTATGCCGTAAGGCCTAACGAAGCTGGACGTGTTTATAGCACTATTGCTTACAACGATAGAGAGGTTTATCCCCGAATTATTCAACCCTCTTTGCTAAAAGCTCTTAAGTCTGTCTTCTCTCAATATGAGTTGGTGACAATTGCAAGTAAGTGGAGTGATATCTCTGAGATTGTTGAAAAAACAGTTGCTGAAGAACTTGATAAGTTTGACTACGTAGATGTTCGTGGTCTTGATTTGACTGGGTTAGAGATTGCTGAGGAATATCGGGCAGCAATTGAGCAAAAACAGATTGCTGAACAGCAGCTTCTTCGAGCACAGACAGAAGTTAAAATTGCAGAACAGGAAGCTAAAAGATATGAGACGCTAACTAGAAGCCTTGATGACCAGGTCCTTTTTAAACTTTTCCTAGATAAATGGGATGGAAAGACAAAAGTTGTACCTTCTTTGCCTGGCACTAAGGGAGGAAATATACCTGTAATAGTGGGGGGTAAATAGTTTGTGTGGAAATTATATCAATATCGACTAACCCTTAAATAGGTTAATCTTAGCAAGTTTTATTTGATCATTAAAGCATAACTGGCTTGCTTAAAGTAAGCCAGTTATTTATAGGTTATTTTAGGCATTAAAAGGTTAAGGATTATTTGATTAATGCGAAGCTTTCGCGAAAGGCCTGAAGAGTGGCTTCTATATCATCATCAGAATGTGCTAAAGAAGTGAACCCTGCTTCAAATGCACTAGGAGCAAGATAGATTCCGCGTTCAAGCATTGCATTGTGCAACTTCCCAAATCTTTCAGTATCTGCTGATTTTGCCTCTTCGAAATTCCTAACGGGTCCTTCGCACAAGTAAAAACCAAACATTGCACTAATACTGCTTCCTGTGATTGATAGCCCAGATCCTTTGGCAGCATCGATTATTCCAGTAATTAGTCGTTTTGTTGTGGCCTCTAATTTTTCATAAGCTCCTTCTTGCTTGAGTAGCTCTAGGGTCTTAATCCCTGCCGTCATTGCTAAAGGGTTTCCACTAAGTGTCCCTGCTTGATACATAGGACCAGCAGGGGAAACCATTGACATAATTTCTGCTTTGCCTCCATAAGCCCCAACTGGAAGCCCCCCTCCTATGACTTTGCCCATAGTGGTCAGATCAGGAGTGACTCCAAAACGAGATTGAGCACCTCCATAGCTGATTCTGAAACCAGTCATTACTTCATCGAAGACAAGCAAAGCTCCATTCTCTTTAGTGACTTCTCTTAAACCTTCAAGAAACCCTGGCTCAGGGGTTATAAAACCTGCATTCCCTACAACTGGCTCAAGGATTACTCCTGAAATTGCATCTGGGTTTTCAGCAAAAAGTTCTTTGACAGCTTCTAGATCGTTGTAAGGGGCCGTAAGTGTGTTTGCGGTTGTACTCCTAGGTACACCTGGGGAGTCAGGTAGTCCAAGTGTGGCAACACCTGAACCTGCTTTGACCAGGAACATATCAGCATGTCCGTGGTAACAGCCTTCAAATTTGATTACCTTGTCTCGCCCTGTAAAGGCTCTCATTAGGCGAAGCACAGCCATACATGCTTCAGTCCCACTATTTACAAAACGAACCATCTCAACGCTTGGGACGGCTTCTATAACCATTTCCGCAAGTTTGTTCTCCAATTCGCATGGAGCTCCGAAGCTTGTTCCTTTTTCTAAAGCTTCTTGAAGAGCCGCAATTACATCGGGATGCGCGTGTCCGCAAATTGCAGGTCCCCAGCTTCCTACGTAATCAATAAACCGATTCCCATCGACGTCCCATGCGTAGGGACCTTTGACCCGGTCGAAAACGACTGGTTGTCCGCCTACCGACTTGAATGCCCGGACTGGGGAACTTACGCCGCCAGGCATTAATGCTTGCGCAGCGTTGAAGATGGCCTGGGATTTGATGGTGTTCAAGGCGTTTGTCACGGGGACCTATGCCAAGGGGCTGATAAACACAGTTGGCCATATTGGCCTAAAACAGTGAGATTCGTCTCAAATTTGTTTGTATCTTCTATACCGTGAGTATTAAAGATTCTACTTTGCAAGGAGGACGTGCGTAGTTCATGTCTCATGACTGGACAGCTCTGAACAGGGATCTCAGGGAATTCCTCCCTAGGAAATCGGTAGTTTTGAAACGGCAGGAATTGCTCGTTTATGACTGTGACGGTCTGACCATAGATCGTCACAGTCCGCCTATGGCTGTCCTCCCTGAAACAACATCTGATGTAGTTAAGGTCCTTGCTTGTTGTTATCGACACGGCATCCCTTTTGTTGCGAGAGGAAGTGGAACAGGCCTTTCTGGTGGGGCATTAGTCGAGGAAGAGGCACTCTTGGTAGTGACCAGTCGAATGAGGAAAATTTTGGCAATAGATTTGGAAAACCATACAGTTACTGTTCAGCCAGGAGTCATTAATAGTTGGGTTACAAATGCTGTCGCAGGAGATGGTTTTTACTATGCACCTGATCCATCAAGTCAAGTTGTTTGCAGTATTGGAGGAAACGTAGCTGAAAATTCTGGTGGTGTTCATTGCCTTAAATATGGTGTGACTAGTAATCACGTCTTGGGATTAGAAATTGTTCTCCCAGATGGCAGTTTGACAACTCTAGGTAGCCAGCTAGCTGAAACTTCTGAATTAGATTTACGTGGGGCCTTCATTGGTAGTGAAGGCACTTTGGGTATTGCTACGGCAATAACTTTGAGGCTTTTGAGATCACCTCAAAATGTAACAGTGCTTCTTGCAGATTTCTTAAGTATGGAGGCGGCAGGGGAGGCGGTTTGCTGTGTTACTGCCGCAGGGCTTATGCCTGCTGGGATGGAAATTATGGATAATTTCATGATTAATGCAGTAAATGATCTTTTTGGAGTTGATGAATATCCTCGTGATGCAGCAGCAGTGTTGCTGATTGAGATTGATGGTCAAGCTGCCGAGGTTCTTGCTGCAGCTGATCATGCCAGTCAAATTTGTAAGAATTGTGGCGCTAGAAATATAAGAAGAGCTGATGAAGATGAAGAGCGAGCACTTCTATGGAAAGGAAGGAAATCAGCCTTTGCGGCGGTAGGTCAAATCTCACCAACATATTTTGTTCAGGATGGCGTTGTGCCAAGAAGCACTTTGCCTAAGGTTCTTTCTTCGATTGAGAGATTGAGTCTTGAACATGACTTACCCGTTGCAAATGTTTTTCATGCTGGGGATGGGAACTTACATCCTTTAATTCTTTATAAGGCAGATATATCTGGTATTGAAAAGCGAGTGAGAGATCTTGGCGCGGCAATTCTTAGAGAGTGTTTGTCTGTTGGAGGAAGTATTACAGGTGAACATGGAGTAGGTTCCGATAAACGTTGTTATTTAGATTGGATGTTTGAACCAGATGATTTGGCTACGATGACATTACTTAGGCAAGCATTTGATCCAGATAACAGGGCTAATCCGGGTAAGATCTTCCCAACACCTAAAACTTGCGGAGAGTCTGCTAGGAGAAAAATATTTTTAGCTGATGAGAACAAGTCAGAATCAAAAGAATTGGATCTGTTCTGATTCAATAAAGTTAGTCTTTTTTTTATAAAAAAAGCTTTAGGGGTTTTTAATATCTAAATAAATCATCAGACAATTCATCTTCTGTTTCTTCTTCTGGCCAGTTGATTTCAACCAAAACTGGTGCGTGGTCACTAGGCTGAATATTCCCCCTGACACGCTTGTCTATTCTGCAACTTTTGGCTTGTCTGACTAATTCTTCAGAAAGATATATGTGATCAATTCGCCATCCTTTATCACGGTCCCATGCGCCACTTCTATAGTCCCACCAACTCCAATTATTTGATTCAGGCTCAAAAATTCTAAAAATATCTTGAAGGCTCTTCTCTTCGAGAAGGCCTTGAAGTGCTTTTCGCTCAGGTTCACTAGCCATTATTCCACCTGTGAGCTTCTCTGGGTTATGAATATCTCTTGGCTCTAAGGCGATGTTGAAGTCTCCTAGTACGCAGAGTGGTTCTTGTCTGTTTGCCTGGGCTTTTAGATAACGCTTAAGACAGTTAAGCCATTGGAGCTTGTAGATGTATTTGGGAGATTTAAGTGATGAGCCATTTGGGACATAAAGGTTCACGACTCTTATGTCTTTTATTAAGGCACTTATAACTCTTTTTTGCTCCCCTAGCCGCTCCGCTTCTGGGTCATTGGGCAATTCGCCACTTAGGCCTAGCCTCACATCATTTAAGACATGACGACTGACAAAGGCCACCCCGTTGTAAGCCTTTTGCCCATGAAAACTCACTTGATATCCGTTTTTTTTAAAGTCCTCTTTGGGGAAGAAAGGATCATCTACCTTCGTTTCTTGCAAGCAGAGCAAATCTGGCTTGGATTCTTTCAGCCAAGCAAGGACCTGATCAAGTCGAGTACGTACAGAATTGACGTTCCAGGTGGCAATTAACACTTTTGGATTCTTTATTTAGTTACCTTTAGCATTAGAGCCCTTTGAACTTTGTTGGGTTGGACATGGTACGAGGAGTATTGGTTGCATTCCCAGTCGCTTGCGTCCTCTGTAGCTCGGTGGCTTCTCCAACTGTTGCACAGCTCGAAGGAATAACTCCGTCAGCAGATGAGCGTGAGCTGTATAACACATTCCCAGATAACAATGACAAAGGCTCGCTTTTGGATGTAGCTAACCCAATGGAGCTAATGAATCGGTTGCGTAGGGCGACTGCTATGGATAATGCAACGGATCCGTCGGATGCCATTGACCAGGCCTTAAAGGACTTAGAAAACCAAGATTGAGCTGGCGCTGTTTAGAAAACCTAATTAATGGAACTTTCATCTTTTAAAAGCTTTCTTAGCTTTTAGGAAGCCCCAAGCATTAATAAAACTTGCCAAAAATTGGTCACGATTAATAGATGCGTTAGCAATCATTCCTCTAAGTAAAGAAAACATATATTCAATTTGTTATTGCTGACTAAGCCTGGCTAGATTTATGGCTGGGCAATTTGACGCCCCTTTTTTCAATGCGAGAACATCCGATCCCCCCGGTCAATGAGCCTTTGCAATATCGGGCAATCGGTATTGTAAGAGGCTTGTATCGCCCTGAAGATACAGATCAATTCACTCGTGGGCGGTTGGTGGATGCTAAGGGGGTTGAAATTGAGGCTGTAACCCTTGGACGTGTTTTGACATTGATGCGTCGACATTTGGTTATGGAGGATCCTCATTTATGGGTCGTTTACCCTCGTTGTAGGGATGTCAATCAACTTCATTTGCAAATTGCTGGGATATGGGAACCAAGAACTCTCAGCAGAACTAATGAACAAGAACTTAAAAGCAATGCGTTGCTTCATTTAGATCAACTTCCAGAAGGAGACGATTATTTTTCTATACGTGGAGAACTGATTTACTCCAGACCAGATAGCAATGATTTGGTTGTCAGGATTCGCCAGCGCCCAAGGTCAAATTTAAGCAGGCCATTGCCTTTTAAGCTTCTTTTAAAAGGCAACATCCCATTCGAAAGTATTCGAAACTTTGTTAGTTTGCAGGTCAGAAGAGTTGGCCAAGAACTTCATGTAGAGGATTATGAAGTCATTGGGCCAATACCGAGTAGAGGTAGCAAACGCAAAGGTGCAAGGGGTTCGAAAACTCGAAATGGGCCTAAAAATAATTAGCTAAAGTTTCCAAAGCTCTTGAATTTTCTTTGGTTTAGTTTCAAACCTACTTGATTGAGCTTCAAGGCTGAAGGTGATTTGGGAGGTTGACTTTCAAAACTCTTATGTCTTTTGGATATAACTTTGAAATTGGCCTCTTTCTCTGTCAACTTTTAATTAAACAACAAGTTCATGAGGGGAATAGAAATGAAGACTCTTTTTGTTGATTGCCCCACAGGCCTTGCTGGTGACATGTTGATGGCAGCTTTTTTGGACTTAGGTGTACCTAAGGAGGAGATAGTGGCTCCTCTTAGGCAACTTGGGTTGGCAAATACTTTTGAATTGAAAATAGAAGAAAGTAACACCTTTAGTCTTCGAGGTATAAGGGTCTCGGTCGATAGGCTTGAATCATCTCCCCCTCTAAGACGATGGCAAGACATTAAGAAATTGATTAATGGTGCTCCATGGCCTGATTCATTGAGAAGAAAAGTTTCTGGGGTCTTTCAATCCCTCGCTGAAGCCGAATCGGTTGTGCATGGTTGCGATATCGATAACGTGCATTTTCATGAGATTGGAGCAATAGATTCCTTGGTTGATGTAGTTACTGTTTGTGCTGCTATTGAGTATTTAAATCCTTCCCAGATTGTTTGCGCAATTCCACCCATTGGGCGGGGAACAGTTAAAACTTCTCATGGGTTGCTTCCTGTTCCTGCTCCTGCAGTCCTTGAGATAGCGAAAGAGCATCACATTGAGCTTGTGGGGGGAGAAGGGCAGCCCAATGGTGAATTGACTACCCCTACAGGTCTTGCATTGATGGCAGTCTTAGCTAATAAATTTGGTCAGCTTTCTTCTTTTCGCGTAAGACAAGTTGGAGTTGGTTTGGGACATCGACGTTTAGACAGACCTAATTTGTTGAGAATTTACTTAATAGATAAGCATATAGAAAAGGCCTCGTTTGATTCACTTTATTCTCCTAAATGGCAGCCTTTAATATCACAAGAGATATGGATTGATGATTCAACCTCTGAGGACATAGCGCTTTTGGTAGATGAGTTGCGGTTGTCTGGTGCATTTGATGTGATCTGTCAATCAGTTTTAATGAAGAAGGGTCGTCAGGGTTTTAGGATTGAGGCACTTGTTACCCCAGAGAAGGCCCCATCTCTTCGCTTGGTTTGGTTAAAGAATGGAACCACCATTGGTCTGCGAGAACGATCAGATGGTCGATGGGTCTTACCTAGGCGAAGAGGGTTTTGTATGACACATCTGGGAAAAATATTTGTCAAGCAGGTTTATCGTCCTGATGGGAGACTATCGGTAAAACCTGAACACGATGAATTGGTGAGAATTAGTCGTGAGACAAATAAAACAATTGAGGAAGTTAGGCATATAGTCTCCCTTGCATTTGAAGATTTTGTTCCTAATGAAGAATGGTCATGGTGAGGATAGCTTTGGAAAAGCTAATTTACTTCCTAAGAATAAGGATTGGTAAACTTAATCTACCTGGGGGGCTAAGATTATGGATAACAATTTTAAGCCTTTCCTTTGTTGGCTACTCTATATCCATAAGTAGTGAGAAACTAAGTAACCTGTCAGTAGATAGATTCGGTATTTATTGGTTATTTTTGGCATTAATTCTTAGTGTCTTTAGCATAATTATCAATGCAGTTGCATGGAGATATTTGCTTGATTGGTTGGGGTATGACTATAGAGGTTTAGGTATAATCCGTCTTTATTTGTCGAGCAACTTACTTAAGTATCTGCCAGGCGGTATTTGGCATTTTGTTGAAAGATTAAGAGCTCTTCGCTCTTATATTAAGCCAGGTATGGCACTAGTAGCTGTTGTAATGGAGCCCGTTTTAATGGTTTCAGCTGCGCTTTTTTGGGTCCCTTTAGGTGGTTGGCAATCTGGCTTGTCTTTATTACCAGTTATCCCTGCAATTTTTTTAATACCCAGATGGCGTGAACCATTGATTTCGAGGTTGGAAAAAGAAAAAGCTGCTCAGATAAGTAAATTAGATTCAGGAAATAATCTGACTCATGAATTTGAAAATATAGATACTGCAAGAAAAGAATATCCTTGGCCGCCATTATTAATGGAAATGCTGTTTTTGGCCTTCAGATTTGCCGGATTTTGGTGCTGTTTAGGCGCTTTTTCTATTCAATCTAGCTTACCCTTGGGCGAGTGGCTTGCATCATTTACCTTGGCATGGGCTGTTGGATTGGTTGTTCCCGCCGCACCTGGAGGCCTTGGTGTTTTGGAGGCTGCTTTATTACTTCGTCTGGGATTCTTTGTCCCAAGGGCTCCTTTGTTGGCTGTTTTGCTTTGTTATAGATTGATTGTTACATTGTCAGATGTTGTTGCAGCGATTTTTTTCCCATTAAGGCGATTCCTATTAGCTGACTTGTCGAAAAGTTTAAGAAAAATTTTCAATTAATTATTTTTTCTTGAAATGCTTTTTAGATTCATACTTATCTTGGGAATGGTCTTTATAAATCTAGTTCTTTATTAATTGGCTTCCCTCTTGATATCATTTGCATGATCAAGGCCTGGAATTAATGCAATCGAGGCAATTAGTCCTAAGCTAAGAATAATTAGTGCGGGTAATATTGACTCTGCCATTCGCTCATCACCAGCGTATTGAAATATCCTTACGGAAAGGGTATCAAAGTCAAATGGCCTAAGGACAAATGTTAGTGGTAATTCCTTTAATGTGTCGACAAAAACCAAAAGAGTGCCAACTGCTAGTGGCCCTTTGAGTAAGGGAAGATGAATTTTTCTAAGAACAGTTGGCCAGCGACAACCAAGTCCTGTAGCCGCTTCATCAAGACTTGGTGAGAGTCTTTCAAAAGCAGCATCTAGGCCTCCTTTGGCTACTGCTAGAAATCGATAACTGTATCCCCAGAGTAATAAGATGATTGGTGAAATCTTCAACCAGCTTCCACTGAATGTTAGTAGTGAAAGAGCAATTACAACACCTGGAATTGCATAGCCTATTCCAGCGAGGAATGTTACAGACCGCATCCACTTTGATGGATTCCATCTTTTCGCAATGGTTAGAAATAGTGCTGCACTTATAGAAATTAATGAAGCTACTATTCCCAGAGCTAAACTCCGAATAGTTAGAGTAAATATTTCCATGTCGAGTCCTTGCTGAAGTTGATCTAAATTCAGTAATGCCCAGAAAATTGGGATTCCAAGTGTGAAGCAAGGAGGCAAAAGAGATAGCATTTGTGCTGAAAAAGCTCTTAGTCCTTTCAATTCCCAGGCGGGTGAATCACCACCTGAAATTCCTTCAGTCCACCTGCGACTTCGAGCTCTCAGGGTTCGCTCATAAGCTATAAGTGTGATAACGATTGTTAGTGCAATCAAGGCAAGGCCAATCGCTCCAGAAGGATTGCCTTCTGCTACCCAGTTCTCAACAATTCCCGCTGAGATACTTGGGACATTCAGTAGTTGAACTGCTCCAAGTTCATTTATTACTTCCATGCTCATAAGTGCAACTCCTGCCCCAATTGCTGGTAATGCCATTGGTAATGCAATTCGACGAAAACTGTTCCATGGCCCTACTCCTAAGCTTCTACAGGCCTCCAATTGTCGTCGCCCGCATATGGCAAAACTTTCTGTGCTTAGAAGAAATACATATGGGTAGGTTGTTAATGCCATAACAAGAACTGCCCATCCCATCCCATAGATTCTTATGGAATTGATACTTCCAAGGTCTATTAGTGTTGCTGAGAGTAAATAAGAAGGTGTTGCTAAAGGAAGTAGCTGCGCAACTTTAAGAAATTTACGACCTGGAAACCTGCAGTTTGCAAGTAACCACCCGTTAATTGTTCCTAAAAGGCCTCCAATTAAGGCAGTTAAGGAAAGGAGAGTTAAGCTTCCTTTGATTTGATTAATTCCGTCTCCACCGAGGCTTATAGATCCATCTTTTACTCCAGTAAGGCCTTCACTTATTAGGCCTAGTAATGGTAAAAGAGCTATTGCGGCGAGAAATATAGCCATTGCGCTAAGCAATGTTCTTCCTGGGCGCCAGTGAGTGTTCTTGGAAGGAGAACCTTTTTGAATCATTTGGCTAAAGCCTTCACCTCTGTAATCGGATAGATAGAACAGCTAATACTTTCATAAGTTTGAAGATTGATCAGAAGAATATTTTCATCCTACTGATAGCAATGAAGGCAGTAGCTCACCATGGGCAATGGCTATAAAATAAAGATGATTAATTTGTAATATACCAAATCTAAATTTAGCCAATTGCGCGAACCAACTATTTAATTAATGCAAGAAAATTGATAAATCAACTATTAACTTATCTAGCTGCTTTGATTTTGTTTAGGTTTAACGGTTTTGATCTCGTGTTGGAATTGGCTGAAGAACGGGCTCCATTAATCCACCACCACTATTGTCATCATCTGACCCTGCTATAAGCAAAAAGGCAAGCATGCATATTATGGCAAACACGCTAATGCCAGCAAGCAGTTCCAGCATGGGTCCCTCCAATTGACAACCACATTAGACAATTGGGCCTTACTTCAGTTGCATAGCAAGCAGGATTTAGCAAAAGTGCAAAATCCTTTCTTTGCTAGGGACATAATGAAAGGCTCTAGAGCAAGTGGCAGATTGCAAAAATAATTCTTAGAGTTGGTCCGACAAGGAATAAATACCTAGATAATATCTTTTTATGTTAAATACTGCTTTTTAGGGATGACAGGCAAACTCCTTACCACGGCTTATTAGCTAAATCCCACCCCAGTCTCTTTAGCGATGCAGTTTTCTAATTGTTGTGTGAGTTTGTCGTGTTCTAGTTCACGGCCTATCAAGACAAGTTGGTTTTTTCTCTCACCATTCCAATCAGTGTCGTCAATTGAGAACCGCTTTCCTGCGAGATGAAAGATATGACGTCTTTCGCTTTCTTGAAACCAAAGGATGCCTTTGGCTCGAAAAACTTCCTTTGGCAATTTATTGTCAAGAAAATCTTGGAACTTTCTTAGAGAGAAAGGTTCTTTACTTTTGAAAGAAAGAGATGTGAAACCTTCGATGTCATGGATATGCTCTTTGTGGATATGATTATGAACAACTTTTCTTTCTTTGGTATCGTCGTGACTATGAGTGCAGTAGTTATGATCATGATCACATTTGCTGTGATCTTGAGGTTCTTTTTGTAATAGTGAATGGACTTGATCAGTTTCAAAAAGACCAACGCTTAAAATTAATGGCAAGGGAATTTTTGCCTTTATTGATTCTAAAATTCTTGCATCTTTTTTGACCTTTTTTAATTTCTCTTTTACTTCACATAGTTTATCCTCCCCTACTAGATCACATTTGTTGAGAAGAAGTATGTCACCATAAATAACTTGAGAGTGCCCTACCTGGGTTGCAAGAATTTCATTGTTAAAATTCTCTGCATCTACTACTGTAATAATCGAGTCTAGTCGAGTTAGATCACGCAGTTCACTTCCTAGAAAAGTCATTGCTACCGGTAAAGGATCTGCTAATCCAGTCGTTTCAACAATTAAATAGTCGATTGAACTCCTTCTCTCGAGAATGCGATCAACTGCTTCAAGTAACTCTCCATTTATTGAGCAACATATGCATCCATTGCTTAGTTCGATCATATTTTCATTAGTGGTAATAATCAGATCGTTATCAATTCCTATCTCCCCAAATTCATTTACTAGAACAGCCGTTTTCACTCCCTCTTGATTGCTCAAAATATGATTAAGTAGTGTAGTTTTCCCGGCACCCAAGAAGCCACTGATAATAGTAACTGGAACGCCTCTAGCTTCTTCTAGGGTAATATCATTTGTATTTGATGGATTCATTGAAAAGTCAGCTATAGATTCACTCATGACAATAATGCTGAGGGTTTTCTAACTTTAGTAGATATTCCAAATGTTTGACTTACTTCGAATAGGCTTTGTTTTGGTTGGCTCTTATTCCAGCTCATTGATTCTTTGGGCGAGAATTAAGTCAAGATTACTTAAACCATCTAAATCGTGAGTGGTCAATTCAATTGTTACTGTTCCATAGACATTGTGCAAGTCTGGGTGATGGTTCATTGACTCAGCTATTAAGGCAACTCTGCTAATAAAACCAAAGGCATGCACAAAATTTTTAAATTTCCATTGACGAATTAATTTTTCTCCACGAATTGTCCAGCCTGGAAGGTTTTGATGCAGATGTCTTATTTCCTTTTGCGTAAGTCTGCTTGCTTCCATGAGAGACGGAATTAGTTATTTGTCTCTATCATCTTGGCAAGTTAGATCATGAATCCTGTCGATTAGCAAATCGACATTAGTTTCATGGCCATCTTCACTTGCCCAGTCTTCAGGATTATGTCTTTGCTGGACTATTTTGTTTAGCTTAGATGCATTTCTTGCAGAGGTTAGGGCTGAGTTGAAATTGGCATTTACTTCTAAGCTTTTATTTGATTTTTGAATTTCTCCGATTGCATGTAAGCAGATTTTTCTCGATTGTTTGGAGTAACGATGTTCCCAGAGATAGACAGCTTGCCATGTTCCAAGAAGAAGTCTCTGATCTTCAATGCTTAGGCTAAGACAACTAGAGGTAAGAGAAGTCTTGATGTGAGCTGGCATATCGTCTGGGCCTTCATAAGAATGTTTGTAAGGGAGTCGTTCTCCTAATCCAGAGATGGGCTTTGCCCCTTCTTCTGGAACTAGTGCTTTCATGTAGGTGGATAAATCTTTTAGGACTAGTGGGTCCGCATTCTCATTGATAGTCAAACTGCAACTAGTGTGAAGCGCGGTGAGGTTCAGAACGCCTCGTTGGATTCTTGAGGCTTTGATCCAATTGTTAATTAATTTTGTTAGGTCATGAAAGCCTTCCCCTGAGGTGATTATTTCAAGTTGATGCATTACTTGTTCAAGAGGCATGACCTTTCTTTGAGCTAGTGAAATTAAGCTTGCTTAGTTATTTTGGGTTTCTTTGAGGAGATATTCCATAACAATTGGTTTGCTCTAATGATTTACTTGGTAGTCAAAGGCCAACATTCTTGGGAAATTTCTAGGCCTACACCTTTGTTTTGTTTAAGGTTCATTTAGTGATGTAACTGGCTTTTGTCTGCGCTCGCTTGGCAGCGACTGGGAGATTATCTCCGCGAGACTCAGCTTTTGGGCTCGATTCATAGCACCCTTTATTGGGATCAAAATACAAGGATGCCTCCAGAGGGTTCATCCTGGCGTGGAGAACAATTGAGTCTTCTTGCAAAGATCTTGCATGGTCGTCAGAGCAATAAACACTTTGAAACTCTTCTGGAGAGGGCAAAAATAGAGTTTGAGCACTCTCGTAAAGAGGGAGAACTTGATCAGGAACAGGTGTTGGCCCGATCAAAAAACCTTGAGCTATTAGAGCAGGAGTTGATTCGACAAAAAAGATTAGATCCTGAATTGATTGGACAAATTGCGTCTGCTAAAGCTTATGGGTACAACCTTTGGCAGCAAGCTAGAGCAAGCTCTGACTTCTCAATATTTTTGCCGGCATTAAAAAGATTGGTCTCTCTAAGGAAAGAACAGGCTCGACAGCTCAATGAACCGAGAAGTTGTTGGGAGACTTTGGCTCAGCCATTTGAACCAGATCTAACCAAATCAAGGTTAAAGGAATTGTTTGATCCCTTGAGGAAACGTCTCCCAGAATTACTTGAGAAGATTCGTGATTTGGAACTTGGGACAAATAGTTCTTGGGATTTGCCTGAAAGCATTCAGCAAGAACTCTGCGACCGCTTGTTGAATGATTGGGGCAGAGATCACAGCATTACTTGTTTAGCAAGATCACCTCATCCCTTTTCGACAACACTTGGGCCAAAGGATTTTCGACTTACTACTCGAGTAGTACCAGGTCAACCACTTTCATGTTTTTTGTCGACTGCTCATGAGTGGGGACATTCGTTGTATGAGCAAGGATTGCTTTTTCAAACACACCAATGGTTTGCATGGCCTTTAGGACAAGCCACTTCTATGGCCCTTCATGAAAGCCAGTCACTCTTTTGGGAAAACAGAATTGCGCGTAGCCGGGCGTTCTCAGAGCGGTTTTGGCCTTTTTTTGAGAAGGCAGGAGCTCCTATTAAGTCAGGGTCTGATCTTTGGCATGAGATGAACCCTTTGAAACCTTCGCTTATACGTGTTGAGGCAGACGAACTTAGTTATGGGATACATATTCTTATACGAACAGATCTGGAAATTTCTTTGTTGGAGGAGGGACTGTCGGTAGAGGAATTACCAAGTGAATGGAACAGGAGATATAAGGACTTACTAGGAGTAGTCCCAGCCAATGATTATGAGGGATGCCTACAAGATGTTCATTGGAGTGAGGGGCAATTTGGCTATTTCCCTTCCTATTTATTGGGACATCTGATAAGTGCTCAATTTTCTGAAGCCATGGCAAAGGAGCTCATGAATCTTGGATTAGATCAAGATGATCCCATTGGTACATGCATTCTTAATGGGAAGGAGTCAATGATTTTGTCGTGGTTAAGAAAAGAGATTCATCCTCATGGGCGTCAAATGAATGCAGAGGCTTTGGTTGAAAAAGTTACTGGTTCCCCACTTTCAAGTAAACCCTTTCTGTCTTATCTAGAGAAAAAGATCGAAATGCTCAGCATTGATTCGTAGGATGTAGATCAAGAACTTTTAAAAAGAATGGCGAACATTGATAGTGCACCAAGTCGGACCATGCCAAACCTTCTACATGTTTTGCCTGCTTTTGCGGATGAAGCTGAGTTAAGGCTCAACACCATTGTTGAACTCAATTCCAATACGATTAATAAGTACGAGCTGATTACTGAAACTGGTCATTTGAAGCTTGATCGCGTTGGTTACTCTTCTTTGGCTTATCCATTTGCTTATGGATGCATCCCACGTACTTGGGATGAAGATGGCGATCCTTTGGATATTGAGATTGTTGGTGTGACAGAGCCTCTGATTCCAGGCTCAATAGTTGAGGCAAGGATTATTGGAATAATGACTTTTGATGATGGAGGAGAAGTTGACGATAAGGTTATTGCAGTCATTGCTGATGATAAGCGCGTTGATCACATAACAAGTTTTGAACAACTTGGTGAGCATTGGATTAAAGAGACCACTTACTATTGGGAGCATTATAAAGATCTTAAGAAGCCTGGTACTTGTACTGTTAATGGCTTTTTTGGTGTTGATAAGGCTGTGGAGATTGTGAAGGCCTGTGAGACTAGATATCTTTCAGAAATTGCTCCTAAACTTAGAAATTAGGGTTTAACTTTTTGAACTGAGTCTGATTCGTTTGTTATCTCTAACTCTTATTAATTCTAGTTTTTACATGACTATGCTTCGGGCCGTACTGAATCAAAGATTTCTTTAAGGATCTCCCCTGCACCCTGTTGCTTAAGAATATTGGCCAACTTGATCCCTATGGATTCTGGGTCGTCTGCATTCCCATGAATTTCATCTCTTATCAAGCGTTTGCCATCAAGGCTTGCGACCATTCCAGTGAGAAACAAATTTTGGCCTTCGATTTTGCTGTTGACGCCAATAGGTACTTGGCAGCCACCTTCTAGTTCTCTTAGTAAGGCCCTTTCAGCTAGGCATCGTTGGGATGTGGGCTTATGTTCTAAGCATTTAATTATTTCGATTACTTCTGGCCGTCCTTCAACACATTCAATCCCTAGAGCCCCTTGCCCTACTGCATGAAGAGAAGTTGAATTTGGAATTAGCTGGTGAATTCGATCTCCAAAGCCAAGCCTAGTAAGTCCTGCAGCTGCAAGAATAAGGCAGTCATACTCTCCTGAGTCGAGTTTCTCTATACGAGTAATTACATTGCCTCGAACATCCTTAAAAATAAGGTCGGGGTATTTATGTCTTAGCTGTGCGAGACGTCTAAGGGAGCTTGTTCCAACTATTGAACCTGAGGGAAGTGTCTCAAGTTTGTGACTAGAATTCTTGGTGTTTACAACTAGTGCATCTGCAGGGTCTTCCCGTTGGGTTACACAACCAAGTATTAGTCCTTGGGGGAGGTTCGTGGGCAAATCTTTAAGTGAATGAACCGCTATCTCTGCACGCCCAACAAGCATTTGGGCCTCTAATTCTTTTGTAAATAGGCCCTTGTCTCCAATTTTGGCAAGAGCAACGTCAAGGATCTTGTCTCCTTGAGTAGCCATTGCTTCTACTGAAATTTCAAGTCCTGGATGAGCTCGCTGGAGCTCTTGCTTTACCCAGTTGGTCTGGACCATGGCCAGCTGGCTTCGTCGTGAAGCGATGCGCAGTTGGTCTAGGGCCATTGCCAAGTCTTATCTACTGTTCACATTAGGCAATCACCATCAGGATCTTTGGAATATCTGGCAAATCGTTTTTTGGCTTTAATCCTAGGTGATGCCAGCTCAAGAGCTAATTGGTAGGGTCTTTCAGAGTTATTTGTAGTTATCTAAAACTAAATTTGTTGGTTACAAAAATAAATAGTAAGGGGGTGGGGGTGTGTGCCTCTGATTCCTTCGAGCAATTAGAAGTAAAACATTGAGAATATCTATTAAAATGAAATCAATTGTATATTGCAATCAACTTTTTCAGTTGAATCTTTTAAGAAAAAGATTAGACATTAATAAGTATCCACGAAAAGATTTTATGTATTTTGTGATTAGATAGGGCTAAAGTGGTTCACTTTATATATTCTTTTAAAACACCATTTCTATTCGGGTGGCGAAGCTTTCTAAGGGCTTTTGCTTCAATTTGTCGAATCCTTTCACGAGTAACATCAAAGATTTGTCCAATTTCTTCAAGAGTTTTCATTCGACCATCATCAAGACCATATCTAAGCCTCAGGACATCTCTTTCCCTGGGGCTTAAAGTTGCAAGAACTCCTTCCAAGTCTTCTCTTAACAGATTTTTGGCGACATCTTGCTCAGGATTTTCAATATCTGCTTCGATGAAGTCACCTAGGCGAGAATCTTCTTCTTTCCCAATTGGAGTCTCAAGCGAAATTGGTAATTGAGCACTTTTTGCTATAAAGCGAAGCTTTTCGATTGTCATTTCCATACTCTCTGCGATTTCTTCTTCTGTGGGTTTTCGACCAAACTCTTGACTAAGTACCTTGGTGGTTTTTTTGATTCTTGAAATGGTTTCATATAAATGAACTGGTAGTCGGATGGTTCTACTTTGATCAGCTATTGCTCTAGTTATTGCCTGACGAATCCACCAAGTTGCATAAGTGGAAAATTTGTAACCTTTTTCATGATCAAACTTCTCGGCTGCACGGATTAAGCCCAAGCTTCCTTCTTGAATTAGGTCTTGAAACGATAGGCCTCTATTCATATATTTCTTTGCAATTGACACCACTAATCGTAGATTTGATTGGACCATCTTCTCTTTCGCTCTGCGGCCAAGCATCAGACGTCGTCTGAATCTGATTAGTGGCATTTCCACAAGTGCAGCCCATTCCTTTGTGGTGGGATAGTGACCGTTTTCACTATCAAATTGGGCGGCAAGCTCTTCTAGCTGCAACAGATCTGCAATCTTTCTAGCTAGTTCAATTTCTTCATCGGGACGGAGTAAGCGGATGCGCCCTATTTCTTGGAGATAAACTCTTATTGAGTCTTCTGTATAAACTCCTTTCGGGCCTATTTTAATGCTTGCAAGTGCTTTAGCTCTTGCGTCTTGCTCTAGTGCAGAATCTATAGATGAGTCAATTGTGTTGTTACTTTCAGGGGAGGTAGTTGAAGCAGCTGCATTTAGTAATTGGTCAGCGGCCATTCCTAAAGCTTCTGGAGAAGTTAAAGAAGAAGTAGTTGCTTTTGCCTTGGTTTTTTTGCTCTTCTGTGAGGCGCTAGAGGTTTTTTTTACAGACTTAGGCTTGCCTGCATTTGGTTTAACTTTCTTTGCCTTGCTTTTTTCTTTAGAAGACGCCAATGGGAGAGTTGCGGTCTTCTTAGTTGTTTTGGGTTGGGCCTTCGCAGAGGCTGTTTTAGTGGCAACAGGGCTCATGTCAATACACGCGAATAGAGAACTGGACTGGACCTTGTAAAGAGGATTTTTCCTATGGAACTACTTACAAAAGGGTATAAAGCCCTTATCAATATCAAAACCCTTTGAATTAGGCCCTAAAAAGGTTATTGATCATCAATATTCTGGGGAGAGTGATGACCTTCTTTTTGGGGTTCGAAAAGAGTTTTGACTATTTCGATAGTGAGACTGTGTAGGGTCCGTGTTGGTCTTGGCAGGGATGTCAGGGGCTTTCTCAGACCGGTCAAACGATTAGGAGGATTCTCCAAATTGTTCAATCTTCGTGTCTTCCCTCTGGACGGAACTCTGCTTTGTTCCGACAACAGCCTTAGGACTGTTCAACAACCCAATGTTAAAAAAAACTTGTGACCTCCGCAAGTACTAATTTTTTTTCTGCTCTATATGAAGTGGATGTGTGGCTGGAGGTTGGCCGAGAAGGGCGTTCTTTTACCTATTTAGATGGACATCGATTGGATGTTGATCTGGGGGATTTGGTTTTGGTTCGCCTTCGAGGAAGGCCAATGCATGGTTTGGTGATCGCAAGACGTCGTGTAGATACTTATCGACTATCCAATGACGCCATCGAACAGAGGAAAGAATATTCATTGTCGTCTGTAGAGGCTCTGATTCAAGCTGCCGCAGTCGATTCGGAATGGCGCGAGTGGTTGGAAGAGATGGCTCTTCATTGCTATATAAGCCCATTCCGAATGCTGAAAGCAGCGCTGCCTCCAGGATGGTTGGGGCAACGAAAAAGTCATCAATCAGAGCCAAGCAAATTTTGGTGGGTTTCCTTGGTCAATGAACTCCCTAAATCAGTAAAGCTTTCCTTGAGGCAAGTTGAATTGCAGTCAGCTTTGTCTTCTCGTGGAGGTGGAGCTTGGCAAAAAGATCTTCACGCTCTCGGCTTCTCCGCAGCGCTTGTAAACGTGCTGATTGCAAGAGGGATTATTAAGCGTGAAAAGCGTGAAAAGTTTGAGACGGCAATTTCTCTTCAGGAAGAGATAGATGTTAGTGCGCTTGAAAACGGTAGGAAATTATCTATTGAACAAAAGTCAGCAGTTGAGATCTTTAATTCCCAGGCTCCCGGGACAGCAACTTTGCTGTGGGGAGTTACTGGTTCTGGGAAGACTGAGGTATACCTTCAATTAATTGGGAAAGAATTGGATGCTGGTAAACATTGTTTGGTGCTTGCGCCTGAAATCGGCTTGATCCCCCAATTGGTAGATAGATGTAGAAGACGTTTTGGCGGAAAGGTTTTTGAGTATCACAGCGGATGTTCACAGAAGGAAAGAGTACAAACTTGGCGAAAGGGATTGATGTCTCAAACCCCCATTGTTGTAGTTGGGACGCGCTCGGCAGTATTTCTCCCCTTGTCACCTTTAGGTCTGATTGTGATTGATGAAGAGCATGACAGTTCTTATAAACAGGAATCGCCTATGCCTTGTTATCACGCTCGTGACTGCGCTTTGGAGCGTGCGAAACGTACTAAGGCAAAGGTGGTTTTGGGTAGTGCTACTCCGTCTCTTGCTACCTGGAAATCTTTAGCTCCAAATGGCCCTATTGCACTTGCTCGGCTGGATCGGAGGATCTCAAATAGGGCTTTGCCGGAGGTCGTTGTTGTTGATATGCGGCAGGAATTGGCGGAAGGTCATCGTCGATTGATAAGCCGCCCACTTATGGAGAGATTGGCTCGATTGCCCTCAGCTGGTGAGCAGGCAGTTGTGTTGGTCCCAAGGCGTGGATATAGCAGCTTTTTAAGTTGTCGAAGCTGTGGTGAAGTTGTCCAATGTCCCAATTGTGATGTTGCGCTTACTGTTCATCAGGATCAAAAGGGATCAAAAAGGTTGCGTTGTCATTGGTGTGACCATCGAGCGAATGTTGAATTGAATTGTCAAAAATGTGGTTCTAGTGCTTTCAAGCCTTTTGGCGCTGGTACTCAAAGGGTTCTGGAGGATCTAGCTAAAGAACTTAGTGGGTTGAGGTTGTTGCGATTTGACAGGGATTCAACAGGCGGTCGGGATGGTCACAGATCATTGCTTGATCAGTTTGCTTCAGGTGATGCAGATGTCCTTATTGGTACACAGATGCTTGCCAAAGGTATGGACTTGCCTCGGGTAACCCTTGCGGCTGTGCTTGCGGCAGATGGTCTATTGCATCGCCCTGACTTGCATGCTGGTGAGCAGAGTCTGCAATTATTTATGCAATTGGCAGGTCGGGCTGGTCGAGGGGAGCTCCCCGGGGAGATTTTGGTTCAGACCTACTGTCCAGAACACCCTGTGATTCTTCATTTGGTTGATGGAAGCTATGAGGATTATTTAAGGAAGGAGGCTCAATTGCGAAAGGATGCTGGTTTGGTGCCATATAGCAGAGCATGCTTGTTGCGTCTTTCTGGAGAATCGGCTTCCCTTACTGCTACTGCAGCCTCCTCATTAGCTGAACAAATTAGGTATTTATGTGATTCCCGTGGTTGGTCTTTAGTGGGACCTGCCCCAGCAATGGTTGCAAGAGTTGCTGGAAAAAGTCGTTGGCAGATTTTGTTGCACGGACCTGAGTCCAGCGAATTACCTCTTCCTTCTGGGGGCGGCCTTTGGAAAGGACTTCCAAAGGGAGTTAATTTAGCTGTGGATCCAGACCCATTAACTCTTTAAAGAAGTTGTTAGGGCTTTCAAAATTCTCCTTTTGGGAGGATAACTTGGGTCCAGCAGTATAACGAATAAGAATCTATAAGTTTCTAAAGATATTCAAAGGCAACTGTAAATTCTAATAGGTTTGGGAAGGATTGATGAAGTTATTTATAAGTATTTTTGGCCTAAATAAGTATATTTATGGAATATAGACTTATTTGTTTAAGCTATATAGATATATCCACTAAGGAGAATAGTTAATCCTATTAGTAGGAGTATTGTAGTGATTAGGAATCCTGGGCTGAAAGAATTAGTAGGGCCTGTTCTTGGGAGCTTATTTGATGATTCGCCTGTTGATTTCCTAGCTCCTTTAAGAGGTTTGTTGCTGGTAAAAGTTGTTACTTGTATGGTTGGCAGTTCAATTGACCAATTGCGTGGTCGTTTTAGACTTGGTGCTTCTAAGACTAAGAGCAATTGTCTTGCTCGTTGGCGAAGTTCTTGATCTTTGCAACGGGTCAATAACCTGCAAGTAGAGATAGCTTTTTCTTCATCTCCCTTTCCCATATAGGCTGTTACCATTAACATTCTAATTTTTGAACCGTTTGGTTCAGTTAGAGGGTATTTACTCGCTAGTGTTTCTAATAAGGCTAGGGATTGCCCGTAGTCGCCCTTCTCTAGGGCTACTTCTGCTGAGGTGAGTTCAAGATTGTTTTTATCCTCGTCCAATGACCATGGTCCCTATACCTGCGTCAGTGAACACTTCTAAGAGAAGTGCATGTGGGATCCGCCCATCAATAATGTGCGTAGCTGCGACCCCTTGAGCCAAAGCTCTTATACAGCATTCAGTTTTTGGGGTCATTCCGCCATCCACAACTCCTTGAGAAATTAATTCACGAGCTTCAGACAGACCTAAAAGCTTGATTAGTGAGGTTGGGTCTTCTTTGTCCTTAAGGATGCCTGGTGTGTCAGTTAAAAGGATTAGCTTTTCCGCTTCGAGTGCTGCAGCAACTTCTGCAGCAACAGTATCAGCATTAATATTGTGAGAACGACCTTCTACAGTCGCAGCGACGCTAGAGATTACAGGTACGTAGCCTTTTTGAAGTAATGGTTCTAGTAAGTCGATATTCACTTTTGTTACGTCTCCAACAAGGCCGTGGCTTCCATCTCCCCAAGGGCGGGCTTCAATCAAGCCCCCATCAATTCCACTCAGCCCAACTGCCAAGGCGCCTAGTTTGTTTAACCCATTAACAATTTGCTTATTAACTCTGCCCATTAAAACCATTTCTACTACATCCATAGTGCTGGCGTCCGTGACTCGCAAACCATCTCGGAATTGCGCCGTAATACCAAGCTTGTTAAGCCATTGGTTTATCTCAGGTCCTCCTCCATGTATTACTACTGGTTGGACACCTACGCTTGATAAAAGCGCAATATCTCTAAAAACAGCCTCTTGAAGATTTTCATGCGCCATTGCGGCGCCGCCATATTTGATAACAATACGGCGGCCAGCAAAACGCTGGATATAGGGAAGTGCTTCACTTAGTACAGAGACCCTAAGGGAGGCATCTTCTGAATAGTTCTTTGCAGGTTTTTCCAATGAAGTCTTTCCTGTTTTTTCAGCTAAGCCCATCCTGATTGGTCGAACTTGTAGTCTTTTTTTGTGGATTAAGGATTAAATCTAGTTTCCCTTGTGTTGGAGAAATTAGTTCCGCTTGTAGGTTCTTTGCAAAGAATCTTCCTAGGCGTTCTTTCTTCTCTTGCCAGCGTTCTAAAGACACTCCAGCAATTTCAAATCTCATTCGAACACCATATCCGCATTCCGTTTGCGTTTCTTCAATTTCTAGTAATTGGGGGGGGTTGTCTTCATCCCAAAGCTTTAGGACTTGAAGGGAGGATTCTAGGTGGGCCTTTTGCCCATACCTCCATCTAGTTACATCTGCTACTAGTTTTGCTAATTCCGGCGCTCCATTTTCTCTTGCTTCGGCAAGTTCAGCTTTTGGGGGTACTCTTTTTGCTGGAGGTAGCTCAGAGGTTTTTAGAGCTAGGCCTCCTAAAAATATTGGGAATCCATAAAAGAGTGTTGGAACACTTAGGTTCGCAGCCCCCGTCAAATAGGCCACAGCACCTATGACGGTCAACACACCACCGGAAATTGTAATTAGGCTGCCTGGTGACAAGAGTTCTTTCATAAGTGGCATTTTGACGTTTTCGGTTCCAGGATGTGTCTTAATAAGACTTTGATATGGACTTCGATAAATTCCAATCAAATGATCTTGAAGAACTAATATCCCTATTAGATGAAGATAGGGCTTGGTTGCTTGAGCAGATTGATCGAGGTCGTTGGCCAGAGTTTCGGTTGGATCTGGCTGCTTTAGAGCGGGACATGGGACAGCTTCTCACAAGGGCATCTGATCAAATTGAAGAGGAATCAAGAAAGTCTTAGAAAGTGTCAAAAGGGGATTTCATCGGTATCTGGGACTAAAGGAGCACTGTTCCAGCTTGAGTCTTGAGGTTCGGTTGGTTTTGTCTCTTTGGATTCCTTTTTAATATTTGGGCTTTGCTGGGTTAGCTCTTCAAAACATTGATGGTATCTGGAGATAGTTAATTCCGCCCTCTTTTCTTTAGTACCATCTTGACGAGGAATAGTATTCATCCTTAAGCGACCTTCCAAAACCAGACGTTGACCTGTCTTGATGTTGTTTTGGAGATCTTGAGCCATATTTCCCCATCCAACCACTTTCAGGTCTCCAGGAGGGTCATCTGCACGAAGTCCTTTGAATTGGACCTCCATCTCTGCGATAGGGGTTTTGTTGTCTTGGGTGTAACGAATGGTTGGTGGCTTCTTGACTTCTACCTCGAGGACGCAATTGTTCATTTTTAATTTTTGTATTGAGCGCCATCCTGATGCACAGTCGAGAAAATGGCTATAGGCATATTTGGTTGTTGTCTGGAACAGGAGAAGGACCTTCTCTGGCAAGGTCTTTAGTTGGACAGGGTTGGAAGGTAAGTGTGAGCGTTGTTTCTTCTCAAGCATCCTTGGCTTATGAAGATATTAATTTGAGTGAGATGTTGGTTGGTCCCCTGGGGGGGGTGGAGGAGATTCTCAAGTTCCTTAAGAAGGCGCAACTTCTTCATCATGGATTTGATTGGGTGATTGATGCGACACATCCCTTTGCTCAAGTTATTAGTTCTGATTTGCAAATAGCCTGTCAACAAGTTTCTCAGCCTATTCTTCGTTTTGAAAGGCCTTTGAGGGCTCTTGGACTGGCTTCTTTGATATCAAATGCCAGAGAATTAGAGGATCGACCCTTGAAAGGAAAGAATGTTTTGCTTGCAATGGGATCCAGGCATCTTTCGGAATATGTCGCTTCAGTTAATCAAGCTGGAGCAAATGTTTTTGCACGTGTTTTACCCTCTCCAGAAAGTCTTAGTAATGCCTTGGCTTGCTCTGTAAGGGAGGAGCGATTGGCAGTATTGCGACCTTTGCAGGGAGATTGCATAGGTCAGATGGAAGCTTCACTCTGTAAAAGATGGTCAATTGATGTGGTTGTTTGCCGTCAGTCTGGTGGACTTAATCAGCAGACTTGGGAGGAGATTTGTAAAGATCAGAAGTTAGGTCTTTTTTTGGTTTCACGGCCTCCAATAATATTGAAGACAGAATGTTTTGATAATTTGAATAGCTTATTGAATAGGATTTCAAGTCCCATTATGGTTAAACATGATTTCTATTCTTAGTTGAAAGTGGCTAAAGTTCATTCCAAAGATGATTTGCTTATCGTTCTGACGACTGAGGCTGATTTAAATAAGGCAAAGTTTTTAGCTAATTCTCTTTTAGACCTAAAACTTGTTGCTTGCGTTTCTTTAAGTAAGGTTCATTCATTTTATATGTGGGAAGGGAATAAAGAGGAAAATAAAGAAGTCCAACTGCTAATGAAAACCTCCATAAATAAGAAGTATAAATTGCAGAAGGCAATTAATGAACTTCATAGTTATGAAACCCCTGAATTAATTGGTTGGAATGCAGAAGCAAGTGATGCTTATTCTCAATGGCTTCTAAAAAGTCTTTATTGATAGGTTTTAAACAAAGAGATTTTGCTTTAGAAGCTCTTTAAGTGAAGATCTAGACCTGGGGCCAAGCTGAGTTACGATTTGACCGGCACAAATAGAGCCGATATTGCCACAGATGGAAAGGTTCTTCGAATTTAGGTAGCCATGAAGGAACCCACTCGCATATAAATCACCGGCTCCAGTGGTGTCAATTACTTGGCCAAGTTTATAGGGCTTGATTCTTATTTGCTTGCCCTCATGGAGGATTACTGACCCTTTCTCTCCAAAGGTTAGAGCTGCTATGTCACAGCCTTTTTTGATCTTTTCTAAGGACATTTCTATGGATTCTCCCTTGTATAGTGAGGTTAATTCGCTTTCATTTGCGAAGAGTATATCTACATGACTTTCTAATAGTTCCAGGAAGCTTTCTCGATGTCTTTCTACGCAAAAGGCATCAGAAAGAGATAGTGCTACCTTCCTACCAGAATCCTTGGATGTTTTTGCAGCTTGAATGAAAGCTTTCTTAGCAGCAGGGTCATCCCATAGATAACCCTCTAGATAAAGGATTTTCGCCTTTTGAACAATAGTAAGGTCTAGATCTTCTGGCTCAAGTAGAACCGAAGCTCCCAGGAAAGTACACATAGTACGCTGTGCATCTGGGGTAACAAAGATTATGCATCTCGCAGTTGGAGGGCCTGTTTCTGCTGCAGGTGTTTCGAATAAAGCTCCTGCTGAGCAGATCTCATCAGTAAAAACTTTTCCCATGTGGTCGTTTCTTACACGACCGATAAAAGCAACTTTGTTCCCAAGCTGTGAAAGTCCTGTAAGGGTATTTGCTGCTGATCCGCCCGAGCTTAGAAGACCTTTCTCTATTAGTGAAGACAACTCTTCAGCTTGTTCTTGATTAATGAGAGTCATTGAGCCTTTTTCTAAAGAATGCTTCTCTAGAAAGGAATCTTGTGTATGTACAAGAACGTCAACAATTGCATTACCTATCCCCACTACATCTATGGAGGAATCTTCAGGAATGTGATTCAGTGACATACATCAAACTCGGAAGTTATGTGGTTGTTTCCTTAATTATTAAGAGTTAAGGAGTGCTCTTTTCGGTCCATGAATGGGATCTTCAACCAAAATTGTTTGGTCACGACTTGCCCCTAAAGAAACAATTGCTATAGGCACCTCCATTAGCTCTGCAAGAAATCGGAGATAGTTCATTGCAGTAGACGGAAGGTCTTCGAGACGACGACAATCTTCAGTTGAGCATTGCCAACCGGGTAGACTTTTAAAAATTGGCTTGCACTTTGCAAAGTCTTCTGCACTGCTAGGAAAGTGCTCTATTCGATTTCCATTAAGTTCATATGCCACACAAACTTTTATTTCTTCTAATTCATCTAGGACATCAAGTTTCGTAATCGCAAGACAATCCAAACCATTTACCTCTACTGCATATCTACCTATAACCCCATCAAACCAACCACATCGTCTTCTGCGACCTGTCGTTGTTCCAAATTCACCACCACGATCACATAACTGATCATTGATACTGCCTTCTAGTTCGGTGGGGAATGGACCTTCTCCAACACGGGTGGTATAAGCCTTTGCTACGCCAATAACCCTGTCTATAAGTGTTGGACCTACTCCTGCTCCAATACAGGCACCTCCTGAAACAGGATTAGATGATGTGACAAATGGATATGTTCCATGATCTAAATCCAATAGTGTTCCTTGAGCCCCTTCAAAAAGAATATTCTTTTTGTTACGTGCAGCAGTATGTATTGCCCTTGAACATTCAACTACGTGAGGAGATATCCGTTCGCCATAGCTCAAGTATTCTTCAATGACTTTGTCAGCTTTTAGAGGTTCTACTCCATATATTGTTTTTAGGAGTTCATTCTTTTCTGCTAGTGGTCCAGTTAGTCTTTCTCGAAGTCTTTGTTCGTTGAGGAGATCAATAATGCGGATGCCATTACGCTGTGCTTTATCGGCATAGGTTGGACCAATACCCCTACCTGTAGTACCAATTTTTTGAGCACCTCTTTGCTGTTCCATCGCTTGATCTAACAAACGGTGGTAGGGCATCGTTACATGCGCATTTGAGGCAATTTGAAGCCCCGAAATATCAATGTTGTTTTCTAACAGCATGTCTATCTCAAGGAGCATCACTTTGGGATCTACCACAGTGCCTGATCCGATTAGACAGATGGTTTCTGGATAAAGGATTCCTGAGGGTATGAGATGAAGTTTGAGGACCTTTTCGTCCACAACAATTGTGTGACCTGCATTTACCCCTCCTTGATATCGGACGACCATATCGGCTGACCGACTAAGTAAATCGGTGATTTTTCCTTTTCCTTCGTCACCCCATTGAGCTCCGATGACGACAACGTTGGCCAATGACATTGCGGCCCGAAGCCGCCCTACTGCACAAACAGAAAGCTTCGCAGGTCTCCCTGCCTAAAGTCAAAATAATGAATTAAAGAGTATTTTTATTTCTCGCTCCCTACCATTGCTTCTGCTTTGGTTAGCTCATTATTGAGCCGATCTTTTAAGGCTTCTGAGAGTGGACGATTCGCAAAAGTCTTGTAATGACCTGCCATTGAGTTAAGTGCCGTTTGCATGGTTGTGAAGGAGACTGTCTTATTTACTTGAGATCGATTTCTATATCTAGAGATGTAGTCATTAATAAGTAGAAGGGCTTCATCTTTTGCTTCAGATTGACCTTCTGCATCTTGAGGAATGGCAATAGTTTCACGCAGGCTGCGAGCAACTGAAACAGTGTCAGCGGCAAAGTCGCCTGACATGGCAGTTCCTGCCTGAGCACTTGTACCAAAAGGGATGAGTATTAGGCAGAGACCAAGGCAGAGAGCCATAGTCGCCCCCATCAGCCTCTTGAACAGGCGATGAAAGGCGGAAGTCATTTCTCTATAAGCAACTTTTCTAACTTTAGGAGCAGCTTTGCTCTAATTAGGTTTCCTTTGTGGAAGTTCAGCTAATAATTGACTTATTGCTGCTTCATGGTCGAGTAACTTTGTTTCTCTGCGTCCTCTTTGAACGAGTTCTACCTGGCCTGAATCTGCGTCTCTACCAACAACGACACGCCATGGGATTCCAATAAGGTCTGAATCTTTGAACTTGACACCAGCACGTTCATTTCTGTCATCTAAAAGGGCATCTAAGCCGTTGCTCTTTAATCTTTTGTAGATTTTCTCCCCTAAAACCCTCTGCTGGGAGTTTTGTATGTTGGCAATTACTACGTTTACTTCGAAAGGAGCAATTGATATGGGCCAAATAATGCCTTCCTTATCATGATTTTGTTCTACGGCTGCTTGTGCGAGCCGAGAAATTCCTATTCCATAACAGCCCATCCAGAAAGCTTCTTGGATCCCTTTTTCATTAGTAAAACTTGCATTTAGAGAATTTGAATATTTACGACCTAGCTGAAAAATATGCCCAATCTCGATGCCACGTCGCTCCAAAAGATTTTGACTTGGATCATGATGACATATGTCACCTGCTTTCGCCTTCCTTATATCTAACCCTTTGGGATTACCTCCAAGTGACAGCCAATTAACACCGAATAAATGTTCATCTTCTGTATTTGCTCCACATATAAAAGATTCTAGGTCTGCAGCAGTGTGATCTGTGATTCTAATAAAAGAATTACTCCAAGTTTTTGCACCACTAAGTACTGAATTGTTTAAGTCAGGCCCTAGAAAACCAAAGGGCAAATCAGATAGGCCTTGAGCGCATAACCTTTCTTTTGTTATTGGCAGCAGATTTGTCACACCCTTCTTTAGTCGAGCCGTTAAAATATTAGTTAATTTAACATCATTAACTTCTTGGTCTCCTCTTATACTTATAAGTAGCGGTTGTTCTTTACCATCTTCCAAAATGGCGAGAATTAGAATTACTTTTACTATTTGAGATGGATCCAAATTGTTTGAAGAACATAATTGAGATATCGATTTTTGGCCAGGTGTTTTAAGTTTATATGTCTTTTTTGCGATGAATGGTTTTGCTGGTAATGGTATGGATATAGCTTTTTCTTGATTGGCAGCATAAACTCCATCAGGGCTTGTAAGTATTAAGTCTTCCCCTGAATCTGCAGTCACCATAAATTCTTGAGACGCTGCGCCTCCAATAGCACCACTATCGGCATCTACAGCGACAGTTTCGACCCCGCATCTGGAGAAAATATTCCTGTAAACAGAATCTATTTTTTCATATGTGATTTTCAGATCCTTTTCATTAGCATGAAAGGAATATGCATCTTTCATGATGAATTCTCTACTTCTCATCAGGCCAAATCTTGGCCTGATTTCATCTCTAAATTTAGTTTGTATCTGATAGAGATTTACTGGTAATTGTTTATATGAACGAAGTAGTTCTGATGCAATGCTTGTAATTACTTCCTCATGAGTAGGGCCAAGGCCGATTTCTCTGCCTTGGCGATCCTTTAAGTGAAACATGATTCCTTCTCCAGCTGTATATCCATTCCATCGGCCGCTCCGTTCCCAAAGTTCTGCAGGGTGAAGTTGAGGAAGAAGTGTCTGAAGAGCCCCTGATGAATCCATTTCCTCTTGAACTATGGCTGTGATTTTGTTTATTACTCGCCACATAAGTGGTAAGTAGGCATATATTCCTGATGTGATCCGTCGAATGAAGCCACCTCTAACTAAAAGTTGATGAGAGGCGATTTCGGCTTCCGCTGGCACGTCCCGCAGCGTTACAAGCATTAGGCGGGATGCGCGCATGGGCCATTTACCAAATGAGAATGGAAGCTAACATCCATCGGGCAACTGGCCGGTCTTGAAAGTGTCTGATTTCCTTAACTGATAGAGATTAAGTGAGTCTCATCTGCTAACTTCTGTCCCAGTTAAATCCGCCCCGAGTTGAGATTATGTTTAGTGGGACGGTAAATCCTTCAAGCTCAGCCTCTTCTCCTTCAGCGGGATATGCAAACGATATTCAGGCCATAATGGCAAGTTCAGACTCACTTGTTGGTATTGATGATGTTCAGAAGTCTTTAAATAGATCAAGAGCTTCTGTGTATCGTTATACAAATACTGATCCTAGAAATCTTAATCCACCATTTAATCCTAGAAAGCTAAATTCTGAGTATCGAAGTGATCAAAAAGATGCCCTTTTGTTTCACCCTAATGAAGTAGCCCGCTTCGCAAAAGATGTACTAAGGATAAAGGAAGTCACAGTTGAAGTCTTGAATTCTCCTTCATCAGCTACCCAACAAGTTTTGACTTCGATTCTTGAGGAGCTTCAAATGATTAGGACACATCTTGAGAGTCTTAATGAGCAGCCTGCAGACATTTATCCTCATCCCGGCGGTCAAGACAGGCCCGCAGCATAGATTGACTTTTGATGAGAGAATAATCTCAGCTTTCTAAGGAATGCAATTCATTCTTTAGTAGTTGCCTTGGTGAGGAATGCTTTCGCATTGGTTACTAGGGTTGTTCTTAAAACCCCTTGCATGGACCCTGAACCGGCTTCCGTATCTAAACCTTCCACCTTTGGTGAGGTGATTTCTAATTCATCTCATAAAGGAGATTTAAAAGGGAGTGATGATGATGACCCTTTTAGTTTGAGTGGTCCATATATTGCGTTGCTTGGCTTGATCATTGCATTAGCTACAGTTGGCGTTCCTCTTACAGCGGTTTTTACGGAAAGGCCTAAGGAGCGCATAAATATAGTTCCTACTGCCTTGGAAACTGATGGATCTCAGTCCTCTATCTCCATCTCCCTCACCAGGACTGGTAAATCTGATAGTCGAAATACCAGCGGGAAGCAGGAATAAATACGAATACTTCGCTGATGCCGGAGTTATGGCCCTAGATAGGGTTCTTCATTCTTCAGTGAGATACCCATTCGACTATGGATTTATTCCAAATACTTTGGCTGAAGATGGAGCTCCTCTTGATGCCATGGTAGTCATGGAGGAACCAACTTTTGCTGGTTGTCTTATTAAGGCCCGACCTATTGGCGTTCTTGATATGCACGATTCAGGAGCTTATGATGGAAAGTTGTTATGTGTTCCTGTTGCGGATCCACGTCAAAAGTCAATTAGCAGCATTAAGCAAATAGCTCCAAATCAATTGGAGGATGTAGCAGAATTTTTTAGAACTTATAAAAGCCTTGAGGGCAGAGTGATAGTTATAGATGGTTGGAGAGATTTTGATGCAGTTGAAGGGCTTTTGGAAGATTGTATTGCAGCAGCTAAGAATAAAACTAATATTTGAGTATGGTTTTTATTAGCCTCCTATTAGCGAAATTAAATTCCCTATAAGCCTCCTATGTATTCTTCTGTTCAGGTATATAGCTACTCGCGCTGTTCAACGTGCAAGAAAGCTTTAAAATGGCTTGATGAGCATCAAGTTGACTACGAATTACTTGATATTGTCGAGAATCCACCATCTAAAGAAATTATCAGAGAGGCGATTAGTCAATTGGGAAGTCGTAAGCCCTTGTTTAATACGAGTGGGAAGAGTTATAGGGCGCTAGGCTCTGAGTCGGTTAAGGGGATGAGTGACCCTGAAGCCATAGAAGCACTCTCTGCTGACGGCAAGTTGATTAAACGTCCTCTATTGATTTCTAAAGAAGGAAAGATATTTGTGGGATTTAAACCTTATGATTGGGAAGAAGTCTTTTCTTGACAAGGAACTCTATAGTTTACTCTGATTTACAGAAGGATGAATTTTAACTACCTAGGCAACTAAGTATGCCTCGTCAGAACATTCTAAAGAACCCAGGTCCTAATCCTTTTTGGGATTTTTGGGCACCCATCATTTTGACATTCTCTTTATATATAGGGATTCGTCATTACATCGCCGAGGCTAGATATATCCCTTCAGGTTCTATGTTGCCAGGTTTACAGGTTAATGATCGTTTATTGATTGAAAAGCTGTCCTTTCTTCGTAGACCTCCTCGTCGTGGTGAAATCGTTGTATTTAATTCGCCATATGCTTTCGATCGAGTTTTAGCTTCTAGGAAAGCTTCTTCGAAAATTAGATGTGCTTTGGTTAACTTCCCTTTGATTAGTATTGTTTTGGGTATACGTGATCCGGCTTGTGATGCATATATAAAACGTGTTGTTGCAGTTTCTGGAGATAAAGTTTTAGTGAATTCCAGAGGTGAGGTTTTTCTAAATGGTGTTCTTAAAAAGGAACCATATGTAACTAATTATTGTCCTTCGGATTTAAGGGGAATTAGCTCTTGCAAAAGGTTAGATCTTAAGGTCCCCGATCGACATGTTTTGGTACTTGGTGATAATAGAAATAACAGTTGGGATGGTCGTTTTTGGCCTGGTGGGGCATTCTTGCCAGAAGATCAGATTGTAGGACGTGCTTTTTGGAGGTTTTGGCCTATTAAACGTCTAGGGTTTTTAGTTCCTTAGACCACAAGCAATGACTTTCCCTTTTAATTCTTTCCCTTGCCAAGGTTGATTCGCTGTAGAGGGAGACATCGGGTTGTGTTGGTTTTGCTTCCAGCTTAAATCCGGATCAAAAAGTAACCATCTTCTACTCTTACACCTAATAGATTCCTCTTGGGTATTGAGCATTTTGGAGGGACCGAAGCTAAGTAATTCCCAGAGTTTTTCTATTGAGAATCCTGAGTTGACAACAAGTTCCTGCCAAAGGGAAGGAAGAACTAGGTGATGTCCACTTATTCCTGCCAAACGAGTTGCTATAGGTTGCTGGGATTGTTCTTCATCTAGTGCTATTGAGTGAACTGCTATCGAAGTTATTGTTCCATCACGTAGGGCATTTATGAGAGCTTTCCGATCAAGTGGCCCGCCTAGAGATGGAGACACCCTCCACCCTTCTTCGGTGGCAGAAAGTTGGCTACTATCTGCCACAACGTGCCACCAGGAAACACTTGCCATGAGGTTGTTCTTAGCGGCTTGAATGCAAGAGATCCCTTCAGCAGTTGAAATATTCATTAGACGCATAGATATCTCAGGGTGTTGTCTATGAAGCTCGAGTAGTTGCCCAATAGGCAGCGTTTCGCTTGCTATTGGGTCAGGTGCCCATCCGGCTCGGAGAGTTTCAATACCTTCTCGAACTATTCCTTTGCCTTGAATTTTTGTATCTCTTGGCGCAATCAATATTGGAGAGGCCCCCATTTCACCAAGAACAAAACTTTGTTTTAGGAGTTCAAGAGGTGGTATTTCATCGTCATCTGCCAAACCAATAGCACCATGCTGAAGAAGATCAGCATGAGGGGTGAGTTCCTGCCCCTCACTATTTCGACTGAAGCTGCCCCAAAGATGAATACGAACATCTTTTTGCGCATCATTAAATCCCATTAGGCGCTCTGGCTTGTCACGCCAAGAGGAACTTCTTGGTAAGAGCGCTAATTGTCCATAGCCCTCTTGAGCTGCCATCTCTCTGAGGCTTTTGAGGGTCTCAACATGCCCATTAGTAGGTTCTTCAAGTATGGAATGTGGATCTACTAGGCAGGGGGCAAGCAGTAGACGACTAGCTTCTGTAGGAGTAAGTCCGATTTTCTTCGCCTGATTAGAAGCCTCTTCTCCAAAGGCGATTATTTGACCAGCGTCTATTAAGACTGAATCTTTGATTACGGGCTGACTTGCTCCGTAAAGGATTTGTACAGGATCTAAGAAGTATGACTCATGCATGTGCTCATAGTGCTCCTGATGCGGTGCAATCAAGTAACCCACCAAGATGAGATGTGAGATTGAGACATGTCACTACAGAAGGCTGGCTTGAATTGAGGGAGATGTCGATCACTGTTACTCCACCATTCCCTTGTTTGACCATCCAGATATCTGAAGGGTTAAGACCAAGAAGATGGCAGAGAATAGTTTTGTTGACTGCGTCATGTGCGACAACGAGAGCAGTTTCGTTAGTACAAAGACTATCGCAGATGGTTTGCCAACATTTGACGGCTCTTTCCCAGACACCGGTGATATTTTCTCCCTCAGGCATTTGAACTTTTTCTGGAGAGTCATGCCATGTTTCTAGTAGTTCGGACCAGGCTGCCTTTATCTCTGACTCAAGTTTGCCTTCCCACAGTCCATGTCCTATTTCCAAGAGTCCTTCTTTCAATTTTAGTTTTACGCCTGGATGGTATTTGAGGATTTCTTCTGCTGTTTGCTTTGGTCTACTCATTGAGCTGCTATAGGCCTGATCGATTTGAGTGTTCTTTAGGAATTCACCTGCAGCTGAGGCTTGACTTTTTCCATTGCGATTTAGGGGAATGTCGATTTGTCCTTGGAATCGTCCTTGACGGTTCCAATCAGTTTCTCCATGGCGAACAAGTATTAAACGAGCATTTCCCTTCTTTGAGGGCAAAGGCGGACTCAGATGGGTGATGTTATTAAGGCATTCGATTTGGGTTTGATAGCTCTTAAATGGATGCGGGTTAAGGTTAAAAATAGAGAGAGAAGCATTGTTTAATTGCAATCTTCTAAAGCTTTGATTTTGTCCACCTAATAAAGTGATAATAAGACAGCGCAATATTGCATTGTGCGCAACCAAAATCACAGTCTCATTCTTATGCGGGGAGTGACGATCAACAAGTTTTGTTATGAAATTTTTGGCTTGAATAATTAATTCTTCAATTGGTTTGTAATTTTGACCATCTTCATGCTTTAGGACGAGATTTTCAGGTTGGTTCTTCCAGGTTTGGTAATCCTCGGGAAATTTTTCCATTACTTCTTCAACTGTTAAGCCGCTCCAAGGCCCAAGATCTATTTCAAGTAATCCATTGTCAAAAATTGGTTCTGGTCTTTTCTCAATAGATTCAAGAAGTTTGTTTGTCGTTTCAACTGCACGTTTTAAAGGAGAGCTATAGATGGCATCAATTCGCATATCAGCAAGAACCTCTCCGGTCAGACTGGCTTGTCGCTGTCCTTCATTGGTTAGAAGAGAGAGATCATTACGACCTTGGATCCTTTTCTCGCGATTGAAGCTACTGAGTCCATGACGAACAAGCAGAAGACGCAAAGTCACCTGAACAAAACTTGCGGGATTAGAAGCCATCGTATGGGGAATCTGTCGACTTAATCTCTCTGTATAAGGAGAGTGTCCATCTGCTGATGACTTTTTGTTGCTTGAACCTTTTATGAGAGGAGCTAATCCGGCCTGGAAAGTGTCGCTCGCTGTCCTGTCACTTTTACTGACAGTGTTTGTTTGGACAAAGGGGCTTGAGAAGAGTTTTGAGCGTCCTTCAGTGACTCCAAAGCTTTCTCTTCACCAGCATGAGATGGCTTTACTTGCTGAACCCGCTCTCCCTTCTCCCTTGAGATCTCCTTTGGTTGGAGGGAATCCACCAGAGGCTTTGAGGGAAACCCTTCGAAAGATTCCTTTAGAAGAAATGAATGATCGCGACAGACTTGTTTTGGCTGGTCTGGAGCCTTTATTAGTTGAACGTAGTTCAGTCCTCTCAAGGCCTCTCAAGGGAGAGTCGTTTGTAGAGGTTCAAAAAGCTCTGTTGTCTAGTTCAAGTGAAGGCAATATCTCTGCGGCAAGTCTTGATCAGTTGATTCCTGTCGCAAAAGATCCTTTGTTAAATAAAGTTATTTGTTCTGCTCTTTTCGGAGATGTTGATAAGTGCATTGATATCAAGACTTCTAAAAACATGGCGTTGAGGATTTTCCTTGCTCAAGTATTTCCTTTCTTCGCAGTTATTTTAGGTGTTGTTTTTTTGTTGGGACAAATTTGGAGGCTGGTTAGGGGAAAAGGTGTGGAATGGCCAGAATTAACACCTTTACCGCTTTCCTTAATAGACATGGTGCTTTTAGTGGCAGGTGGCTTTGTGTTACTAGGTGAAGTCATCTTCCCCACTCTTGTAGTGCCAATTAGCCAGGCTTTCACTCAAGGGATAGAGAGCCCTCTTAGAGATTCTTTACAAGTAATTATTGGATATGTCGCCATGACAATCCCCCCATTGTTAATCCTTAGGCAGCAGTTGTTGAGTTTAAGGGGTATTGAAAGCCCTCCAGGTGGTTGGCTGCAATGGAGGTTTGTTCCATTCAATTCTGCCTTCTTCAAGGCACTACGTGGGTGGTTAATGGTTATTCCTCTTGTGTTATTAACAGGATGGATTGTGAATTTAGTTGTTGGAGATCAGGGTGGAAGTAATCCTCTCCTTGAGCTTGTTTTAAAGAGCCGAGACCCTTTTGCATTGATTCTGTTGATTATTACGACAGTTGTTCTTGCACCTCTTTTTGAAGAACTTGTTTTCCGAGGAGTCCTTTTACCAGTATTAGCTAAGGGGGTTGGTTCTTTTTGGGGGATTATTGTAAGTGCTCTTGTTTTCGCTTTAGCTCATCTAAGTGTTGGAGAGTTAGCACCTCTGTTTGTTTTGGGTATTGGGCTTTCTATTCTCAGATTGAGTTCAGGACGTCTTTTCCCGTGCATGCTCATGCATTCTTTGTGGAATGGAGTTACCTTTACAAGCCTTCTTTTATTAGGTGGATAGATGAGTTTATTAGGAATTTGATTTACAGATGCACTTGCGGGCCGCTGATTAGGGTGCTTGACTAATTAATTAATGGTTGATTTTGTGCCCGCTGTTAAAAAACTGCGTGCTGTATCTTATGAACGAGTTGGATTGACGGCACGTTCTCAGGCTTCTTTGCATTTACTTCAAAGCTCTTTCTCCTCGAGAAGAGTTTCACGCCGATTCCCTTTACTTGCAGGATTGCATCGAGTTGCTGATGGGGCACTTGTTGGCGTTTTGTTGGTTGTTGCTTTAACGTCTACTTTCGCATTGCATTGGCAACATCTTTGGACAGTTGCTTTTAACCAGTTAGAAAGTACGCGTGATTTAATTCACCGACTTACAGAATCGAATGCAATGCTAGAACGATACCTCCTTGAGAGGGCTAGCCTGCCAATGTCTATGGTGCCTACAAAGACTAGTGACCTTATATATATTAAAAGTCCAGATAGTGATGGCGATTCAAGAAAAAGTGCCTCTCAACAGTTGGTTTTTATGAAAAGTTTTTTTGAACCCCCAAGTGTTAATGGCTACTAATGTCGTTGCCTAAAAATCATCGTTCAAGAGTCACGGGGAGAAAAAAGCGCCGTGTCATTCCTTTTGAACCTGTTTATCCTTGCCGTCTTAAATCAGTATTTGCAATACTTTTTCTCGGCTTATTTACCTTAATGGGTAGGATGGCTTGGTTGCAGATTCTGCAAGCACCTACTCTTCAAGCTCGTGCGAGGGCTTCTCAAACTCAGAAGACGCAGCCTCTTGGGACACGTCGTTCAATTGTTGATCGTAGAGGAAGGTTGATAGCTATTGATGAAGAACGCTTTAGGTTATGGGCCCATCCTAGATATTTTAATTTTCCAGGAGATAATCCAGCGTTCATTCGAGAACCAGTTGAGGTGGCTCGTAAGTTGTCGAAAATATTAGATTTCTCTATTGACGAATTGGTTGCACGTTTAGGTGATCGTCCATCTGGGGTGAAGTTGGTTGAAGGCTTGGATGCTCAAATCGCTTTAGATATAAAACAGCTAGGAATTAGTGGTTTAGATCTTGAACCCTATCCACAGAGGATTTACCCACAGGGGGCTCTCTTTGCAAATGTTGTTGGTTTTCTGAATCAGGAACGCGTACCTCAGGCTGGTTTGGAACAAAGTCTCAATGACCAGTTGATTCGCAAGGAGAAGGCTCGAATTCTTCGAAGAGGTGCAGATGGGACACCTCTACCTGATGACTTGCCTCTTGGTGTTTTTGACAGAGATAATTTGCGACTACATCTCACTATGGATGCACGCCTGCAGGAATTATCTGTCAAGGCATTGGCTACTGAAGTTCGTAAATGGGATGCAAAGAAGGGAGTTGCAATTGTGATGGATGTTACTAATGGTGAGTTACTTGCTCTAGCCTCTACCCCTACTTATGACCCAAATAGGTATTGGAAGTTTTCTCCTGCACTCTTTCGAGAATGGTCGGTTCAGGATCTTTTTGAACCTGGCTCAACCTTTAAACCAATCAACCTTGCCCTAGCACTTCAAGAAGGAGTTATTAATCCATTAGGACAAGTAGAGGATACTGGAAGCTTGAACATTGGTGGATGGTCAATTTATAACCACAATCGTCTAGCTAACGGAGTTATTGACTTTTCAAAAGTTCTTCAAGTCTCTAGTAACGTTGGAATGGTTAAGGCTATGAGGAATTTAAAACCCTCAAGTTATTGGGATTGGCTTCATCGACTTGGTGTTGACGTAAGGCCGGACACTGACTTGCCTGGCGCAGTTCCTGGGCAGTTGAAGAGTAAGGAGGAATTTGTTTCAAAGCCTATAGAACTTGCCACTGCTTCCTATGGACAAGGATTTTCTCTTACACCCTTAAAATTGGCTCAGCTTCATGCACTTATTGCAAATGGAGGCCATCTTGTAAAACCGCATATAACCAGAGGATTATTTGCTGGCGATGAATTGATACCTGCTTCGACCGCTGGTGATTATCGGTTACTACGAACAGAAGTGACTCAAACAGTTCTTAATTGGATGGAATCGGTAGTGGAACAGGGTAGTGGAGTAGGTGTTTACACCCCTGGCTATCGAATAGCTGGCAAAACAGGAACTGCTCAAAAAGCTGTAAATGGCAGATATAAACCTGGTGCCAAGATTTGTAGTTTTGTCGCCAACTTGCCTGCAGATAATCCGAAGTATGTTGTATTAGTTGTTGTTGATGAGCCTAAGGGAGACCATGCGTATGGCTCGACGGTTGCAGTTCCTGTAGCAAAGAAGATTATTGATGGTTTGCTGGTCTTGCAAAAGATCCCTCCCCATCGAAATGAAACCCAAGCATCAGCGAGTTAAAGACTAAGAATAGTCAAAGGTTGGAATGAGAGTTTTTAGAGAGGGGTGTCATCTTTAAAAACCTCGCTAACTTACGGATTCATGTAAGGTCTGTTTTCGTTTATGGCCAATCTTCTCGAGCAGCTTTCTTCAATGACAGTAGTTGTTGCAGATACAGGGGAATTAGAAGCCATTCGGACCTTTAAGCCCCGTGATGCAACTACCAACCCTTCATTGATATTGGCAGCTGCTCAGATTCCTGCTTATCAGGTGCTAATTGATGAGGCCTTGAAATCTTCAAGAGAAAGGATTGGGCACGGTGCAGCTGTTGAGGAAGTTGTCAATGAAGCTTTAGATGAGATTTGCGTGATTTTTGGCAAGGAGATCCTTAAAATTGTGCCTGGGAGAGTTTCAACGGAAGTAGATGCTCGTCTGAGCTTTGATAAAGATGCAACTATTTCTAAAGCTAAAAAGCTTATAGGACTATATGAGGAGTTGGGGATAAAAAAAGATCGTGTTTTGATTAAGATAGCTTCAACATGGGAAGGTATAAAAGCAGCTGAAGAACTGGAGAAAGAAGGAATTAGTTGTAATTTGACATTGTTATTTGGTTTTGGTCAGGCGGTTGCATGTGCGGAAGCTGGTGTGACTCTAATCTCTCCTTTTGTAGGCAGGATTTTAGATTGGTATAAAGCACAGACTGGACGAGATTCATACCCTGGGAAAGAAGATCCAGGTGTTATTTCAGTTACTAGAATATTTAATTACTTCAAGACTTATGGTTATAAAACAGAAGTAATGGGTGCAAGTTTTCGTAATATTGATGAGATAGTTGAATTGGCAGGCTGTGATCTGCTTACAATATCTCCAAAACTTCTCGATCAACTAAGAAACACTAATGAGCCTTTGCTTAGAAAATTAGATGAAGAGAATCCAGTCTCTTCAGATGCTCAAATACATTTAGATAGAGATTCTTATGAGTCTATGATGAATTCTGATCGCATGGCTACTGAGAAATTAGATGAAGGAATTAGAGGATTTAGTAAAGCAATTGAGACCCTTGAATTACAGCTAGCACATCGATTGGCTGTAGTCGAGGGGGGGGATGCATTTAGTCATGTTGTTCATGAAATCTTTATGCTAAATGATCTTGATGGGGATGGATGTATTACTAGAGAGGAGTGGTTGGGGAGTGATGCTGTGTTTGATGCGCTTGATCATGATCACGATGGACGCCTTCTCCAAGATGATGTTAGGTCTGGTCTTGGAGCTGCTCTTGCTATTAGTGGTCCTTAAGATAATTTTTTATATGAAGATTGGTTGAGTTGACTTAGGTAGATTTTTTTAATTTACCAAAAGATAGCTAGGCCTAAAAGTAATATAAGCTTTCTAATTAGCTGTGTTTCCAAGTCGCATTTTTTGGAATAGTAGGTCCTATTTCTTTGTCACTAGGCTCTTTTAGTTTAATGCGCCATTCAGGGACTATGCAGCTAACGAAATCAGGCTTTTCAATAATATATCCTCCTTCTTCAGTACTGGAAGCAATGAAGCCATCTATCCACTTTCCACCTTGAAGTCCACCTTTGAACCATACCCATACTTTTTCTTTCTTCATGATTTTAAGGTCCAATTTTGAAGTGGATTTGCTAAAGTATTTTTAGATATTAGTAGATTTTGATTTTCTCTTGCTATTTAGATAGAATTCGATTAAAGATTAACACTCGCGTCAGTAATTGTCTTACTGCTTCTGAAAAATAAACCGCTTAATAACTCTTTGGGCAATCTCTTCATAGCCTATTCGTCCAGAAAGAATCTGTGCAATTCTCTTAGGGGCGGTGGGCCTTTTGACTCCTAGTTGATAGCCCACTTTGGGGAACCGATAGAAAACCTGAGCGATTCTCTTTCCCCATGCCATTGAGTTTCCCCACCTTCTTTTCATTGCAGATGAGTAGCTACTAAGGTCATTAGCATCTCCTTTGAGCCAATTCTTGATACTCAATGCAGCTTCACAGCCACTAATTAATGCAGGCCGTAGGCCTTCTGCGAGGAATGGATCGCACAAAGAGGCAGCATCTCCGATAGCAATTATTCCTTCGCCGTGAAGTGAGTGGTGCCCATTCCATACCCTTAATAAAGATTCTTGTTTTTCCCCTTCCTTGGGGTCAAATCCAAGGGAAGGGAGTACCTTTTCCAATACAGTTTGGCTATCGCTTTGATTGTTACCGATGAAAGTTCCAACGCCAATATTTACGCCGCCTGAGAGTGGGAAGGCCCAGGTAAAGCCATGATGAACCAATCCAAAGTCAAACCTAGAAGTTCCTTCTTTTAGGGTTCCTCTTCTTTCTAGTCGAACTGATGTAGTTGCAGCATGATGTTGGGCTTTTGGTCCTAGCCCAAAAGCTTTTGGCCATGGTGAATTGGAGCCATCAGCAATTACAACTGCTTTCGCCTCTAGTTCTTTTCCATCCTTAGAAGTTATCCTCCAATATCTTTCTACTTTCTTTAATGAGCTCACTTCAAAAGGTCTAAATAGCTCGGCACCAGCATTAATTGCTTTTTCGATTAGGAAAGAATCAAGTCTTTCTCTGCGAACTATCCAAAAAGGCGTTGAATCTTGTAAATCTGCAATTACTTGGTCTTCAAGACACCAGCTGAATTCAACTTTTTGGATCACTTCATCGACTACTGGTTTTAAATCAAAGGGAAACCAATCTTGGACGGCGCTTGCCATGCCCCCTCCGCAAGGTTTGATGAGTGTTGAAGCATTCTTCTCGAGGAGTGAGACCTTAATGCCTGCTTCGGCAAGATGAAATGCTGCTGTGGATCCAGCAGCTCCTGCTCCGATCACAATTACATCTTGAAAAGTCAAACTTTAAGGATGTCAGTTTCTTTTTCTGCAAGATGTTTTTCTATTTCAGTAATGAATTTGTCTGTTAGCTTTTGTATGATTTCTTGCTCATCCCTACTTTGATCCTCAGAGATTTCTCCTTCCTTTTCTAGCTTCTTTACTTTCTCTATTGCATCACGTCGAATATTTCTTAGAGATACTTTTCCTTCTTCGGCATATTTTGAGGCGAGTTTACAGAACTCTTTGCGGCGTTCTTCTGTTAGGGGAGGTACATTGATTCTTATGATTTTCCCATCGTTGTTTGGTGTAAACCCAAGATCGCTAGTGGAAATAGCTTTTTCTATTAGGCCGATACTTCCTAAATCAAATGGTTGAATCGCGATGGTTTGAGAATCCGGGGTCGAAATTGTTGCGAGGGATTTGAGTGGAGTCTCAGCGCCGTAGTACTCAACTGTTAATCGATCCAGCAGAGATGGATTGGCTCGGCCAGTTCGAATGGTGTTGAAGGTGCGCTGGGCTGCCTCCACTGATTTGCGCATGTTTGCTTCAATCTCTTGATTTGACATTTGATTCAGAGCACAAAAAGTAGAGGTGGAGAGATGACCTTCGATAGGTTCATGCACAACTGCCGATTTGAGAGCCAATCGACTCTCCAGCTACGGCTTTTGTGATGTTCCCAGGTTGAAATAGATCAAATACCACGATTGGTATGTTGTTGTCCTTGCAAAGGGCAATAGCAGTGCTGTCCATTACAGCAATTTCTTTGCTAAGTACTTCTTGGAAAGTGAGGTTGTCGTAACGAATAGCATTTTTGAAAAGCTTTGGATCGCGGTCATAAACGCCATCGACTTTGGTGGCTTTGAAAATGACATCGGCATTTATTTCTGCAGCCCTTAAAGCAGCAGTTGTATCAGTTGTGAAGAAGGGATTCCCGCAACCAGCCCCAAATACCACTACCCTTCCTTTCTCTAAATGTCGGATAGCTCTTCTTCGAATATAAGGCTCTGCTACTTCTTGCATCTCTATAGCAGTCTGTACTCGGGTAGCGATGCCTCTTCTCTCTAGTCCGTCTTGAAGAGTGATTGCATTCATGACAGTGGCCAACATTCCTACGTAATCAGCTGTGGCTCGATCCATACCAGCTGCTGATCCTTTAAGGCCGCGAAATATGTTCCCCCCACCAACAACAATTGCCAATTGGGTCCCATGCGTGACGACGTTGGCGACATCTTCTGCAATGGATTGAACAATGGCTGGATCAATGCCGTAAGGCTTGTCTCCCATCAATGCTTCACCACTGAGTTTTAAAAGGACTCTCGCGTAGGACATTCATCGTTCATATCTTGATGAGAGTAGCAAGGCTTCCTTGTACAGATGTATGGCTGGATAATTTTGTCGTCACTTTTTCGCTTGCTGTTTAGATAAACAAAAGGGTTCTATTTTTGATGGAGAAGCTTGAAAGCCATCTAAATGTGCTGGCAACACCAATGCTTTCAGCCTTAAACAAAGCAAGATAGGATCCAAGTTGTTAGAAGGACCCATTGTTCAAAGAGTCTTGTTAGTTAGTGCATTCAGACGCAGAAGTTTAATTCTTTAATTGTTCAGAATTCAATTCCAGCTTGAGCTTTGACACCTTGTTCTTTAAACGGATGTCGCACAATATTCATTTCCGTAACAAGATCCGCATGCTTTATTAACTCTTTTGTTGCACCTCTGCCAGTTAGAACAACATGAGTTAACAATGGTCTCTCCAATAGGCCTGAGATAACTTTATCTATTGAAAGATATCCAAGCTTTATAGCCACATTGATTTCATCGAGAATCACTAGTTTGTGATTTTTACTTCGGAGGTAAATTAAGGATTGACTCCAAGCTGCCTCTACGAGTTGTTTATCTCTTTCTCTGTCTTGAGTTTCCCAGGTAAACCCTTCTCCTAATGCATGCCAGTTAAGGGAAGAACCAAATTGCTTGAGTGCTCGTGCTTCTCCTGGTTCCCAACCACCTTTGATGAATTGGACTATTGCAACATTCTCTCCATGTCCCAGGGTTCGTAATGCGAGACCAAGAGCTGCAGTCGTTTTGCCTTTGCCATGACCAGTAAAAACTAAAACAAGTCCTTTTTCGTTTGTTCTATTACCAACTCTTTTTTTTTGAACTTCCTTTCGTTTCTCCATTCTTTTTCTATAGCTATCTTTATCTTTTTCGGGAGCCAAATGCCCTCCCATTCCTAGTTCTTCTGCATTTAGATCAAGATCCTTGTCTTGAAATTGATTCTCACTTTTTAGGTTTGCCATAATCTATGATTAAACGGGTGTTCTTGCTTTGTAAATCATCGTTACCCTTTTTAATTTAAAAGGCTAGAAAAAATATTTTGGATTTTTTTATGTGGAAACATAATTTATACTGCAGTTTTTCTTGAAAGAGCATTGTCAACTGCTTGTTGTTGATCTCTTCTAGTAATCCAATGGTGATAGGTTCTGGTGTGTATAGCTACAGAATGACCCATCATTCTTGCTGCTACAGAGTCAGGAAGTCCGATATGTATTGTGCGTACAGCCCATGCATGACGTAGGTCATAGGGTGTTAAGGGTAGTTTGTATCTCCGGAATTGTTCCGCTACACGCCTCCCCACCTGCTGAAGTGTAGTTTCTAGTAGGTTTGTATTTACTTTTGGTAGAAATTCCTTGCCTAAAGTAAGTTCTTCTAGGCCAAAGAATTCCACCCAGTTTGGATGGAATGGCCAAGCTTGATGCTCACCAGTTTTTGTATTTGGAAGGATTCGAAGAACTTTGTCCCCATGTTTTTGAAAACAAGAAAGATCGCAAAAGAATATCTCGTGGTTTCTTAACCCATAAGTTGCCATCAGTCCATAAGCCATTCTCCAGCTTCTGTTTGGGATTTGAAGCCAAGCTTCTTTGATTTTGTTGTCACTTGGTAAATCACGAAAGCGTGCTTTATGCAATCCGTAACCGCTTGCCTGATCACTCCAGTCACCAGGAAGAATTAAATCAATATGTCTTGCAAATGCAGCAAGTGTAGTCGCACATTGTTGACGACTGCGACTATTTTCTGCATAACTTGCAAGAGTTTCACGAAGTAGATTTATATCTAGACTTAGGCATTTGTCTTTTTTTATTTCTATTAACCGACGTAGATAAGGTTGATATGCTGAACTCCAAGTTGTTTTTGAGCCTGAGATGGATTTCTTGCGATTTGGATCTGAGAAAAATGAGTCTTTAAAACTTCTAACTGTCTCTAAAGCATCACCCTTTATTCCATTTTTTTTCTGTTGTTGATGCTTGTTGGTCCAATGTTTCCAGTCAAATTGATTGTGTTGCAGTTGCAAGAGAATGAGTTGTAGAACTTTTTTGGCTTCTATAAGGCCTATCTGGTTGGCTGGGAGGTGAAGACTAATCCTTTGAACTCTGGTTGATTCCTTTGTGGTACGGCAAGGGAGTGGTCCTCGGAGATTTAGGTGATCTCCTCTTTTCTCAATCCGAAGTTTGACTCCTTGATCTGCGAGATCTTTATTGAAATTCACCAACTCTTTGCTTATATCCATAAAGCTCTTGTTTTGTAGCTACCTTGACGTTTGTTGGGCTTACGCTCAACCCCTCACGCTTAAAAGTTTTTTCTATGGCTAAGGTCGGTGTCCTTTTAATGAACCTTGGAGGACCCGAACGTATAGAGGATGTTGGCCCATTTCTATACAACCTGTTTTCAGACCCTGAGATCATTCGTTTGCCTGTCTCTTCTTTGGTTAAGCCTCTTGCTTGGTTTATTAGTACTCAGCGCAGTAGGAAGTCACAGCAGGCTTATCGGTCAATAGGCGGTGGATCTCCTCTTCGTCGAATAACCGAACAACAAGCAAGAGAGTTGCAAAGTCAATTGCGTCAGCGTGGTATTGATGCAACTAGTTATGTAGCCATGCGTTACTGGCACCCTTTTACCGAGTGTGCTGTGGCTGATATAAAAGCAGATGGGATCAACGAAGTTGTTGTACTTCCCCTCTATCCCCAATTCTCTATTAGTACCAGCGGTTCAAGTTTTCGAGAATTGAGCCGATTGAGAGAAGCTGATCAGGCGTTTAAGCAGTTACCAATTCGCTGTGTTCGGAGTTGGTTCAATCAACCTGGATATGTTCGCTCGATGGCTGAGTTAATAGCTGAACAGATTAGCCTTTGTGATAGGCCTCAAGAAGCTCACATTTTCTTTAGTGCTCATGGTGTGCCTAAAAGTTATGTAGAGGAGGCAGGAGACCCCTATCAGAAGGAAATTGAAGGTAGTTCGAATTTAATAATGGCTCAACTTGAAGGTTCTTTTGGTTATAAAAATCACTATACCCTTGCCTATCAGAGTCGTGTTGGACCTGAAGAATGGTTAAAGCCTTATACGGAGGAGGTTCTTCAAGAACTTGGGGAGGCTGGAATAAAAGATTTGATTGTTGTGCCAATTAGTTTTGTTAGTGAACATATTGAAACTCTAGAAGAGATTGATATTCAATATCGTTCTCTAGCTGCGAAATATGGAGTAGTTAATTTTAGACGTGTAAGAGCCTTAGATACATATCCAGCTTTCATAGAAGGATTGGCTGACTTAGTTATTTCATGTCTAGAGGGGCCTGAAATTGATCTTGAAGAAGCAGCAAAACTACCCAAAAGGGTTAAACTTTACCCTCAGGAAAAGTGGCAATGGGGTTGGAATAATAGCTCTGAGGTTTGGAATGGTAGGGTTGCTATGATTGTTTTCATTTCGTTGATGCTAGAACTATTTATTGGTCAAGGGCCATTGCATTTATTAGGATTGCTTTGAAGGCAGCTTTGCTGGAATATTCTATTCTTTGGTTTGATCACAAAGATATAACTTACTTAAAGTAATTAAGAGATATTCATGGTATTTTATTAATCAAGGGCTAAGGGATTACTGACCAGTATTACTTCATCTTTAGTTTTTTATGGCCAAAATTGTCGTTTAGCACTTAGTGTTTGTTTAGGACATGAATAGTTTCTTAAGTGACTCTGACTCCTGCGCCTACATCTATAGGAGTTGAAGTGCATCAGGGGCATCGCCAGATTACAGGGGCCGATGCTCTTATGGATGCCTTACGCCGACATGGGGTGGAAACGATATTTGGCTATCCAGGAGGAGCCATACTTCCTATATATGATGCCGTTCATAAGGCCGAGCGACAGGGCTGGCTGAAGCATATTCTTGTTCGACATGAGCAGGGCGGAACTCATGCAGCAGATGGATTAGCTAGAGCCACAGGGAAAGTAGGAGTCTGTTTCGGCACTTCTGGACCAGGTGCTACTAATCTTGTTACAGGCATAGCTACAGCGCAGATGGATTCTGTGCCAATGGTTGTGGTAACCGGGCAGGTTCCTCGTTCTGCTATTGGGACAGATGCATTTCAAGAGACTGACATATTTGGAATCACCCTCCCTATCGTTAAGCACTCTTGGGTGATTAGGGACCCCGCTCATATCGCTTCTGTAGTGGCGCAGGCTTTTGTTATTGCTTCGTCTGGCCGACCAGGACCTGTTCTAATTGATATTCCCAAAGATGTTGGACAAGAGCTTTTTAATTATGTCCCTGTAGAGCCAGGATCTATTTCTCCTCCTGGATTTCGTTTACCAGAGCCACCAGATTCTTCTTGTATTAGGAATGCTTTAGCCCTGATTGAACAGGCTCAACGGCCGCTTCTTTACGTTGGGGGAGGTGTTATTTCTGCGGGGGCGCATGAAAGCATTGCTGCTCTTGCAAAACGTCATCAGATTCCTATTACTACTACCTTAATGGGCAAAGGGGCTTTCGACGAATGGGATTCACTGTCGGTTGGAATGTTGGGGATGCACGGGACTGCTTATGCAAACTTTGCTGTTACAGATTGCGATCTTTTAATAGCTGTTGGGGCGAGATTTGATGACAGAGTTACCGGCAAGCTTGATACTTTTGCTCCTAAGGCTAAAGTAATTCATTTTGAGATCGATCCTGCAGAAGTAAGCAAAAATCGAAAAGCAGATGTGGCTGTTTTGGGGGATGTTGGGGAAAGTCTTGTGGAGCTTCTTAAACTCAGTAAAAAAGAAGATATAAAACCAAAAACTTCTTCATGGTTGGAACAAATAGATATCTGGAAAAAAGATTATCCTTTAATGACTCCTCCAAATGATGGAGAGATTTATCCTCAAGAGGTGCTTCTTGCAATTAGAGATTTTGCGCCAGACGCATATATAACTACTGATGTGGGACAGCATCAAATGTGGGCAGCTCAGTATCTAAGAAATGGTCCAAGAAAGTGGATTAGTAGCGCAGGTCTTGGAACTATGGGTTATGGAATGCCTGCTGCCATGGGTGTTCAAACTGCCTTGCCAGATCAACAAGTTGTTTGTATTGCTGGGGATGCAAGCATCCTTATGAATATTCAGGAGTTAGGGACCATCGCTCAATATAATCTTCCAGTCAAGATTGTTATTATTAATAATCAATGGCAAGGCATGGTTCGACAGTGGCAAGAAAGCTTCTATGAGGAGCGTTATTCAGCTTCAGATATGCTTCCAGGAATGCCGGATTTTGTTGCTTTGGCGAAATCATTTAGGGTAGGAGCTCTTTTAATTAAAAATCGTAAGGATCTAAAGAATAATCTTCAGTCTGCTCTTAAACAAGCTGGACCAATGCTTATAGATGTTCACGTTCGACGAGGTGAGAATTGTTATCCGATGGTTCCACCAGGAAAGAGCAATGCACAGATGGTCGGTTTGCCTTCGCAGCTAAATTAGTAATGGAGTTAACTCAAGAGCTTGATTCCTGTGGAATTAGTAATGAGTACAAGTATCAATTCTTTCGAGTATGCGGATTTCTTGTTTCATGAGAATAATTAATTTGTTTCTATTTGGACTTATCTTGGCTTTTTGCTTTTACCCTCTTGATGCAATTGCTGCAGAGGTCTTGCAGGTTAGAAGTTCATCATTACTTCAAATAGGAGACAATAATAGATCCTATACAGTTCAATTGGTTTGTATGGAAGTAGACCCTACCAATGAATCTGCGGCTAAAAGATGGATAAAGCAAGAATTACCTCGAGGGAAAAGAGTGAATTTGAAGCCTAAAGGGTCGAAAGAAGGGGTTTTATTGGCGAAAGTAACTCCTATTGGTAGTGATAAAGAACTTGGAGAAGCTCTGGTGGAGAAGGGTTTAGGCCGCTCCACATGTTGATTTAATTAAGATATAAGGTTGTTAGGACTAATAAGGATAGACAAAGAAGTGCTTGTAATTATGAGATAAAATTATTATAATTGATTTAAGATTTTAATTATCGAAGAAGCTTCTCATGGGTTTTGGTTCTTGCTTATGTTGTTATCATTTTTATATACCGAACTTGATAAAAGATCCATATGCAGAGTAGATGAGGCTCATAAATGTTAAGATTGACCGAGTTGAAATTGCCTTTAGAGCATCCAAGTAATGGATTAGAAAAACTGATTCTTAAGCGTTTAAAAATTCCTCCCTCTGAGTTGATAAGCTATAAGCTTGTGAAAAGAAGTATTGATGCAAGATGTAATGAAGACATAAAACTTATCTACAGTGTTGATGTCTCTGTGAAAGGAGAGTCAGGACTACTGAAAAGATTTGTCCAAAATAAGAATATCTGTAAATCTCCAAATGTCGCCTATAAAAATATTGCAAAAGCACCTAAAGATTTTCCTCGGGAGGGGGAAAATCGACCTGTTGTTGTAGGGGCTGGACCCTGTGGCTATTTTGCGGCTTTAACTCTTGCTCAGATGGGCTTTCGGCCCCTACTAATTGAGCAAGGTAAGCCAGTTGAAAAAAGAACAGTTGAAACTTTTGGCTTTTGGCATGGGAAGATCCCTTTCAACCCTGACTCTAATGTCCAATTTGGAGAAGGTGGAGCGGGTACTTTCTCAGACGGAAAGCTTTATAGCCAAGTTAGTGATCCTGATCATTATGGGCGCAAAGTTCTTGAAGAATTAGTTTTTAGTGGGGCCAACCCAGAAATATTGACATTGCATCGGCCTCATATAGGCACCTTTAAATTGGCTACGGTAGTAAGAGGACTTAGGTCAAGGATTCGAGAGCTTGGAGGTGAGGTTCTCTTTGAAACTTGTATGGATGAATTGTTACTTCAGCCACTCAAAGACATTCAATCAGAACAAAAAACCTTTGAGGTAATGGGATTGAGATTGGCTAATGGAGATGAACTTTTTAGTAGGCATGTTGTACTCGCCCTTGGACATTCTTCTAGGGATAGTTTTTCTATGCTGGAGAAGGTGGGAGTATGCCTTGAACAGAAATTATTTTCCGTAGGATTTAGAATCGAACATCCACAGGCTTTTATTGATAGAGATCGATGGGGCTCTAAGGCTGGTCACCCTCAATTGGGTCATGCTGAATATAAGTTGGTTCATCACGCAAGTAATGGGAGATGTGTCTATACCTTTTGCATGTGTCCAGGTGGATTAGTAGTTGGCTCGACATCACAAAAAGATTGCGTAGTTACTAATGGTATGAGTCAGCATTCCAGAAATGAGCGTAATGCAAATAGTGCATTGGTTGTCAATTTGGTGCGCAAAGATTTGCTTGAATATGAACGTTGGCCAGGTGATCCTTTGGCGGGTGTTGCCTTCCAAATGGATTTGGAGAAAAAGGCTTTTTTACTAGGAGGTAAACATTTCTTTGCGCCAGCTCAACGTCAAGAAGATTTTTTAGCTTCAAGACCTTCCACTGCAATTGGAGTAGTTAAACCGTCTTACCTGCCTGGAGTGAAATTGTGTGAACTTGATGAATGTCTTCCTACTCCATTTATTGAGGCGATTAGGGAGGCCTTGCCTGTTTTTTCAAGGCGCCTTCCATCATTTAATTGTCCTGATGCAATTTTAACGGCGGTTGAGACTAGGACTTCTTCTCCAGTCCGAATTCCAAGGGATAATTGCTTGGAGTCATTAAATACAAAAGGACTAATTCCTGCTGGTGAGGGTGCTGGTTATGCAGGCGGAATTCTTTCTGCGGGCATAGATGGAATTAAGGCTGGTGAAGCTTTGGCTAAAAGTATTATGAAAGCTAGGTCTTAGCTTCTAGCAGCAATGCCACTCCATTGCACTGCTTTTACTTTGTCTCTACGCCATGAATGAAATAACTCCTTTTCAGAGAAAGTGCAAAAGGGACAAATGCTGATTTGAGAAATATCTATGCCAGAATCTTGAAGTTGTTTTGCAGCTGCAGCTTTTAGGTCTAATTTAATTTTATTGTTTGACCCTTCAATCTTAGTAATACCTAGAGAGACCATATCTATTGATTCTTGTTTGTGATGTTTATTGTCTAGATGATTACTAGTTTCTTCTAGACTATTAGAAATTTCTTCTGCAACTTCTAAGCCAATTTGATAGTTATCTCTACTTATTGATGGTCCGAGGACAACAATAATGTTTTCTCGATAGGCGCCAATCTTTTCAAGCTTATCTATTGTTTTTAGAAGAACTCTATTTGCAACTCCTCTCCACCCTGCATGACATGCAGCTACATGACCATTTTTAGGATCTGCTATAAGTGCAGGAATGCAGTCTGCTGTATAGACCCAAACACTTTTGGTGCTTAAGTTGCTAACAATTCCGTCTGCTTCTTGAAGGTTATAAATCATTGTATTAGAGGCATAAATGACTTGATTGCCGTGGACTTGCTTTAAGGAGAGAGCATTCGTTGTCTTGTTGAAACTCTTTGACAATTCTTTGGGTAATGTTTCTTCCCATTTTCTATTAAAAAAACCATGTTCGAAACCCTCTTTGAGTAATAGCTTGTTTTTTAGGATGCCTTTGCCCTCGTAATCACGCCATATCCATTCTTGGATTTCACTCATATTGATTTTCAGTTAGTATTATTCATTCGAGTTTGATTTCTGCTAATTAAACTTTTCTAATGTATTAATTCATGCATATCTCTTAGCATCCAGAAACCTGTGAATTTTTCATCTGACGGAGTCGTTTGTATTGAGATAAATTGCAGTCCTTGACTATTAATCTTTGTGCTCAAAAGATTTTCTTTGGTTTTTTTCGCTTCCTCGCTTTTGAGGCCTGTAACTATCCATCTGTCCTCTTGTCCCGCTTCGAGTAAGAGTTGATTGCCTTCTATGACAAGTTTGACTGGCTCTAGTCCTCCTAGCCATCCGGCCAGGGCTAAAGCTCTGGCCTTGCTGAAGAGGCGTAACCCTGGTACGAGTAAGTTTTCATCAAGTGTTTCGTTTATTGGAAGTAAACCGCTGAATTCAATTGGCCATTCTTCTGCTTCACGTAGAACACCTATAGGAAGAGAGGCAAGGCTCCATGCATCACCTCTAACAGCTTCCGGTAATGGGACTGCTTGATTAAGTATCCGAGAGGCTGGCGGTGCGAGAGGCCCGGCCAAATAACCTTCTTCTTGAGGGTAAAAGTTTTTTTCTCGCTCACTAAGCCATTCGAGGAGTGCATAAGTTCTTCGGCTTGCTATGACTTCTAGATCTATTTTTGAAGCTGCTTTCTTTATCATTGTTTTCATCGATGTGCGCCAGCAGCGTAATTTCATAGGTTTGCTCCAGCCTTTTCCCTGGGCGTCTATAAGGGCTTCTTCAAGAGCATTTGATAGCCAAAGAGAGTTAACTTCTCCAGCAGGGCATATCTTTACCCAACGAAAAAAACCAACCTCAGAACATTCCTGAGAACTTGTGATAAGTAACTCCCATCTTTTTTTGCCATCTGGTTCAAGAATTGGACGTGAGTAAAAGTCAAGTTCCCAGTCAGTCTCTCTCCCGTTAGGCGGCATTTTGTTTTGTTGACTAGTCATTAATCTTCTGGTTGTTCTGGCTTTTTGAGGGCGTTACGAGCTTTTTGAGCACGCTCTACGGCTTCCTCCATGACTTTTTCTTTCTCGACAAGGAGTTCGCCAGGTTGTGCCTCTAGTAAGGCTGTATTCAGCCCTATTCGCCCACGACCTGGGTCAAGTTCAGTGATTAGAGCTTTTATTGGATCGCCCAGATCAAAAACTTCTCTTAATGACCTGAGGCTGCCATTTGTGATCATTGATTGGTGTAGTAGGCCACTGACTCCTCCTAATTCGATAAAGAAGCCGTAGGGCTTTATTGACGCAACTTTTCCCTCTACTAGTTGTCCAACCTCTAGTTCCGAAAAACGAGCTGCAATAGTAGCTCGCTTTTCGGAAAGAACAAGTTTGCGAGCATCTGGATTAACTTCGAGAAAAGCAACTCCAAGCGTTTTCCCTACTAGTGATTCATGGTTCTCACCATTTTCGAGTTGAGAGCGAGGGATGAAGCCGCGAAGTCCTTCTAGGTCGCATGTGACGCCTCCACGGTTGAAACCATTCACTTTTACCTGTGCGACTCTGCCTTCCTTTTCCATCTCACGAACTTTTTCCCAACTTTTACGAAGTGCAAGGGCTCTACAGCTGATTGTTACCATCCCATCAGCGTTTTGCTCACGAGTTACAAGAACTTCTACCTCTAAGCCTTTAGGGAAACGTTCTTTGAGGTTGGTAATAGCTCCTAGTCCACATTCGTTTTTTGGCATGAAGCCTGGAGCCTTACCACCTATGTCCACGTAAACACCATCACTGTCGATGTTAATTACTGATCCAGTAGCAATTTCTCCAGTGTTCCCAATAGGCTGGTTTTCATCTAATGCAGCCAAGAATTGATCTTCATCAAAATCAAAGTCATCTACTAAACGAGCCGAGCTTTCATTCCATTGATTTTCCCCAAAAGCACTTGCTTTAGGACTAGATTCTTTTTTATTAGATTGATTGGCAGGGCCAATTAAATCGGCCATTGATATGTTTCCTAGATCCTCGAATCCTTCTGTTGTGCTCCCTGAGTTAGCTTGCAGATATCTTGGTTTGATTGAGGTTTTGTTTTCTATCTGGCCTTTTCCTAAGGCGGATTTATCGGCATCATTAGTTAATATCGAATCTTTCTCGAGGTCTTTTTGTCCCTCTCTGCGGCTTATATGCATTACCTGCAGCGGCTTTTTAGGTGCTTTTGCTGCAGGAGGGTTGGGTCTAATGGGTTGCGAACTGGGTGAGCCGGCCATGGGGCCATGGGGGTCATCGATAGGTCATTCTGACAGGCAAGGAGAGTTTCTTTGTGGGAAAGTTTGAATGACTATTAGTTCTGGACATAAGCGGTTTGATTATCTTAGTTGGATCACTGCCTCAAAAGCCGCTAATGCCAAGGGTTCAACCTTGATTTGGCCTTTTGGTGCATGTGAACAACATGGCCCACATCTTCCATTGGCTACAGATAATCTTTTTGCTGAAAGGATTGCTGAAAAAGTATTAGAACTGCTGCCAAGTCCTTCTCCGATTTGGATGTTGCCCTCGCAGCCATTTGGATTTTCACCAGAACACGCTTCTTTCCCTGGGACAATTTCTCTTTCGGCTCCTCTTTTGTTGCAGTTAGTTATGGAGGTTGGTCAACAGCTTGCTTCTATTGGATTGAGTCGATTGGTTCTCTTTAATGCACATGGTGGTCAGATTGGATTATTGGAATCAGCGGCTAGGCAGTTGAGGGTTAGTTGTCCTTCAATGGCTGTTTTGCCCTGTTTCTTATGGAGGGGGGTTTCCTGTCTGGAAGATTTATTACCTAAAGAGGAGCGTGATCAAGGTTTACATGCTGGTCTCGCAGAAACAAGTTTGATGCTTTCGCTTCAATCCGAGTTGGTTGGGGATGAAAGACCTTTTGATGGAGATCATTCCTCTAAAGAATCTCTAGCAACTCCGCCTAAAGGTTGGAGCTTAGAGGGACCAGCACCTTGTGCGTGGCTTACTAAAGATCTTAGTCAGACAGGGGTTATTGGCGATAGTAGACAGGCAAATATTGCTTTAGGAAAGGCCTTGGAAGAGAAACTTGTAGAACATTGGGTTGAGCTTTTGACCAGTCTGATGGGCAGCAATTGGCCATTTGTTGAGAACTAACAAAGTGATGTCATCTCAATACGGACTGAGAATTTAAGTACTATTTTGCCCATAGGTGGTTAAAGTCCTCCCCATTGCTCAATTTCACAAGAGATCTATGCCGACCCTCGAATCGCAAGAGGTAGCACTGCTCGATCGTTTGGATGGATCCAATGCTGAACTTCCAGATTTCACCTCTGAGGTATACAAAGATGCCTATAGCCGCATTAATGCAATCGTCATTGAGGGCGAGCAAGAGGCTCATGACAATTACATGTCAATAGGCACCATGCTTCCGGAAGAAGCTGAAGAGCTTAAGAAGTTGGGACGTATGGAGCTTAAGCACATGAGAGGCTTTACAGCATGTGGGAAAAACCTTGGGGTCGCTCCAGATATGCCATTCGCTAAAGAGTTTTTCGCTCCTCTCCATGGGAATTTCCAGAAAGCCATGGCAGAAGGCAAGCTAACTACTTGTTTCTTGATTCAGGCAATTCTGATTGAGGCCTTTGCTATTTCCGCATATCACGTATATATACGCGTGGCTGATCCTTTCGCAAAGAAAATTACTGAAGGTGTAGTCCAAGACGAGTATCTGCATCTCAACTATGGTCAAGAGTGGCTAAAGGCAAACTTGGCAACTGCTAAAGAAGAGTTGATTGCTGCTAACAAGGTTAATTTGCCTCTGATTCGCTCAATGCTTGATCAGGTTGCAAATGATGCATCTGTCCTTCATATGGATAGGGAGGAATTGATGGAGGAGTTCATGATTGCTTATCAAGACTCATTAACTGAGATTGGTTTGGATAATCGTGAGATTGCTCGAATGGCTCTTGCAGCAGTTGTTTGAAAATAATTTCTAAGAGCCGAATTGTGTTTTAAGCAGTTTTCTCCATGAAAATTCCATTGAGAAAACTTCTTCTGGCCCATGATGGGCTATCCTCCCAAAATTCGGCTAAGGATTTAGTTCCGATAAAACGTTATTCGGTAGAAAATGTTTGGCCTGATCGGACACTCCACAAGTTTTGATGATGCCCGAAGAAAGGCAATGGAGCTTGGCTATGACCATATAGCAGAAGGGGATATGGATGTTTGGTGTAGTGCTCCCCCTCAACTTGTAGAGCATGTAGAGGTTGTGAGCGCTGTTGGTAAATCTATTGAAGGTGCTTATATCGACTCTTGCTTTGTTCCAGAAATGCTTAGCCGCTTTAAAACGGCCAGAAGAAAAGTGTTAAATGCAATGGAGCTTGCTCAAAAAAAAGGAATCAATATCACAGCCCTAGGTGGGTTTACTTCAATCATTTTTGAAAATTTCAATCTTTTGCAGCATCAGCACGTTAGAAGGACCACTCTCAATTGGGAACGATTTACAACTGGAAACACTCATACGGCTTGGGTGATTTGTAGACAGCTTGAAATAAATGCTCCGTTGATCGGGATCGATCTTAAGAAAGCTCGTGTTGCTGTTGTTGGGGCAACTGGAGATATTGGTAGCGCAGTTTGTCGGTGGCTTTGTGAACGAACAGATGTAGCTGAGCTTCTATTGGTAGCTCGTCAGCAGCAGCCTCTTCTTGATCTTCAGAGAAGTTTAGGTGGTGGAAAAATTCTTACCCTTTCAGAGGCTTTGCCTCAGGCTGATGCGGTGGTTTGGGTGGCAAGTATGCCTCGCACTCTTGAGATTGATTCCTCTAAGCTTCGTAACCCTTGTTTGATGATTGATGGTGGATATCCTAAAAATCTAGACACGAAATTCTCTGGTTCTGGAGTTCATGTCTTGAAAGGAGGAATTGTTCAATTCTTTAATGATATTGGTTGGAACATGATGCAGCTTGCCGAGATGGAAAACCCTCATAGGGAGATGTTTGCTTGTTTCGCTGAAGCCATGCTCTTGGAATTTGAGAACTGTCATACAAATTTTAGTTGGGGTAGAAATAACATCACTTTGGAGAAGATGGATTTCATTGGTGAGGCTTCAAAAAGGCATGGATTTTCTACCCTTAATCTCAAATCCAAGATTCAGGCCGCTGCTGCCTGAATTTGAATACAGTATTTCCACTTAATCCCATGGCTCGTCGTTACCTGCTTGAGTTCGAGAAGCCCTTGGTAGAGCTTGAAAAGCAGATTGAACAAATTCGAGAACTTGCTAGAGATTCTGAGGTTGACGTAAGTCAGCAACTTTTACAGCTAGAGACTTTGGCTGCTAGAAGGCGTGAGGAGATTTTTCAAGGTTTAACTCCGGCACAGAAGATTCAGGTCGCTCGTCATCCGCATAGACCTAGTACTTTGGATTTTATTCAGATGTTTTGTGATGACTGGGTTGAACTTCATGGTGATAGGACGGGGAGTGATGATCAAGCACTTATTGGGGGAATCGGCAGGATTGGTGAGAGATCTGTTCTCTTATTAGGACAGCAAAAAGGGCGAGATACCAAAGAAAATGTTGCAAGGAATTTTGGTATGGCTACTCCTGGGGGCTATCGAAAAGCACTGCGATTAATGGAACATGCTGATCGATTTAAGCTCCCCATCATTTCTTTTATAGATACTCCTGGTGCTTATGCGGGGCTACTGGCTGAGGAGCAAGGGCAGGGAGAGGCTATTGCTGTAAATCTCCGAGAGATGTTTCGTTTGCGTGTTCCTGTAGTCGCAACAGTTATAGGTGAAGGCGGGTCTGGTGGGGCTTTGGGAATAGGTGTAGCTGATCGTCTTCTTATGTTTGAACATAGTGTTTATACAGTTGCTAGCCCCGAAGCTTGTGCTTCGATTCTTTGGAGGGACGCTGCTAAGGCCCCAGAAGCAGCAGCAGCATTGAAGATTACAGGTCCTGATTTACTTAACCTTGGAGTTGTAGATGAGGTCCTCAAGGAACCGGCTGGAGGAAACAACTGGGCCCCGCTTAAAGCAGGAGAAGTGCTTAAGGAAGCTTTGGAAAGACATCTAGATGAGCTTACGAAGATGTCAATTCAACAGCTGAGAGAGGGTCGTTACCGGAAATTTAGATCTATAGGACGTGTTCTGGATCCAACCACTTCAGAAACGGGCTTAAGTGCTTAGAGTTACTCTGATTGCATTAGTTCATTGCCCACTGCCCTTATAACAGGAGCTTCCCGCGGGCTTGGAAAAGCAGCGGCGAAGTTATTTGCTAATTCTGGTTGGGATCTTCTTTTAGTTGCACGTTCTAAAAATGATCTTCAATCTTTAGTTGATGACTTGAAAGATACTGGGAGCAGAATTCGATATAAGTCATTAGACCTTTCTATCTCTGACACAATTATCCCTGGGGTAAGTGATTTGCTCTCAGAGGGGAATGCACCATCTGTTTTGGTGAATAATGCTGGAGTTGCTTGGACAGGTGAACTTCTTTCTATGCCGTTAAAAAGTTGGCAATGGCTTATTCAAATGAACCTTACGAGCATTTTTCAAGTTTGCTCAGTAGTAGTGCCTTCAATGCGGGCAAATGGTGGTTTGGTTATCAATGTAAGTAGTCATGCCGCCAGAAATTCTTTCCCTCAATGGGGTGCTTACTGCACTAGTAAAGCCGCACTGGTTAGTTTTACTAAGTGCTTAGCTGAAGAGGAGCGTAAGCATTCAATTCGCGCATGTACACTCACCCTTGGTTCTGTGAACACAACCCTTTGGGAAACTGACTCAGTACAAGGGAACTTTGACCGTAGCGCGATGCTTTCTGTTGATCAGGCTGCAGCTGCCTTACTCTATTTAGCTGAACAGCCAACTTCACAGGTCATTGAAGATTTGACCTTGATGCCAGCATCTGGTGCTTTCTAAGTAGTTTTGTAATTTTAATGATTCTAATATTTAACTTATTTCATAGGCCAGGTAAGAGATTGCATTAGGATTTGTGAGGATTTCTTGAAAATAAGCTCTGAATATTTTTAATTAAGGATAAGTCTGCGAATTGGATTTATTCATAGTGGGTGGGTTATCGCGAAGATAAATCAGTGCTTAGAAGAGGTCTCTTTTACTGCTTTAATTAAATCACTAACAAGTTTTAGATCTTTGATTCCAGGTGACTTCTCTAATCGGCTAGATGCATCTATTCCATAAGGTGCGGCTTTACTTAGCAATTCTGGAACCCATTCTGCAGAAATTCCACCTGCTATCCACCAAGGTACTTTCAAATTTGCTTCTAGCAGCCATTCTGGACAAAGTCGGGTTCCAGTTCCTCCAAGAGCATTTGGACTCCATGCATCTAGTAACAAATAATCAATTGCATTTTCATAGCTGTTTGCTAGAAGAAGGTCTTCTTCTTTCCTGATGCGTAAAGCTTTCCACCAATCTGTGGTTGGAAATTTATTGCGGAGTTCTTCGCATCTACCTTTTGATTCATCCCCGTGAAGTTGGACTACAGATGGCGTTCCCTTTCCGCTCAAACCAGATTCAAGGTCTTCGTCCTCAAAATCAGCAACTACCCATACGCGCATTATCTCAGGGTGAGCTTCCATTAGGTAAGAAAAGATTTCCCGTCTTTTTTTTTCAGATATAAACCTTGGGGAAGATTTAACGCCAATAATTCCAATAGCATTGATGTCAAATGCAGATATCTGTTTGGCTTGTTCTAATTCGGTTATTCCGCAAATCTTGATTGCGGTTGATGTCTGAGGCACTATTTTTAATGTCATTGGTTGCTCTATTTTCTAGGATCGGATAGCTATAGGGCTTTGATCGCCCATATGGAGGCGAAAGATTTGGAAGCATGGGAGTTAATGCGGATCAGAGGGATCCCTTTAAAGGTTCATCCCAGTTGGTTTTTGATCCTTACCCTTTTTACATGGACAGCCCAGGGACAGGTCGCCAATAGCAGTGAATCACCATTGCCTATTTGGTTTAGCTGGGGACTTGGCTTTATTACGGCTTTGCTTTTGTTTGTTTCTGTTCTTCTTCATGAGCTTGGGCATTCTTTTGTGGCCTTACATGAAGGAGTAAAGGTGCGTAGCATCACTCTCTTCCTTTTGGGAGGAGTTGCAAGGGTTGAGAGGGAGTGTTCAACTCCCATGGGTGCTTTAAGAGTCGCTGTTGCTGGACCCCTGGTCAGTTTTGTGTTGGCAATAGTTTTGCTTAGGGCGGTAGGTTCGGCTGCCCAATTGAGTCCATTCCTCGCAAATTTATTTGGTCAGCTGGGATTACTTAATTTGGTTTTGGCGTTATTTAATTTGTTACCAGGATTACCCCTTGATGGAGGAGTCATTCTCAAGGCGTTGGTTTGGCAGTTTACCGGGAGTCAAAGAAAGGGACTGCAAGTAGCTAATGCCTCAGGTCGATTTCTTTCTTTAGTGGCAATTGTCTTTGGAGTTTGGCTTTGCTTTAAAGGCGGAGGCTTTAGCGGATTATGGCTAATGCTGCTTGGCTGGTTTGGACTGTCGGCTTCTCGCTCTCAGTCACAAATGCTTGCTTTGCAGAAGGTTCTGACTGAGCTCAATGTCGGAAATGCTTCTGGTCGAAGGTTTCGTGTGCTTGAAGAAGATCAGTCTTTGCGAAAGTTAAGTGATTTGCGCATGGGTGTAGTTGATGAAAAGACTAAAGCTGACTGGATACTTGTTTGTCGGGCAGGCAGATGGGTTGGATTTGTTACTGATACGCCCCTAAAAGAGCTCCCAGTTCAACATTGGGATAAACATCTTGTCGCTGATTACACAAAGCCTATTTCTGAACTTCCATCTATAGGAGAAAAAAAACCTCTTTGGGAAGCTGTGATTGCTCTTGAGAAAGCTCAAGAAGGAAGGCTTTTGGTTTTTAATTCCGCTGGTCTTCCTTCAGGCACATTGGACAAAGCGGATCTAGGCCAGGCTGTTTTAAAACGACTGGGACTGAGACTACCTAGCGCTTTTCTTGAATCGGCTCGCAATCAGAATGCGTACCCTTTAGGGATTGCTTTGGCTCAAGTGGTAGAAGCAATGATTTCAACAGGTGTAGTTGATAAGCCTGATTGATCTGGTTTTAGTAAGTACTTATGGGATTTAAGGGATGCCTCATGTAGTTCATTGTCGTTGATTTCCTTTCGCTCCCATTTAATTTCTGGCCAAGAAGTACTTAAAACTGTAGTTAATGATTTAATTAGACTCTCTCTAGAAACATCACTAGGTATTGGATCAGGTGGATGACTATTAAATATTTCAAGCCAAATGTCCTTCGGGGGATCTAAAAGAATCTCTCCATGTTGAAGAAGAGTTCCATTTCGCCAAAACTGTGCATTCCCTATACGTTTTTGGCCATCGTGACCTTCAAGGTCTGCTTCTGTTGACTTTGCAAAGCAATTATTTACTTGGGGAATAATTGGTTGATCACCAAATTTCAACGAAAGATCTAACTCTTCAAAACCTCTCTTTAACCATTGACATGTCATTAAATATGCTAAACGCCTTTTTTTTGGTGCTGATGGCCATACAAGTGAATAAGTAAGCCCTCCAGAATGGAGTACTGCACTACCTCCACTAGGTCGGCGAACTATATTTAACTTTCTTTCTTTTACAAGCTTTAGCCATCTAACTGGTAAATCTTTTTGATTACGACCAATCGACAACCAAGTCCCCTTCCATGTGTAGAATCGAATATATGGATAAAGATTTCCTCCTGTGATGCATTTTTCAAGCATCATTTCGTCTATAGCCATTTGCTCAGGTCCTTGTAATTCTAAGGAATTAAGTAGGAAGCCTTTTGAGAATGAGGATTTCTGCATGATTGACTATTTGACATTAAAATCTAAATAAGAATCACTAAGGAAGTTCCCAGAGAGAGCTATTAAAAATTCTGATTTTTTAGCCCTAAAAGGACTATGTTTACTCATAGTCCTTTGTCCTAAGAGCTTTTCAGCATCAAATAATATTTTTTGAAAAGGAAGTGTCAAGCAAATACCCTTTCCTCATAGAGGCGATTAGTTAGTCCTAAACTGGTTTTTGTATGATCTGATTAGGACAGAGGCTTCCTTCGGCTAATTGTGGATAGCTCAAAATGTATAGAAACAAATCAAGGTGTGACAGGCTTTTGCAAATGCTGGCCATTCCCCCAAGTTTCAGAGGAGAATGAACTTGATTT
>QCKG01000004.1 GCA_003215535.1 Prochlorococcus sp. AG-409-L18
TACAATCTTCCCCTTATCTGTTGCCCTACTGGATACACCATGGAAAGCAGCAGCAGTGCTTGGTATGTATATCGTAATACAAAATATTGAGAGCTACTTAATTACACCGTCTGTAATGCATCATCAAGTCAAGCTATTGCCAGGCCTAACGCTTAGTGCTCAATTCGTCTTTACAATAATATTTGGGCCCATTGGATTACTTCTAGCCCTACCTTTAGCTGTTGTGATCCAAGTATTAATCAGGGAAATTGTTGTACACGATTTACTAGATCCCTGGAGAAAGAAAAGACTGGCAAGATGAATGGCAAGAATCTATTAGTAACATTAACCTTCGTAATAATTGCACTATTAACTTGGCAACTTAGATGGGTACTACTTATATTCTTTGGAGCTATAGTTGCTTCAGTTTGTCTAGACGTCTTAATACAGAAATTACAAAGTCAACTTCCATTACCTCGTACTATTGCGTTGTTAATTGTACTTTCCTTACTATTACTTTCAGGAACAATAATATTTCTACTTTTGGTCCCTGAATTGATTACACAAGTAAAAGAATTAGGTAACCTTATCCCAACCTTTGTCGCAAAGATTAAATCAATTATATCAAATGAACCTCGTCTTATAGTTATTCAAGATTCAATTCCTGAACAATTTACCTGGGATAGATTGCAACCACTTGGTTCTAAGCTGATAGGATTTGCAGGAGGAGCTGCTAATAGCTTTATTCAATTTTTACTTATATCTCTACTTGCTATCTTATTAGCATTGGATCCATATTCTCATAGAAAGATTATCATTTCTGCAACGCCTAAGCCGTATAGAAAAATAATTTCAGAACTACTAAATGATTGCAGGGTAGCTCTTGGAGGATGGCTGACTGGCATGACAATTTCAGCTACAAGTATATTCTTTCTAACTTGGGCAGGACTGACTTTATTAAAAGTACCATTAGCATTACTAAGTGCAATTGTTTGTGGTTCTCTTACTTTCCTTCCGACAATTGGTCCCACAGCTGCCACATTACTTCCATTAGGACTTGCACTAATCATCTCTCCTGGCCTGATGTTTCAGGTATTAATCCTTCGAATAATACTTCAAAATCTAGAAGCTTTTCTACTTACACCTTTACTACTTAGTCGCACAGTCAATCTATTACCAAGTGTTGCTCTAATGTCTCAAATAAGCTTAGGTGCATTGCTAGGTCTTCCTGGAGTACTACTAGCCTTACCCTTAGCTGTAGTTCTACAAGTAGGAGTGGAGAAAATAATTATTAAGCAGGTAATGGACGCTTGGATATAGGAAATACCTAATTTAGCTACTCTCTGATGGTAGAAAAATATCGACCATATCTCTTCCATAAAGAAGGGACACAAATTAAGACTGTCACTGCAAGAGAATGATGTTTAAGAGCAAAAAATAAAGATGTATAAGTGAAATTCTGAAAAAGCAATTGAAATTCAATCCTAAGATCCCAAATTGAAAGTAAAGTCAAAACGATTGGAACAATTCGATCTCCTATATTTCTATACTTACGGAAGGAAAAGTTAGTCACTAGCGTTAATTACCTCAATATCTTTTTCTTGCGAAGTCTTACTTAATGGAGTCTCCCAAAGGCTAAGTAATGATGGTGCCAAAGCAATACTTGACCAACTTCCTACCAGGACACCTAATGCAAGAGAAACTGCAAACCAATATAGAGTAGAACCTCCAAAAAAGATTAACCCAATTAGAGGGAACAAAGTGGTCCCACTTGTGTAAAGAGTTCGCGTTAGAGTTGCAGAGACAGCTCTATCTATCTGAGCACTAAGAGGCAGAGAAGAGTCCTCTCTACTGCGCTCTCTGATTCTGTCAAAGACAACAACAGTTGCATTAACTGAATAGCCCGCAATTGTTAACAATGAAACGGCAAAAAGACTATCTACTTCAAGATATAAAAACAACCCAAACCAGGCAAATACACCACAGATAATTAACAAGTCATGAGCCAAAGCGATAAGAGCCAGAAGAGAATAACGCTTGTCATAACGAAAACTTATATAAAGTGCTATTCCACTAAAAGCAACAAAAAGGGAAATCAGACTACTTCGTAGAAGCTGCCTTCCCAAGCTTGGACCAATAGTTTCTACTGACTGGCCTCCACTTTCGAATGGACCAGCAATTGACTTCAAACCCTCTATAACTGCTTGCCCCTGAGCGGCAGTAAGAGATGGCATTCTGAGGAGTAAAGATTTAGAATCATCAAGAAGTTGAACCCTGGCACGAAAAAGATTAGGAGACTGTTTTCCTTCTTGATTAGGTAAAGAAAGTGTTCTAAGTGACTCTGAAACTGCAGAAAGGTTTAACGAATCGCATGAGCCAATACAACTTCTTTCAAGTTGTATTTGCGTACCACCTGTGAAATCAAGACCAGGTCTCAAAGGAGCTCTAATAGAAGGATTAATCCAGGATAGAAATAAGCCCAACAAACTAATCAAGACGAACAATCCTGAAACCAACCAGACACGTCTTCTTTGACTACAAAGTTGTAATTTCAAAGAGAGTTTTGAATTCTCCTGTGAAGGGGTAGAAGCAACCATGGGTTACGTAAGAGCAGAAGGAAGCTGATGCTCAGGCAAGAAATTTGTGGGCCGTCTAAGTGACTGATATCCCATCAAAAACCTCAACAATGTGCGAGTACAACTTAATGCTGTAAACAAACTCAGCACTACACCGATCCCCAAAGTCGCTGCGAATCCCTTTACAAGTCCAGTGCCAAGAGAGAAGAGCGCTATACAACTAATCAAAGTGGTCAGATGACCATCAACAATTGATGAGAAAGCTTGTGAAAAGCCAGTCTCAATAGAACGGATAAGAGTATTTCCACGTCTTAATTCATCCTTAACACGCTCAAAGATTAAAACATTCGCATCAACAGCCATCCCAATACTTAAAATGAATCCAGCGATTCCTGGCAAAGTCAAAGTTACTGGTACAAGAGAATAGATAGCAAGATTAAAAAGCACATACAAACTCAGAGCCAAAACTGCCACCAGTCCAGCTAGTCGATAAATAAACAACATAAAGATTGCGACCAAAGCTAAGCCTGATAGAGCTGCAAATAAGCTCCTACGGATGTTCTCAGCACCTAAACTAGGACCGATGGTACGAACCTGAAGGATCTTCACTGGCAAAGGCAATGAACCTCCTCGCAATTGAACCTCTAATTCTCGTGCTGCTTCCGCACTGAAATTCCCACTAATAGTGGCAGCACCACCTGTTATTCCTGCTGCCTTAAACTGTTCTCCAACAGAAGCCTCACTAATGGAACGGCCATCAAGGACTATTCCTAGCAATTGATTCGTTCCAGCAATAGATTTTGTTAGTTCTGCAAATTTATCAGCACCATCTTGATTAAAAGACAGCGTCACCTCCCATCCAGCAACATTTTGCTGCTGTTGCCTACCCGCAGTAATCAGATCTTTACCTGTTAAATAAGCTGGCTGAAAACGTGCAACTATTTCTTGATTAACTTTTTCAAGAATCTTCTCAAGTTGCTCTATTTCAGTACCTTCTCCAATTCGTATATCAAGTGCTTTTTGAGCAGATTCAAGTTGTCTTTTGTTAAATTCTTTATCTGAATCAGATAGCTGATTATTAACAATCTCTTCTTTATTTTCAAGGATTCTCTGTAATTCTGATCTAAGCCTCTTTAAATTCAGCATTTCATTCTCAGTTCCGGCTATTTGAGCTCTGAATTCAAGTAAAGCTGTCTCTCCCAGAACCCTCGCAGCTCTTGCTGGATCCTGCTCCCCAGGAAGTTCCAATACAAGCTGATTAACACCAATCGTCTGCAATGTTGATTCTGCAACTCCTAAACCATTAACTCTGCGATCTAGGACTGCCTTTACAGCCTCAACCTGTTCAGATTTGACTCTTTTAATTTGCTCTGTTGGTTCAACCTCAAGAGTAAGTTGACTACCTCCACGAAGATCCAAACCCAACTGAAGTGGGAAGCTTGCAATAACTGAACCTGCAGCAATAGCCAAAGCAAGGATCAAGGCAAACCAGCCCTGCTGACGTGCCATTAATTAAAGCCCCTGACGAACAATCTTCTGAGACATATCTACTATTTGATGAGGCTGAATAATAGTTAGATTTTCTAAATTACCATTATATGGCGTAGGTATATCTTGACTCGAAAGACGAACCGGACGCGCATCTAATTCATCAAAACATTTTTCTGTAATTAAAGCAATCAATTCCGCACCAATTCCTCCTGTTTTCATACATTCCTCAACTACTATTACACGATGAGTCTTTTTTATTGAGCGAGTAATTGTTTCCATATCAAAAGGCTTAAGGCTTATTAAATCAATCAACTCCGCATCTATACCTTCATCTTTTAATAATTGAACTGCCTTAATACAATGATGTCGCATCCTCGAGTAAGTAATTATTGTCAAGTCTTTACCTTCGCTCACTAAATCGGCCTGATCCAACGCACAAACATAATCCCCTTTAGGCAACTCCTCACTAAGGTTATATAGAAGAACATGTTCAAAGAAAAGTACTGGATTGTTATCTCTTATTGCCGCCTTCATTAAACCCTTAGCATTTGTAGGTGTACTACAAGCAACAATTTTTATACCAGGTACAGCATGAAAATAAGCTTCCAGTCGCTGACTATGTTCAGCTCCTAGTTGACGACCAACTCCACCTGGGCCTCTAACAACCGTGGGGATCGTGAAATTCCCACCACTTGTATAACGCAGCATTCCCATGTTATTGGAAATCTGATTAAAGGCGAGCAAAAGAAATCCCATATTCATCCCTTCAACAATTGGTCGCAAGCCCGTCATTGCGGCACCTACAGCCATTCCTGTAAAACTATTCTCAGCAATTGGAGTATCAAGCACTCTCAATTCCCCATATTTCTCGTATAAGTCCTTAGTGACCTTGTAGGAGCCGCCATATTGGCCTACATCCTCACCAAACACACAAACGTGTGAATCTCTGGCCATCTCTTCATCGATGGCTTCTCGGAGAGCATTAAAAAGGAGTGTCCCTGCCACGGTCTCTATGCAATACCGGTCAAGCCGGCTTAATTAGCCAAACTATCTCAGACTGGGCTTAATTAGCCTCCCGCTGCAAATGTGGTCAAGAGCAATACTGAAAGCAGCATGCCTGGACTAAGCAACAAAACCAATAGGCCGAGATCATGAAGTGTCATCGCCTTGCTCCTAGTCAGAAAGAAAAATTAAATATCTTCAAACATTAGTCACCATTAGGGCCATTGCCATCAAACAGACTTCGAAAGAAGACAAGAATCAGTCCTAATCCAATAAAAGAAAATGTAAATGTAGCCAAAAAACATGTGCCAATTGCCAGCGTTTTTAACCCAGTTGCAGCACTCTGTGCGATTGCAGAGTTGTAATGAGGTTCGTGCAGAGTGAAATAAACCACCACCCTTTGACTCAATCCAAGGGAAAGCCAAGCAAAAAAACCACTAGTAAGAGCACCAGAAAGAAAACTCAGAGGTCCTTTAGTTGCTTCGTCTTCCTTCTGAGGGCCCAAAGCCTCTGAGATGTTGTCCTCTTCGCTTTCTAAAGGCCTTTCTTTGGGATCTGTCATAAGCCAAGCTTTACCCCTTCAGCCCGAAAAGAACAACACCAGCTTGCCAATCCAGCAGCCTCAAATGTTTTGCGATGCAACTGCAAAGCATTTCTAGCTCTCTCAATATCTGAATAAAGCGCAAAACAACTCGGGCCAGAGCCACTCATTGCGACAGAGAGTGCTTCCGGCAAATTGCAAAGGATGTCCAATGCATTTTGAACGGCAGGTGTGACAGGAGCTACAACCTTTTGAAGATCATTTCGCAAAGGTGCTGGATCAGCAGCTCGCAATGGTCTCAACCAAGTCTCCTCCCTAAGATCCTGACGGCGCTGCTCAAATTCAATCTCATTTTCGAGATAGTCACACGCATTTAGTTCTCTATATCTGCCATAGGCCCATGGAGTTGATACACATACAGATGGGTCTTTAACAAGTAAAACAGCCATTGGATCACTTGGAACCTGAACAGGCTCCAAGTGATCCCCACGACCGAAACATAATTGAGTCCCTCCAGCCACACAAAAAGGTACATCTGACCCTAACTCTGCAGCCATATTTATTAACTTTTGCTCCGAAAGTTCAAGCCCCCAGAGACAATTAAGACCTACCAAAGCCGCAGCCCCATCACTAGACCCCCCTGCAAGACCTGCTCCAATAGGAATGCGTTTCCGTAGATAGATAGAAGCACCTAATTCTCTAGATCCAGATACATTTTTCAACAGCTCTGCAGCCTTAATAATTAAATTATCGCTACCAGTAGTTAAGCTTGGATCATCCGAAATAAGATTTACAATTCCATCTTCCGTAGCAATTAATTCAAGATCATCAACGAGATCTATGCTCTGCATTACCATCGCTAGCTCATGAAATCCATCCCTTCTCAATCCAAGCACTTCTAGATGCAGATTAATCTTTGCAGGAGCTGTTACTGTCAGGCAATCTTCGAATCTAGTCATAGACATTTTCATAGTAAATAACTAAACATTTTCTCTGTTTATCCTCCTGCCAGCTTTAACCATTGTGCAGGAGATAATTCTTGAGGACGCTTATTGAGACTAATACCTGCTCTTTGTGCCAACGTTTCTAATTCTGAAAAAGAAGATAATCCTCTCAAGGTATTGCGCAACATTTTTCGTCTTGAAAGAAAAGCCGTTTTAAGCAAATCTTCGACACGATGCTCTAATTCAAGGTCCAATCTCTCTTCAGGTTTCTTTGGATCAAGAACTATCACTTGAGACTGAACCTTTGGTGATGGCTGAAAACACCTAGGAGACACCAAACACACACTTCTGCAATCAGCAAGCAACTGAAGCCGAACACTCAAAGCACTAAAACAACTCTGCCCTGGTTTTGCCAAAATCCGATCCGCAACCTCCTTTTGCAAGAGAATAACCAAACGCTGATAAACAGCTTCAACAGGTCGCCCCAAACTACCTACTAAACGTTGTAACAAAGGACCTGTGATGTTGTAGGGGATATTGGCAACAACCTTTGTCGACGAAACCCCATCGGGAGGCATTAGCGAAACCGACAAAACATCTCCTTCCTTAAGAGTAAACCGAGGCTGATCACAAAAACGTCTTTTCAATCCAATAACTAGATCCCTATCCAACTCAACTGCATGAATCCCAGCCGCTTCTGAAGATAAAAGCCTTTCGGTTAGTACTCCTCGTCCAGGCCCCACCTCCAATACACGGTCATTCGAGTGCAAATCTGCTGCCGCAATGATCTTCTTTAAGACAGTCTCATCAGTCAACCAATGCTGACCAAAACGCTTACGGGCAATATGTCCAGAAAAGGTCATCTTTTAACTTTGCCCGAATTTCTCTAACAAATCCACCTGTTCTACTTACAAAAATTTTGCCATAAGAGGAATCAATCCTTTCCTCTCTCATGAATGCTATTTGATCAAAGCAAGTTAAATTCTCAATCGATACTTCTCCTTAAGTTGAACTGCCATCAAAACCAATTCGCAAAAATCACCTTTACCCCATTCCTGTTCTATTAACAATTCGCTCCTATTCCTTCACCATGAACCAGCAGGTTTAGTCTTTACGAATCAAGCACTGTCTCTTATGCGAGCCCGCCTCTTGGCCTTGGCCGCTTCAGCGATTTTATTTTTGTGTGCCTTCCAGCCATGTTGGGCAGATAGTAATCTCGTGAACCAAGATTCGACTTTAAGTAATCTCGACCTACCAGCCGCCCTTGCTGAAGATGACAGCTTCGATGATCTCCCTTTCGAGCAACTTCGCCAAGCCTTAAGAGAGGAAGTTGAACGAGATCCTCAAAGACAACTTAAACCTCGCACTTCTAAACGCTATAACCTATTAATCCGATGAGCTTTGACCCTCATAGTTTTGAACGTCTTCGTGAACTAAGCCGTCAATTACCGCAAGAGCTTCCAATCCCTAATTCTCCCAAAAAAGCCAAAACACAAACTCGCTCTAAACGACATCCAATTGAAACTGAAGAAAACCCTCAGGATCTCTTTCATGAGTTAATGAAAGCAAGTCCAGATGGGAAGGTTCCTCAACATCTCATGAATCGTCTCAAAAGGACTGAATTAAATCAATTAGCACAAAGCAATCTCAATAACACAACCAGCAAAGTCACTAGAAGTGAAAGTAACATCAATATTTCCAGCCAAGTAAATTCAACTCAAAAGGAAGAAGAAGATAGTCTCTACCTTTCTTTTGAAAGATTGCTCCTTGAAAATGAGGAAGACGAGATTTAATCGCCTTAAATCCAATCTCTAACTCTTCATCCTTGTGCTTATTCCCTCTCGATACCGCATATTTGCAGTGGGCAAAATCCACAAGGACTGGGTCCGACATGGTCTAAGTTTTTATCTCAAACGCCTGCCTGGGCTAACAATTACGGAGATTCGTGACAGCCGCCCCAAACAAGAAGCCAAAGCACTGAAGGCCTCATTAAGAAGTGATGAACAACTGATCGCATTAACAGAAGAAGGAGAACAACTATCTTCTATTGCCTTTGCAGAACGCCTACAAGACCTTGGCTCTCAGCGCCTTGCTTTTGTTATTGGTGGACCCGATGGGTTGTCTCCTGAAACAAAGGCCTCAGCTCACTGGAGATTAAGTCTATCTTTTCTAACTTTCCCCCATGAAATAGCTCGTCTATTGCTGGTTGAGCAGCTCTACCGAGCTCACACAATCATGCAAGGAGGTCCCTATCACCGAAACTAACAAAACACAATCACAACAACGCCCCTTCAATAGCTCCTCTGATTGTCACGACTCAACAGCACGGATAGTACAATTATACTATCCGTGCTGTTGTCTTGAAACTTCCGCATGTAGCGCTGCCATTAAAGGCAAGTTGCTCAAAATTACTACTACCACTAGCAGGAGAATCAATATCTGCCGGTTTTCCGTCGCCCGCAGATGACCATATCGAAATCGGAATTGACCTCAATGAGCATCTAATAAGGCATCCAACCAGCACCTTTTTTCTACGCGTCAGTGGTCACTCAATGACTGGAGCAGGTATCCGAGATGGAGACCTGCTCTTGGTCGATCGCAGCCTGACCCCTCGCCCCAACTACATCGTGGTAGCAGTCCTTGACGGAGCCTTCACTCTAAAGCGGTTAACTCGTCACCGTGATGTGCTTTATCTAGAAGCCGACCATCCGGACTACCCATCACTTGATCTCCGCGACCACAACGAAGTGCATATATGGGGAGTTGCTATTTACTCCATTCATCGCCTCACACCTTCTTCCTTATCACAATGAAGCAAGCAATCGCTCTGATTGACAGCAATAACTTCTATGCTTCCTGCGAGCAGAGCATCGATCCCTCCCTAAGTGGCCAACCTCTCGTCGTACTATCCAACAACGATGGCTGCATTGTAGCCCGAAGCACCGAAGCACGTGATCTCGGCATAAAAATGGGTCAGCCATATTTCATGGTTCGCCAAAAATTAGAGGCACAAAGCGTCATAGTACGTAGTTCTAATTACGCCCTTTATGGTGATATGAGCCAACGCCTCATGAGGCTTCTCAAAATTCATTGCGAACATTTAGAGGTATATTCCATCGATGAAGCCTTTGTAAAACTAAGTAGACCCTGCAATTACAGCCTTCATCCCTGGGCTCGCCAACTTAGAGCCCTAGTAAGTCAGAATCTAGGTCTATCAATCTCTATCGGCATTGGTACCAGTAAAGGACAAGCCAAACTAGCTAACTACATTGCAAAGAAGACTGAAGACCATGCTGGCATATTCGACTTAATCACTGCCGAGAGTCCTGATGCCTGGCTCAAGGATGTCGATATCGAGAACGTATGGGGGATCGGACGAAGCCTTGCTCAGTGGTGCCGAATGAGAGGGATCAATAATGCTCTACAACTTCGTGACATGCCTAGCAGAGAACTACGTGCAAAGTGTGGAGTAGTAGGCATACGTATACAGCATGAACTACATGGCAAAAGCTGCCTACAACTTGCAACAACACCGGCCCAAAAAAAAGAAACTTGCGTAAGCAGCAGCTTTAGTCGACCTATCAGCGATATAGAAGAACTCCGTCAAGCAATAGCTATTCACGTAATACGTGCTAGCGAAAAGCTACGCCAGCAAAAACAGCGGGCAAAAGTTATTACGATATTTATTCGCACCAGCCCATTTAAACCCGCCTTTTACAGTCAAACTGCTAGCACCCAATTAGACGTAGCAAGTAACGATACTAACGTTCTTCTTAAGGCTTCCCTCGAATTAACATCACGAATATTCCAACCATATAATCAACTAGTCAAAGCAGGAGTAGTGATGAAGAAGCTTCAGGGAATAAAGTATCTACAAGGACAGCTAGTAGCAGGCCGAAGCACTGAAAAAGAACAACGAAGTGAACAATTAATGAAAACCATCGACAAGCTAAATCATCAATATGGCAAAGGTACTATCAGCTGGGCAATCTGTGGAAGAAATCAAAACTGGAGAATGCGCCGAGAACAACTCAGCAAAGCAGCAACAACGCGTATCACAGAGATTCCGACCGTGCAAATCTAAATACTTATTCAGATCGATAAACTAAACACACCTAGAAAAAGATCCATGAAAAGAAGTTTACTTTTGGAGAAATGATGGAATTCATTGCATTCCTATCATCAAAGGATAAGGAAATTCTTGAGTTAATATATAAAGCCAACTTCTTAGTTGAAGAGAACACCCCACTATGTCTTTTAGGTGAGAAATTCTTTGGGTTCCTAAAGAAAGAGCAGAAGACGGTTGTTATATGCACCAGAAATGCAATGAAAGTTGGTGGTCACTTATTACCAAGATCTGTACATAACAAGGACTATGATCCAACACGTATATATATAAGAAGGGCACTAAGACATGAAGCAGTTCATGTCGCACAGAGCTGCAAGGGAGGAAGTATCTTAACTGATAAAGAAACTAAAAAAATTAAATTTCATCCATACAAAAAAGAAGCTCTAGAAGCATCTACAATGATTTCAGGCAATAAACAGAATGAAACAGAAGCCTACTGGATGGAAAATAAACCAATCCTGGTTAAAGAAGTTTTAAAGAAATATTGTCTATAGCAAGAATCTCTCTAATAAAGATGGACTTCATCAAGAAGCTGATAAGTGTGTTCCCTAAGGCTTACTATCAGGAGCGTTCCTTCTACATCACATAAGATTCCTGTTTGCTTATGAAAAGAGTCGACACTAAACAAGGCAAGTCCACATGTATCAGAAAACAAAACTGGGAGCAGGCCAATCCCGGCTTCCATAAGTCTCAGATCAAGCCCCTGACGGAGTGCTTTACGAGCCCTATCAAGACCTAATTTATCAACAAGACTAGGCCATAAATGAGTAACAGCTATAAACCCATCGAAATCAATTTGAATAGAATGCTTCATGTCTTGAATTTAACCTTTTACTAAATGATGAACTCAGAAATTACAGCTGAAATCATGGAGGCGGTAACGGGAATTTCTTCCAAGCAATCAGCATTATCAAGATAATCATCAAAAGAGGAATAGAACTTTAGGTGAGGATTTGCTCCGGAAGCACTGCAAGCCTCTTCCCAGTCATCATTATCGGGCTTTACTATGAAATAAGATTGAAGAGCTTCCTCAAAATTACATCCATCACCAATGATCTCTCCATACCAAATGGCTTCATAGAAATTCATTCTCTAAGTAACTATTGAAAAAAGAATTTCCGTGAAAGGGATCCAAAAGGCAAAGATAGATCCCAGAGAAGAAAATGACTAAAAAGAGCATATATCTATGCAGAAACAGGTTCTTTATTATCAAAGCCAGCACAACGTTGTTGATCTAAGTGAGAGATATGCTTACGTTCAGTGTAATAGAGATCTTGAAAACGAAGAGCATCACTATTTAGTTCCTCAAACATGGCATCTATACGAGATTCCATATCAGACATTTCATCAGGTCGGTTTCGCTCTTCTTCAATAAGAGCAGAAATGCATTTCTCAAGAGTTTCCAACCTTTGCCCCCCCCAAGCCTCAAGAAGATGCCTGCAACGTTTAAGCGATTTTTGACGCTCAAGGACTGCTGCCGTTCCCCGCAAATGGGACATAGGCTGAGTCATAGATGCCAAATGAAGTTCGCCAGGCTCGAGCAAATTAGTAAGCCGAGAAACCAAATCATTATCGTCAACCATCAACTGATCAACAAGCAATCTTGGCAGATCAATATTCCCAAGATCATCTCCGTCATCTTTCCCTCTACTAATTTCGTCCAAACGACCTACGCCAAGATTTGTTTCTTCTAATTCACTTATGGCCGCCCAAAGTAAACGATGATGATGAAAAGCGAAGTCGTCAAGTTCACGCTGCCTCAGCTCTCGACGAATAGATGCTCTGTGTTTTGGGCAATGAAGATACAAGCGAAGGATCTCTGCTTCACTCCGTTCTCGTTGAGTAGATTCTTCAGGCTGTTCATGTCGACTTGAACGACCATGCCAACGCTGTCCTTTGACCTGCTGACGTAAATCTTCCTCGAGTTGCAAAGCCAAACGACCTTGTCCACCACTCAAACGTTCTGCGACCTGTTGAAGGTAATGGGTACGCAAAGCCGACTGAGGCAACTTCCCTAGGAGTTGAACCAACCCACTAACAGCTTGTTGAAAATGATCTGCTCTAGTTAGATCTAGGTTTTTTAAAACCTGCTCTATTTGCCAATCAAGCCAAAGCGGTGACTGATTAAGAAGCGATCTATATTCACCCGCGGAGTGATCTTGAAGGAACTCATCAGGATCCTTACCTGATGGCAAATGAAGAATTCGGAGCTCCAACTGTCCTTGCATTGCTAATTGTTCAACTTCTCCAATCGCTCGACTAGCAGCACGTACTCCTGCACTATCCGAATCAAAATTGAGCACTATTCGTTTACCTTCACTGCACCTACATAACTGAGTAATTTGTTGACTTCTCAAAGCAGTACCCAAAGCAGCCACAGAGTTACTCACTCCAGCGGCATGCAAAGCAATTACATCGAAATAACCTTCAACAACAACGGCTATGTCGTGTTTTCGAATAGAAGTTGCTGCCTTATCTAGGCCAAAAAGATGCTTACCTTTCTCGAATATTTCCGTCTCAGGAGAATTTAAATATTTAGGCTCTGAACCATCCAGACTACGACCACCAAAACCAATTGTCCGTCCCTGACGATCATGAATAGGGACTATGACACGTTCACGAAATCGATCATAAAAACCTTCTCCACCCTTACGAGCTACAACAAGTCCTGCCGCCTCTAGCAATTCTGGTGAGAAACCTTCAACTTGTTGAAGGTGACGCAACAATCCATCCCATGAGTTTGGAGCATATCCAAGCTGAAAATCCTCAATCGATGTTTTTAAAAGGCCACGCTTAGTTGTTAAATATTCAAGCGCCTCTTTCCCATTAGGAGAAAGCAATTGAGAGCGAAACCAACCTGTCGCCAAAGCAAGTACGCGGTGAAGCTGTTCTCTACGAGAAAGCTGTTGACGTAAGCGTTCCTGCTGAGGACCTTCTAAGGTCTCAACAGGAAGTTGATATTTTCTAGCAAGCTCAAGGACAACATCTCCAAAACTTTGGCGCTGAAACTCCATAAGGAACTTGATGGCGTTCCCTCCAGCACCACAAGAAAAACAGTAATAAAACTGTTTTGCCGGGGAAACTGTCATTGACGGCTTGCTGTCGTCGTGAAAAGGGCAAATCCCAACAAATTCCCTACCTTTCTTCTTCAGGACAACATGCTCCCCCACCACATCAACAATGTCAGCACGCTCTTTAACTGCTTCAACCGTTCTTGGATGGAGGCGAGGGGTAGGCATCAATGCATTCTGAAGCTCTCTAAGAGATTGGTCTAGTAACTAGTGTCCTTTGTCCTACAAAAGAAAACCAAATGTCATCACTAACAGTTCAGACGGAATAATCAATTGAACAAACCAAGCATCTATTCTTATTTGCCTTTGCAATGGGGAAAAGGTTCAAATGCAAGAAAAGGCTTCTTAGTGCTTCTTGGAAGCTCATTAGCATTCAGCCTTATGACTGTTTGTGCAAAGCATCTTGGGGGTCGTTTACCAGTAGCAGAAATAGTCCTTTCAAGAGCCCTTATAAGCCTTTTAATTACAAGATTAATGTTAAAGCAAGCTGGTGTATCTCCCTGGGGGAATAACAAGCGAATGCTTTGGATAAGAGGGCTATTGGGAACTTTGGCTTTGTTTTGTGTATTCAAAGCATTAGAAGAATTACCTCTTGCTTCTGCGACAGTGCTGCAATACACATATCCAACATTTGCAGCAATAGGTGCTTGGATCTTTTTAAAAGAAAGAACAAGTTCTCAAATTTGGATAGCAGTAATTCTTGGATGGTTAGGAATCTGGATGGTTGTCAATCCAACTTGGCCAAATTCAAGTGTGAGTGGATTGTCCACCATTCAAACTTTAATTGCCCTAACAGGGGCATTTCTTACTGCTTTAGCATACGTCTGCGTACGCAATCTTTCCAAACATGAGCATCCGCTAGTAATCGTTTACTACTTCCCACTTGTTTCGGTGCCGATAACATTTCCACTTGTCTGGAATGGGGGTGTCATGCCTATAGGGATGGAATGGATATGGTTACTAGGCATAGGTCTTCTAACACAAATAGGGCAGGTCCTTATTACAGAAGGACTCAGGATTCTACCTGCGGCTATTGCCAGCTCAATAAACTATGTGCAGGTGTTATTTGCAACATTGTGGGGGTTAATTCTTTTTTCCGAACCCATAGAAGCTCCTACTATTTTAGGCTCTATATTAATCCTATGCGCCACATTAATAAGCGTTAGTTCCAAAAAAGTGGTTAAGGCCTAAGAAGAACAAGGATGAAAAATTCTACATATATGAATAGAGTATAAATACTAAAAGGCCTAAGAGAGCGCCATAAGGAAATTAACCCATAATAAACCAGGAGTTAATTTCTTCTACTAAAGAAGAGTCTATTTAGAACTCAACTGCAAATATCACTAAGAGCATTTACCCCGAAAAGTAAAAGAGGTTGAATCTATTCACAATAAACACAGAGCAAACAATCATAGTCATAACAATAAGTTTAAAATTTTTGTTTAAGGTAACAACTTGCTTGCCGAACACCTCGTTTCCAAGCCAAAATCAAGGGACCAAGCTTCGCTAGAGAAGCAAGCCTTACATCAGCCTGTGCCAATCCTGAGAAACTAATCCATGAAGCTAATCCTTGCTACTCTTATTGCAGTAAATTCTGCTCTTCCGGCAATATCAGGGGAGTTTCAACCTGGGTACTCGACCTCTAGGACCTGTATAAAAAATGAATATCGAGAGGAATATGTCCCAGGAGATAAAAATTCTCCTGGTTACGTTAAAAGCTGGAACGAATCATTAGAGGTACCTTGTGATAGTCCCTCATCTGGGAACTCAGGTAGTCTCTCCAACTCACAAGAAACCGTTGATAACAATGATTGCTCTGAAGGAAGTCTTTTGGGTGGAATCCTTGGTGCTGGGTTAGCGACTTCAGGATCACGAGGAAAAGATAGATGGTGGGCAATCCCAGCAGGAGCAATTGGTGGAGCAATGATTGGATGTCAAGTAGATGGGGGCTAAGTAAAAAGAAGTAGGAAATTCACTCGTCCACCAATAAAAGTCAACGAAACCAGTGCCTAAAGAATATTTAACAGCCTTGAAAACAAACTCTTTAAAAGGAAAATAACGACAGGTATAAATTTCCCCTCAGCATGCTCACCTTCAGTACAACCCCATGATCAGCTGGCTCCAAGGACAGGGCATAGATACCTGGAGGTACGGGCAAAGAGAAGGAGTTGTTTTGGCTTGTGGAGGTGTTGGGTATGACGTGCAACTACTAAGGAAGCATCTTGTCGAATTAAAATCCAACAAAGATCTCACTCTTTGGGTCCATCAAGTCCAAAAAGAAGATGGGATCAGCCTATTTGGATTCTCCCAGAAATTAGAAAGAGATCTTTTCCGAATCCTTATTAGTGTCAATGGGATAGGTCCACAAATGGGAATGGCTTTACTAGAAGAATGTCACCCCAAAGAGCTAGTTGAAGCAATAATTGACGTTGACCTGGGCAAGCTCACAAAAGCCCAAGGTGTAGGGAAACGCACAGCAGAAAGACTTACCGTCGAATTACGCAACAAGCTTGAAGGTTTTAGTGAAACCCAAAAGACAAGCTCAACATTTCCTCAAGATGGGATAGAAGACCTTCCCATGAATTTGACTACATTGAATGAACTCAAGGGAGCTCTCAATTCTCTTGGATATGACGAGTTAGAGATTCGTCAAGCTCTAAAGGCAGTTGCAACTGGTTCAAAGATAGGTAAAGGCCCATCCCAAGCGAAAAGCTCTAACTCCGGAGAGGAAACTGATGCCTTATTAAAAGAAAGCTTGCTTTGGTTAAGTCAAGAAGCTGCCTAGATGGGACGATAAGGCGCTAAATTGCTTTTTTAACTATTAGGCTCCTTAAAAAAGCATGTCGCTGAATACTACTGAAAAGCAAAAGCTAATCAATGACCATCAGAACCATGGAACTGATACTGGTTCAGTTGAAGTCCAAGTGGCAATGCTCAGCGAGCGTATTAGCAAACTGAGTGGGCACCTCCAGAACAACAATCATGACTTTTCTTCACGACAAGGGCTCCTCAAAATGATTGGGAAAAGAAAGCGTCTACTTAGTTATGTTCGCGAAAAAAGTGAAAAGCGTTATACAAACCTTGTAGAGAACCTAGGCATCAGGGGCTAAACAGCTTCTGAAGTCTAGCTACACCAATTTCAAAAAAATGGCCAAGCCTCCTGATTTTAACTCCCTAAACAATAATGAATCTTACTCAAGTCCTAAATTCTCAAATGAAATCAAGAAAATAGAAACGAACTCACCAAAGAAAAAGAAAAGACAATCTGCTATACCAAAGCCTATAGCTAATAGAATGGCAAGGAGGATCGCCTTAACAACAGGCCTCCCAACCTTTAGTGGTATGGGGATTTTTGTTGGTAGTTATCTTATAGTAAGTAAAGGTATTGCAGAAATCCCTCCAGGAATAACCCTCCTTAGCTCTGCAGCTTGCTTCTTAACAGGACTCTTAGGTTTGAGCTATGGAATATTATCTGCAAGCTGGGATGAATCACCTGGAAGTTTCCTAGGCTTTGAAAATATTCGGCCAAATATAGGGCGAGTTCGCTCAGCATTTAAAGAAAACAAACAAGTAGAAAAACAACAATAAGTAGCTGAGATTCCCTTAAACAAGTAAGGGATCGCTACATCTTGCTTTAAAAGATTGTTGATTCAACGAACTAACTGCAGCATTTGCGTCTCGAACACAAAACTGATGCCCCAAACGTACATAACGAACATCTGTACCATTTCTTACGGCTGCTACCACAGGAACTTTCACGCCGAACTCGTCTTTCAAGGGAGTGTGTTGTTTTAAACAAGCTCTGAGTTTGTGTTGAATTTCAATATCACTTGCCTGGTCTGACATCAAGTCAACTAAAAGGAGTCGAAGATCATCAATCGCTCTGCAGTCATCGACTATCAATTGAACCCTATCGTCTCTCCGATCAACAGAACCCCAAATAAGCAAGCGGGCCTCAATTATCAGATGTTCGGAAAGTCGTGCATAGCTCTTGGGAAAGACAACAGCTTCACATTTTCCCGTGAGATCTTCTAGCTGAAGTACGGCCATCCGATCACCTTTGCGAGTAGTTATCTGCCTGATTTCTGAAACCAATGTGACAACACAAACCTTTTTTTTGTCAGGTTGCTCCTCTAACCCTGCAAGGCCAATAGGAGCAATAAGCTTGGCTGATGGTAATAATTGCTTTAGAGGGTGGTCAGAAAGATAAAAACCTATTAAGTCTTTTTCAAGTTTAAGTTTTTCAGTTGGTGCATAATCTGGAACAGGGGCAGCCTTCGGAGCTGTAATTAAATCTGCCGATTCATTATTTCCATTCCGATTAGATGACGTGTCCGCTATCAAATCAAATAAATTACCCTGACCGCTAAGGCGATCTCGAGCACGTGATGAGGCCCAATCGATAACTAAATCCAGATCAGCCATCAGTTGGGCCCTATTGGCCTTTGGATCCATAGCATCAAGGGCACCACAATGAATTAATGACTCGAGTCCTCTTCGATTGAGAATATTTAAAGGAAGTCGATCGCAAATATCAGCCAATGAAACGTACGGCCCATCACTATCTCGACAAGTAATTAATTGCCTAATAGCACCATCTCCAAGATTTCTTACTGCAGAAAGCCCAAAAAGTATGCTTCCATCTAATGGAGTAAAATCAAAACCAGATACATTAACATCAGGAGAAATAACTTCAATTCCCATTGAATTACAATTTGCGATATAACGCTGGACTTTTTCACTTGAGCCTGAATTAACTGTAAGCAAAGCGGCCATATATGCTACAGGATAATGAGCCTTTAAATATGCAGTTTGGTATGTAACTGCACCATAAGCAGTAGAATGACTCTTATTAAAACAATATTCAGCGAACAAAACCATCTGATCAAACAGTTCATCTGCAATCTTAGAATTAACGCCCCTATTAGTTGCCCCGTTGACGAAAATATCCCGATGCTTCTGCATCTCAGAGACCTTCTTCTTGCCCATGGCACGACGCAATAAATCTGCCTCGCCAAGAGAATAACCAGCCATATCTTGAGCGATTTTCATTATCTGCTCTTGATAAACCATAATTCCATAAGTCTCTTCTAAAATCGGCTCAAGTGAATCATGTGCAAACTCGATATTTTCTCTTCCATGTTTTCGATTTATAAACTTTGGTATTAAGCCCGCATCAAGTGGTCCTGGCCTATATAAAGCAAGTATAGAGGAAATATCCTCCAATGATGAGGGGCGAAGATCTCTAACGATCTGTCTCATTCCACTGGATTCAAGTTGAAAAATACCTTCAAGATCTCCCCTTGCCAAAAGCGAATATGTATCTGGATCTTCAAAAGGAATGGCATCTGTGTCTACACGTTCTCCAATACTTTGCTCCACTAAATCTATAGTCTTTTCGATCATTGTTAGATTCTTTAAACCAAGAAAATCCATCTTGAGTAACCCCATAGATTCAACATCCTCCATAAAATATTGAGTAATTATCTGGCCATCATTATTCCTCTGAAGCGGAACTAAATCATCTAAAGGATCTGCAGCTATTACAACACCAGCAGCATGAACTCCAAAAGTTTTATTAGTTCCCTCAATTCTAATTGCCATATCGACCCACTTAGAAACTTGAGTGTCTTTCTGATACTTTTCCCTAAATTCATTATTAGGTGAATCCTTGCTAATCATTGCAGAAAGAGTTGCAGGTTTTCCTCTTACGACTGGAATTAACTTTGCAAGTCTATCTGCATCTCCATAAGGGATATCAAGAACTCTAGCTACATCTTTCAAAACAGCCTTAGATGTCATCCGATTAAATGTAATAATTTGGGCGACCTTATCCTCTCCATAGCGACGTGTTACATAATCAATAACTTCTCCCCTCCTTTCAATACAAAAGTCTGTATCAATATCAGGCATAGATTTCCTTTCAGGGTTTAAAAATCTTTCAAACAAAAGTCCATTACGTACTGGATCTATATTCGTTATAGACAGTGCATATGCGACCAAAGAACCTGCTGCCGATCCTCTTCCAGGGCCCACAGGAATTCCCTTATCTCTTGCAAACTTTATATAATCCCAAACCACTAAAAAGTAAGTTGGAAATCCCATTTGATCTATAATATCAATCTCATGATTTAATCTGTTAATATACTCTTCATTGATCAAATCATGATCTTTAATTTTTAACCTTAGTCGTAGTCCCTTTTCCGAAACCTCCCTCAAGTAGGTTATTGGAGTATGTTGTTTTGGGACAGGGAAATTAGGCATCTTGTAACTTCCAAGTATTGAGTACTCTTTTATTTTTTCTGCGACTGAAACTGTATTTTGGATTGCCTTCTGAATCACTGCAGGCTGCAAGTGATCAACAAAAAGCTTATTCATTTGATCTTCAGATTTTATGTATTCTGTCCCGGTATAACGCAAACGTTTCTCTTCACGAATTAACTTTCCAGTAAGAACACATAACAAAGCATCATGAGCTTCTACATCATATTTAGTAAGGTAATGAGCATCATTTGTGGCTATAATGTCAATATCAAGTTCACTTGCAATCTGAGAGATTCCAACATTTACTATGCGATCTTCAAGAGAGCCATGATCTTGGATTTCAAGATAAAAATCTTCAGCAAAGACCTCTTTATACCAAGACGCAATCTTCCTTGCCACATCTAGACGGCCTTTTAAGATTGCCTGGGGAATCTCACCTCCAAGACAAGCTGTTGAAACAATTAGTCCTTCTCGGTAAGTACTAAGGAGCTCTTTATCAATACATGGCCTAGAAAAAATTCCCCTCCCTCTCATTCCACGTAGATGGCTGATAGTGGTAAGCCTTACTAAATTCCTATATCCAACTGTATTTTTTGCAAGAACCACAAGATGATATCTACGTTCCTTTTTAGGCTGAGGATCATCTATAGATCCATTTATTACATACATCTCATTGCCAATAATTGGCTTAACCCCTGCTGACTTACATAACTTCAAAAGCTCTATAGCCCCATACATAACCCCGTGATCTGTCAATGCAAGTGCTGGCATCCCAAGCTCTTGAGCTCTTTGAACCATCTTCGGAAGCTGACTAGCTCCATCAAGAAGGCTGTAATCACTGTGATTGTGGAGTGGAACAAATCCCATGCCCCCACCCTAAAGGCATACGCAAGATTTGGGGTTCCAACCTTTATCAAACACTACATCTAGAGCCGAGGTTCTTTCAGGGTATGAAGTGACCCTTGGGATGGATTGCTTTGACATCAGCAACCTGCTCAAATTGATGCGCAACAGAAAGCAATCTTTTTTCATCCAATACATTCCCAATCAACTGCAGACCAATTGGCAATCCTTTCTCATCAAAACCACAAGGAAGGCTGATAGCAGGGAGGCCAGCCAAATTAGCTGGAATGGTAAGGAGGTCAGACAGATACATTGACAAAGGATCATCGACATGGTCACCTGCTTTAAAAGCAGTTGTTGGAGATGTAGGCGTTAGTAAAACATCAACCTTCTTGTAGGCATTCTCAAAATCTCCTCTTATAAGGGTCCTTACCTGCTGGGCTTTCTTATAAAAAGCATCTACGTATCCGGCCGACAAAGCATAAGTGCCAATAAGGATACGTCTTTGAACTTCGCTACCAAAACCTTCAGCACGGCTACGTGCAGTCATTGATGCAAGATTCTCTGCCCCTTCTGAACGATATCCATATTTAACTCCATCATATCTAGCCAAATTAGCCGAAGCTTCAGATGGGGCTATGACGTAGTAAGTAGCTATCCCATCATTAAAACGTGGACAACTAACTTCAGTGATCTCAGCGCCTAATGACTCAAGCTGGACAGCAGCAGCCAAAACAGATTCTTTCACCTCAGAAGCGAGACCTTCATGATCAAAACACTCCTTAATTAGTCCTACACGTAAACCTTTAACCGAATCAAACAAAGATGCTGAATAATCAGGGACAGCAGCATTGAGACAAGTTGAATCCTTTGGATCTGCTCCAGCGATGACTTGCAAAATTTCTGCACTATCAGCAACTGAGTTTGTAAAAGGACCAACTTGGTCCAATGAACTAGCAAAAGCAATTAATCCCCACCTACTCACTCTTCCATAAGTGGGTTTTAGACCAACTACTCCACAAAAAGAAGCTGGTTGACGAATGGAACCACCCGTATCCGATCCCAAAGCTGCCAAACACTCTCCAGAAGCAACAGCAGCTGCACTGCCTCCTGAGCTTCCTCCAGGAACCCTACTAAGGTCCCAAGGATTAAAAGTCGCTCCAAAAGCTGATGTTTCTGTGGAGCTACCCATTGCAAACTCATCTAGATTTGTTTTCCCTATGAGAATTGCACCTGAATTCCAAAGCCTTTCTGTAACTGTAGATTCATAGGGAGGAACAAAATCTTCAAGCATCCGACTTGAACATGTTGTGGTTATCCCTTTGGTGCAAAGGTTATCTTTTATGGCTATTGGCACTCCAGCAAGTGGAGGTAAAGTCTGTCCAGCGGATCTAGCTTCATCAATTCGATCAGCATCGGCCCGTGCTCTATCACCCGTCACATCAAGAAACGCGTGCATAGTTGGATCAATCTGATTTATCCGATCGAGCTGCTCATCAACTAGTTCCCTTGCAGAAACCTCACCACGCTTAAGTTGCTCACGCCACTCGGCGATTGCCATCTTATTGAAAGATTGTGCATTCAAACGCTATCAGCTATTGGATACATCTAGGGCTCAATAGTGAGTGGCTCAACACGTCGACAGCGGATTAACTCTTGATCATTAGAGCGAGACCCCTCAGCAACAAGATCATCCAAAAAAGTTGTTAGATGATTTTTAAGACTCCTACGAGTTAAGAATGGTCCAAACCAATAGGTGGTTTCTGGATTCATAGTGTCCACCTTTGCCCACCAGGCTAGACCTAGTTCATTCCCGAAACTTCGGAGTGCCCGGATTGGGCCCATAAGAAAATCAGCGTATACAACATATTTTGGCGCGTTAATGTTCAAGTGCTTAGCAAAGGATTGCGTTCCCTGACGGAGCCAAGCAATCTCATCAAAGATCAATATTCCCATCAAATTCTTGTTTAGAGATCAATTCTTCTGTGAAAAAAGTTCTTTCGCAGAAGAACTTACAACAACCTCTTACTCAAATCCTCTTCCAATGGTTTATCAATTTCCTCATTAATTTGTCCCGAATCACCTAAAAAATCTAAACCATTATTCTCTTTAGGTTTAGAAGTAATTGTTGCTCGAACCATTCTAGGAGAAGGTGTCTGTCCATAAATTCCCTTCATCCAACCACGACGGGCGACCTCATACAAGAAAATCGCTGTAGCCACTGATGCATTGAGGCTTGTTGTTACACCCCGCAAGGGGATTCTCACAAGGTGGTCACAATGTCGTCTTGTTAAAAGAGAAATTCCCTTACCTTCAGATCCAGTAACAACAACCAAAGGACCTTCTAAATCAACCTCAGGGAGAGTTAAATCACCGTCATCTGCTAAACCAATAACCCTGTAACCAGAATTCTTAAGCTGCTCAAGTGAGCGATTCAAATTAACCACTCTTGCAACTGGAAGGTGTTCCAATGCGCCAGTAGCAACCTTTGCGACAGAACCAGTTAGTCCTGCACTTCGGCGCTGGGGAAGCACCAAGCCATGAGCTCCTAGAGCCTCAGCAGAACGAACTATTGCTCCTAAATTTTGCGGATCGGTAAGGCCATCAAGAGCTAACAACAAAGCAGCCTCACTAAATCCGTCACAGCCATCTATAAGAGTTTGCAAAGAAAGTGTTTCTGCCGCTGCTATTTGAAGAACAATTCCTTGATGTACAGCTCCACAAGTCAGTTGGCCAAGACGAGCCCAAGTAACTTCTTCCAGAAGGATCCCCGAGGACTTTGCATCTTTTAAAAGTCGAAGAAATCTTGAAGAGCTTCGCATCTCTGGTGTACACCAAATGCGATGAATTGGTCTTCCAGACTCAAGGACAGCCTGTACAGAATGCCTGCCCCAAATAATATCCTCAGCTGGACCTTCTCCATGAATTTCTTGCTCTGGTTGTGAGTTAAGTAATTCCGTTTCCTTCCTTACAAAATCAACTTGCTTCGATTGAATGCGAGGTCGTGCTCTCCAATCAGGGGGAGAATTCCGCCTAAGAGAACCTGCTCTCCCAAATTTCCTTCCTGAATCTTCTCTGCGAAATCCTGAACGAGAAAAATTACGTTCTTCATCAAACCGATTTATTCGCCGACCTTCCCCCCTGAAGCGCCCCCGTCTAGATGAATCGCCTTTTCCCGGTCCAGAAGACTCATCAATTATCGACTCATCTCGTTTAGGCCTATAACCACCTCTTCCTAATGAGGGCTTAGAAGCAGAGGGACCTCGGCTAAAAGGAATGTTTCCCTCTTCTCTTCTGCCATTACCAGAGCGTCTATTACGAGGAGTTTTATTTGAACGTCGATCAAAACGAGGGCTCATTTACAAAATCATGAAAGGTCAGGCTGGGTCTGATCAAGTTGATCCAACAACTGCGCAAGACGCGCAGGGTTCTTCAAAAAGAGCCATCCAAGCATTGTCTCAAATCCCGTTGCTTTCCCATAAGTAGCGGCTTCCCCTTTTCTAGGCCCCCTGCGAGCCTTATTTCGTCCTCTTCGTGCCATCGCCATCTCATTTTCACAAAGATATGGTTCTAAATGCTTAAGAGCCTTTGCTTGAGCCTCAGCTTTCACTTCAGACACAACCAACCCATGTAATTCTCTATTACGACCAGGTTTGTCGCAATGGCGTAATCGCTGATGCAACTCCCAAACAGCATCACCCAACCAAGCTAACTGCAAAGGTCCCAAATCATCGGGACGGCCCGTTGGAATCTGAGCACGAATCCAATCAGTCAAGCAGCTAGCTGGCTAAGGGCAGTAGGAAGGTCAGGAACAAGATGTAAGAACTCCTCCAGGCGGACAAGCTTAATAGTTTGAACAACCCTGGCATTGCCTACAACCAAGAATGAGCGCTTTAAATCATTGCACTTCTTAGCTGTTTGAACCAAGGCTCCAAGGCCTGAGGAGTCGATGAAATCGATTTTTGTTAAATCGAAAACCACTGGCAAAGGATTGGCTTTGATTACATCAGCCACATAAGACATGAACTGTTTTTCTGAATAGGCATCAAGCTGTCCAGTGAAATAAAACACCAGACAGCCATCCCGCCGGTCAAAGCCACCCCTTAAAGAAACGGTAAGTCGCTGCAATTCGGTGATTGGATCAGTCTCCCTGAACTCGATCGCTCGAAGTGTAGTAATCCTGAACGCTCTCAACCACGGTTCAACGCTGTTCTTCCATTAGAGCTACAAACCTAGAAAAATGATGATCGGCATCATGTGGGCCTGGACTGGCCTCTGGGTGATATTGCACTCCAAAACCTGGCTGATTAAGAAGCGTAATTCCTGCAACAGTTCGGTCATTTAAGTTGAGATGCGTTACAAGAGCACTTTCAGCAGGAATAGAAGAGGGGTCCAATGCGAACCCGTGATTCTGACTTGTAATCTCTAATCTCCCCTCTTTGCCACAAGGATGATTTAGACCTCGATGCCCATATTGAAGCTTGTATGTTTTTGCCCCTAGAGCTAGTCCAAGGATCTGATGGCCCAAGCAAATACCGAAAATCGGAATATTCCTTTCCTTTAACAATTCCCTAGCCAAAGCGATCCCCCCTTTTACGGACGAAGGGTCGCCAGGACCATTAGACAAGAAAACACCTTCAGGATGAAAACCAAGCACTGTTGATAGATCAGCTGTCGAAGGGAGAACATTGACCTCACAACCATGAGCCACCAATCTCTCTAAAATAGATCTTTTTATTCCAAAATCAATTGCCACAACTTTATAGGGAGAGCCTTTTTGTTTAATCATTCTCTTATCAAAGTCCAACAAGCAAGTGGAATTCCAAAAATAAGATTTAGATGTAGAAACTTCATCAGCCAAGTTCATACCTTCCATAGGTGAAGCCTCCTTAAGCCTGCTTAATAATTCCTCCGAAGAAGATCTTCCATCACTACTAATTACACCATTAATAGAGCCAGACTCCCGAAGAATTCTCACGAGAGCTCTTGTGTCAATCCCACTAATTCCAACCACCTTATGTTCCTCCAACCATGTTTGCAAAGGCTGTTCACAACGCCAATTACTTGGCGTACTAGTTACCTTTCTTGCAATTACCCCTTTAGCGAAAGGATATAAAGACTGATTGTCAATACTGTTTATTCCTGTATTTCCTAACTCTGGATAGGTGAATGTTATTAACTGACCACAATAACTAGGATCCGTTATTACCTCCTGATAACCAGTCATTCCAGTATTAAAAACAACCTCTCCAAATACAGTCCCTATATGCCCAAAAGCTTCCCCCTCAAACAAAGTTCCATCTGCCAAAAGTAAAATAGCTGGATTGCAAGCGTTGATTTCCATAAAAAGTACTAGGCCTAAAAGAGCTTTCCTTATTGACCAGGTTTGGAATCAAGTGCCCTTCGGAGATCTTCAAGGCACTTCCAAGGTAGGCCCTCATCTAGACAATTTAGAGCCGTATCTACCCCAAGACTTAAGTCATTCTCCAATCCAGAAGCCCAAAGCACCAAAGCTGTGTTTAGAGCGACAACATCCCGCTGAGAATTGGTACCAGTTCCTTTAAGGACTGATGTAAGAATTTCCTTATTAGTTGTTAGATCACCTCCCTTCAAGTCTTGAACAGGTGCAAACGAAAGTCCAACTTCGCTTGATTCAATGGAGGATGAAGTTATTTGACCATTTTCTATAAAACGAACTTGATTAGGCCCCTCAAGGGATGCTTCATCTAGCCCGCCGAATCCATGAACCACTACAGCCTTATTTAGGCCAAGGTTCTGCAGAGCCTCTGCCATTGGATCTAATAATTCTGATTTTGCCACTCCAAGCACTTGAGCATTAGGTCGCAAAGGATTAACAAGCGGTCCTAAGAGGTTAAAAACAGTTCGAACACCAAGACTCTTACGAATAGGGGCCAAATTGACTAAGGATTTATGCCAAGCAGGCGCAAAAAGAAAGGTTATTTTCACCTCCTTAATAGCTTGTACGACCTTCTCTAGGGGAGCTTGTAAATGGATATCAAGACTCTCAAGAACATCTGCAGAGCCAACTTTCCCACTTGCACTTCGGTTCCCATGTTTCGCAACATGGGCACCACAAGCTGCTGCAGTAAAAGCAACTGCTGTTGAAATATTAAACGTCTCAGCACCATCTCCCCCTGTACCGCAAGTGTCAACCATCGGAATACTGGGTATCTGACAAGGCAAAGCACAAGCCTCTCGCAAGACAAAGGCCATGGCAGAAAGCTCTTCTCCAATAACTCCCTTAGCCCTAAGTGCGGATAAAAAAGCACCTGTCTGTGCAGGAGATAGTTCCTCTGAAAGCCAAGCTTGCATCAAAGAAGTCGCTTTCGCTTTAGACAAATGCTTTCCCACTAAAAGCATTTCAAGGGTTTCGGGCCATTCATTAGTAGAAAAAGAAGACATCGTCTCAAAAAAAAAACCGGGTGCTGCGCACTCCGGGCCAGGCAATGGGTACCTTTCTACTATTACCTAAAACCAGAGGACTGGCGAGAAGTTTTGAAAATCCTTAGACCCTAAAATTAATTCTCTTCACTATTGGAAGTATCAAAGCCTGAGCCAACAACCTCATCTGAGTAGCTACCAGGTCTATAACCCCCAACCCAAAGCTCACGAGTACGCTCATTAAGCATTTCTCTATCAATTCCCCACAAATTCAAAATCTTTTGCATGTCAGTCCACAGATCATTCGCTCCGGGGAAGTCCTCGTATCGCATCAATAATCTAGCCAAATCAACAAAATCCCCATCTTTTGGAGAATCCGTAGCTAACAAACGATCAACATGATCACGATCAATCGAATAAAGGGGGTGATTCTGATCCGACATGATTTACAAGGTCTTCCTCAAACCATTCAAATATTCCCACCTTTTCAAATTTATTTACTTAGCTTGGGCCTCTTAAACAGAAAGTCATGAAAGCTTTACGACTAGATCTAATAGCCAGATACCTACGACCTCATAGGAAAATTGTAATCCTTGGAGCATTAGCTCTTGTAGCAGTCAATCTTCTAAGCGTCTCCATTCCTATGGAGGTTCGCAAGGTTATAGATGATCTCAAAGAAGGGTTTGCAATAAGCGATGTTTTTAGCCAAGCGTGGAGGATTGTTTTACTTGCCACAGCAATGGGTTTTGTTCGGCTTTTATCTAGGCAACTAGTTTTCGGGGTAGGTCGACAAGTGGAAGTAGACCTTCGACAAAGATTGTTCGATCACATGTTGAGCCAAGAACCCGATTGGGTGCAAGAAATCGGCAGTGGTGAAGTTATCAGCAGGGCAACAAGCGATGTTGAGAACATCAGAAGACTACTTGGATTCACTATTTTGAGTCTGACGAATACAGCCTTGGCTTATTCATTAACGATTCCTGCCATGCTTTCAATCGATCCTTGGCTAACACTGGCAGCGATTGCCTTATATCCAGTAATGCTTGGCACTGTCAGTTTATTTGGCGGCAGGATGGTTCGACAAAGAAGGCGGCAGCAAGAAGCACTCTCAAGTTTAAGCGAATTAATACAGGAAGATCTCTCAGGAATTAGTGCAATAAAGATTTATGGCCAAGAGCAGGCAGAACAAAATGCCTTCTCAGAACGCAACAATAAATACAGAGACTCTGCTATTAATCTTGCTCGCACAGCCAGTACTCTTTTCCCTTTACTTCAAGGGATTTCATCTGTCTCACTTTTATTACTACTTGCCATAGGAAGTGTCCAAATCGAGCGCGGAGTTTTAAGTGTTGGTGGATTAGTAGCCCTAATCCTATATGTAGAAAGATTAGTTTTCCCTACTGCCCTTTTGGGATTTACTTTAAACACTTTTCAAGTTGGGCAAGTAAGCCTTGAACGAGTTGAAGAGTTGCTACAACGTACTCCCAAAATAAGAGATTCAAGCAAATCAATAGAACTTAAAAAACGACCTGTTGGTCGATTAGAAGCTCGTAACTTAACTATTAAATATGACAACAGTAAAGTTAATACACTCCAAGGACTTAATTTCACAATTGAGCCTGGTGAATTAGTTGCTTTAGTTGGTCCAATTGGTTGCGGCAAAACAACATTGGCTCGAGCTATTGGACGGATGGTGCAAGTTCCCAAGGGGCAACTATTCTTAGATGGAGAAGACGTTAATGACCTTCGTTTAAAAGATCTTAGAAAAAACATTGCTCTTGTGCCTCAAGAGGGCTATCTATTCACAAATACACTTGCGGAAAATCTGAAATACGGAAATCCCTCAGCTTCAAGAGAAAGAATCGAAGAATCAGCTATTCAGGCAAAGCTTTTAGATGATATCCGTAGCTTCCCTGAAGGATTCGAAACCCTAGTAGGTGAACGAGGAATAACCCTTAGTGGAGGACAACGGCAAAGGACTGCTCTAGGTAGAGCATTATTGATAAATTCCCCAATCATTGTTCTAGATGATGCTCTAGCCAGTCTGGACAACAGCACAGCAGCAGGGATTCTCTCTTCACTTAAATCGCAAAAGCAGCAAACTATCCTGATGATTAGCCACCAACTTTCTGCAGCGGCTGCATGTGATCGAATTTTAGTTATGGAAGAGGGAAGACTTGTACAACAAGGTCAGCATATAGATTTAATCAAATCCCAGGGAACTTATAAGCGACTATGGGAAAGAGAAAAAGCAGCAGAGTGTCTGGAGTCAGTAACTTAATTTAATTTATAAAAAGATTTTCCAACTAAATGATTAAGACCAATTAAAAGCCAAAATAAATTATTTAAGCTAGAAATAAGTTAAACCTGGCAGCAATTGCAATGAACTCCGGGACTCCTTTGGCCGTACGCTGTACTCTCACGTTCGGGGATATTTATGTCCAAGTACTTGCTTGGATGGCTGTCATCTTTGTAAGCCTTGCAGCAGGCTTAGGATTAATGGGGTCTACTAAACCAATTTTTGCACTTGTTGGAGTTGGGTTGATTTTAGTATTAAGCCTGCCATTCTTATTATTTGCTTTTGTGACTACATTGCTCAACCACATTAAACTTGATCCCCAAAACCCTGAATAGACCTTTCACCTTTACTTTGACAAACAATGTTCTCTTCATGGTTCAATCCAAATGCCTCTAAAAAAAAAGAAAGTCATATAAGTTCCTTATCACATTTTGTTCTTGGGACCCCGCTTCAATCCCCTCCTTCAGTTGGACAAGATGAAGTGATTTTTGCGTGTGGTTGTTTCTGGGGAGCTGAAAAAGGGTTCTGGAAATTACCTGGCGTAGTAAATACAGCAGTAGGCTATGCAGGAGGCTATTTGGAAAACCCTACCTATAGACAAGTCTGTTCAGGTTCCACAGGTCATACTGAAGTTGTTAAAGTTAAATGGGAAGAATCTATAATTGATTTAAGTGATCTCCTTAAGATGTTTTGGGAGTGTCACGACCCTACTCAAGGGAACCGACAAGGTAATGATTATGGCAGTCAATATCGTTCAGCAATTTATGTAAATAATTCTAATCAAATGAACCTTATACAAGCAAGCAAGCAAGCTTATCAAAAAGAGTTAAATGAAAAGGGGTTTGGTCCTATCACAACAGAAATAAAAGAAAACCAGGAGTTTTATTATGCAGAGGCATATCATCAGCAATATTTAGCGAAGCCAGGAAGTCGTCCTTATTGCTCAGCCATGCCAACCAAAGTGCAATTAAAATCTTTTCCAGGATCCAATTTCAAACTAAACCAAGAAATATGGTCTAACTTTGATTGGGAGATAAGTCATTGTGTCTTAAGAGGCGATAACAAACCCATAAAACAATCTGATAGATAAATATATTTTAAGATTCCCAAGTTAAGATTAATTAGGTTTATAATAATAGCCTGGACTAGTTGAATTTATCCCAAATTAGTACAGGCCAAGTAAATACTTAAACCAAAAGCTTCTGAAACTAGCTCCATGAAGGACCCATTACCTGATCTTACAGTCTTGCTCACAATTGCAATTACATTACTTCTTATTTTCATTCTTATTTTCTCCCTTAGACCCCAACAACAAGAGCTTCAGCCCTCCATCCAATGGCGGGACAATCCTTCGCCTACCTCTGATTCGTTAAGAATCTAATCAAACAACTATTCTGACTTAAGAATTGCAAAGATTTACTAATCATAGTCTACTTAAGTTATCAAGATTCAATTCTTTCAAGTCAACAGCCCGACGCAAACCAAATCCACCCACCAAGAGAGCAGTTCAAATTCATGGGTTAATCTCAGCCTTAACAATCATCATCCCAGCATGGTTTGCAGAATTTTCCTGCCTATTTCTACAGCCCTATTCAAAGAATGAACTTCCTAAACAATCCCCAGTCTGGCAAATCATTCCTGAGCTTCCATTGGCAAGCATGCACGTTACCGAAGTCAGAAATTTATCCAAAAAGCTAAAAATGCTTTTTACTCTGATCAGAACCGTGAGGGCTATCAAGACGAATTGGCAAAAAATTACAACTCAAACCCTTGAAAACATTAGGAGAAAAACACAATCGTTGAATAGCCTGTGATAGCTTTCATCTGCCGGGGCGTAGCGCAGCTTGGTAGCGCACCACTTTGGGGTAGTGGGGGTCGTGGGTTCAAATCCCGCCGCTCCGATTTCTGATCCTATCAACCCTTTACAATCAACCATCTACAGGAAAACCTTTTTTTATTACACTTCTCTACCTCTTTCTAATAAGAGTAGGTGTCAAAACTGATAGCAAATGAGTCGTTGATTTAGTCGATGAAGACAACTCTATTAATAATGAAGAGGATTTGACTTTTCTAGAGGGAAATACGGGCAATCTTCTTAGTCAAGATTACTATAATTGAAACCTTCATCTGACTCCTAATATGAGTCAATCATCATCAGGGATACTTTCACAGCCAGTCATAAATTCAACAATCCTCCATATAGAGAACTTCTAGATCAATAACATCTATTGAATAAGAAAAGTCATTTTTTCTTAAAAGCAAGTTATTGATTCCATCTACAATTGGATGAGAGGTTTTAAAAATAGAAATCGTAGTTAAAAAAAACACCAAAATGCCAACTAATTGCTGGTAAAAAGGAATCTACCTAAAAGAATATTTAAAAAGATGCTTAGTTTCGAAAGGACAAAAATGCTCGAAATTCGCCTCAAGTCTTCCAACCAGCCAACACGAAAGATCAACCAAATAGCGATCATTCCTACTACATATTAAGCTATAAATGTTATAAAAAGCTTCGAGAAAGTTAGTTAATGAGACTCAACGATTTACTCGAAACCTTGTAAGGACTGAATAACCACGAAGCCATCTGTTCACCCACCTTCTTTGAGAAGGTGGCACCTCCTGAAGTAACTGAGACAACTCAAGCTCACCAAGACGCTTAATTATCCTTACATCAACATTCCAAAGAGATTCTGCCTCTCTGATCAGTCTTGCCCAAGTTCGCCTTTGTTGCCATTGACTGATTCTGCGCTTCAATCGATCCCGATCAAGAGATTTAACTGAAGAACATTCAAATAATGAATTTTGGCTGGAGTGAATTGGATCCATTTAACCAGCCTGGCCAAATTAAGCAAATAACCGTGAAATCATCGTTCTCCCTTAGGCATGTTAAAGGAAATCTGAATTCTATTTTGTCAACCGGGCCCAGATCCTTGTCCTAAATCCACACATTCAACAGGAAATTCTAAATCTGATGCTTCTCTATCACTTAATCGACGGGTCCAAGCACCCTGAATTGGGTCATTCCAACGAAATCCAGCTTGCTTAGCTAAATGCCTTTGTTCATATGAAACCTGCGCTCGCATAAGTCTCCTAGGCTCAAGCCCTCTACTCAAAAGCAACTCAAGTTCCTTACAACGAATAAAGACCTCGGCCAGATAAATGCAATCAGTCAGTGCCCTATGCGCACTCCAAACTGGGATCCCATAAGCCAAAGCAAGATCTCTAACAGAAGGCCTAGGACGAAGCTGGAGCCTGGAAGGCCACGATATGTCTTCCATAGAACAAAGCCATGGCTTAGAGACATAAGGCAAGGATCCCTTCCCAAACCACTGCTTATCAAAGGCCGCATTATGTGCAACCAATACATCAGTTGCGTCAATCAGTGCCTCTAAATATTCCAAGCCTTTCCCCCAAGGTTGAGAAAGTCTTGTGATTTCAGCAGGTATTCGATTTATAGGCTCCGCAGCATTAGCCTCAACAGGCATTAAGAAAGATTGTTGAGCCAAAACTGACCGACTTTTGACATGAAAAAGGATTACACCTACCTCCAAACAGTGATCTTTCTCAAAGTCCAGTCCGGTGGTTTCAGTGTCCACTATTAGCAGCATCCCTGGTAAACAGTTATCAGTAGAAGGATCGGTCTTGTGCAAAACTTCAGTCGGAATGAAGTTATTGGGAGAACTTCCAGCATCAGAAGATGCCAATATCGACTTGTCACAATCATCAAGAAGATCCAGTTGGCCATTGCCAAATTGGAAATGCTTTTCTTCGCTCACGTAGTTACCAGAACCCAACCTTTTGCAATTCTCCCGTAGACCAGAAAATGTTGAGCAAGGCAATCTAAAATGACACGTTGGAGACGCATAAACCAAGTCTGGTGTAATTGGCCTTCTCGTCCAAGAGGGTTAATCGAAATGATTGGGGGAACCTACTTAGCAATCAATCCCCAAATAAGTTATCGACGTCTCCTAGAAGCCTTTGTTGATCAAAATTTTGCAGTAAGCGCATGGGGCTATATACCTGGTTTTGACCATCAGGCACAAGCAAACGAAGCCTGGAAAAGCATGCGTTACTGCAGAAAGAATTTAGAATCGAGAATTGGAAGATCTCTCTTACCAATCAGACTAGGTCATAGCCTTGGGTGCAAGTTACATTTACTCGCTCCAGATGGAGGTCGCAATAGCAAATCTCTAATTTCTTTGAGTTTCAATAATTATGCAGCGAATCAGTCCATCCCAATGATTGAAAAAATTGCTCCAAAGCTTGGTTTTCGCACTGAATTCAGCCCAAGTCCTCTAGAGACAATGAGGTTAATTTCTGAAAGTTACCTGCAAGAAAGAAATCTAATAATCCAATTTTTTGATGATCGCCTAGACCAAAGCGAAATACTTCTAGATTGTCTACAGAGAAGAGGGGAAGATTCCTCAAAAATTTTCATCTTAGATGGAGATCACCTCACACCTGCGAGTGCAGGTGTGCGAAAAAGGCTGCCAGTAGAATGGGCAAAAAGTCCTTCTAGAGAAACAAACTTAAAAAGACTTTTAGAGAAAATCTCCCAATATATTCAGGATATTTCATGACCTCAATTTATCCAACACGGAGCGGTCTTCCAAAGTACTTGTGTCACCACTTATCTCCTCTCCAGCAGCAAGAGCTCGCAAAATCCTTCTCATAATCTTCCCACTCCTAGTTTTTGGCAAAGCATCACTACACCTGATCTCATCAGGTCTAGCGATCGGTCCTATTTCCTTACTAACGTGAGACCTCAAATCTGTAATTAAATCTTTATCACCATCCCTACCAACTTCCAAGGTGACAAAAGCGACTATTGATTCACCTTTTAGGTCATCGGGACGGCCAACAACAGCAGCCTCAGAAACAGCTGGGTGACTAACCAAAGCAGACTCAATTTCCATAGTTCCAAGACGATGGCCTGAGACATTGATCACATCATCAACTCTCCCCATAACCCAGAAGTAGCCATCCGAATCACGACGAGCCCCATCCCCAGCAAAATATATAAAACCACCATCGGCGGGGCGAATATATTCCCAATAACTCTCACGAAAACGTTGTGGATCTCCATGAATAGTACGCATCATTCCCGGCCAAGGTTGTCGAACCACTAAAAATCCGCCTTGATCAGTACCTACAGATTTTCCTGTTGCATCCACCACATCTGCCTGAATACCAGGAAGTGGAAGTGTTGCCGAACCAGGCTTAGTCGTTGTTGCACCTGGGAGAGGGCTAATCATCACTCCACCGGTTTCCGTTTGCCACCAGGTATCAACAACAGGGCAACGTCCTCCACCGATCACATCTCGATACCACATCCAAGCCTCAGGATTAATAGGTTCGCCTACTGTCCCCAACAACCTAAGACTAGACATATCATATTGATCAGGGATAGCTCTACCACTCTTCATAAAAGCCCTAATGGCCGTAGGTGCCGTATAAAAGATCGTTATTTGATGTTTCTGAATGAGCTCCCAAAACGCACCAGGATTTGATGGTCTAGGAGCTCCTTCATACATGACTGTAGTAGCCCCATTTGATAGGGGTCCATAAACGATATAGCTATGACCAGTTATCCAACCAACATCAGCTGTACACCAATAGACGTCATTTTCTCTTATGTCGAATATCCACTGAAAAGTAAGATGAGCCCATAGGTTATATCCAGCAGTCGTATGGACAACACCTTTTGGCTTCCCCGTAGAACCAGAGGTATAAAGAACAAAAAGGCGGTCCTCACTTTCCATAGGTTCAGCAGGACAATCCTGACCCTGCTTAGCAACTAGTTCATGCCACCATTCATCACGTCCAGAAACCATCTCAACATTGGTCTTAGTGCGCTTTACAACTAATACTGACTTGACGGTTGAACACTTGCCATTTGCCAAAGCAGCATCTACTGCACTCTTTAGAGGAACAGCTTTATCCTTTCGGAATCCACCATCAGCAGTAATTACGACCTTTGCCTCACCATCAATCAATCGATCACGCAAAGCTTCTGCTGAGAACCCACCAAAAACTACGGAGTGAGGAGCCCCAATACGTGCACAAGCCAGCATTGCAATTGCGGCTTCAGGAACCATTGGCATATATAAAGCGACCATATCTCCCTTACCTACACCAAGAGCCTTTAAGGCATTAGCAGTACGACAAACCTCGCCATGCAATTCCCTATAAGTAAACCGCCTCACATCTCCTGGTTCACCTTCCCAAACAAGAGCATCTTTATCTGCACGTGGCCCATCAAGATGTCTGTCAAGACAATTAAATGAAAGATTTGTCTGACCTCCCTCAAACCATTTAACAAAGGGGGGTGTTGTCCAATCAACAACATTATCGAAAGGCTTAAACCAATGCAATTCCTGCTTAGCAGCTTCACCCCAAAATTTCTCGGGATCAGTATTGGCAGCATCAACCATGCCTTGATAAGCCTCAAGGCTTCCTACCCTCGCAAGATTTGCCACTTCTTTCGGGGGAGGGAAGATCCGCTGCTCCTGAAGAACAGATTCAATCGTGTTGGGAGAATCAGATGACATTCGCAAAATCACTAGTTAATAGCATTCAAGCCATAAGAAGGCTCAGACCCTAGTGAGGTGACACTCTTATTTAAATCCAATCCAGCAAACATACATGAATCCACCTAAAGCTTGCTTATTCGATCTTGATGGTTTGTTATTAGACACAGAACCATTACATGGACAAACATGGTCTGAAGTAGCTGCCTTTTTTGGGGGGAACCTAACCCAGAAACAGTTATTATTCTTGAGAGGCAGGCGCAGAGTTGACTGTGCATATCAAATCAAAGAATGGTTGGAGAAGCCCTTAGAAATAAAAGAATTGCTGGCTATACATCAACCAATCTCAAAGCGTCTCCTTAGCCAAGCAAAAGCAATGCCAGGCGCCGAATCTTTAGTTAGGTGGTGTTTTGAACAAGAAAAGCCAATGGCTTTAGTTACAAGCAGCTCCTCTGAATCATTGGGTATCAAAAGCGCTCCTCACCCTTGGTTGAAAATGATCAAGACTAAAGTCACAGGAGATGACTCAGCCCTCAAAAAAGGCAAACCTGCACCAGATCCATTCTTATTGGCATCTAAAAAATTAGGTCTAAATCCACAATTTTGTTGGGCACTTGAAGATTCAGAGTCTGGGACTCAATCAGCCCTTGCAGCAGGATGTCAAGTTTGGGTACTTCATAATGATGATGAAAGTTTTGACTGGAAGATAAGTCCTAAAGGATCAAACCCCTGTCATATTAAAAACTTAACTACTGCTCTTGAACAACTCAAAAAATTTAATCAAGGTGAATGAATTTAATAAAGACGGCCCAAGACAAAGTCAGGCAATTCAGAAAGTGCCTTTTTTGAGGGTGAGTCTGGCAACCATTTAATAGCTTCTTTTGCTTCTTTAGAGAAATTCTCTGCCAACTTCCTTGAGCGTAAAATAGCATCTGAATTATGCACAAAATCCAAAGCCTTTTCTAGGTCACCTTCAGAAGCAAATTCTCTATCAATCAATCCTGCCAGAGAGGGGTGAGTTTCCATTGCGTATAAAGCTGGGGCAGTTAAATATCCACTAGCCAAATCTTTCGCTGCAGGCTTCCCCAATTGTTGATCACTACCTGTGAAATCAAGAATGTCGTCAACAATCTGAAAAGCTAGGCCCAGCTGACGACCAAAGTGATGAAGTTGCTTTAGTTCTTGATTATTTTGCCCACTTAAAACACCTGCAGCTTGGGCGCTGTTTGCAATTAATGATGCTGTCTTGCAATAGGTTTTTTCAAGATAAGTAGAAAAAGATTGGCCAGAATGATAGCGATACAAACCTTGTTTTACTTCACCATCAGCAAGGTCCATAATGACCCTACTAAGAAGCTTAACTACATCAAGGTTGTCGAGATTAGCCAAATGCCAACTAGCTTGTGCGAAAAGAAAATCTCCAGCTAGAACAGCAACTCTGTGATTAAAGCGACTATGAACTGTTTCTACACCACGCCGAGTTGCTGCCTCATCAACAACATCATCATGAACCAAAGAGGCGGTATGAATCATCTCTGTGATCTCAGCCAATCTTCGATGTCTAGGGCTTAAATCCCCATCAGAAGATAACGCCCTGGAAATCAACAAAACTATTCCAGGTCGAACCTTCTTCCCTCCAGCACTGAAAAGATGTTCAGCAGCTGCTTGTAAAATTGGATGACCAGCACCAATCAAACTGCGAAGGTCACTAAGCAGAGCTTCAAGATCCAATTCAACCGGCTGTAGCAGCTCAGTGACAGTGGTCATGAGATCCCTCGATTCCAATATGCTAGGAGAGACATGCCTTGGTTCGCAGAGAAATCAGTTCAACTTCTGGAGAATTTCCTATCAAACCTGCAGCCCTACTTGCAAAGCCAACAGGATTAGAAGTAACACAAAAACGAGTATTACTATATAAAGATGGGGTTACTAAATCACTCAAAGCTGGAATACCAACAAAATCGTCCAATTGAGAACACAATCCAATAGCAGGATCAACAAGCCGAATATTTTGAGGGAGCAACTCTCTCAATAGTGGCTCTAACAAAGGATAATGGCTGCACCCTAGAACGATAGCCTCCACTTCAGCATCTAAAAGAGGTTTCAGATATTGATTGGCCGCTTCAAATGTTTTTTCAGTAAAAAATTCACCACCCTCTATTAAAGGAACAAAAGCTGGGCAAGCTTGAGTGTAAACAGTTGTACCAGGGTTTTCTGCCTCAATCTGATCACGATATGCATTGGAAGCGGCTGTAGCAGGTGTTGCCAGCACACCCACCCTTGACTCAATTACCATTCCTGCAGCGGCCTCAATTAGTCCAAAGACTGGAACCCCTGCTCCTTTTTTGATTACATCAAAAGCTAATGAATTAGTGGTGTTGCAACCAATTACTACTGCAGAAATATTCTCGGCACTTAACCACTCGATAATTTCTCCAGCAATAATTCGGATTTCTGTGATACTCCTTTCTCCAAAAGGGACCCTAGCAGTATCGGCTAAATATAAACAAAACAAATCTCCATATCGCCCTAGTAAACGATTAAGGACAGTAAACCCACCCAATCCACTATCAAAGATGCCTATGCGAGCAATCAACTTAGACCCTGCAAATAATTAAGGATGCCTTTCGCAATTGCGAATGCAAGCTCACGTCGATGAGATGCTTTCGCGAGGCGAGGTGCATCAAGCCTACCCGTAACGAATCCCGTCTCAACTAGAGCAGCTGGCATCCTAGTCCGCCTAATCACAAAAAAGCGCGCTCGCCTAACACCTCTATCAGGACTACCTGGTGAAACCTTCAAAACTTGCTTCTGAATATGTTTTGACAGGCTGAGTCCCCTAAAACCAGAAAAATAAAAGGTTTCTATTCCATTGACATCTCTGCGCCTATTCCTTGTGGCATTTGCATGAATACTGACAAACGCATCTGCACCTGCCCTATTAGCGATCGCCACCCTTGGGAAAAGACCCAAATCAACCTCAGAGGTCCTAGTCAAGTTGACTATCACACCTTTGGCTTCCAGGAATTTTGCTACCTCAAGGGAAATATCAAGCACAACATCAGTCTCCCTAATTCCCCCAATACCTACAGCACCAGAATCAGGCCCTCCATGCCCAGGATCTATTACCACGCGAAAACGACCACGAGGCACCCATGGCAAACCAGAAGAATTGAATGAAGTTTGACCAGAAATTAAAGGTTTTGCCTTTACCCAATCTCTATCTCTAGAAGAAAAAGCTGTTAAGTCTCCCTCTCCGATCCTACTCAACCCCCTCAGAGGTAACCCCAGGAATTTCAATTTCCAACGGTCAGGAGAAATCCCTATCAATTTCAACTTTGAAGGATCTAAATAGACAGATTTTTTGAACTCAATAACCAGTCGAGTAACTCCTCGCTTGGGTTTACCTAGACGAATTTCTCGAACTGGTCCACTACCCAAAAGGGTTCTAGGTCTAGTTAACTCACCTGGGAAATCAATCCAAACACGAATACCTTTTACAGAATCTGAAGATTGGAAAGAAGCTTTCAATGGGGTATTTACTGACGTGCGTAATTGCAAAACCCCTTCTCGTTCCAACGCCCAAGCAGCTAAAGCACTAGCTGATTTTGATGGGTATGCAGACCCAATCAAAATCAGCGGCAAAAAAAATACAAGGTAGGCAGTACGACGTAAGGAAGCCCAACCCATTTGCTCAAAAAAGCGCCTTCTTACGATGCTTAAGGCTAGGCATTTGCGCACGAATGCGTCCAACGTGGCAAGTATCTATAGGAGCTATGGCAGCACCCTGAAGAACTCCTGCATCAGCAAGAACTGTGCCCCATGGGTCAATCACCATCGCATGTCCATGACTATGCCTACGTTCATAATGCAATCCTGTTTGAGCTGGAGCAAGAACATATGCGGTATTTTCTATAGATCTTGCTTGAAGGAGCACTTGCCAATGATCCTTTCCAGTAAAAGCAGTAAATGCAGCTGGAATCATTAACAATTCCGCCCCTCCATCCACCAAATGTCGATAAAGCTCAGGAAATCGAACGTCATAACAAATGGAAAGGCCCACCTTGCATAGACCTGGAACATCAACCACTGGTGGTAAGTCGTTCCCTGGAATAATTGTTGCTGATTCTCTATAGGTATTACCTTCTGGCAGGTCAACATCAAAAAGATGGATTTTGTCGTATCTACCTAATATTTGGCCATCACGATCAACAAGTTCAGCCCTATTAAGGGTCCTTTGACCATCACCTGCAGGGACAGGGAAACCTCCGCCTAAAAGAACTACTTGATAACGTCTTGCCATAGTTACCAGGAATTGACTGCACTCTTCAGAGAGTGATTGAGCAATCTCGAGGCGTTGCTTATCATCCCCCATAAATGCAAAGTTTTCAGGCAAACCGATCAACTCTGCCCCTCTACGAGTGGCAAGCTCAATCTGCTCCTCAGCAGCAGAAAAATTAACCTCTGGCTGCGAGGTGCTTGTCATTTGCACAGCTGCTGCCAAAAAGTCAGTCACAGAAAAACCACAGAAGAAAATACTTTAAGAAGTCATCCAGAACAAAGTACCCCAAGCTCTACTTGTTTTGGTACCACATTTAGCCTATCTAACTCTGCGCAACATCTAAAATCCGCATCATGATTGCCTAGACCAGCAAGTCTTTTCCCATGACTTGCTTTCCGCAAACAACCTTCCAAATCAGCTTGCCAAACATTCCAAAGTGCTAAAGCTGCAATCAACTCATCATTTACTTCATCAACTGAATCTTTAGCCTGTTCGAATAAGAAGCTCGCAAGTGCTCCAGCAGCGAGGGAATCTTCCAAAGAATAGGAACCTTCCCACCCACTCCCAACAATCCAAAGCTGGTCTGGCTTATCATTAAGTAATCTCTCCCCTACAGCTTTACGATTTGGCAAAGCTAAAGTATATAAAATCGAAACATTCCTAACTCGATGAAGTGAGCGAGTCCCATTAGTTGTACTCATAAAAAGCCTTTTTCCAGCTACCAATTCAGGTTTAACAGCTATAGGTGAATTACCTAAATCAAACCCTGGGATGGTCTGCCCTCCACGTTCTCCAAGCAAAAGAGCCTTTGACTCTGGCCATTGTGATGCGCTTTGTCTCAGCTCGTTAAGGTCAGCGAAAGTTTGAATGGCCTCAGCACCGTTATTAAGTGCCCATGCAATTGTTGTTGTGGCTCTAAGAACGTCTATCACAACAGCCGCATCGGGCTCTATTCCTTCCGGAACATTTGCAGCTACATCAAAATAGGAAATGTTCATAATTACGGCATCACGCAAACTGCGCCAGAGTAGCCAGATCATCTAACCAATTGATTGAATCCTTATGCAAATACTTCGTCCTGGGCCTTCGTCCCGTGACATGAGGGATTTTCTGTCCCTACTTGAAAACCGTGGCCAATTACGTCGCATCAAAGCAAAAGTTGATCCGGATCTTGAACTTGCTGCAATAAGTGATCGCGTGCTTGGGCTTGGTGGACCAGCACTCTTATTCGAAAATGTTATTGGCTCTGAAATTCCTGTAGCAATAAACCTGCTAGGAACATTTGAAAGAGTGATTTGGAGTATGGGTCTTGAAAGCGCTGAAGAACTCGAAGATCTAGGTAAAAGGCTTTCTCTTTTACAACAACCAAAACCACCAAAAGGCTTTAAAGAGACTAAAGACTTTGCAAGAGTTTTTTGGGATCTAATTAAATCACGACCCGATACTGATTTAACACCTCCTTGTCACCAAAGAGTTTTTAATGAAAATGAGTTAAATCTAAATGAATTACCATTAATTCGTCCTTGGCCAAAGGATGCTGGTGGTGTAATCACAATGGGATTGGTTATAACGAAAGACCCTGAAACTGGCATTGAGAATGTTGGGATATACAGACTTCAAAGACATTCTGCTAAAACAATGAGTGTTCATTGGCTCAGTGTTAGAGGAGGAGCTCGCCATCTTCAGAAAGCAGCTTCAAAAGGTCAAAAACTTGAAGTCGCTGTTGCACTAGGTGTTCACCCACTATTAATAATGGCAGCAGCAACCCCAATCCCTATTCAACTTAGTGAGTGGCTTTTTGCAGGACTTTATGCCGGGGAAGGAGTACGCCTCACCCGATGTAAAACAATCGATTTAAAGGTACCTAGTCATAGTGAAATCGTTTTAGAGGGAACTATTACCCCTGGGGAGGAAGTACCCGACGGTCCATTTGGAGATCATATGGGATTTTATGGAGGAATTGAAGATTCACCTTTGATCCGATTCCATCACATGACTCAACGCAAAAAACCCATACTTTTAACAACTTTTAGTGGTAGGCCCCCAAAAGAAGAAGCGATGCTGGCAATTGCGCTTAATCGAATTTATACGCCAATTCTTCGTCAACAAATCCCTGAAATCAAAGACTTCTTTCTTCCAATGGAAGCTCTTAGTTACAAACTTGCTGTTATTTCTATAGAAAAGGTATATCCAGGGCAAGCAAAAAGGGCGGCAATGGCGTTTTGGAGTGCATTACCCCAATTCACCTACACAAAATTCGTTGTGGTAGTGGACTTCACTATTAACGTTCGAGACCCCAGACAAGTGATCTGGGCAATATCAAGTCAGGTAGACCCGCAAAGAGATCTGTTTATCCTAGAAAATACTCCATTTGACAGCCTTGACTTTGCAAGCGAGGAACTGGGCTTAGGTGGCAGGTTGGCCATCGACGCTACTACCAAAATTGGCCCTGAAAAAAAACATACCTGGGGAGACCCCTTAAAACGAACGAAAGGGCTTGAGTCAAGAGTCAAAGAAAGATGGGAAGAACTGGGCTTAGCCGATCTCAAAGACAAAGAACCAGATCCAAAATTATTCGGATATGTGATGGAGCAACTAATACATCAAAAACAAATCCAAAAGGATTAAAAAGTCATTTCACCACCCCTTTACTAATAAAATCAAATTAATTAATTGAGCAAATCTCCTTGAGCGCTAAAAAAAGTGATAACACAAAAGCGCGTGAGATCTGTTCAGGAGGTGGCTTGTCAGGAAAAGTACGTGTTCCAGGCGACAAGTCGATCTCTCATAGGGCTCTGCTTTTTGGTGCAATTGCTGAAGGGCCGACCTCGATTAAAGGACTTTTACCTGCTGAAGACCCCATAAGTACTGCATCCTGTCTCCGTGCAATGGGAGTAAACATCAGTCCCATTAGAGCTGGAGAGACAGTCCGAATTGAAGGAGTTGGCTTGGATGGACTTAAAGAACCAGATGAAATTCTTGATTGTGGAAATTCAGGGACCACAATGCGATTACTCCTGGGACTTTTAGCTGGGCGTAAAGGAAGACATTTTGTACTAACAGGAGATGAATCACTGCGTAATAGGCCAATGCAACGAGTAGGTCATCCACTTCAACTAATGGGAGCAGAAATTCAAGGTCGATCAAATGGAAATTATGCACCTATATCTATTACTGGTCAAAAGCTTCATGGAGCAGTAGTAGGAACACCTGTAGCAAGTGCTCAAGTCAAATCAGCCATTCTCCTGGCTGCTCTCACTGCCGAAGGTCCTACTACCGTAATCGAACCTGCCCACTCAAGAGACCATAGTGAGCGTATGCTCAAAGCATTCGGGGCCAATCTTCAGGTCGGGGGAGAAATTGGTAGACATATAAGCGTCCAACCAGGAGAAAGACTTCTAGGACAAGATGTCATAGTTCCAGGTGATATCAGTTCAGCTGCATTCTGGTTAATTGCAGGCGCTCTAGTGCCCAACTCAGAATTGACAATTGAGAACGTTGGGTTGAACCCCACGAGAACGGGCATTCTTGAAATAATGAATCAAATGGAAGTTAACTATCAGGTTTTGAATAGAAGGGATGTCGCTGGTGAGCCTGTTGGAGATATTCGAGTAACTAACTCTGGTCGTCTGAAAGCATTCAACTTAAGCGAAGAAATTATGCCCCGATTAATTGACGAAGTCCCGATTCTTTCAGTTGCTGCCTGCTTCTGTGATGGAGAAAGCAAAATCACTGGAGCAAGTGAACTCCGAGTAAAAGAAACAGATCGATTAGCCGTTATGGCAAGACAATTGTCCGCAATGGGAGCAGAAATCCAAGAACACCCTGATGGATTAACAATTTTTGGCGGTCGTTCTCTTAAAGGGACGGCTATTGATAGTGAAACCGATCACCGAGTGGCAATGAGTCTTGCCATAGCCGCTTTATTGGCGAAAGGAGACTCAACCTTGTCTCGCAGCGATGCAGCCGCTGTTTCATATCCAGAGTTCTGGAACGATCTTGGACGGCTTCGAAAATAAAACCTTTTCTTACACGAATCCTCTGGGGGTGCTCTCAGAGTTTTTGACAGATGATGGAAGTTTTAGCCTTCATAGTTCCTACTTCAAAGAGACATTTCATAGTCGATTTGGAGCAATTAAAGAGGCTCAACAGAAGTTCGTAACGCCATCACAAATAGATCGCTTTAGAGTTAATCAACAAATAAATGTTCTAGATGTATGTGTTGGACTTGGATATAACTCTGCCTGTTTAATGGAATTAATCTTAGGGACTTCTCTAAGTTTGAATTGGATAGGACTAGAGCTAGACAAAAGGCCTCTACAAATCGCACTAAAAACAGATACCTTCTTAGGAAACTGGTCAGAGGATGTCCTAGCTGTTCTTCAAGAACTAAGCACAAAAGGCGAATGGAAACAAAAAAGAAGTAAAGGCAAGATTTTCTGGGGTGATGCCAGGCAAAAACTTAGATTATTGCCTATAGATAAAACCTTTGATTTGATTTTACTTGATGCTTTTTCTCCAAGCAATTGCCCTGAGCTCTGGAGTGAGGAGTTTTTAAAAGCCCTTTCCGGAAAACTTGCACCTGATGGGAGATTGTTAACATATTGCAGCGCAGCTGCAATACGCTCAACTCTAAAAAAATCAGGGCTTATATTGCGATCATTACGGCCCAATCTCAAGGAAAAACAAACATGGAGCTCTGGGACTATGGCAATAAAACCAAATCATGGGACTAAGGAAATGATTACAAATAGTCCCTATTGGAGATTATTAAGTCCAATGGAGGAGGAGCATCTACTTACCAGAGCTGCAATCCCCTATCGAGACCACAGTGGTTTCGATACAAAGACGGTGATATTAGACCGCCGAAAAAGAGAACAACATCAAAGTGATCTGGAAGAAACAAATACCTGGCATCGAAGATGGGGGAAGGTCGAATCGAACTAAAGCCAGTAGATTCCGGCCCATCAACCAATTTTTCAATGCTAGCCGTCGCCATCTTGGCTGCCGGGAAGGGCACACGCATGAACAGCGCCCTCCCAAAAGTCTTACAAAAAATAGCTGGTAATAGCTTGGTCGAAAGAGTCTTGGCCAGCTGCAGCGATTTAAAACCTGATCAGTATTTTCTGATTGTGGGGCATCAAGCAGAGCTTGTAAGAGAAAAATTAGTCAATATTCCAAAACTAGAGTTTGTACTACAAGAACCGCAAAATGGGACAGGGCATGCAGTACAACAATTGATTGGCGTACTTAAAGGCTTTGAAGGAGAGCTTCTTGTCCTAAATGGAGACGTGCCATTGCTTCAACCTAAAACAATTCAGAAGCTTGTTGACGAACATCGTTCTAGCCAAGCAGGCGTAACTTTCCTAAGCGCAAGACTTTCTGAGCCAAAAGGCTATGGCAGAGTGTTTGCAGATAGTCAAGGGAAAGTAGAGGCAATTATTGAAGATAGAGATTGCACAGACTCACAGCTATTAAACAACCTTACGAATGCAGGTATATATTGCTTTAATTGGAAGAAGTTAATAAAAATACTTCCGCGACTATCTAACAAGAATCAACAAGGGGAAATTTATCTAACTGATGCTGTAGCCATGTTTGACAAAGCAATGCATATAGAAGTAGATGATCCTAATGAAGTAAGTGGAATTAACGATCGGATACAAATGGCCCAATGCGAAGCATTGCTTCAAAGACAGCTACAAAATTACTGGATGAAGAGAGGTGTGACTTTTATAGACCCTAAAAGCTGCACGCTTAGTCAAGAATGTAACTTTGGGAGCGATGTCATAGTCCAACCTCAAACCCATTTCCAAGGAAATTGTCTAATAGGTGATGGTTGTCATATAGGGCCAGGAACCTTGATTAATAATTCCAAGTTAGGAAACAACGTAAAAGTTCTATACTCAGTCATTCACAATTCCAAAATAGGTAATGAAGTCCTCATAGGTCCATTTGCACACTTGCGTCCAGAGTCAAAAGTTGCAAAAAATTGTAAGGTGGGGAACTTTGTGGAAATCAAGAAAAGCACTATTGGAGAAAATAGCAAAATAAATCACCTCTCATATTTAGGCGATGCTGAGGTGGGGTGCGATGTAAATATTGGGGCCGGAACAATCACTGCCAACTTTGATGGGGAGAGGAAGCACCAAACAACTATTGGCAATGGATGTAAAACTGGAGCAAATTCAGTTCTTGTAGCACCAATTATTCTCGGCTCAAATGTGACTATAGGAGCAGGCTCAACACTTACAAAGAACATCCCTAGCAATTCCTTAGCTATTGGACGTGCGAGACAATTTATCAAGGAAGAGTGGTTTGATCCTGATAGGGATCAAAACTGATGTTCAGCAAGCCAGGGCAATAGTATTTCAAGAGATACAGCTCTACTGGCTTTAAGTAACAACACGTCCCCTGCCTTTAACCAAGAAAGTAATGGCTGCATAGCTTTTTCAGGGCTAGACACAACAGCAAAATAAGCCAACGAATGTGCTGCGTTTGTCATGGCATCTGCCTCTGCTCCATCAGCTACAACCACCAATCCGTCCAAACCTAACCTAACCACTCTTTCTGCAACATGTTGATGCAAGGCCACACTATGACTCCCTAGTTCCAACATTTTCCCAAGGACAGCAAAGTGCCTCCCCGGATAACTAACCAACAATTCCAAAGCAGAGTTAACCGCCTCAGGGGAGGCGTTGTATGTCTCGTCAAGAACTGTCAAACGACCAAACTGACATATCCTATTCCTGCCACAGGATGTCGGAACAGACAAATCTTTCAAATAATCCCAAGGAACATTTAACTCCCTAGCGACTGCAATTGCGAGCATGAAATTCCTAGCGTTATGTCTACCTAATAAAGGGAGATGGCAAATATTGTTTTCTATAGCAATTTCATTATTAAAGACATCTATAGAGCCAACCAGGTCAGCTTTTGGAAGTTCCTTCCTTGACAGATCTTGTTTTTTTTCACCAAGAGAAAGTTCATCATCGTCAAGTCCAACACGTACAACTCTTCCCGTCCAATTATGTGCAAGAACTTCTTCCAATAGATGATCCCCAAATGGGATCACTACAACTCCATTAGGTTTTAAAGCCGAAGTTATCTCACACTTTGCTTTAGCTATTTGCCTGCGACTCCCGAGCAGTCCAATATGTGCACTGCCAATGTTAGTGATAACTGCAATATCGGGTTGACTACATGTGGACAGACGTTCAATCTCACCTAAACCACGCATTCCCATCTCCACCACAAATGCAGCATGAGTGGAATTCCCTTTAAGCAAAGTAAGAGGAACTCCTATGTCGTTATTATTATTCTCCGAACTAGCCATTATCTTACCAATAGACTCCAAGGCAGAACGAATCATCTCCCTAGTTGTTGTCTTCCCCACAGAGCCTGTAACTGCAACAACTGGGACGTCCAAATCACAACGATGTATCAACCCAAGCTGTTGATAAGCATAAACAGTGTCATCTACTACCCAATGAAGGAGCCCTTTAGGTAAAGGGAATTGATAATGTCGAGAGACTACAGCAGCTTGCGCACCAAGACTAAAAACCCGAGTTAGAAATTTATGGCCATCGAATTTTCCTCCAACTAATGGAACAAAAAAGTCACCCTTAACAAGTTTACGACTATCCGTACATACTTTCCCAACCGGCTGCTCAAGGTTATTGTCTCCTTCGCTTATAGGTGCTCCCCATAGTTCATTTAAATTTTTAAGTTTGAGTGCCATCAATACATTGACTATTAGAAGAAATAATCTTTTCTTTTTCTTTTAACTCCTTATTTTAAGGGGAAAAGAAGTTGACTAAAGTAATTTACCCAAGTCCCAAATTAAACAGCATTAAGCCCTTGCAATGAAGGATCGGCTTCCTGACCAACAGAAAGTTTCTCAACCACCGCCGCATCAGGTGATGGCTCTTTTACTCCACAGACATCTTTATACATACGTTCATAATCCAATGCTGATTTGTCCCAACTATAGGTTTGATTCATTGCTCGTAGTTGCAATGCCCTCCAGCTTTCTCGATGACGAAATGCCTCCCAAGACCTAACCAAAGCAGTATAAAAATCAACAGGTTCAAAGCGATCGAAACAAAATCCTGTACCTTTTTGGCTAATTGGATCATGAGGAGTAACTGTATCAACAAGACCACCAACATTCCTAACTATTGGTACAGAGCCATAACGCATTGCAAGTAGCTGACTAATCCCACATGGCTCAAAACGACTAGGCATTAAGAATGCATCGCTACCTGCATAAATCAAACGAGACAATTGATCGTCATAAGTTAGGAAAACAGAGAAACGTCCAGGATGCTCAGTCGCAAGTTGCCAAAGGAATGACTCCAAGCTTCTATCACCGGTACCTAAAACCACAATTTGAGAGTCTGTATAAGCAAGCAATCTCTTTACAACCTGTAGAACCAAGTCAACTCCTTTTTGATCAACAAGTCTGCTGACCATACCTAATAAATACGTATCTGGATTAACATCTAACCCCATACGTTCTTGCAAAGATTGTTTGTTAATGCTCCTCCCTGAAAGATCATCACAACTAAAATTAGCTGCAATAGATTGATCCTTGGCAGGGTCCCATTCCTCAAGATCAATACCATTAAGGATTCCACGAAGTTTGCCTGAAATATAATTAAGCAAACCATCGAGATTCTCCCCGTACTCTGGAGTACAAATCTCTCTTGCATAAGTAGGGGAGACCGCATTTACCCTATCGGCATAAAGCATGGCTGCAGCCATTGTGTGATCACCATGCATATACCAAGGGCACCACGTCATTCGATCTAGTTTCCAACGCCAAGGACCTTGATACTTGAGGTTATGAATAGTGAAAACTGTGCTTATTTCTGGATCTTGATGCATCCACACAGGAATCATTCCTGTGTGCCAGTCATGGCAATGGAGAACTTCCGGTTTCCAATAATTCCATGAAAATTCAGAGGCAGCACTTGCAAAGAAAGTAAATCTCCAATCCTCATCATCCCCTCCATAAATCCTTTCAGGATCAAAGACAGGATGTCCTACCAAGTAAATGGGTAATCCATTGAGAGGATGCTGGGTTTCGTAAATTGCAAAGTCAGAGCCCATGGTATTGGCACGAAAAATAGGCTCTTCTGAAATTTCCATACAACTCCAGAGCATCCCATACCCAGGAAGAATTAAACGAACATCATGACCAAGCTTTTTCAGGGCAGGTGGCAAAGATCCCACAACATCACCCATCCCGCCAACCTTGACCATCGGCGCGCATTCCGCAGCGGCAAACAGCACGCGCATTGCAATTCAATCGATAGATGAAAGAACTCTAAATGGCGCAAAGTCCATTGGAGTTTATGGAAGCCATCCTGGTTCAGAAAAGTCGGCTTGTCTCTTCTCTAAATAGGCATTTCGTCCTTCAATCGCCTCCTCAGTCCTATAGAAGAGATGTGTCGCTTGACCCGCTAATTCTTGAATTCCAGCCAAACCATCTGTTTCAGCATTGAAGGCCGCCTTAAGACATCGAATGGCCGTAGGACTGTGTTTAAGAACCTCAAGGGCCCAGTTGACTCCTTCTGCCTCAAGTTGTTCTAACGGGGTAATTGCATTTATAAGTCCCATTTGTAGGGCCTCCTCTGCTCGGTACTGTCTACAAAGAAACCAAATTTCTCTAGCCTTCCTCTGCCCCACAACTCTCGCTAAGTAACCCGCCCCAAAGCCACCATCAAAACTACCTACCTTTGGACCAGTCTGACCAAAAACAGCATTATCTGCAGCCAAACTAATATCACAAAGCAGATGCAAAACCTGACCTCCTCCTATCGCATAACCGGCAACAAGGGCAATTACAACCTTTGGGAGGCTGCGAATAATTCGTTGTAAATCAAGAACATTTAGGCGAGGCAAACCATCGTTATCTACATAACCCCCAACACCTCGAAAACTTTGGTCACCCCCTGAACAGAACGCATAACCGCCATCTTTAGCCGGCCCAACCCCAGTAAATAAAACAACCCCAATAGCTCTTTCATCCCTAATTCTTGAAAATGCATCACAAAGCTCCTCAACGGTTCGAGGGGTAAAAGCATTCCTTTTTTCAGGGCGATTGATCGCAACCCTTGCAATGCCTTCTGAACACTTATCAAGGAAAATATCTTCATACTTCCCCCACCTTTGCCATTCAACAGCCGTATCACCAGGCAAAACTCTCATTTGAGATTCCTTTGAACCATTAAGCTTTTTGGACATTGCTCTACATCCTCTTAGAAAGTGTTTTGAGAAATCGATTCAAGGAGCTGAGCAACCCCCTTACGGAGCTCATTCCTAAGGTTCGAATCCCTAACTGGATCAGTACTTACCCGTAACAAAACAGGGCCTTTTTGAGAAAAACTCCATTCAAGGGCAATTTCTAGATCCTCCAAGCATGAGACCTGGCGATTAGGGATTCCATGTGCTTTGGCCAAAGCAAGTTGATCGACTAGTTGAGGCATTGCAAAAAGCTCTGCGAACTCCTCACTGGAACTCGTTTCTATAGCTAATTGTTTAAATATGCCCCCGCCTCCATTGTCAATCAAAACAACAACTAACGGAATCGCTTTGGGCTGAGCTAACAACCACCCATTGCTGTCATGAAGCAATGCCAAATCTCCACTAACCAAAACTGTAGGTCCAAGAGCTACTGCTAAGCCCATTCCAAGAGACAAAGTTCCATCAATACCAGAAGCACCCCTAAATCCAAAACATCTTCGTATTGATGGACTGGCACCTGCAAAGGAAATCCAATCCCTTATAGGGCTACTGGCTGCAAGCATCACAGGGAGACCATCAGGCAATAGTCGGTTCAGAGCGCGTGCTAAAGAAGGTTCAGTAATTGAGCCTTGAATTGGTAATAATTTTTCCAAAAAAGACTGGGCAGCTTGATCATTTTCAAACCAACGTTCAATAGTTGCTAAAAATTCCTTGGAGGATGAGGAGTTTGAAAAATCCCTTTCTGGTCCTGATCTCCACCAAGTAGCAAATCCTTTACTAAATTGAACCGAAATTCCTAAAGGATCAAGTTTCCTAAAATCCCCCTCAGTTATAAGCAATTGTTTTGGGCCTAAAGTTTGCAACCAACTTTCTAAAGTCCTACTAGCAGGAAGTGGGCCCAAGCGTAAAACCTGAAGACCTTCTTGGGGTATTGGCAGAAAAGAAGGTATCAGAAGTTCCCAATTTTTAATTAGACCTTTCTGAAGACAAGATACCCCTGACAAAGGGTCTGCTAATACAGGCCATCCACTAAGTTCCTGCCAAGCAATTAGTGTTTCCTGAAATCCTAATAATTTTTCGCTAGGTCCTCTCCATGGTCCAGCTATCACCACACCAGGCCTCAAAGGATCTAATTTGAAAAGTTCTCCAGATACATCTACAGGGAATTCCTGAATCTCTTCAAAAGGAAAGTATTCCTCATGCAAAGGTATATCAGGAGACCAACCTGTCCAAACATCACTTTGTTCTTTGAGAGTGGCATGCAATGGCTCCTCAAAAGCAAGGTTTATATGTACAGGTCCCGGACATTCATGAGCCTTACTCCATGAGTCTTCTACAAGGGAGTAAAGAGTACTTGAATCAATTAAATGAAGACCATCTCTAGGACTTTGTTGAACTCCTCTACAAACTGAACCAAGAAATTCTTCTTGATTTACTGTCTGATTTGCTCCACAATTTTTCAATCGAAAAGGACGATCAGCAGTTAAAAACAAAATAGGCTGACAAGAACGATCTGCCTCTACAGCTGCCGGCAAAAGTTCAGCTACTGCAGTACCAGATGTTGTTACAACAGCAGTAGCCTTTCCAGTGGCAGTACCTATACCTAATGCAAGAAATGCTGCAGACCTTTCATCTATAGCTGAAAGCAACTTCACGCGACCAGCCTTCGCCAAGGCCCCAGCCGCAAGAGCGAGAGAGGCTGAACGACTGCCTGGACAAAGAACAATATGTTCCATTCCTTTTTGAATGAAAGCTTCTAAAAGCTTTAGACAGACGTAAAGGTTGGTTCGTGCTAATGACAGAGGTAGAAATTTAACTAATTCGATCTTCGGACAAGATCGACCGGAAGCAAAGCCCTAAAAATTTAAATGCATTCTCCCCCACCTCCTTACAAGCCACCATCAACGAAAACCTTCCATTGGCGCAACTTATTTATTTGGGTTGGGCTAGCCCTTCTTCTGAGATGGCAGATTATTGAGCCCCGCTGGATACCTTCTGGTTCAATGTTGCCCACTCTGCAACTAAAAGACAGGATTTTAATTGAAAAGGTACAGCCACGTTTAAAAAGAATCCAAAACAAGCATTTAGGAGTTAATAGCGTTGTGGTTTTTCATCCACCACAACGGCTAATAGAAGCTGGATACGATCCAAACTTGGCCTTGATTAAAAGAATAGTTGGCCTTCCTGGCGATCAAATCGAAATTCATGACGGTCAGTTATTTCGGAACGGTCAATTAGTCAAAGAACCTTGGAGGATAGAAGAAATGCAATATGAAATGGATGCTGTGTCCGTTCCATCCAATCAACTTTGGGTGCTAGGAGACAACCGAAATAACAGCCTCGACTCACACTTGTGGGGTGCTTTACCTGAAGAAAAGCTAATAGGGACGGCAATTTGGAGATATTGGCCACTGAATGAATTTGGCCCTATTCGGTTCCCCACCCCTTCAGAAATTGAGCCAAAAGACCACACTGCGATAAGGTCAATACGATGATGGAGAGTGCACTGGGATGTTCAACCCGGAGTTTCTGGCCACAGACAACAATGATGGACAGGAAGGTAATGCCCTAATCGAATATCTACAGGATCAATCTCCCGATGTATTACAACGAGTAGCAAAATCTGCTAGTCCAGAAATACAGGACATAATCAGCCACAACGTACAGGGCTTGCTTGGGATGCTTCCTGGTGAGCAATTTGAAGTAAAGGTAGCTGCCAGTAGAGACAATTTTGCAAGTCTTCTAGCCTCAGCAATGATGACTGGTTATTTTCTACGCCAAATGGAACAACGCAAAGAACTGGAAGAGTCTCTTTTTTCTGACGAGTCAATGGCAGTAGACCCTGAAGATCTGGATCTCACCCTCTAAATTTTTCAAATGGGTCCTTCGGAACCACACCTCCCTTAAGGAGAGCCTTATCTAATCCATCCAGAAATTGCCAATTACCCTCTCCAATAGCCCAGGGCCTGCGTTTAATTTGTTCTTTCAGATTCCTAATTTTTCTTGGAAATAATTCAACAGGAGCACTAAAGTGAGCTGAAACCAGCCACCGAATTCCCTTTAACCTGATCAATTCATCCAACCATTGAATCAGTGCATCCTGAGCCCTTGGAAAAATCAATCTTTCCAAAACTGGAGCAACTTGTAAAAGTGGTTTTTCCTTACCAATCAGTTCTCCAGCAGACTCTTCCCAACCTTCTTCCCAAACAAAAGGATATAAACCAAAATGAGATTTAAAGTTTCTAAGTCCAGGCTTAAATGAATTTCGTAATACCTCAAAAAATGGAGGTATTGATAATTTATTAGGTCTTAAGAAGCAAGAAAATAAAACCAATCTTGCCCATCCTTTCTTCCTTGCCTCAAGAGAGTCCTTAATAAGCTCATCACCCCTCTCACGAGAATGAAATAATAAAGGTGTAGGGTCAATATCAAAAAGTTCTGGCGGTTTTTCTTCAATTCCAACTAATGCATCTGTTACCAAAAGAGTTCCAGAAGGTTTATGAAAACAAGCCACCTCTTGAAAACTTCCCAAGCCAATATCAAGTGGTCCTAATTGTATCCAGCTGCAAATATCGTCATGTGGTAAACCTTCTTCAATGAGAATCTTAGTTCTCCCTTCTGGTATTCCTAACCAACCAAGAGGCAATTCAAATGGGAAGCTCCATTGTCCCGATGAAATCCATACTTCAGCTTGGGGAAAGGCACGAGAAAGCGCAGGTAATGAAATTTTGTGCTCCAACCCAGAAGCCGTTGGGAGGACAATCGTGAGTACTGGTCCATACTTCTTCTCAAGGTCCTCTATGCCTCGACGTAATTGACCAGTAGGAGGAAGAGGATTTACTAGCATTAGCCCACCTGTTACCTTCAAAACAGTTAGGCGGACGGGGACTGCAACGTAATAAAGCCCCTGTAATTGTTCAAAGCTCCATACTTGATCAGGTATCAGCTCCCTAAACAAAGTTCTACGGTGACCATAAGGGTATAAAGGAAGTAAAGGCCACCAAGGCCAAGACTGATCTACGGAAGAATCCTCTGAGGAATTAATAATTTCCTGAGTTTTCACGTTTAAGAAGCAATTGAGCTATTTGACTTAAGAATGCCGTATCTAGGCGCAAACAGAAAAGCTACAAGGAAGATCAGAGTCTGAACAAGAACAATAGAACCACCTGTTTCAATGTCGAACCAATAACTTAAATAAACACCAATTATGCTAGATATAGAGCTGCTAAGTATGGCCAGTACATTCATTCTATCAAAGCGATCTGTTAGCAAATAAGCTGTTGCACCAGGAGTTATCAACATTGCTACAACTAGAATAATTCCAACAGTTTGAAGTCCAGCAACAGCCGCCAAAGAAAGCAAAGACAAGAGCAAATAATGAAGCAATCCTGTATTAATCCCTATTGATCTTGCATGTGTTGCATCAAAGCAATAAAGCATTAGATCTCTCCTAAAGAGAAGCAATATAACTGTTACTAATCCAGAGATAATAAGAGTCTGATTGACATCCGAACCAGATATTCCAAGGGGGCTTCCAAAAAGAATATGCATCAAATCAATGTTACTCCTAATTTTCGAGACTAAAACAAGGCCAAGAGCAAAGAAGCCAGTAAATACAAGGCCTATTACAGTATCTTCTTTAACCCTAGACTTCTGTTTTACGAAGCCAATCAAAGCAACAGAACCAACTCCAAAGACAAATGCTCCTATAGAAAAGGGCAACCCAAGCGCATAAGCAACAACCACTCCTGGCATTACTGCATGAGAGACTGCATCACCCATCAAGGCCCAACCTTTTAACGTCATATAACAAGAAAGAAGACCACAAACACCACCTACAAGAGCACTCACCATCAATGCTCGTCTCATGAAATCATGACTCAATGGATCCAGAAGCCATGAGATCGGTGAGGCTGATGAAAGGAGTGAAATCATCAACTCAAGCTCTCTGATGAAGTGGGGCCAGAAAGTAAATCAGGTGGCATTCCACCAAAAGTTCTAGTCAGATTCTCATCGGTGAAAATTTCTGAAGTCTCACCATATGCAAGAACTGTTTTATTAATGAGGACCACTAAATCGCAAAAATCCCTTACATGGCTTAAATCATGAGTTGAGATAAGAATTGTGCGGCCTTCATTCCGAAACTGAATAAAAAGCTCGGACATAAGCTTTTCTGTTCGGACATCAACGCCTGTAAATGGTTCGTCTAAGAGAAGTACAGACGCTCTCTGAGCAATCGCACGGGCAAGAAAAGCTCTCTTACGCTGACCTCCTGAAAGTGTCCCAATTGGTCTTTTGCGTAAATCAATAAGTTCAACTCTTTCCAGCGCATGCCAAACAGCTTTCCTATCAGACGCACTGGGAATTCTTAAAAAGTTCATAGAGCCATAACGGCCCATCATTACTACATCCCACACGCTTGTTGGGAAAGAACAATCTATTCCTTCATTCTGAGGAACATATGCAACAGCCTGATTACGCTGAGCCTTAGGTACCTCTAATCCATTAATACGAATAATTCCACGTGAAGGGCGAACAAAACCCATCAAAGCCTTAAAAAAAGTTGATTTACCTGCACCGTTCATTCCTACAAGCCCACAAATACATCCTGACTTCAATCTGAGACTTGCGTCATAGAGAGCAACTGTCCCGTTGTAATCGACACAAACCTGATCGGCTTCTATTCGCATTTCCTCTATCTGATTATTTGTTTTTAGAGAATTCATCATTTCTCAGGATTTTCCAATACGAGGCCTTTAAGTATTAGATCAACATTATGTCGATACAGGTCCAACAACGTTGGAGCAGGCCCACCAGCCTCTGATAAAGAGTCCACAAAAAAGGTACCACCAAACCTTGCGCCGCTCGATCTGGCGACCTCAAGTTGGGCCTTTGAACTAACTGTGCTTTCACAAAAGATTGTTCGAACTCCTCTTGACTTGATTAATTGAATAAGCTTGAGCATTCTCCTAGGCGTGACCTGACTCTCTGCATTGACTGGCCAGAGATAAGCCTCATCCATTCCGTAATCATGAGTTAGATAAGTAAATGCCCCCTCGCAAGTAACCAAAACCCTTTGACCAGAAGGGATGCTTTCCAAAGAGGTCCTTAACTCTTTATCAAGTTCTTGAAGCTTTTTTTTATAATCAAGCCCATTACGTTCAAAAGACTCGGATCCAGATGGATCCAACTCACTAAAAGCTTCAACAATACGATCAACATATTTCATCGCGCGCCTAGGAGACATCCAAACATGTGGGTTGGGCTTTCCTGAATAGACATCACCTTCAATTAACAATGGCTCCATTCCTTTACTCAAGACAACATTGGGTACGTTCCCTGCTGCTGCAGTGAATTTCTTAACCCAAAGTTCAAGGCCTAAGCCATTTTCAATAATCAAATCTGCACCAGCAGCCTTTACAAGATCACTAGGTGTTGGTTGATATCCATGAATCTCAGAACCAAATTTAGTAATTGAATTAACCGTTAAGCGATCACCAGCAACATTCTTAGCCATATCAGCCAACACAGTAAAGGTTGTTAATATGAGAGGCTTTTCCTTCCTTAAATCATCTTTTTCAGTTTCTAATCGCAACCCACAAGCACAAATTAAACCAAGTGCTATTGAAAGGATTGAAAGAAAAGCAAACCCCCGAAGTAGTTTAAAAGTTTCCTTCAAGAAAATGGTTTTATATGCAGAAGCTTTCATATTGGAGAAGATAAACTACGTAGATAAGTCTTATTTAAATCAGAAAATATATTACTTCATTATTCAATATCATTAAGTCAAGAGAGTTCATATAGAACTATGCATTTGAAGTGCTAATTTTTATTGATCTTTTTTCTGCACTTTCATTAATCCAAAAACTCGCCTGTTTCAAAAAACCAGCCCAATCAAGACGCTCTTTTTCAGCCGCATTAGTTACAAGATGAGTGGCCTGAAGTTTTAATGCTTTCAAATCAGGTTCCATTACCCCATTATTTAGAGCCATCCAATCAGCCATTGAACGTCCAACTACACGAGTTAAATATGCAGCACTAAGAGCTTGCAAGGTTCCAGCTGCTAACCAACTACTCCCATGGAGTTTTGATACCCCCAGAAGTGCCTGCCCACTCCACTCCACTACCCCCTGAGCAAGTGCAATAGATGCAAGTTGTCTTGCTACAACTTTTAAAGTCTCAACCTGCCAAGGACATGACCAGATTTTCGCCATTTCTTGAACCATTAAGCCATTAACAACAGCTATAGACAAAAGGTCAGTTGATGGGACTGGTGAGGCAAAAACTGCTCCAGCCACAATCCATTGATTTCTTAATTGAATATCTGAAAACTTTTGTCTCCTTAATTTCTCCAAATCTGACTGCCAAGAAACGTGAAGCCTCGACAACAATCTCTGACGTGTTCTCTCAATATTCCTTTTGGGGTTATCCAGAACCTGACGAACAGGGTTCAAAACCAAATGCATATTTTCCAAATCACCAGACCATCGCAATAACCGATTTGTCCATCGACTAGGGAGTTGCGCATTAAGAGCAATCAATTGATCATTCCAACTGTTTTCTTCTAACCATGGAATCAAAATCCATGATTGTTGATCTTCAGGAATCTTTTCAAGCCAAAGCATATCGACAGCACGTAAAGGCACTGGTAAAATATAAACAAGAAGATCTTTCTCATATATTTGTTTAGGTAGCAACCAAGTTTTATCCTTTAATGGCAGGGAGTTGAACCAAGAGATATCAATAGGTTTATTTGAGTCAATAGCTGATTCTATTTCTATTTTATCAGGAATCTCTACTCCTTTAGAGCTTACAAAAGAAATACTTTGTGGTTCAGCTCGATCAAGAACGACTTGAAGACTTTCAAATCGTTCTTCTCTAGATCTGAGATTCTTTTGACCATCCTCTAAGGCCTCAAATTGATCTAGGACTTCTTCACATCTACGTACCCATCCATCGACAGTTGACGGAGATTCGAAAGAAGTCTTAGAAGGCTTAGATAACCACCAAACCCCAAAGCAAGTAGCCGCGAGTCCAATCCCCCCTCCAGGGAGATGAACAACATCACTCAAAAACCACTGCCCTAGGAACAAAGACCCACAGAGAATCCCAACCCTTCCAATCTGAAAAGGCAGATTTAACTTTGGAATTAACGAATTCATAGGAATCTTCACGGAAACTCACCTACTTAGCCTTCTTAGCTCACATAAGATCGAAGGCCAACAGAAATGGTGAATATCCTTATAAATACTGAATTCTCACACCTCACCATCATCAGAAGCACATCCGCACAAGTCACCAAGTGTCAACCTTAAGTACCCGTCTGGATGTGAATCTGCTGAAGGAAATTGCCAAAAGCATCCCAAGGCCCCCTTGATGCGTCACACTTGGCCCTGATTAGATGCAGAAGGCCATGAGTGATTCCTACAGCGATCCTCAACAGAATGGAAGAAACTTTGATGGCAATAGAGGGGATGGAAGCCGAGGTGGCTTTCGTGGAAACAGAGGACAAGGCAATAGAGACTCAGGTGGATTCCGAATCCGCTTGAGTGACAACGAAATGCGGGCCGCCCGATCACTTCAGGAAGCATTCAATCTTCGCTCAACAGTTGCCGTTCTTGGCTTTGCGCTCAGAACCCTTGGTCAAATGCTTGAAGAAGGAAAGCTTGATGAACAAGTTGCCCAACATCGGGCTCAAGGCCCTCGTGGGAATAATAGAAGAGATGACAGTAAAGGGACTGCAAGAGGAAGGTTTAATGGTGAAAGTCGGGGAGGGCAAAGGGATCCAAAACCAAATCCTTTCGCGAGGCCTCAAAAGCCTCAACCTACTGAAGCCCAAATTGCAACCGAAACATCAAAAGATTCAAACGAATTATCAGAAGAAATCACCACCTCCGAAAACATTGAGCAAGGCTCAGTAGAAGAGCCCATAAATCAAAATCCAAGTTCAGAAATTGAAGATGAAAAGGCTTCAACTTCATCTGACGAGAACTAATCAGTGACTCGCCAGCGAGTTTTCTCAGGCGTACAGCCGACAGGAGCCCTTCATCTAGGTAATTGGCTAGGTGCAATAAGAAACTGGGTCGACCTACAAAAAACACATGAAACCTTTTTTTGTGTAGTTGATCTCCATGCAATAACTACACCACATAATCCCAAAGAACTATCTGAAAACACCCTTTCTACAGCTGCTCTTTACATGGCCTGTGGAATAGATCCAGAACTCTGCACAATATTTATCCAAAGTCATATTTCTGCCCACAGTGAGCTCTGTTGGCTTCTTAATGCTGTAACTCCATTAAATTGGATGGAAAGGATGATTCAATTCAAAGAAAAAGCAATAAAGCAAGGAGATAATGTCTCAGTCGGCTTGCTTGACTACCCAATACTTATGGCAGCAGATATTCTTCTTTATGATACGGACCTAGTACCAGTAGGTGAGGATCAGAAACAACATCTTGAACTTGCCAGAAATATTGCTCAACAAAGAATCAATTCTCGCTTCTCTGTCAAAGAAGAACCTATTTTTAAAATACCAGAGGCTCTTATAATGAAAGAAGGGGCAAAAATCATGAGCCTTGTGGATGGTAGAAACAAAATGAGTAAAAGTGATCCCAATGATTCCAGCAGAATTACATTACTCGATCCACCAGAACTAATTACTAAGAAAATAAAAAGAGCAAAAACTGATTCATTAACAGGCCTAGAGTTCAACAATCCTAATCGTCCAGAAGCTGACAATCTACTCGGCCTTTACTCAATCCTTAGTGGTCTTGGTAGAGATAATGTTTCAAAAGAATGTGAACAAATGGGATGGGGTAAATTTAAGCCCCTATTAGCGGATGCGACAGTATCTGCACTAGAGCCAATTCAAACCCGGTACAAGGAATTAATAGGGGACAAAGCTCAATTAATAGATATACTTAAGGATGGGAAGAATGCTGCAGAAGTTGTAGCTAATTCCACACTAAATAAGGTTCGAAAGGCATTAGGTCTTCTTGACAGACATTAAAAAAAGGACAGTAAGCCATGCCACTAATTACACTCCCAGACGGAACTCAGAAAACTTTTGGAGACAAAGTAAGCATACTAGAAGTTGCTAAAAATATTGGGCCTGGGCTTGCAAAAGCAGCATTAGCAGGGAAAGTAAATGGGAAGCTGCAGGATACATGCTTCCAAATAAAAAATGATTCCGAAGTAACTATAATCACAGCTAAAGATGAAGAAGGACTAGAAATAATTCGCCATTCATTTGCACATCTTCTAGGACATGCCATAAAACAATTATACCCTTTAGCAAAAATGGCTATTGGTCCAACAATAACAAACGGTTTCTATTATGATATTGAATTAGAGAATCCCTTGACAATTAATGATCTAAATAAGATCGAGAAGAGAATTAATGAGCTTATAAATCTTGATTATGATGTAGTTGTTGAAATAGTTTCTCCCGAAATTGCAAAAGAAACATTTATAGCCAGAAATGAGTCCTATAAGGTAGAGATTATCGACCAGATCCCCAAAGGAGAGATAATTAAGCTATATAAACATCAGGAATATACTGACATGTGTAGGGGACCTCATGTTCCCAATACTAGGCACTTAAGATCATTTAGGTTAATGAAAGTATCGGGTGCTTATTGGCGTGGAGACTCTAACAATAAGATGTTACAGAGGATATATGGTACTGCATGGAGAAATTCGAAAGAACTTAATACCTACCTCAGGCAAATAGATGAAGCTGAAAAGAGAGATCACAGAAAAATTGGAAGGAAAATGTCACTTTTCCATATGCAAGAAGAATCTCCAGGAATGGTTTTTTGGCATCATAAAGGCTGGGCTATTTATCAAGTATTAGAACAATATATTAGGAGAATGTTAGTGGAAAGAGGATATTTGGAGATAAAGACACCACAAGCTGTAGATAGAACATTATGGGAGAAATCTGGCCATTGGGAGAAATTTAAAGATGATATGTTTACAACTACTTCTGAAAATAGAGAATATGCTATCAAACCAATGAATTGTCCGTGTCATATTCAGATCTTCAATCAAGGTTTAAAAAGTTATCGCGATCTTCCTATACGATTAGCAGAATTTGGTTCTTGCCATAGGAATGAACCCTCAGGTTCATTACATGGATTGATGCGCGTAAGAAACTTTGTGCAAGATGATGCACATATTTTCTGCACAGAATCTCAAATTCAATCGGAAGTAGGAGAATTTATTGACTTAGTTTTTGAAGTCTACAAAACATTTGGGTTTGATTCTATACTTATCAAACTTTCTACACGTCCAGAGAAAAGAGTAGGAACTGAAGAGATCTGGGACAAATCAGAAAAATCTTTGGAAGATGCCCTAATTTCAAAAGGTTTAAGCTGGGAAGTCCTTCCTGGAGAAGGAGCATTTTATGGGCCAAAAATAGAATTTTCTTTAAAAGACTGTCTTGGAAGAGTCTGGCAATGTGGGACAATACAAGTTGATTTTTCAATGCCAGTCAGACTAGACGCTTCATATATTGATGAAGAAAGTCAACGTAGAAATCCAGTAATGCTTCACAGGGCAATCTTGGGGTCTTTCGAAAGGTTTATTGGAATACTAATAGAGCACTATGAAGGACGATTCCCTTCATGGCTTGCACCCGTTCAAGCCATCGTAATGGGAATAACTGACCGCAATTCAGTCGCTTGCGAAAGAGTAACTAAAAGGCTTTGCTCAAGGGGGTATAGGGTTGAATCAGATTTAAGGAATGAAAAGGTAGGTTTTAAAATCAGAGAACATACATTGCAAAGAGTTCCATATCTATTAATCATTGGTGACAAAGAAGAAGAAGCTGGAGAGGTTGCAGTTCGAACTAGAGAAGGAAAAGATCTTGGTAAAATGAATATTGATGAATTCATAAATATATTAGATGCTTCAATAGAGTTAAAAGGTAGAAAATCCTCCAAAGGTTAATAGCAATTATTACCTTTTAGAATATAATTACTTTACTAGCTTCAGGCCTCTACCTCTATGAATTTTCTGGCGGGAGACCTGGGAGGAACAAAAACCTTACTAGCAATATTCTCTTGGGATGGGACTCTAAGTATTTCTTACCAAAAACATTATTTATCCAAAGATTGGTCGTCACTCAATCAAATAATTGCTCATTTTCTTGACTCTTTGCCTAAGAACCTAAATGAGCCCTCACATGGATGTATAGCAGTCGCCGGTCCAGTAACAAATGGCCAATCACGCATTACAAACCTAGGATGGGATCTAGACGAGAAGGAAATTTGTAAATTCACAAAGTTAAAAACACTTGAATTAATTAATGACTTTTCTGTATTAATTTACGGTCTTCCTTACCTAAATAGGGACCAATATTCTCCGATTCAACCTATATCAGAAGTGAAGCCAATAGAAGGAACTGTTGCCATTATTGGTGCTGGGACTGGCCTAGGGGTAACAACCGGTTTAATAACAAGAAATGAAATCAAGGTTTTTCCTAGTGAGGGGGGACACTGTGAATTTGCAGCTAGGACAGAAAGAGAATGGCAACTTGCTCAATGGCTAAAAAATGATCTTAAAATTGAGCGTCTTTCTAGAGAAAGAGTAATAAGCGGCACTGGACTTGGTCACGTAGCCCGTTGGCGACTCACTCAGCATGATGCAAATAATCATCCACTAAATAAAACTGCAGAGGTATGGAGATACTCAACTTTAAAAACCCCAGATTTTCCAGCAATAGTAAGCAAGGCAGCCAAAAATGGAGATCCAATAATGAAAGAAGCATTGGAACTGTGGCTAGGTGCTTATGGTTCAGCGGCAGGAGACCTTGTCCTTCAGGAGCTATGCCTTGCAGGACTATGGATAAGCGGAGGAACTGCTTCAAAGCAACTAACTAACCTGCGCTCAAGTTCGTTCCTCGATGCGATGCAAAACAAAGGTCGTTTCAAAGAATTTATTCAAAAGATTCCAGTAATGGCATTGACAGATCCCTCTGTTGGCCTTTTTAGTGCAGCATGCAGGGCTCGCTTACTTGCCGAGTCAAGTGGCACACTTAGCTGATTAGTTCAAAAATAATGGCGCAGCCGCGCATTGGCCAAAAAGTGATCGTGGATGTCCCTTCCACCACTGCCAATATTGGGCCAGGTTTTGATTGTCTGGGCGCAGCCCTCGATCTGACTAACAAATTCACTATCAGAAGGATTGAAGGCAATGGAGAACGCTTTGAACTGATAATTGAAGGCACTGAAGGGAGCCACTTAAGAGGAGGTCCAGAAAACCTTTTTTATCGTGCAGCTCAAAGAGTTTGGAAAGCTGCAGGTTTAGAGCCTGTTGGACTTGAAGCGAGAGTGAATCTTGCCGTTCCTCCTGCTAGAGGCCTGGGAAGTAGTGCAACTGCAATAGTTGCAGGCCTTGTAGGGGCAAATGCACTGATGGGCTCCCCACTAGCCAAAGAAAAGCTATTAGAACTTGCTATTGATATTGAAGGCCATCCTGACAATGTTGTACCTTCTCTACTTGGTGGTCTATGCATGACTGCAAAAGCGGCATCCGAGCGTTGGAGAGTAGTTAGATGTGAGTGGGATTCTTCAATAAAAGCAGTTGTTGCAATTCCTTCTATTCGACTTAGCACGAGTGAAGCAAGACGTGTCATGCCAAAAAGTATTCCCCATGGTGACGCCGTCCTAAATCTTGGTGCCATGACTTTGCTACTTCAAGGTCTAAGAACAGGCAATGGAGACCTAATCGCTGATGGGATGCATGACCGCCTCCATGAACCCTATAGGTGGAGATTGATTAAAGGAGGACTTGATGTAAAGAAAGCTGCTCTAGATGCAGGAGCCTTGGGATGCGCTATTAGTGGAGCAGGCCCTAGCATTTTGGCCCTATGCAAAGAATCCCAAGGGAGAAAGGTTAGTCAAGCAATGATTAGTTCATGGGAATCTATAGGCATAAGCAGCAGAGCCCCACTCCTCAACCTACAAACCCTAGGAAGCCAATGGAAAGAGGCAGCAAATGAGTAAATCTACTCACGAACTTCCCCAAAAACTGGTAGGTTCTATCTGCTTCTGTCTGAAATAATGGACGCCAATTTGCCGGCAATGGCTGCGTCCCAAGCCCCATTCCCCTGGCTATCACTAATTGTTCTGCTCCCTGCAATAGGAGCACTTTTAATGCCTCTGCTGCCAGAGGTAGAAGAAAGCAATGCTTTAAATCTTCCACGAAACATAGCTATAGCTTTCCTCCTGGCAGATTTTTTATTAATGCTGACCATATTCGGCCGGTTATTTGATACTCAAGCAGTTGGGCTTCAACTAGTTGAACGGGTCAGCTGGATCCCCTTCATTGGTCTGGAATGGTCTCTTGGTGTAGATGGTCTATCGGGACCACTGGTACTACTTAGTGGTTTAATTACTCTGCTTTCTGCAGCGGCAAGTTGGAATTTAGAAAGCAAAACCAGACTTTACTTCGCACTATTACTTGTTCAAGCATCAGCTCAAGCACTGGTATTTCTATCACAAGACTTCCTACTCTTCTTTCTTTCGTGGGAACTAGAACTAGTTCCTGTTTATCTGCTTATTGCTATTTGGGGAGGGAAAAGACGCCTTTATGCCGCAACAAAATTCATACTTTATACAGCTCTTGCCTCCTTGCTAATCCTAATTAGTGGACTGGCCTTAGCCTTGTCAGGGAATGACTTTACTCTCAACTTAAGTGAACTAACTAATCGCTCCCCTTCTGGAAGTTTTGGACTTCTTTGTTATCTAGGTTTCTTAATAGGTTTTGGAGTAAAGCTACCAATATTCCCTCTCCACACATGGCTCCCTGATGCACATGGTGAGGCAAATGCTCCTGTTTCCATGCTTCTTGCTGGAATCCTTCTAAAGATGGGAGGTTATGCACTTTTAAGGTTCAACGTGCAAATGCTTCCAGATGCTCATTTACAAATGGCACCAGCACTAATTGTAATTGGGATAGTAAATATAATTTATGGAGCTTTAAATGCTTTTGCACAAGATAATGTAAAAAGGAGAATTGCATGTAGCTCAGTTAGCCATATGGGTTTTGTCCTTTTAGGGATAGGAGCAATTGATGCTCTTGGGATAAGTGGTGCCATGCTTCAAATGATTAGTCATGGATTAATAGCAGCTGCAATGTTTTTTGTAACCGGATCATTTTACGAACGCACCAAAACACTCTCCATACCAAATATGGGAGGCTTAGCTAAGGTCCTACCTACAACTTTTGCTTTCTTTCTAACAAGCTCACTAGCCTCTCTTGCCTTGCCTGGCATGAGTGGTTTCGTAAGTGAAATAACCGTATTTCTAGGAATAACAAGTCAAGAAGGATTTACTCCTGTCTTTAGAGCTATCACAATCATACTTGCTGCAATTGGGCTAGTTCTTACCCCTATCTATCTATTATCAATGTGTAGGCGAGTTTTCTTTGGACCAAGAATTCCCGCACTGGCAATGGTTGAAGAAATGAACCCTCGCGAATTAACGATTGGTCTTAGTCTTTTATTGCCAACTCTTATTATTGGATTCTGGCCTCGAGTAGCAATTGATTTTTACGAGGCTTCAACAAATGGCTTAGCAGAAAAGCTCATCAGTCATACCTTAGTAACACTTAACCAAGCAACTCCTCTAAGCTGAAATGGACGAAGAAATCGGCAACACCAAAACCCCCGCATTGCTAATTGGCCATGGACTCCCTCCATACAGTGAAATAGATGCTGATCACGTAAAAACTTATATTCCATTACTACTTGAAGACTTAAATAAAAGACTTACCGAACTTGAAAAAGATCTTGAAAAGAAGCTTGCTTCAGCAGACATCTTGAAATGGCATGAAGTCCTACCGCCTCTTCATCAACTGGGAGAAAAATTACGATGGAGCTGGGGTGCTGTATCACACCTAAATAGTGTGTGTAATTCTCCAGAATTCAGAGAGGCACACTCCAAACAACAACCAGAAATAATTCGTTTTGGGAACAGAATTGGTCAAAGCAAGATTTTGCATAGAGCTCTATGCAAAATCAATGAAAAATCTCTAAAGAATCTTGATTCAATCCAAAAAAGAATTCTCAAAGCAGAACTCCTATCTATGCAATTACGTGGAGTTGGTCTAGATGATGAAATAAAGAATGAATTTAACGTCGACAGCGAACAACTTGCAGAACTTTCCACTACTTTTAGCAACCAACTATTAGATGCGACAAAAAAATGGGGGTTGCTTCTAAAGAGCCCCTCAGAAGTAGATGGACTACCAAATAGGACAAAAGAAGCTCTAGCCTCTGCAGCCAGAGACCATGGCGATAGAAACACCCCAGAGGACACTGAACCAACAGCAGAGAAGGGTCCATGGCGACTAGGGCTAGACATGCCCACATATATCTCTTTTATTACGCATGCGACAAATAGGCGTTTGAGAGAAATTATCTATAAAGCCTATGTCAAAAGAGCCAGTGAAGGAGAACTGAATAACCAACCTCTCATCGAAAAAATCCTTATCTTAAGGACTCGACAAGCACAAAGACTAGGTTACTCAAACTGGGCAGACCTAAGTTTGGCGAGCAAAATGGCAAAAGATATCAATGCTGTAGAGACATTGCTGGAAGATCTTCGCCTTGCAGCAAAACCAACTGCTCATAAGGAACTTAAAGAGTTGCAGGAATTCGCATGGAACAATGGTGCTCCTAAAAACCAAGAGCTTGCTCCATGGGATATAGCTTTCTGGTCAGAACGGCTTAAAAAAGAACGTTTTGATCTTGATCAAGAAGCACTTCGCCCCTGGTTCCCCCTCCCTCAAGTACTGGAGGGACTGTTTACTCTCTGCGGAAGATTATTTGATATTTCTGTAGAAGCCGCAGATGGAGAAGCGCCTATATGGCATAAAGATGTTCGTTTCTTCAAGGTTCACGACAAAGATGGGTCAGCCATAGCAGCGTTTTACCTTGATCCATATAGCAGACCAAAAAGCAAGCGCGGCGGAGCATGGATGGACGAATGTCTAGTGCGAAGCCAATCTTCAAATGGAGAAAAGACTCTCCCAGTCGCATACCTTATTTGCAACCAGACCCCACCAGGAGATAACACACCTAGTCTCATGAGCTTCGAGGAAGTAGAAACACTTTTCCACGAATTTGGACATGGTCTACAACACATGTTGACAACTGTGGACTACCCCCAGGCTGCTGGAATAAACAACGTTGAGTGGGATGCAGTGGAGTTACCAAGTCAATTCATGGAAAACTGGTGCATAGACCGAACCACGCTTATGGGCATAGCTAAGCACTGGAAAACTGGTGATGCCTTACCTGAAAAAGAATTTGAAAAGTTAAACATCAGCCGCAAGTTCAATGCTGGTCTTACAACTCTTAGACAAGTCCATTTCGCCCTTACAGATATGAGGTTACATAGTCAATGGAATAAGAGTCTGGGCGTAACACCTGATCAACTTCGACGTCAAATCGCCATATCGACAACGGTGCTTCCTCCAATCCCTGAAGATAAATTCCTTTGCAGCTTTGGACACATCTTTTCTGGAGGATATGCAGCTGGTTATTATTCATATAAGTGGGCAGAAGTACTGAGTGCAGATGCTTTCTCGGCATTTGAAGAGGCAGGGTTAGATCAAGAAGAGAAAATCAAAGCCATAGGTAAACGCTTTCGTGAAACGGTTCTAAGTCTTGGAGGAAGTATTGATCCAGCAGAAGTTTTTATTGCCTTCCGAGGGCGTCCATCAAAAACGGATGCTCTAATTCGCCATTCAGGCCTAACTATTATTGACAATGATCGCTTTTAACAAAACCTTCAATGCATTTGGATGGCTTATCAACTGCTTGTGAGTAATAACCGGAAGTTCAAAACATGAACCTACTGGAAGGAGCGCCTGTTTATAAGGGAAAACCATAAGATCCCATCTACAGAAATAGCTACTACATTCGACTCCTTTTAGTAGAGATAAATCTTCATTTAACTCTTTCAACAAAGGACTCCTCAACTTCATTTCTGCAACACCAGCTAGCAGGCAAGAAGGCGCCAACTGGGCAGTCAAAGTCCCTCCATGAGGCGTGCCAACACTTATGAAGCGATTTGTGCGTCGCGCGCCCCCAAGACACTGCAGCCAAATCCTACTAACCAGACCACCCATAGAGAAACCAAGCAGGTCTAAACTTATTTCAGGGCCGTATCTTCTTAAGATATGAGCATCTAATTCCTCTGCCAAAGAACTTAAGGACACTCGACCAAATTGATGACGTAAATTAGGAGTTAATATTGAAAAATCAGATCTTGGCAGGCCTTTTAACAAGGAATTAAATACTCTGGAATTGTCCCAGAGTCCATGAACCATAACAAGAGGAGATTTATTAAATGACAATTAAGTCGCTTGCGTAGAGATATAACGTTGCATCTCAACTGCAACACTTCCAGAAAACCCTTTTACGGGGGCTGAGCACTTTGTAAGTTCAATTTGCATTGGGACTGAACCATAAAGATCCTCCAACTTATTAAGAATCTGATAGCCAAAATGCTCAATGGTCTGACAACAAATCTGAAAGGAAAGATGCTGCAAGCCTGTAATAGCCAAGCTGTAATCGGCTGTAAAAGAGAGCTCGTCTTCTACAGCAGCTTTGTCTAGGTCAAGCCAGATAGAGAAATCTAAATTAAATGCCTGGCCTAGTAATCTTTCATGTTCAAAAACGCCAACATGAGCCCACAGATAAACACCTTTAACATGAATAGCTCCAGCAGGTAGGCAATTATTCATAGTGGCCGGTCCTGATGAGAAAACTTACTTTTTCCTGAAGCAAAATCAGAAACAACATGACCTCTACCACGAAGAAAATATCGATATGTAACCAACCCTTCAAGACCTACGGGGCCCCTTGGCGGCAATGTCTGTGTACTAATGCCTACTTCAGCTCCAAACCCATAACGAAATCCATCGGCAAAACGAGTTGAACAATTGTGATAGACACCAGAGCTATCAACTGCACTTAAAAACCGCTCGGCAACTTTCTCATCTGAAGTAACTATCGCTTCTGTATGTCGAGAACCATACCGACGAATATGTTCTAGAGCAGTTTCCAAACCAGAAACAACCCTAACGGAAAGCTTAAGATCCAAATATTCCGTAGCCCAGTCCTCTTCTTTAGCAACATCTTTAATCCCAAAAGTACAACTCATTTCATCCCCGAGGAGAGCAACCCCAGCCTGTTCGAACAAAGGAATCGCACTATTCAAGAAAGAAGAAGCTATATCCTTATGAAGAAGCAACGTCTCAATTGCATTACAAGCTGCTGGGTATTGGGTTTTACTATCAATTGCAATCCTTAAAGCCTGTGCTAAATCAGCTGCTGAATCGACATACAAATGACAGATGCCATCAGCATGTCCCAAAACAGGAATGCGGGTATTGTCCTGAATAAAACGTACTAGTTCATTACTCCCACGAGGGATAATCAAATCGACCAGGCCATCTAAACGAAGTAAGGCAAGGCTTTCCTGTCTAGTTGTAAGCAAAGCAAGTGAATGAGGATTCACTTCAGAGTCTGATAACCCCTCTTTTAAGGCCTTCATTATCGTTTTATTGGTATTACTAGCTTCACTCCCCCCCTTCAAAATAGCTCCATTGCCTGAACGGATTGCGAGAGCAGCTATCTGCATCACAGCATCTGGGCGAGCTTCAAAGATCACCCCCAAAACTCCTAATGGGACAGTCCTGCGCTCAAGGATTAAGTCTTTATCGAGCTCCCTATTCATTTGCCTAATGCCTAAAGGGTCAGACAAAAGTGCAACTTTGCGCATCCCATCAATAGCCTCCATTAATTTATTTTCATCAAGCTTGAGCCGAGAAAGAAGTGCTCTCGCAAGGCCTTCATCAGCAGCACGATCGAGGTCCTCTAAATTTGCAGAGACTATCTCCTTGGACCACGCATTCAATGCATCAGCCATGCTGTTAAGAGCTGTTCTGCGCTGCCCATCTGTGGTTTGGCCTAAAGCAATAGAAGCAATCCGCACATCTGCAGCACGTTGCAGCAATTCCTTTGAAGGCTGAGGAACTTCAGGAGATTTGTTCATCGCAACAACTCAAGTCTCTTCATCATCTCTCCTAAGGGGTATCCTCGAAACCTATATAACGTTCCAAAGCCAAACGAGCAGCACCAAGACGACCTGCTCCATTCCCAAGTGCGCAGGTGCGAATCAACAATCCTTTTCTATTAACAGGTTGAACTCGCTTCTCAACTTCCTTTTGGAGTGAAGGAAGAAAATGAGTTGAGGCTCTAGACAATCCTCCTCCAATCAAAATCAACTCTGGAGCAAGCACATAAATAAGTGAACTAATCCCAGTCCCAAGGATGCGACCATAACGGTCCCAGACTTCAATAGCTCTAGGGTCACCCAAATCAGCAAGTTCATTTAATTCATCAGGTTCAACCTGAGACAAACGTTTAAGTCCAGCAGAACTTGCAAACTGCTCAAGAGATCCTCTGTTCCCACTGTTGCAAGCTGGACCTTCATGATCAAGACAAATCAGGCCTGGTTCTGCAGCAGTTCCGTTATGACCACTAAATAATGTGCCTCCAATCATTACGCCACCCCCTACCCCTGTTCCTAAAGTCAACAAAAGAACGTCTTGAAACCCCTGAGCGGCTCCCCTCCAAGCTTCACCTAGAAGTGCACAATTACCATCGTTACCAAGAATAACTTTGCGATTCAATCTTGGTTCCAACCAATCCGCCAAAGGTACATCAACCCATCCAGGAAGGTTAATACAAATACGAGCAATCCTGCAGCAAGTGTCCATTGGACCTGGCAACCCAATCCCCACAAAAGGGGCTTTATGGTTAGGATCAATGAGATTAATTGCTTGAGTTAAAGCCACGGTTATAGCTCCAGGCATTGAAGGTGTAGGAGTTGGTATTTCAAGTTCCGCCAATAATTGTCCATTCAAAGCAAATCTTCCAACCTTTAGGAAGCTCCCGCCAATATCGACTCCTATTAATTGACAATCTTCGCAGACCATCTAATTAGAACCTATAAAAAACTTGTAACTGACTTTGCCAAGTTCCATTCTTGTCAAGTGAGCCAAGTACTCCAACTGTAGGGGTCATTTGATAAGTCAGTGTCCCTTGAGGAGGGATGTCCTTCCGATTAGGGGTAGAAAGAACGGAAAAGTTAAAGCGGTTAGTTAAGTCAATTCCAATCTCGGTCACCCAAGCTTGCTGAGAGGTTAACTGGCCTGGCGTTTGTTCAGGATTAGTAGATTGATTATCCGCACTCTTGTCTGTCACCTTAGGACTAGTGATGTAGGCAGGATATAAAGCTACTTGCAATCTCTCATTAAAAGCCCCACTAATAGTTCCCAACACGGGAGAGATTAAAGATTTACTCAATACATTAGCCAGAACCTCGCTTTGATTACCTCCCAATAATCGAGCCAAAGAGTTTCCTCCTATAAGGCCATAAAGCTGAGCCCTTGACATTGGGGGAGTACTTCGCAATTCAAAGTTTTCAGACAAACGATCAGCTGGACCGGTAGCTGTAACGACAACCTTGACAAAACGAGATCCGCCAATCCCCAATGCACTGGAGCCATTTGTAGCAAAATCGCTAGATGAAGAAAGATTGGTTCGATCTCTTACACTCTCTGGAACACGACTTGTCATAGTCACATCTAAAAAAGGAACCAACCCTAATGAAGGGGCAAAAATTGCCACATTTGGCGCACGTCTATCTAGATTAAAAGTAGTCGTAAATAAGTTAACTCGTCCGTTCTTAAGACGAACAACTCCACTTGCTCTTAGTGTTTGATCGATTGGTCCATTCAATATGAGTACACCTGTGGCATTAAAATTAGCCAAAGGCTGAGAAGATATCCTCAGATTAGGTCCCAATCTAAGCTTTAAATTATCGAAACCTACTGAACGAATTTTGAGAGGTTTAGTCTTAGGTAAATTGTTTTTTGAAGATTGAACATATTGTCCCAACAAATCAAGAGGTTCTCTGAAGTCCCAGCTTTGTTCAGGTAATGACAAAGACTTCTCAGGTCCTTTAATTAAAGATGCAGTTGAATTGCTATTAGATCCATTACGCCCAAAACCAGATCTCATTGGGAAAATGGAGCCGTCTTTGATAGTAAGCTCTCCTCCTAACAAGGGCTTAACTAATGCACCTTTCACATTCAGACTGGCCTCTACTTCAACATTGGCGATAGGCAATTTAAATGGAACCTTGCGCATCTCAACAGCGAGCGGGTTACTCTCAGTTGACTCCCTAAACAATCCAATCCCCCCTTTGGCTCGCACAATTCCATTAGTTGCAATGCGTCCATCAAAGTTCTGAACTTCCAAACGATTGAAATCGAAAATTACAGAGGTATCCAGCTCCTTGACTACCTCATCCATAACAACTAACTCACCATTTCGTATAACCCAATAGCCATTAGCTATTGGGTTATCGAGAGTTCCTCTAATTAGCAGCCTGAAATCCGAGGTGCCTGATTTCCAATTAACAATTCCATCACTCAATCCATCTAAAAACCTAAGCCCATCTCCATGGCTCTCGACTCGTAGATCTATAGGAGAACTGGCTTGTAAAGGCAATTGCCCAACTACCTTTATAGATTCCTTGGACTTAGCGCTTCGAAGCGCTAAGTCCATTTTTAAAAGTGCGTCCGAAAGAAAAACCTTTCCTCGCTCCAGAACCAATGAAGTTTCATCTAATCTCGCGTCATCAAGAATTAAATCAGCAGATATATCAGGGTTTCCTTTGCCTAAGCGATATTTACCAGCAAGACCTAACATGCCATTAAGGGAAGAAGGAACAGGCGCAAACAGAGAAAGTAATGAGAAAGGAATATTAAGGACAGAAAATTCACCTTCTCCAACTCTAAGAGGAGCTTTTAGAGTTACAACGAAAGGTTCGACATTCTCGGCCAATCCTTGTTGGTTATTAGGCCAAAGATATCCATTTACTTTTAAGTTCATCTTTAAATTAGCCAAGCTAGGGCCCTCAAGCTCAATGTCTGCATTAATCTTTCCATCCAATTCATCTGGATTAATTATTCTTTTGCGTCGATTAAGTAGCTGGTTTTTTCTTAATGACAACTTTGCTTGAGATAAGACCTCAAGCTGCCTATCAATTGATTCTTTAAACGTTTGAGTAATGAGCTCACCAAAATCGATCGAGCGACCATTTGATGCAAGATCTATCGAGTCGATTTTTGGAATTTCATAGGCGGTATCTATAAGCCATCGGGCGTTGATTTCATTCGCCTGAAGCTTTGCTTTTACTTCACCCCCCATACGACCTTCTGCAAGTAAAGAAACTTTCCCGCTATCTGGGGGAACCAACTGACCACTTATTTGATAATTCTCTTCAGAGACCACTCCCTTAATCTGAGCTTCTTTTAAGCGAAGGCCCATCACTCGTGGATATCTCAAAGTAACTTCACCATCAATTAAGAGTGGCTGCATCACAAAACCACCTCGCCCACTAACCTCTCCAAAGATTCGCTTGAAGCTTTTTTTAAGCGGTATAGCTACTTCCACTCGATCCAACCTAAAATCGTCAACATCCCAGAGGTAGGCACCCTCAAGTTCTTTTGCTGAGATTCGTCCACCCAAACGCCTTACCGTTAAGTCATTCAATCCCCAATTGCTTCTAAATGTTGCAGAAAGACTTCCTGGAACAGCTGCCCCAACTGAAGCCATCTGAAGGCTACCGCCAGAGCCAAAGGTACCTGCAAACTCTCCACGCCATTCCTCCTGCAATCTGAGTCCACTAAACTGAGGATTGACTAGGCCTAAAGAAAGCTTTGTGCTAAGCGAGGAAAGGGGGCCACTAATTTGACCTTTAGCTGTAAAGCTTCCTGCTATAGAGGCCCCAAAAGTCGAGCCAATATGAGCCAAAGGGAACGAATCAAGAATAAGATTCGACCTTAATTCTCCAACGTCTATTGATCCGTTGTCATACTTCAATGGCAAACTTGCATCTATTTTAAGTTCTGGAGAATTAAACTCCTTCAATCGAAGCAAACCAGTCAAAGCCAAAGGCATCCTGGATGACTGGTTTAGAGGGACATTACCATTTAACGTTGCAGTCCAAGGTCCGTAATCCCAGCGACTTGGAGGGAGTTCGAACCTCTTGTCTCTGCAACTAATACTTGTTTTTTTTGAAGACAATGACTCCTTCAGTAGCCCACCTCGCAAAGCAAAATCGACCAGAGTAATTCCACCTTTGCAATTGACCTGCCCCTGTTTGAGCCCTAATTGAATCTCACCTTCGACTTTTCCTCGAGTCCTAAAAGATGGCTCATCATGGAAAAGCCCATCGAGAGTATTTAACCTTAGGCGATTAAAACGAGCCTTGGCATTGAGTTCTAAACGGTCCCAATACCCTTGACCTTTCAAAGATAAACTTCCCCCATCTGGGAACCCCAATTGAAGTGAGCCAATAGCTCTTTTTTCAAACATTTGAACAGTCGTACGAGCTCTCGCAGTCAGTTCAAGATTGGAAGGTCTTATATGAAACTTTGCAGGCTCAGTCAATCGAATTCTCAAATCAACTTTAGGAGCAAGTTCTCCCTTAGTCGCACCTAGAACCCAATATGATCCCTTGCTATTCGGAATTAAATTAAAAATTGTCCCTTGGGGTCGAATAATTGCAACAGGACGCAACCTGAAAAGACTTGCAAATGGTGCAAAATTAACTGTAATTCCAGAAAACTCTGCCGTAGATTTATCGTCGCCCCCAGCCAACAACCGAGTAGGTCCTATAGCTAATCCCCAAAATCTCAAACCCTTATAAGGGCCAAGTTTAAGAGGATGACCTAACGGTTCAGCAAGTTCTTTCTCAATCTGAGTACTAAAATGGGGAAATATTCTCGAAAGAACACGATCAGTTGCGACCCAAGCAAGTACTCCTCCAAAAAGGATTAGAGCCCCTGTGAGCCTCCAACGAATTAATTTTAAGGATCCGATCTTTACTCCGATAGTGATTAATCAACAATCGAGGGAGTAAACGAACTATAAGAAGTTAATGTGATGTGCACCAGCCCATGCCCCTAACTGAATTACTCGAGGCCTCAACCACTTGGTTCGCTTGGGCAGGGATAGGCCTAGGAGTTCTTACCTTGATTTCCTTCTTGGCAGGTTGGGGGATCAAATTCCGACTAGTAGGGACAACCGTTTTCACCTTATTATTGGCTGGAAGCACCTGGGCTTTCACTGCAAGTTATTCCCCACCATTTAAGGTTGAAGGAGCCAAATATGCCCCAGTTGTTTATGACAACGGAATCGACCTCATAGTTGCCCAAGCTTCTCAAGACTTCCCCAAAGAAGCAATTCAACCCACTTTGGAACAAATAGCTGGGAACCTAAAAGGTGCTGGAAGAGATAAAGATGTGCATATTCGCCTTAGGCAAGTTCAGCCATTCGCGAAAGGAATTAGCAACCCGGTTGTACTTGGAGAGGTAATTAGAGATATTCGTCTTAAGACAACATTTCCAATTACTAAGCCAAATAACAATCATGAATCAACCTCTGAACAAACTGCCAAAGAACTTACGAGATGAGGAAAAAAAACTCCGGCAGAAAGGTATTTCCACATGGGAAGAGATTAAAAATTTAGACGACGAAGAAATCAATGTGCTCGCTGAAAACAGTCTTTGCACAGTTCAAAACTTCAATCGACTTCGAGGAATGGCCTCAATTATTTGTGAAATTCAAATTTCACAAAAAGATGCTGCCTTATTAATGCATTCAGGAGTTGCCTCCCTAAAAGCTCTCGCCGGATTAACTCCTGAGCAACTTGTACGCCAAACCGGTCGACTAGAAAGGCAATTAATTTCTGGCAACAAACCATCTTTAGAACTAGCCGAAGCTCATTACTTAATTCAACAAGCAAAAAAGAGGCAAATACTGAACTGACCTAAGCAATCCCAATAAATTGCTGATCAGGTCTCAAATAGAAACATCACTAAAAACGAAGGAAAATGCGCTACTTCCTTGCGTTAAGCCTTTTGATTTTGACCCCAGCAATAGAGACCAGAGCCCAATCCACACTGCTTCAAAGTGTGAAAAGGAACCCAGAAGAAGCGTTAGCTCTATGCGAAAAATTCAGAGCTCTTAATAAAAAAGGGATTTCAGCCCGTTCCGAAGAAGCTTTAAAAGAGGTATCTCGAAAAAAGAATCTAAGTAAAATTGATGCTGAAATTCTTTCGTTATATGTGATTGGTCTGAACTGCCCAGATGTCAACTAAAAGAATCAACACCATCGATTCAGTCTGCTGGAGAGACGCAACTCTTACGCTCAAAGATGATACAAACCTCGTTTCAAGGCTTTGGACTCCTAACAAGAGTGGTTCTTGGCCTGCACTTTTAATGCGACAACCCTATGGGAGAGAAATCGCATCAACGGTGACCTATCTACATCCTGCATGGTGGGCGAGTCATGGGTATTTAGTAGTAATTCAAGACGTAAGAGGTCAAGGGGGATCTAGCGGAAGCTTCTCTGGTTTCAGTCAAGAAGCATTAGATACAACTGAAACCCACAAATGGGTTAGAGCTTTACCTGAATGCAATGGAAAGTTAGGCACCTATGGCTTTTCCTATCAAGGCCTAACTCAATTAGTTGCGAAAGAAGGAACACCCCCTCCAGAGTGCATGGCCCCAGCAATGACAGGCCTAAGTGAAAAAGAACACTGGAGTTCGGATGGGGGGGCATTTTGGTGGCACATAGGTCTTTCTTGGGGATTGCAGCTAGCTGCGTTAAAAGCACGCAGAATTAAGGACTGGCAAACATGGGAAATACTTCGTAGAAGCCTTGAAGATGGAAGCTATCTAAGGGATGGCCCTTTGCTTCTTGAAAAATATGATTGCGAAGGAATGGTTTTCGATTGGCTTAAACGTTCTAAAGAAAGCCAATCAAATTGGAAAACCCACAAAGCCTTAGAAAGCTGGCTTAAGCAACCAATTCTTCTAATTGGAGGGTGGTGGGACCCACATCTCAAAGGGATACTTGATCTTTACAAACAATCAACTTTGGCAGGCGGCAATCCTGAAATTCATATCGGGCCAGCCAGTCATCTTGACTGGTGGGAAGAAGTACAACAAATACACCTAGATTTCTTTAATCGAAATCTAAAAGATACACCAACTAAAGCTCCTCTAAAAGAACGACATTTCCTATGGAACATAACTAATAAGCAATGGCAAAATTCAATACATAACTACAGAGAAGGAAGTTACCCAGCGTGGGGACTTGTGAGCAATGGAAGAGCTTGCATGGACTCCAATGATGGCCAATTAATATCAAACTCCAAAGGTGGTGGGACAGAGCATCTTGTACATGATCCATGGCGACCAGTACCAGCTATAGGAGGCCACCTAAGCACTTCTCCAGGAATAAAAGACAGAAAATCTTTGGATCTTCGTTCTGATGTCGCCACATTCACCAGTCCAGAATTAACAAAAGCAATACATCTAGAAGGAATTCCATCCCTCCAGTTAATAGTTGAAGCTGATCAAAAAGGATTTGACATTTGTGTAGCTCTCTCAAGGATAAATAGAACAAAAGACAAAGTCGAACAACTCTCTACAGGTTTTTTAAGAGTCCTTGGTGACCAGGCCTTGCAATCACAAGAAAGAAAAGTAACTTTGCAAGCAATCCTCGCAGAAATCCAAGAGGGCGAACAACTGCGCATTTCTATTGCTGGAGCAGCTTGGCCGGCAATAGGAATCAATCCAGGGAACGACCATCAAATATGCAAAGCTCCTTGTCCTCATTGCCTAGTTATCACAATGAAAATCGAACTTTTTCAATCTAAACTTGAAATCTTGCCTCTTTTCTCCCAAAAGGGCTTACACGATTTGCGCAAACCGGCGTAAGCTCACACATTGATTTGCCCTTCACCCATGGTCACCAGTGTTTCATTTGACTGGATGGCGGAAGAAGGAAAAAAACTTGCCGAATGTAGGCATGCAGATCCTTTTGCTGTTCTCGGTCCTCAACCACATGATGGCAACTGGATAGTGCGCGTATGGATGCCTGAAGCCAACGAAGTAAAGCTTCTTACTAATGGCAGTTCATCTGTCATGACTAATCATCAACACCCTTGGATTTTCGAGACGGTTCTCAAAGCTGACCCTGGCAGCGATTACCACCTAAAGGTCAAACGTGGTGGTGTTGAACATGAGCAAAAAGATCCTTGGTCCTTTAGAGAGGAATGGATGGGAGAAATAGATAATCATCTATTTGCCGAAGGAAATCATCACCATATTTGGAAGCGCATGGGAGCGCACATCATTGAGAACAAAGGAGTTAAAGGGGTAATGTTCTGCTTATGGGCTCCAAATGCTCGAAGCGTCTCGATAATAGGAGAGTTCAACACATGGGATGGGAGGCACCACCCCATGCAAAAACGTCAGGGTGGGATATGGGAATTATTTATTCCAGAGTTAAAAGAAGGCTCTCTATATAAATTCGAAATTCGAACTCAACAAGGACATTGCTATCAAAAAGCAGATCCCTATGGTTTTCAACATGAGGTAAGGCCAGCGACTAGCTCCCTAGTCTCCAAACTGAATAGTTATAAATGGGAAGATAAAGAATGGATGCTAAAACGTGACAATAGAAATGCCCTAGATCAACCAATATCAATATATGAAGTACATCTAGGGAGCTGGATGCATGCAGCAATCAAAGATCCCTATATTGAACCAAATGGAGATTCAAGAACTCCTGTTCCAGCAGCTGATTTAAAGCCAGGGGCAAGATTACTTACATATGCAGAATTAGCAGAAAAACTTATCAAGTATGTCAAAGAAAGAGGGTTTACTCATATTGAGTTAATGCCAATCTCCGAGCATCCATTTGATGGATCCTGGGGATATCAAGTCACAGGTTGGTATGCACCTTCAAGCAGATATGGAACTCCCAATGAATTTCGTCAATTTATTGATCGTTGTCATGCAGAAGGTATCGGAATAATTCTTGATTGGGTTCCTGGTCACTTCCCAAAAGATGGTCATGGACTTGCATTCTTTGATGGATCTCATTTATATGAACATTCAGATCCAAGGATTGGAGAGCATAAAGAATGGGGAACATTAATATTTAACTACAGTCGAAACGAAGTTAGAAATTTCCTTGTTGCAAATTTAGTTTATTGGTTTGAGCAGTTTCATATTGATGGCATTCGTGTTGATGCAGTTGCATCTATGCTTTATAGAGACTATCTTCGCCCTGATGGGGAATGGATACCCAATGAAGAGGGAGGACGAGAAAATACGGAGGCTGTTCTATTCCTAAAGCAAGCAAATCATGTCCTTTTTCAACATTTCCCAGGAGCATTATCAATAGCAGAAGAATCAACAACCTGGCCAATGGTTACCAAACCAACTGATATGGGTGGACTTGGTTTTAACCTAAAATGGAATATGGGTTGGATGCACGATATGTTGGATTATTTTGAGTTGGATCCTTGGTTTAGGCAATTTCATCAGAACAATATTACATTTTCAATTTGGTATAATTACACTGAGAATTTCATGCTCGCTCTAAGTCATGATGAAGTAGTGCATGGCAAGAGTCATATTCTCCAAAAGATGCCTGGAGATGATTGGCAGAAATACGCAAATACTCGCGCATTACTTGCATATATGTGGACACATCCTGGGAAGAAAACTATCTTTATGGGCATGGAGTTTGGACAACGTCAAGAATGGAATGTATGGGGTGATCTTGAGTGGAACCTTCTAAAATATGAACCTCACAAAGGCATACAAAAACTAGTAGATGACCTGAACCATCTTTATAAGTCTGAGCCTGCTCTTTGGAAGGATGATTTTGATCAATATGGATTCCAATGGATCGACTGTACTGACAATCGTCACTCTGTAATTAGTTTCATGAGGAGAGAGCATCAAAATGGTGAATGGCTTGTAGTAGTTGCCAACTTCACTCCAGAAACTCATTCTGGCTACAGAATAGGTGTTCCCAAAGCTGGTTTCTACGAAGAAGTCCTAAATACAGATGGGTCTCTTTATGGGGGTAGCAATCTTGGCAACATGGGAGGAAAAGCTACTGATGAATGGAATATTCATGGCTACGAGCATTCCCTAAATATTTGCCTTCCTCCCCTAAGTGTCTTGGTGTTTAAGCATCAGAAAAATAAAGTAAACAGCCCTCCAGGACCCAAAAAGGTGTGACGAAGATCCATCCTCTATTTATCAAGCTAGCCCAATAGGAACAGCCTCAAGTAAGTTTTCACCATAAGAACCTCAACAAATGAGCGAAGTCCTACCTCTATTGCTCCGAGCTGCACGAGGTGAATCAGTTGAACGCCCTCCCGTGTGGATGATGCGCCAAGCAGGCAGATACATGAAAATCTATCGGGACCTAAGAGACAGGTATCCAAGCTTCAGAGAACGCTCAGAGAACCCTGATCTCTCCTACGAGATCTCAATGCAGCCCTTTAATGCATTCCATCCTGATGGGGTAATCCTTTTTTCTGACATCCTCACACCGCTTCCAGGGATGGGAATTAACTTTGACATCATTGAAAGTAAAGGCCCAATCATCCAGGAACCTATTCGTGAACTAAAGCAAGTCAAAGAATTAAGGGAACTAGAGCCAAAAGAAACAATGCCTTTTGTAGGAGAGGTTTTAGGGAGACTACGGCAAAGCGTTGGCAATCAAGCTGCTGTATTGGGCTTTGTTGGAGCCCCTTGGACACTTGCTGCCTATGTAGTGGAAGGAAAGAGCAGCAAGAATTATGCGGTCATAAAAGCTATGGCCTTTCAACAACCTGAGGTTTTACATGAACTCTTAGATCATTTTGCTGTCTCTATAGCAAAGTACCTTCGGTACCAAATTGATTCAGGAGCACAAGTAGTCCAAATGTTTGACTCTTGGGCAGGGCAATTAAGTCCTATCGATTACGACACCTTTGCCGCTCCCTATCAAAAGAAAGTTGTTGATCTAGTAAAGGCATCCCACAAAGAAACACCAGTAATCCTTTACATATCTGGAAGTGCAGGTGTACTAGAAAGGATGGGACAAACTGGAGTTGATTTTGTCTCCCTTGACTGGACGGTAGACATGGCTGACGGATGTGCCCGCTTATCAGAAAATATTGGAGTTCAGGGCAACGTCGACCCAGGACTTTTATTTGGCACTCCAAAGGCTATTAAATCTCGAATAGTGGACACTGTTCTCAAAGCCAAAGGCCGTAAACACATACTTAACCTAGGTCATGGAATATTGCCTGGAACCCCTGAGGAAAACGCGAAAGTATTCTTTGAGGCCGGGAAAAACGTCAACGAATTAATCGCCTCCAGGAATTGAAACAAGAGCGAATTCTTATAACTGGAGCAAGTGGCTGTGTGGGCCAATACACAGCTAAATGGCTCTTGGAAAACTCAAATGCTGAATTGCTGCTCTGGTTAAGAACGCCCAAAAATCTAACTGCAATCCCAGAAAATCATCCACGAGTAAAGCTGCTTGTTGGAGACCTTCGCGAACCAAGAAAATTTGCCAATGATCTATATAAAGTTAATCGTGTTATTCATACAGCAACTGCCTGGGGTGACGTCACTAGAACACATCAAGTAAACGTGTTAGCTGTAGAGGCCTTTCTGAAACTTCTGAACCCTGAAGAAATCAAACAAATAATCTACTTCTCTACTGCAAGTATTCTTGATCGGAATCTCCAACCACTTCCCGAATCACTAATCTATGGAACTGAATATATTCAAACAAAAGCAATATGTTTAAAAGAACTAGAGAAAAGTCCTCTGGCCGAGAAAATAATCGCAGTTTTTCCCACTCTTGTTTTTGGAGGCAAAGTAGATCAAACAAGTCTTTTCCCTACTAGTTATCTAACTGCAGGTCTTTCACAAGCAAGCCAATGGCTTTGGCTTGCACGCTGGTTCAAGGCATATTCCCGTTTTCATTTCATTCATGCCGCAGACATTGCACAGGTTTGTGGCCTAATAGCCACAAACCCTCATATCCAAATCAAAACCTTTGGAGACAGCTCAATAACTCGCATAGTATTAGCTCAACCATTTATTTCGATTGACGAGGCTGTAGATACACTTTGCGCATGGAAAGGGCTCAGTCGCGTACCCAGAATTCCATTATGGAATTGGTTGGTGAAGGTATTAATCAAAATTCTTCCTATTCAATTAAGTCCTTGGGACCTCTTTAGCATCAAGCAGCGTCATTTTATTCATGCTCCAATAACCAACCCTGAACATTTTGGAGGGAAAAGTCATGCCGCAACGCTTAAAGAGGTCTTGCAGGATTCTGGACTGCCGAAAACAAAAAATCCGCCAAGAGAGCTAAACTATTTGAAGACATCGCGAAATTCATGATTTCAATGCTCCGTTCCATAGCCACTGCTTGCTGTGCCTTGCTAATAGTCCTCGGCATTGGTGTTTCATCAGCTCAAGCCTCCACAGTAGAAGTCAAGCTAGGGACTGACTCTGGGATGCTTGCATTTGAACCCAGCACAATCACCATTAGTGCCGGAGACTCCGTCAAGTTTGTCAATAACAAACTTGCACCCCACAACGCAGTCTTCGATGGGCATGAAGAACTAAGCCATGCTGATCTGGCTTTTGCACCAGGTGAATCATGGGAACAGACCTTTGCTACTGCAGGTACCTATGATTTTTATTGTGAGCCCCATCGTGGAGCCGGGATGGTAGGGAAAGTAGTCGTAAAATAATTAAGGATGAAAGCTTAATTCAAAGAACTAATATTCTTCTTGCCGGGTAGGGAAACATCTCTACCCGGCATTTTAATAACAAAAAACAAAGATCTCCTAAATCAATCATCCTCCTAAAGTCTCTTTAACTAGAAACAATGACAAGAGAAGGCCTTTCTGAATTCTTGAATGCAATTGATCGAAGTTCCAAATTAAGAAGAGAACTAGTAAAATGTAAGGATAAGGAAAGCCTCCTAAGAATAGCTGCAAACTATGGTTTTCCAATTAATGCTAAAGATCTTGCGGAAGACGAAGCAGCGGAAAAGATAAGCAATTGGTTTAACCTAAGCAAGGTATCTTCAATAAAAAAAACTAAGAGCTGAACTTTCCTTGTAGAAATAAATACAAGCAAAGAAGCAAGGCACCAAGTTCTGGCGAGATTACCGAACTTCAATGAGAATACCGAACAATTTTCATCGGTTTACCTAACAAGTTAGATCAGTCTTTCTGAATAAAATCAAAACAGATAGTATTAGGTTCATGCAACCAAGGGCTGAACAATTTACAGAAAAGGCCTGGAGCTCAATTCTCTCGGCGCAGCAACTTGCTCAAGACAAGAAACACCAACAAATAGAAACAGAACATCTATTCCTAAAACTTATTGAAGAGAATGAATTAGCCAAAAGAATTCTTAAGAAAGCAAACGCCTCATTAATTAATCTTAAGGAAAAAACCGAGGCTTTCATGAATCAACAGCCTAAAATGCTTAGAATCCAAGAAGCTCTTTATATAGGAAATGGGTTAAAAAAAAGTATTAAACAAGCCAACGAAATTAAATCATCCTTCAAAGATGACTTCATCTCAACTGAACATTTATTACTTGCACTCACCAAAGACAACCGATGTTGTAGAAAACTTCTTAGAACCGAAGAAGTTTATTTCGACAGCCTCAAAACGATAGTGAATTCAGTTCGAGGCAATCAAAAAGTGACTGATCAGAACTCAGAAGATAACTATGAATCTCTTGAAAAATATGGAAGAGACCTGACTGCTGAAGCTAGAGAAGGAAGACTGGACCCAGTAATTGGTAGAGATGAAGAAATTAGACGTACTATTCAGATTCTGAGCCGCCGAACAAAAAACAATCCAGTTCTTATAGGTGAGCCAGGTGTAGGTAAAACAGCAATAGTTGAATTATTAGCTCAAAGAATCATCAATGGAGATGTGCCTTCTGCACTCAATAATCGCAAGTTAATTGCCCTAGATATGGGTGCACTTATTGCAGGTGCTAAATACAGAGGAGAATTTGAAGAACGCCTTAAGGCAGTTCTCAAAGAAGTAACCTCTTCTGAAGGGCAAATCATTCTATTTATAGATGAAATTCATACAGTTGTTGGAGCTGGTGCAACTGGTGGCGCAATGGATGCAAGCAATCTCCTTAAGCCGATGCTCTCAAGAGGAGAGCTCAGATGCATAGGAGCAACAACGCTTAGTGAGCATCGGCAGCATATAGAAAAGGATCCAGCACTAGAAAGAAGATTCCAACAAGTACTAATTACTCAGCCTAGTGTTGAAGACACAATTTCTATACTTCGCGGTCTAAAAGAGCGATATGAGGTCCATCACGGTGTACGTATTTCTGACAATGCTTTAGTAGCTGCAGCAACTCTTAGCAATCGATATGTTTCAGATCGATTCCTACCAGACAAAGCAATTGATTTAGTTGATGAATCAGCATCAAGACTAAAGATGGAGATAACTTCAAAACCAGAAGAAATAGATGAAATTGACAGGAAAATATTACAGTTAGAGATGGAAAATCTCTCATTAGCAAGAGAATCAGATTCTGCAAGTAAAGAGCGCCTGGAAAAAATCAAAAGAGAACTATCTGATCTAACTTCTCAACAAGTATTATTAAATCAACAATGGCAAAAAGAAAAAGAGTCAATCAATGAAATTTCCACAATAAAGGAAGAGATTGAGCGCGTTCAATTACAAATAGATCAAGCAAAAAGAGATTATGACCTTAACAAAGCAGCCGAGTTAGAATACGGAACACTTGTTGAATTACAAGATAAGCTTTCAAAAAAAGAGACTATTCTAAATCAAACAGACAACTCCGTACAAAAACCAATACTCAGGGAAGAAGTTACTGAAGAAGATATTGGCGATGTGATTGCAAAGTGGACAAATATTCCTGTGTCAAAATTATGTCAGTCTGAGATGGAAAAACTCTTAAACCTAGAAAAGGAATTGCACCAAAGAGTCATTGGCCAAAATGAAGCAGTTGTAGCGGTTGCTGATTCTATACAGCGTTCAAGGGCTGGAATGAGTGATCCAAATCGACCTATAGCAAGTTTCTTATTCCTAGGGCCTACGGGCGTAGGGAAAACAGAACTCTCAAAAACACTTGCCTATCAATTATTTGACACTGAAACCGCATTAGTGCGTTTTGACATGTCTGAATATATGGAAAAGCATAGTGTAAGCAGATTAATAGGAGCCCCACCTGGATATATTGGATACGAAGAAGGAGGACAACTAACTGAGACTGTAAGAAGAAAGCCTTATTGCGTTTTATTGTTTGATGAGATTGAGAAAGCCCATAAAGATATATTCAATGTAATGCTTCAAATACTTGATGAGGGTCGGGTCACTGACGGGAAAGGTAGAACAGTTAACTTCAAGAATACTGTAATCATCCTAACTAGCAATATAGCAAGCGAAATAATCCTCGAACAGGCAGAAATAAAACAAGGACAAGACAAAGTTGAGGAAATAATCAAGAATGCTGTAAAAAGAAGTTTCAAACCAGAATTTATAAACAGACTAGATTGTTCAATAATCTTCCACCGTTTAAAAGAAGAGGAGCTTTTAAAAATTGTTTCTTTGCAGATACGTAACCTAAGGGAAAGATTAGGACAAAAAGGTCTTATTCTAGAAATAACTCAATCGGTTTTGGAATGGATAGCAAAAGATGGGTTTGATCCAGTATATGGAGCTAGGCCAATTAAACGTTCTATTCAAAAGAATTTAGAGACACCTATAGCAAAAGAAATCCTTAGAGGTAAATACCCAAAAGGTACACAAATAAAAGTTGATATAAAAAACGATCATATTGAATTTAGGTGATTATCAAATAAAAAAGTTTTTACATACTTAGGTACAAGTGCAGATCGGACCAATTAATATCAAGTGATCCCATTTTATCGATGGCTTCATTTAGAACAAACATTCCAAAGCCTATAGGGATGAGCTCAGATGAAAAGGTCTAGATAGATATTTTAGCTGGCAAAGTTAGTCATGAGCGAATAATTTAGTTGCCAAAATATATCCAACAAGCATAATTAGGATAGCTATCTAAATAGATCTTATATAATCTTCCAATGGGAAAGCCTAAATAGGCTTAAACCATTCAGGGGTCAAATCAAAACGAGCTGCATTAAACCCATTTTCGCGCGCTTCAGTCCTCCAACAGCATGTTCTCCCTTCATCTCTCTCTTGCAAAAGAGAATTTGCCCAGCTCCAAATCAGCTCTGCCGTAGATTCCATACCAACATTGTCCATTACACGCAAATCCAATGCTTCAGCCTCATGCAATTTCTTCCAATATGACAGGAGTGGATCATCGCCATTTATCAAAAAGGTATGGTCAAATTGATTGCTTAACTTCTGCTCAAGGGGTTTAAGACTTGAAAAATCAACCACAAATCCATACTCATCAAGATGACTTGCAGCAAACCAGAAAGTAAAGCTCCGACTATATCCATGGACATATCTACAATGGCCTGGATGTTTCCATTGTCTATGACAGCAAGGGTAACCATCGAAATGCTTGCTACAAGTGTGATTAAAAACAGGCATGGACATATAAATGGAGTTTAAGGAAATTGAATAAAGGACCAATCCAAATCATTGATTTTTTTGATCTCCAATATGAAACCACTAAATTCAACCTTCATCGAAACACTTGATTTTAATGAGAAAGGTCTAATTCCTGCTATCGCTCAAGACTGGCTTGATGGTGCCATCCTTATGATGGCCTGGATGAACAGAGAATCAATAGAAAAGACTATTAGTACAGGGGAAGTACATTATTGGAGCCGTTCTAGAAAAGAACTATGGCATAAGGGAGAAACAAGCGGCAATACGCAACAACTCAAGGAGATTCGTTATGACTGTGATGCAGACGTATTACTCCTTATAATTGAGCAAACAGGAGTGGCCTGTCATACAGGAGTTAGGAGTTGTTTTTTCTCTGGGGTAGGGGATTCCCATGAACAACCTCTATTGGAAGTTTCTCCTCATTTAGATACTTGCAGTGAATTATTCCAGGTAATTGAACATCGTCGTTGCATGCCGGAGCAAGGTAGCTATACAAATAAACTTTTAGCAGAGGGTGATAATCTAATCCTCAAGAAAATTGGAGAAGAAAGTACTGAATTAGTCATGGCCTTTAAAGACGATGAGAAAGATTCCATCGCAAATGAAGCTGCTGACCTAATTTTTCATGTTCAAGTAGCCCTTTCAAAGCATAAAGTAAATTGGAGAGACGTTCTTAAAGTTCTAGAAAAAAGAAGAGGAGGTCCAAGAAGATCATAATAAGAAAACAAAAATTATCCTCAATCAAATTTTCTATTCAAATAAGAATTTCAAAAAAATGATTCATCAGCTCAAGAGGAAATTCCTACTCCCCTTGACATAAAAGTTGCAAGGAGGGGAATAGAAGCGAAGCCTAATAATTCAACATTAAGGAACCAACCAAGTCTACCAACCAAATCTTTACTGACCTTTGGCAACTCTCCCTTCTGCAGGGGTACAGCCCATAATATATAGGTAATTGTAGGGTAAAGAGACAATGCTCCTACAAAAAGGAAAATTCCTACCTTGATCCAAAACAAAGGGTTATGTGTATAGAACTCAGTACCATTACCGAAATAGAGGACTCTAAGAATTCCACTTATCAAGAGCGCTAAAGCGGCCAAACCGTAGGTTACATCTGTCAGGACCATTGCTATTGCTTCTCCTCGTGAAGGGTTGACCTTCAAAAGTTTTCGTTCTAGCACCAAAGCAGCAAAACAAAACATAAAACTCAGGTAGTGGATATAGGCAACCAAAGCACTTTTTGCAATCTCTGGAGGGAGAAGAGTTCCCAGAAGCATCAGGTCATTGAGCATTAATCTTGACGGTAGCGTGGATCTCAGCATTGTCTTGAGGACGATGCTGAGGAAATGAACAGATAATCCTTTTACTCCAAAGAGCAACTATGGAGCAAGCCTGTCAATAAGAGAAAAAAATGAATTCCGAACTCTTTCTTACACGGGAAGAATAGATACACATAGGGCCTAAGTTCAATAAATAAAGGAATTAAAGATGGTGAGTTCTTTAAGTGCATTTCTTGGTGAGATCGGACGTCACCAACTCCTAACGCCCGAACAGGAGCTCACCATGGGCAGAAAAGTTCAGGCAATGGTTACAATTACTGAACGTTGTCGCCTTGCAGGGGGAGATGGTCCTGAATGCAAATATACCGCCGAAGAGCGTCGCACAATCCGACGAGGGGAAAAGGCCAAAAATCAAATGATCACGGCGAATTTAAGGCTTGTAGTTAATTTAGCTAAGCGATATCAAGGGAAGGGTTTGGATCTTCTTGATCTAATTCAAGAAGGGACGCTTGGACTCACAAGAGCAGTTGAAAAATACGACCCAAAACGAGGTCATCGATTCTCTACTTACGCCTACTGGTGGATTAGACAGGGTCTAAATAGAGCCCTCTCAACCCAAAGCAGAACAATTAGGATCCCTGTGAATGTAAACGAGAAGCTGACCAAGCTAAGAGCAGCAAAATCCAAATTCATGCAAGCTAATGGTATTCAGCCAACTGCAATTCAACTATCTAAGATGATGGGCATTCCCCTGACCGAAGTTGAAGAGCTTCTCTCATGTGAATTAAGAAGCATCACCGTAAGCCTGCAAGGAGTTGTTAAATCAAAATCAGATCCCTCTGAACTTGTCGATATTCTTGCTTGCGAACAGACACCTCCAATGGAATTAGCCGAATTAGCCGAAAGAAGTGCCACCGTCTGGAAATTACTCGAGGAATCAAATCTCACTCCTAAAGAAAGAACTGTTGTGACTCTTAGGTTTGGATTGGATGGTACAAATGAATGGCGAACTTTGGCTGAGGTTGCTCGTCATATGCATTGCAGCAGGGAATACTGTCGACAAGTTGTCCAAAGAGCTTTGCGAAAACTCAAAAAAACCGGAATTCAGACTGGGCTAGTAGAAACCTGCGTATAAAGACAATACATTTAGTCATTAGAATCGTTGAAATGATCCAGGTCAAGACAAGTTAATTATGAATCCAAATAGATCTAAAAGAAATAGACTCTAACCTCTCTCAAAAGCTATGCCTGAAAAATATTCAGCCAAAACAAATACCGTTGAAGCAGAGGTTCTAGAAAGCTCTGTAATAGATGAAGGAATTTTTCAAAAAGTATTAATCAGAGCTGGACGTACCATTGCCCAGCCTGCTCTCGAAGCACTCGAGATGATTTTAGATCCGTCGACCTCACCCCAAGCAAGATTGACAATGCTTGCTGCGCTTACATACTTATTAATGCCATATGATTTGATACCCGATTTCATTCCAGCAGCAGGGTTTAGTGATGACCTTGTTGCACTGACTGCAGTTATAAGTTTGTGGAACAGCCACATCACACCTCAGATTCGAACTCGAGCACGTCAAAAGCTCGACAAATGGTTCCCACTCTGAAAACAATGCAAACTTGGTCAACAGAAATAGAAACAGAAATAGCCTCACTCCTAAAAGATTGGCTGAAGCAACAAGGAAAAACACAGGCAGACCTAAGCCGAAGCCTTAAAGCCATGTCAACAAGAATGCCAGCCTTATTAGAAGTACTTAAGCAAGAATATTTATCAGGTGGGACACCTAAACTAGCTAAGCGACTTTGCGAAGTTGAAAAAGAATGGTCGCTAGAAAAGCAAATTCCTTACAAAGATGAGGGAGGAGAAGAGTCTAAAGATCCCTTTGGTCAACTTGATCTGATACTTCAAGACATTAGAGATAATTGTGAAGATTAAGACAAATAAAAGTAAACACCTAAATACAAAGTCAAAGCCTGCATTGTAAAAATAAATTGAATGACTTGTTGTACTCTTCTGTCATTATCTCTTAGTTCTTTAGGATTAATATCCGCCTAATCCCAAAATATTGCCAGCCAAATTGTTCCAGGATAAGGATCTGTTCTTTCGACACGATGCAAACGATTTGAATCTAAGTGCATATAATCTCCTACCCCTAGATCCACAAAACAATCTGGATCCTTCAATCTAAGGCGAGCACTTCCACGCAAAACAGCTATCCACTCGTTCTCATTTTGGTCATACCAAAAGCCCTCCTTACTTTTTGCAGCACATGAAAGAATTAGCTCTATTCGCCAATTTGAACCTGCTTGAAGTAAGTGCCTTTCCTCAAGTCCAGCTGAAGGCAATGAACGACCAAACAAGTTTTCCACATTAAGCACTGGATCCTCATTAACCACATCTCCCCACCTTCGCCCTATCTCATAACCCCAAGATCTGGCTAGCTGTACCACTTGATTGTGATCTTCACAAGCCTCTAATGCATCTCGGCGTCCTGGAGAGTGCTCTAAGGAATCAACCATTTTCCGAAGCTGGTCAACCTTATCGAGAAAAAGCTTCAAGTCTTGTTTAGACATAAAAACCTCAAAAATACTTAAGCTGAAGTGATCTTGAGAAACTAAGAATCAACTTGTTAATAATATAAAGACAAATCGATGCATCTAAGCTTGAAAATTTATTGCTAAGAAATAAATCATCTAAAGGAACCATCATTAGATTATTAAACTTTAATCAAGAGTTCTAAAGAAATATCCCTAAAAGTCTTAAATTATTAGTCCAAAAGAATGACCCTATGAAATCCTTGAATAATTCCAACTACTGCTCTCTTAAACCTTTCGCAAAGCTCTCCTCTCCTCTAGGTAAATTCTTAGTGAGTAAAAAATATCGTTTTAGTGTTCACAACATGATTACTTCGAATTTAGGCTGGAGGCAAAAGCAATTGAATATTGACTTTTATAAACAACACTTATATAGAGTGGCGATTGTTTCATTAATCTCTTTTTCATTGCTCACGCCTATTAGTTGCTTCGCTCTTGATAAGACTTCAGGAGAAAGTATCTTCTTGCAGCATTGCTCAGGATGTCATGTAAATGGAGGGAATATTATTCGTAGAGGTAAGAACCTTAAAATTAAAGCTCTAAAACGTAATGGCTTAGATAATCCAGAAGCAATTGCACAAATTGCTAGAAATGGGATTGGAAGCATGAGTGGTTATTCAAATGTTCTTGCCGAAGGGGAAGACCAGATAGTTGCAGATTGGGTTTGGGAACAAGCTCAAAAAGCTTGGGTCCAAGGATAAACCTCTAACGACGTCCATATCCCCTCCTTCCAATAAATATCTTCTTCAAGTAGCTTTTTTACTTTATCCAAACTAGTCGCTTCAAATACTCCAAATACATAGCTACTACATTTTGTAGGACCTAGGGTGATCAATATTCCTTGGTCCTTAAGAATAGATAGCCTATTGAGGTGTTCTTGACGAAAAGGTGTACGCTTTTCAATCGCGTTTTCGCAGTAAGTGCCCCAAAGAACGAATTTCTCCATACTCCTAGCTTAGAAATCTTTAAGAACAATTGACTCATAAATAATTGCACAAATGGATGGGAAAAGGCTATGTTATTTGTAGATCTCTAAATCTATTAGTCATGCTAACTGGTAGCGACCTACTCAGCAAAGTCAAAGAACTTGGTAATGTAAGCAAATCTGATGTTGTCAAAGCATGTGGTTATGTCTCTACAAAGAAGGGTGGTGGTGATCGTCTAAACTTTACTGCTTTCTATGAAGCCCTACTTGAAGCTAAAGGTGTAAACCTTGGTGCTACTGGTACAGCTGGCATAGGTAAAGGTGGAAGGAAGCTTAGTTATGTGGCAACAGTTCAAGGTAATGGGAATCTTTTAATTGGCAAAGCATACACAGCTTTACTAGATCTAAAATCAGGTGATGAATTTGAAATTAAATTAGGACGGAAGCAAATTAAACTTACACCAGTTGGCAGTGATGATAATGAGGATTAAATGTAATTACTTTTACTCCTTTTTCCAATAAAGCTCAAGATATAGTGACTCGGTATTTTTAAAAGCTCTGAGATCTTTCCTCAGAGCTTTTAAAAATACCGAGTCACTGCTAGTAATTTACTTTTTTCTTTTAATTATCCTGCTGCCTTTCGAAGCTCACAGCAAAAAACCCCCGCTTCATCAGCTTCACATCCATACTCTGCATTAGATATTCGTTTCACAAGAGCACTACCAACAATCGCACCATCAGCACCCCAAGCACGTACTTGACGGACCTGTTCAGGTCCAGAAATTCCAAATCCAACAGCTACACAACTTGTAGAAGATTCCTTTAATTCTTTAATCAGAGACTGAACACGATCCTCTAACACTGTTCTTTCACCTGTAACCCCCGTAACACTTACTAAATAAGTAAACCCTCTACTCTTCCTAGAAATTCTTATCATTCTTTGTTTAGGCGTTGTTGGAGCAACAAGCAAAACCAAATCAAGCCCATAATCGGCAGCTAATGGAGAAAGCAACTCGGCTTCCTCTAAAGGGAGATCTGGAACAACCAAACCAGCGACACCAACCTTAGAAGCTTCCTCACAAAATCTCTCCATTCCAAAATTAAGCAAAGGATTGCTATAAGTAAAAAGAACTATAGGAATGAACAATTCGCCTCGTAAATCTTTCAACATTTGCAGAACTAGCCTTGGAGTAGTTCCACAAGCAAGTGCTCTTGATGCTGCTGCCTGAATAACTGGGCCATCTGCTAAAGGGTCACTATATGGAATTCCCAGTTCAATAACATCTGCTCCTTCTTCCTGCAATCTAAGAAGAATTGCAGCGGAAGTTTCCAAGTCTGGATCTCCTGCCATAAGAAACGGCATTAAAGCCATACGACCCTCTTTTTTAAGCTGTCTTAAGCGTCTACTGATTCTGTCTTGAGAAACAGAATTTTGAGGTAATGGATCTTTGTTGTCAATCATCAAAGGAACATCAAAGAGGTAAATATGAAGAATTTACGTATTAGAGGATTTCTTCTCAGCTTCAAGTTCTTCTATTAGTCTAATTTGCTCCTCCTCAGTCATTGAGTCAAAGCTAGCTTGAAGTTCAGCATTAGTTATTTTTTCATAAGCATTCCTGTAACGTTTTCGCTGCTCCATAAAAGTCATTTTACCCGTAAAAACTCTAAGGAGATACGATCCAGTCCAAGCCAATACAACAAGTATAAGTATTGCTTCTGCAGCGATCCCAGACGAAGTCCCATCAAGTCCAATAAGGCGAAAGACTCCAAAACCCAAAGCCCCTAAGAGCAATACACCCAACCCAATTTGAATAACATTAATCCTTGTCAAGACCTACCCCTCTCCCTGACCGTTCAGACGAAGATTGAGAAAGGGAGCATATAAAATTAATCCGGGGAAAAACAAAAACACCAGTCCATACAAAGCTAATCTCTCAATCTTTCCCATAATGTGCCAACGGTGATTCATCCAAAAGTAAAGAAACAGTGGTACTACCACCAAATAGAGAACACCAATAGTGGAATAAGCTCCAAGGAGAAGCAAAGAGTTGTGAGTCATTAGGCTTCCTATGACCAAGAGAGACACTATTAGAGAGAAACTACTTAAGGAAATCTAGAATGCCAGAGTGGGTACTACCCAATTTAATCGGGAGCATGGCGGAATTGGTAGACGCAGCGGACTTAAAATCCGTAGGTCGTAAAAGACTGTGGGGGTTCAAGTCCCCCTGCTCCCATGAAATATCAAGAGAAAATACATCCATCTTCAAGCAATCAGCACCAAAACGGATCATTTCCCTAATGAGTGGCAAGTTTCAGCCATTCTCAACTACACGCCAACTAAGAGATTCCCTTGCATGAAAAGGGATCAATCCCTGATCAGGAGTTATCGGCTGGCTTGACGTGAAGGTATCAGGGACAACATGCTTATGTCTTTTCAAAGTAATTGAATCAGAATTCAAAGGGAGTCCATAAAAGATTGGACCAAATTCGCTTGCAAATGCTTCCAATCGATCAAGTGCTCCCTCTTGATCAAAAACCTCTGCATAACTTTCAAGTGCAAAAGGTGCACTAAATATCCCGGCGCAGCCGCATGAGCTCTCTTTTGAAGAGCGTGGATGAGGAGCTGAATCAGTACCAAGAAAAAAGCAAGGTTTTCCACTGGTCGCAGCTCGCCTTAAAGCAAGTCGATGATGCTCCCTCTTGGCCACTGGTAGACAATAAAAATCACTGCGTAGTCCACCAGAGAACATGGCGTTGCGATTTATATGTAAATGATGAGGGGTAATCGTTGCAGCAATCAACGATCCAGAAGCTTCGACAAACTGAACAGCATGTTCTGTAGTTATATGTTCCAAAACCACACGCAAGTCAGGGTAACTTTTTAGCAATGGTTCAAGATGCCTTTCTATGAAAACTGCTTCTCTATCAAAGATATCAACATCCTTATCAGTAACTTCTCCATGAATGAGCAATGGCATCCCAATACGCTCCATTGTCTCAAAAGTCGAGTAAATTGAACCCATATCACTCACTCCCATTGCCGAATTCGTTGTTGAATTAGCGGGATAGAGTTTTGCCGCAGCAAAAACCCCGTCACGGTAACCCTTCTCAAGAACCTCAGGAAGGAGATCATCAGTCAAATAAGCAGTCATTAAAGGTGTAAAAGGGATCCCCTCAGGGACCGCTTGCATGATCCTCTCCCGATAATTCGTTGCAGCTTTAATACAAGTAATTGGAGGACTAAGGTTGGGCATCACTATTGCTCGTCGAAATACTCGTGCCGTAGGAGCAACTACAGATCCGAGCATGGCTCCATCTCTAAAATGCACATGCCAGTCATCTGGCTGACGTAATGTGATTTTGTCTGGAGAAAGATTAAAACCCATCAACCCAAAAAGAGGTGTCTATATTGGATCGTCTTTTTAAAGACCAAACACCCTACTATTGATACTAAATGGATGATCCAGAAGAAACTGAAGAAATTAGAATTTAACCAAAGCCTCTTCCAAGGTCATCAAATCAATTTTACTTACAGGATTCGGAGCCTATGCCGACTTTCTTACTATCAGCTCTGGAGATGCTGACTGGAATCGGCTTGCTTTTTGGAGGCGGAGAACTCTTTGTTAAGGGTTCTGTGGCTTTGGCATTAATCCTCGGTATTCCTCAACTAGTCATTGGGCTGACTGTCGTTTCTCTAGGTACTAGCGCTCCTGAACTATTTGTAAGTGTTAGTTCAGTTTTAAAAGGCTCCGATGCTCTTGCAGTAAGCAACGTAGTTGGCAGCAATATATTTAACATGATGGTAGTTCTAGGAGCTAGCGCGCTTGTTCTCCCATTAAAAGTTGAAAGCAGGTTAGTTAGAAGAGATGTCCCCGTGCTACTTGCAGTATCGGCTGCAGTGTGGGGAATGGCCTCATCTGGAAAAGTCACATGGCAAGCAGGTGTAGCACTCCTCATTGCTTTAGCAATTAACACAGTATGGGAAATTCGAACAGTCAGAGAAGAGCCAGATAAAATGAAAGCTGCTGAACCAGAAATTAATTTAGAAATAGCGGACAGTGGGTGCTTAAAAGCCTTTATTCAAATTATTTTTGGCATTATCCTCCTAACTCTTGGTTCCAACCTTCTTGTAAGTGCCGCTACTGATACAGCAGTTTTACTAGGCGTAAGTGAAGCAGTTATAGGGCTCACTATAGTTTCAGCAGGAACATCGATACCTGAATTAATTACATCTCTAGTAGCAGCATTAAGGGGCAGAACAGATTTGGCTATAGGCAATGTAGTTGGAAGTAGCTTGCTTAATCAACTTCTTGTTTTGAGTAGCTGTGCCGTTGTTTCAGGGGAAGGTTCACTAATAGTTGAGGAGATAATCATCCAAAGAGATCTACCTTTTATGGTCCTGACCACACTTGCCTGTATGCCTATTTTCTGGACAAAGGGAAGGATTAGTCGCCAAGAAGGAGCAATCCTTCTTGGCTTATACCTCTGCTATTTAGCAGATCAAATAATCCCTATAACCTCCCCGAACTTTCATGGAGACTTTAGAATAGCAATAATATGCGTTGTATTACCGATAACTGTAACTGCGATCACTTTTCAAACAGTTAATTACTGGAATTATCTAAAAAGAATAAGAGCAAATAATTGAATCTGATATTTCTATCAAACCATTGTCACAAACTCCTCTGCGATCGTGGGATGCAATGCCATTGTAAGGTCAAAGTCTTTTTTCTTTGCACCCATTACTAAAGCAATGCCAGCCATTTGAATAATTTCAGATGCATGTTCTCCAAACATATGGCAGCCTAAAATCTTCTCCGTACTTAACTCTACAACTAACTTCAAAAGACATTTAGTGCTCCTGTTAGAGAAAGCCTGAGACATTGCTTTGAATTGAGAGCGATAAACTCTAATCTTATTTGATCCATATCTCTCAACTGCTTCTTCTTCTGAGAGCCCGACAGTAGCTATTTCAGGCTGACTAAATACTGCAATAGGAACTATCTCGTAATTAACCTTACGAGGCCTTTGGGCAAAGTTAGCATCTGCAAATGCCCTCCCTTCATCAATTGCTACTGGAGTAAGATTTATTCGATTAGTCACATCTCCTAATGCATAAATATTTGGGATATTTGTAGCCAATCCAAGGTTGACAGTAATCCTATTATTATTTAATTTTATGCCGGCATTATCTAAGCCAAGACCCTCAATAAAAGGATGCCGCCCCGTCGCAAGAAGAACTCCTCCACATTTAAGAGTTTCTTGTAGATCTGTAGTTAGAGTTAAATCACCAATACTACCTTTTATATCTACTGGAGACTGACCAAAGCGAAGATCAATCCCTCTATTCAGCATTTCTAATGCAAGCTCTGCAGAAAGATCCTTATCAAAACCACGCAATAAATGGGCACCTCTAACTAACTGAATAACATTAATTCCCAAGCTATTCATAATACTTGCAAACTCACAAGCAATAAATCCTGCTCCGACAATAACGACTGTTTCCGGGAGTGTTTTCTGAAGGAAAATATCGTCACTAACCCAACACAGCTCTTTACCAGGGATATCAAGCAGGGTCGGACGACCTCCGACTGCAATAAGGATTCGATCACCATTTATTTCCCTAACGACATCTTTGGTATGAGTATCTAATACAGAAACCTTATGAGAACTAGCAAATTTGCCCCATCCTCGAACAAGCTCAACTCCTGACTTGGCTAAATTACGAACATGAATCGCATTGAGACGATCTACTTCTTTACGCACATTGGCCAACAACACACCTATATCCATTTCAACATTGCCTAATTTGATGCCAAAGCCGGAGGCGGTTGCCAAAGCATCAAAGTATTGAGATCCATACACCAACAATTTTTTCGGGACACAACCTCTAATCACACAAGTTCCACCTACACGATCACCCTCAATAATCACGACTCTGGCCCCATGAGCTGCTGCCCTTTTTGCGGCAGCTAGACCTCCAGAACCAGCACCTAGAACTATCAAATCAAAAGAGTTTGCCAAAGCGGAATGAATCAAGCTGAACAATTCTGGGTCCAATCAACTAGAGAGTCCACAAATGGACATTGATCACCTCTTAATCTTTGCAAGGAGAAAATCGAACTTATTATCAATACTTGGCCACAAGCCTTAAAAAAGACAAAGAATGCTAAATAGTTTCTTCTGTCCTAGGCATTGATTGGCAAAATCAATAAAAAGAAGAGAATGAATCATCCAATACACTCGTCAAATGCACTTACCTGGGAAGCGCTAACCAGTTTTGCTAATAGAGAACCTGACCGTTTACAAGGTCCTACAAACTCTTATTCGAAACTAAGACTTTTTCACCAAGCCGAAAATACTGTGCGTGTAACCCTATATAGAGATCATCATGCTTGGTGTCCATATTGTCAGAAAGTTTGGCTGTGGCTGGAATGGAAAGAGATTCCATACAGAGTTAAAAAAGTTACTATGCGTTGCTATGGGAAGAAGGAAAGATGGTATCTAAAAAAAGTACCTTCTGGAATGCTTCCAGCGATAGAAATTGACAATCAACTTTTCACTGAAAGTGACGAAATCCTATTAGCGCTAGAAAAAGTTTTTGGCCCTCTTGGAATGCCTCTGGAGGGGAAGAGAAGCCTCGAGTTAAGAAAACTAGAGCGGAAGTTATTCCGCTCTTGGTGCTCTTGGCTTTGTAGACCAAACATGAATGAGAAACAAGAACTTCAAGCAAAAGAGCAATTCCATCACTATGCAAAAGAAATGGAGATCGAAATACTAAAAGGGGAAGGCCCTTGGCTTGACAAAACAAAAAGTGCTAAAGGGACTTTAATTCCAGGAAGTTCGGATGTAATTTTTATACCCTATGTAGAAAGAATGAATGCTTCTCTGGCCTACTACAAAGGTCTAAATCTAAGGAGAGAACATCCTGCAATCAATATATGGTTAACCGCCTTAGAACAGTTATCTGTTTACAGAGGCACTAAAGGTGACTTTCATACCCATGCACATGATCTACCTCCTCAAATGGGCGGATGCTGGAAAAATGCAAGTCCAAATCAATATAACTTCTCAAAAGCTATCGACTGTGGAGAAGGATTAGGTGAATTGGAAGATGTTTTTTTACCCGAAAAAGGAGCACAAGATTTCAAGCCTGAGAATGATGCATTAACAAGAGTTCTCAAGCACCGTCTCCCCATTTTAAAAACAAACCCAATGGGAGAAAACTCATTTGATCAACCTTTAAGAGCTGCTCTTACAAGAATGATCACAGGAAGTGAATGTATTCCCAACAAAGGGAGTGCCTCTGGACTGCGTTATTTAAGAGACCGAATCTCTGTTCCTAGAGACATGCCATTACTTTCCGCACGAAAGCTACGTCAAGCACTTGAAAAGACTGCCGAAATGGATAGTTTTAAGCAAGGTGAATCGATTCCTCTAAGAAATCGTTTCGATCAAAACCCCGAGCCATTTTTAACAAAAAATGCACCAGATTAAGTACGCTTTCTTGAATCAATCTGTAATAAATCTCTCACACGCTGAACCTGACTGGCCAGCTGTGGATCACTAGACAACTTTTTCTCTACTTGTTCAATTGCATAAATAACCGTTGTATGGTCTTTGCCTCCAAAGGCCTCACCAATACGAGGCAAACTCAGACCAGTTCCATGCCTCATCAAATACATCCCAACCTGACGAGCTTGGCTAACTGGACGTCTTCGAGTTGTGCTTCGCATCTCATCAGGTGTTACTTCAAAGACTTCTGAAACCTTTTCGATAACTTGTTTAGGGGTAACTTCAACCCCTTGTCCATTTGGATCAAGCATAGGGGCTACTGACTCGACGGTCATAGGTAGACCAGTAATTGAAGAAAATGCGACAGCCCTTGTTAGTGCACCTTCAAGCTCACGAATATTCGACGTAAAACGACCAGCAATAAATTGAATCAATTCTCTAGGTAATCTCATCCTTTCCTGCTCTGCCTTCTTTTGGAGAATCGCCATCCGAGTTTCCAAATCTGGGACCTGAATATCAGCAATTAAACCCATTGAAAATCTTGAGATCAAACGTTCCTGAAGTCGAGGGATTTGATTAGGAGGTCGATCACTTGTTATAACAATTTGTCTACCAGCTTCATGCAAAGCGTTAAAAGTATGAAAAAACTCTTCTTGAGTATATTCCTTACCTTCTATAAACTGGATATCATCTACAAGTATTAAATCAGCAGCTCTATATCTATTTCTGAAGGCTTGCATACCATCTTTCCTAATTGCCAATATCAAATCATTAGTAAACGTCTCAGTTGATATATATGTAACATTAGCTGTTGGATCAATCTCTAGTCGATAATGACCAATAGCCTGCATTAAATGAGTTTTTCCAAGCCCAACTCCCCCACAAATAAATAATGGATTAAATTCTCTACCAGGAGCTTCTGCTACCGCCAATGCGGCCGCATGAGCCATACGGCTATTGGGTCCTACAACAAATCTGTTGAATACATATCTCAAATTCAAACCTGGAAGAACCCTTTTAGGTCCATTCGAGGCGGACGGAACTGTAGGGCGTATTTCTTTAGAAGCCTGAGACAAGCCAGACCTTATAGGAAGCAATTCATCAGTAGAACGTTTTGCTTGCTCTTGAGTCTTTATGTGGACACGAACAGATCTCCCACAAATCTCCTCAGCAACCTCCTGAATTGTTTGGGCATAGTTTTTACGTAACCAATCACTTGAAAAATCATTCGGGGCAAGAAGCGTTAACTCTCCTTGGATAAATCCACTACATGTGGCAGGGCGAATCCAAGTTTCAAAGGTGGGCTTACTGAGATTTCTCTGAAGGGCCTCCTGCACCTTTGACCACATCTCATTGCCCGTTGGCACAGCAATTTCCTAATGGGAGATTGAATCTAGGCACTTCCTGAGAAAAGTCATTGTTTTTGAAGAACCTAATACCCTTGCCCTCTATTTATTCAAATTCCTATAACCCCTTTCACATCAATGGATTTCCGTCGTCCAACCGAGTTAGAAGTCACTAGAAATATCTGGGACCTCAGAAAAGCTGCAACGAAGAGTTACTTAAAGGTCAAAAGGCTTTTGCAAAAACCCCAAAGCAAACGACCAAATCTCTATCTTTAAGGGATAGTGAAAAGAAAAAGGGCTCGTTTTGGAGAAACCAAGCCCTTACTAAATAGAGAATGAATATGAATGAAGTCCCTATTTGTTCTAAGCCCGCACTTGTAGTAATGACTCGTTGGGCAGCTGCGGGGCGTTGTAAAAGCCGCCTTGCGACAAAAATTGGTGCTTTCAGAGCAGCTTCTATTCAAAGGAAGCTAACAGAACACACCTTTTCTATAGCCAAGAGGCTCGAAAAGGATGGTTTAGTAGAAATTCATCTCGCAATTACAGGAATTGCTTCAAAAGGTATGAATCGATGGGTTTTAAAAGAAGGAATAACAACTTTTACCTTTCAAGGCATGGGAAGCCTGGGATTAAGGATGAGAAGACAATTGATAAGAGTACAGAAAAAAAATAAGTGCAAAAAAATTGGCCAAGCCACCATCTTCATTGGTACAGACTTGCCTAACCTTTGCCGGTTAGATTTAATTCAAGCCATTGAAGCCTTGAAAACCAATGACCTAGTAATAGGACCTGCATCAGATGGGGGCTATTGGTTATTAGGCCTCTCTGGGAAAATGGTCAATCCTGTAGCTACTTGGCCATTCTGTGGAATTCCCTGGGGAACTAACGAGGTACTGACAAAGACTATTTCCTTAGCAAAGCTTGCTGGCAATAGCTATGCATTACTTAGGGAGCAAAATGATATTGACAACGTAGAAGATCTAAACCCATGGCAAGCTTAACCAAAATACCAAGACTTAGCATTATCATCCCAACTCTTAATGAAGCTAGTTCTTTACCTTTATTATTAGCAGACTTACAACTTTGGCCTGAACCAACTGAATTAATTGTTGTTGACGCAGGAAGCTCTGATCTGACAACCCAAATTTCTAAATGTTTTGGAGCTAAGGTTATCGATCTGGGAAAGAAAAATCGAGGTTTCCAACTCCAACAAGGTGCCTCCAAAGCTCTTGGTGATTGGCTTCTTTTTCTGCATGCCGATAGTCGGTTACCAAGAAATTGGGCTCAGAAAGTAAAAACCATAATTAATAGCCAAAATTCAAACTTATCTGCTTGGTTTTTTAACTTAAAAGTTCAAGGACTTCGACCAAGCTTACGCCTTCTAGAAATCGCTGTATCCATTCGAAGTCAGGTATTAGGGAAGCCATATGGTGACCAAGGCTTACTAATAAGTAAGCGCCTATATAAAGAGATAGGAGGATATAAACCCATTCATCTAATGGAAGACCTCGACCTAATTTTACGCCTATCAACCAAGACAAAAATAAAGTCCTTATCTACACCCATATTTACCAGTGGTCGTCGCTGGCTAAATACTAGTATTCTTTTACAATCTCTTAAAAATGCGAACCTAAGAATTCGATGGAAGAGAGGAGAATCCTCCAAAAAGCTTTCAGATGATTACTATAATTTAAATCGATAATAATCAAACTTAAAATGAGATTTAGCTAAATAAGTTTAACCACTAGATAGTATTTTAATGTAGAAATTAAGTCAGTTTGCATACCAAAAAGCACAGCGATGTCCCTTGGGCTCTAGAGTCCATCCTTGGCTCTTATAAAATGATACAACTCCTGAATCAGCAAATAATGTGACTCTTTCAATTCCCATTTCACGAAGAGTTTTAAGGATATACAACATCATTTGTTTCCCAAGGCCAGAACCCTGATATACAGGGTGGACTGCAACATCCCATACAGTCGCTTCAATAATTCCATCACCAGTACATCTAGCGAATCCAATCAAGCGAGGGAATCTTTCATCATGACGCCAAAGTCCAACTTTTAAAATACTTTCATCTAGTGCTCGTCGGACCCTACGAACAGGTCTACGACTCCAGCCAACTGCCTCTAATAATTGCTCAAGCTCCACCAAGTCAAGTGGTCTTGATTTACTAAATACAAGCTTCAAATCGTCATTAGTCGTTCTGCATTCACGAGCCCCAGATCCGTATAGCTCATTAAGCAGCTCAGGAGTTAACACAGAGGAACTAATCAAAACTTTTGGCCTCCAAAAGCTATATCAAGCATGAGTAAATATCCTTTTTAATAAAAGTCGGATCATAGTTTCATCAGGCCCCTCTCTTGTAAATCTGCAAGTTGTGCATAAAGTCCCCCCTGAGACCTAAGTTGCTGATGATTACCCTGTTCAATAAGCTTTCCTCTCCTCAAAACCAAAATTCGATCAGCTGATTCAACAGTTGCTAGACGATGAGCAATCACCAAAGCTGTTCTTCTTTCTAGCAATCGATCTAAATCTCGCTGCAATGTTGCTTCAGAAGAAGGGTCCATAAAAGCGGTCGCTTCATCCATAATCAAAACAGTTGGATTACGAATAGCTACCCGCGCAACTGATAGCAACTGTCGCTCTCCTGAAGAAAGATTTCCTCCTCTCTCTCTAAGTTCAGTATCTAATCCATTAGGCAATTTATTTAATAACCTATTTAAACCTAGTTCACTGCAAATTTGGCTCAAACGAGAATCATCCAAAGCCGAGTCAAGTCTTAAATTATCAGCGACACTTCCACTAAACAGAAAGGTATCTTGCAAGACAACACCAAGTTTCTTCCGCAGCAAAGGTATTGGAATATCTTTAATGTCCTTCCCATCCAAAAGAATACGTCCCTTATTAGGCTCATATAATCGGCATAGAAGTCTAATTAATGTGGTTTTCCCTGAACCAGTTGGGCCTACAAGAGCAACATGCTCGCCTGGGGATATTCGAAAACTAAGGTTGTCAATTATTGACTCATCAGGGCGATATGAAAAGCTTACACGATCAAATATAACTTCTCCTGCATCAACTTTCTTGGTACCGCTTAATGTTGGTTCAATTAGTGCATATTCCTTTACGCCAATTATCTCAACTTTCTCTTCTAATAATTCACTTATTCTCTCTACAGCTGTTAATCCACCTTGGATTTGAGTAAACCTCTCAGCCAATTGCCTAAGAGGTTCAAATAGCCGCTGAGAATAAAGAATGAAAGTCGTCAAGGTCCCTAATCCCATTGCTCCTGATGTAACCATCCAACCACCTAAAGCCAACACGAAAGCAACCGCTGCTAAAGAGACCCATTCGATAAATGCCGAGATACTACTGTCATAAAAAATTGTTCCATTAACAGCCTTACGGTAAAGCCCTCCTGTCCGACTAAATCTCTGCCCATTAATAACCTCACGACGAAACATCTGAACAACTTCCAAGCCTTGAAGATTCTCCTGAAAATCTGCATTTAGCTGAGACAACTCTTCCCTAACTCTGTAATTCGCCCTCCGATAACGTCTTTGCAACCAAAGGACAAAAAGTGTTACCGGCACTTGGGTTAAAAGAAGTAATAATCCAAGTCTCATATCTATTAGGAGCATAGTGACGGCTATCACAAAAAGACTCACAAAATCAGCCAAGACCCCAACAGCACCACTCCCAAAAACTTCGGCCAAAGCATCTACATCACTAGTAAGTCTTGTTAAAAGCTTCCCTACTGGCATCCTGTCATGAAACCTCAGTGACAAAGCCATTGAATGAGAGAAGAGTTCTCCTCGAATACGAGCCGTAAGCCTTTGCCCAACAGCTTGAATGCTATAAGTCTGAAACCCCTGAAGAAACAGACGTAGGAGGACAGAAATAAGGAGGATTAACACCAGAAGCCTAACGGCATTCTTTGAGGAAAAGTCACTTAACCACCCAAGGGTTGCTTCACCTTTTAGGACACTAATTGCTTGGCCTACCAGGAGTGGCTGAATAGCTCCAGCAAATGCAACTGGCAATAAAATTATAAAGATTAAAATCAGACGACCTTTATCATGGCGAAGGTATCGCCCTAAATTTCGAACCCTCTTCAAGTCAGCTAAAGCCATTTGAAAATCAATTAGAAGAACTTTTTAACTACGCATAGCTTCTATTATTTCTTGCAGATTTCCTCGATCTAAGCGCAAAGAGAGTGGATGCCCCACTAGGCGAGCAGTGGACTGAAAAAGATCCTCAATAGCAATCAAACCATTGTCTTTAAGTGTCCTGCCAGTGGCCACCAAGTCAACTATTGCCTCAGCTATTCCAGTAATTGGACCAAGTTCAACCGAACCAGTCAGATGAACAAGATCAACAGGAAGATCAAGTTCATCAAAAAATTGCCGAGCACAATTAGTAAATTTACTAGCCACACGACAGTGCGGGGGCAATTCAGCAGCTCTTAAGTAACCACTAGTTTCTTTGACAGCCACGGCCATGCGACATCCTCCAAACCCAAGGTCAACAAGCTGAGCAACTGGCATCTGCTGCTCCCTCAGCACGTCATATCCCACAACCCCCAATTGAGCTTGTCCATATGCCACGTAGACAGGTACATCGCCATTTCTCACTAACAAAGCGTTTGCCCTCCCACAAGAAGAAGGGACCATTAATTGACGATTATCTGGATCTAGTACTGCAGAAAAATCGAGACCCGCCTTTGCAAAACGAGTCACAGAATCCTTGAGCAAAGCTCCCTTAGCTAAAGCGACGGTGATCATGGGGTCATTCGTCGAAATGAACTTTACCCATCTCATGCACCTCAATACTGATGCCCAACGAAAAAGATGACCACAAAATCCAAGCAATCCCTGTCTTAAAAGACAACATAGTTTGGGCCTGGACCATAAGAGATCAAGCAGTGATAGTGGATCCTGCTGTCTCCGAACCAGTAAAAACTTGGCTAGAAGCAAAAGGACTAAGCCTTAATTCGATCCTGCAGACCCACCATCATGAAGACCACATTGGAGGTACTGAAAATCTTATAAAGCATTGGCCTAAAGCCTCCGTAATCGCGTCTAAGGACGATATAAAAAGGATCCCCTTCCAAACCATTTCTGTTCGCCATGGAAGGAATTTCAGCCTATTGGGATACCCAATAGAGGTCTTAGGAGTCGCCGGTCATACAAAGGCTCATCTTGCTTACTACCTACCTAGAAAGAAAACAGGGTTAGGCGCCCCAGCCTTGTTTTGTGGCGACACCCTTTTTGGTGGTGGCTGTGGACGTCTATTTGAAGGGACCCCAAAAGACATGTTTAAAGCTATGCAACTTCTTAATTCCTTACCTGCAGAAACCAAGATCTATTGCGCACATGAATACACAGAGGAAAATCTCAAATGGGCCAATTCTCTTTACCCTAAGGATAAATTAATAGAGAAAAGACTAGCCAACGTCAAAAAAATCAGAAAAGATAGACTATTAACTTTACCTAGCACTATTTCGGAGGAGCGTCGAACAAATCTTTTCCTTCGAGCAAGAACCGTAGAAGAGCTAGCAAATCTTCGTCAAAACAAAGACAACTGGAAAGCTTGATAGATCAAATAAAGCAAGTAATAATTGTAGTGACTAAATAAAAGCACCTTTAAAAGCTAAAATAGTTGGGAATTATTTAACAAATATCTGAAGCACTTAAAATATTAGAAATCATTTCTCATTCTTTAATTGTAGAATTATACTTAATTCGTAATTTCTATTGAAGTTAATCTGAACTGCCTCAGGGCCAACTAATCTGAACAAGAATATTTTGAAAGTTCTTCTGCCCCTTCAATGCATTCCTCTTCTGTGAAAGCAATCACTACATCGTCTGCTCCAGCCCCAGTAGGCCCCTACAACCAGGCAGTCCTTGCAGGAGGATGGCTCTATTGCTCAGGACAAATAGCTCTTGATCCATCTAGCAACCTAATGGTTGGAGCTGGAGACGTTAAAGCAGAAACCAGGCAAGTTCTTACCAACCTCCTTTCAGTTCTAAAAGCTGCAGGGGCAGGTCCTAAAAACGTTGTCAGAACAACTATTTACCTAGTTGACCTAAAAGATTTTGAACAAGTGAACTCAATATATTCGGAACAATTCCAGGCTGGGATCAGTCCTGCTAGAGCTTGCGTCCAAGTTGCTGCCTTACCAAAAGGAGGGCGGATTGAAATCGATTGCGTTGCCTGGATGGGTGAGATCAATGAAACCTGAGGATCTCTTGATTAGAGAAGCAATTCCACTTATCCCAAAGAAATGGGAACAGAACCCATATAAGCAGCGCTTATTTATATGAGTCTTGTAATTACTACTGAGAAATAATTTGAAGACATAAATCCTTTTGGTGACTTGAAAAACCTTTCTTTATATCGGCTCAAGACAACAGGTGGCCTATGAAACATTTCCTTATATAAGCCCAAAAAATACTCCAACAAGTAGCGCAACTTCACGAGAGGGGCCCATGGTTGTCTAAATTGAGTCTTGCTCTACGACAAATTATGGCCGTAGCCAAGCTAACAATTGGGGAACTAGAAGCTGGCTATCCTCTTTATTGCAAGGCCCTAAGGCGTCTAGTACAGGAAGGTCGTAGCACAGAAGCTATTCAAAGAACGGTTTGCTGGGGGCATTTAGAAACTCTGAACAGATGCTTACCAGGAAGATACAAAGCACCTTCCTATCTACTAGTTCTAATAAAGCGAGATCTTGAGCAACCAAAAGAAAATGATCTTGCCACTTAAAAAATCCAAACCTAAATTTCAGGGGGAGGGAATTATTACTTAGAAGAGATATTATCTCTACCTTCTAATTCCCCATCAAATACTCTGCTTGCAAGAATATCTGCAGCTTCAATAGTCATAAGTTCATCACGACTTAGAGATTGACCCATTTTAGTAAATAGACGGTTTGCATGTCTTAGCCGTATCCTATCTAAAGCATTTCGAATAGACCGAGCATTCGCAAAGAAAGGAAGTTCACGACGTCGCTGAATATATTCTTTAAAAGCAATAAGGCCATCTCCACTAAAGAAATAATTTTGCTCTTCAAGAATTAAACCTGCTATTGATAACAACTCATCATTAGTATAATCAGGAAAATCAATATGATGAGCAACCCTAGAAGAAAGACCAGGGTTAGATTGATAAAAAGAATTCATTCTATCCTTATAGCCAGCAAAAATTACAACAAAATCACCTCTTTTCTGCTCCATATCCTGAAGCAGAATCTCAATTGCTTCAGCGCCATAATCCCTTTCATTTGAGGGTTTATATAAATAATAAGCTTCATCTATAAACAGAACTCCACCCTGAGCTCGTTTGATCATTTCTCTAGTTTTTGGAGCAGTGTGACCTACATACTGCCCAACCAGATCATCTCTCGTCGCAGCAATTACATGGCCCTTCTCTAGATAGCCAAGCCTATGCAGAATCCTTGAGATTCTGATGGCAACAGTAGTTTTTCCTGTCCCTGGTCTACCAGTAAAAGACATATGCAAACCAGGCATAGAACTCCTCAGGTCCAAATCCTGCCTAGCCTTTTCAACCAACAACAACGCTGCGATTTCTCTGATCCTTGTCTTTACTGGCTTTAATCCAACCAGATCATGATCTAGTTGATCAAGAATCTCAGCAACACCAGAATCAGAATAGGCCTTAGATAAGTCAATTGAGGAGTTCATCTATTTGAGCGGCAAACTTGAAGTCCGAATCTTCCAGCTGAGTACCTTCTTCATCACTCTGTGGACGTAGCGTGATGTTCACATAGGTTTTCCCAAAACTAATATCAGGGAATCGCTTCATAGATTCACTATGCTCTCCCAATTTGTCTAAGAAAGACCTTGTCCCCTCATAGGTTTCAAACTCAAAACGTTTCTCTAATCGAATTGGTCGATTTCTTTGATTCCATTTATCCATAGAAATAAAGATAAAATTCCTTTACTGAAGATATAGCAAAACCACTCTTAAGAATTTTATAAAGCTTATCTAATATTTTTTAAAGGACGACAATATTTCATCCCCCACGAGTCCTCTGACTAGGCTCCAGGACAGGTTCAACTTCAATATGTGGACGAGCAATAATATGCGCGGCAACAAGTCCATCCCCTACTCGCTCACAAGCATCGGCACCCGCACGAACAGATGCATTTACTGCTCCTGTTTCACCTCTTACTAAAACAGTGACATAACCACCTCCAACAAATTCTCTGCTTATTAACTTCACTTCAGCAGCTTTTGTCATTGCATCGGCTGCTTCTATAGCAGGCACCATCCCACGAGTTTCAATCATTCCAAGAGCAATACCCTGAATAGGATTTGCATCTTCTAAAGATTCTTTTGGAGATGCCGCTTTACCTTTATTCCCACCATTACCAAAAACAGATTGGGCTCTGACACTTTTGCGAGCAGTACCCACAGAAGTCGTCGATTGGCTAATAGGTGTATTAGGTTCAACAACTTTATCCGAGGGATCTACGGAATCAGTAATAGGAGAAACATCTACTGTTTGGCCTATTTTGCCAGATATTTCAGACCCAATACCTTTGCCTACAGATGATGAATCAGTTGAGCGACTACGAGGGGATGAATTAGTCATGTAACAAAACAAATAAGGAGCAAAGAATTGAGGGAGTAAAGCATTTATCCATCTGGAGACCAATAATCAATGATTCCACTTATAGTCAAATCAGTTTGAGTTGCCGGGTCTTGACAGGCAAAACGTGCGGCAGAACCACTGGAAGTAAAAACCCAATTACCTTCCCTTGCTCCAACTGGATCAACAGCAACTAACTGCTTACCCTTATTGTTTCTGAGTATCCGCAGGTGCATATGACCCAGACCAGGAACTCTTTGGGTACAAACCAATCGCCCCATAACTTGCATAATTTCCATCAGCTTTTACTGCTCTCAATTTGCTCTTGAGATTCAGGATTCCAATGATCAATAATGCCTACAATTGTCAAATCACTTGGATAAGACTTGCTTCCTGCCGCCTCTCTAGCTGCAGAACTTCCAACACAAATCACCCAATCATCAGGCTTACAGCCAACTGCATCAACCGCAACCTTTTTGGAACTCCCATCAAGAACAACTTGAAGGTGTTTGTGTTCAAAACCAGGGATCCTATTGGTTGAAACCAAAGGTTTAATCACTTTACAAATCAACATGTCAGTGTTCCTCCTGTAATTGAGGATCGAGTGAAGACCCTACGACTTCGGCAGGGGCTTTCTGATCGCGATCTCTGATGGTAAGAAAAGTATGAAGCAACCCATCCTCAACCAAGTCTCGATAACGTGAAGAAATTGCGTTGTCAACTCTTACACAATCAGCAATCGCCCGCTCCCTTGCCCCAGGAACTCCTCCTGAATAATCAAAACGGACAACCACAGGAATAGGAAGATCCTTAGAGACATTTAAGCCTTTAAAAATCTTGATCCCAACATCCAAGTCAGGAGAACCTTCTTCTACTGTATCGAGATGAGAGAAATAAGTAAGGTTTCTCAGATGAACCTCTTTAAAACCAATACCAACTCCAATAAAGCGTTCTGCATGTCCAACATCTGGATAGGATCCACCATGAAGTTGACGAACATAATCAATTTGAGAAATATTATTAGCAATCATTCGTGTAATGAACGCAACCATTCCCTTGTCAGCCTCTCCAGGCGCACTTTCATGAACACGCTGGTTAATCCTTTCTAAGGCCTGATCCTTAGGCAAAGATTTTGTTTCCTCATATAGATCTAAAGCGGAAATCCATTTATCAAGCATCATTTCACTACTATTCGTAGGAGTATGTACACGTATTGCATCGGTATCAGTGTCAATACCAATCAAAAGAAGTTCAACAGAAGCACCACAACAGAAGCTTTTTTCCACCGCTTCACGAAAGTCAAGTAGACGTTGGAGTCCCTCTGAGGCTGCCAATGAGTCGTCACTACCATGAGCAGCACACCCCTGATGAGAAGGGTCGAGAGAACTAAAATGATAATTAACTACTTTTAAATATCGAGTGGGGGTCTCAGCAGAGTTTGGAACTCCCTCACGGTAACGGCGATGTTCTGTTTTTACCCATCGATTTACTGTGTTCTCTATATCAAAAAGAGCGCCCGCATGTGAGCGACGTCGAACGGCACTAAAAGGTATCCGTAAAGCATAAGCAATGGAATGTGCCAACCTCCCATCAGAGCAAGGAGTTATATCAAGCAAATGAAAACCACATTGATTTAAAAAAGATTGGAATATTCTGGCCTCTTGACTCGCTTCTGATCCATTTAAAGGATCTGATTCAAAGAATTGATCACTGGCCTGTTTATGTGATTGAAAAACACACCAAGCGAACAAAGCCCTCATATCAAGTGGACAAATCCAAGCTTTTTCAAGAACATCTACTGGCAATTCATAACCCATTTCTGTGCGAAAGATCTGTTGAGCTCTATCAACAAAATCCTGTTCATGCTGTAGAGCTGAAATCGTCTTTAGTACAGGAATAATCTTGTCAAACCGTCCTTTTACTTGTTGCTCATATTCCTTCAAATGATTGTTTTCATCGACATCAGTAAGCGGATGTTGGTCTAGCGAAGTAGTTATATCCCAATGGCTTAAGGTTTTTTGGAATTCGGGTGAATTCATATAGCGCTTTCTAGGGGCTGTAGGCCCCCTAGAAAGCTCATTGTTTCTGGCCAAGTTTCTAAAGGCCATCTATTTATTAACCCCTCGCTCCGCCTGAGAAAGTAACCAGCTGACCATCACGAGTGTTTCCACTAGAACCGGTGATCAAAAAATCTGGTTGCGCAACTTCTTCGTTTCGCTTCACCTCTGATAAAGGCATAGCGTTCATAGGTCCTGGTCTGGTTGGGTTACGGCGACGCGCAGATGCCCCTTCTGTACCAGTCACTCTCTCACCACGAGCCCAATCATCCCCAGTGATATTCAATCCAGCTGATTGTCCTTCACCTGTGATTCTGGATAGTGGTCGCGAGGGTTTAGAAGCCTTGTCAGTATTTGATAAGGTTTTGTCAACTTGATCGGATACAGCCTGACGCTGCTTATAACCAAAACGGAACTGTTCAGTACCAGTGATCTTATCTACAGCCATATCAAAAGGTCCAGTAATTTTAGAACCGTCCTCATAACTTGTGCCAGTAACTCCAGACTGATTTGCACGTTGTACTTGAGCAGCTCTGGCAGGAGACTGAACAGTGAATTGAGTTCCAAAAGCATTGTCTCCTTTTATTGACTCTGCTTTATCAGAATTATTCATCCCGCATGCTTGAGCAAACTGATCTCCACCTATATAAGGAGTACCAGTCAATAGTTCGCAAGCACCCTTATCTGCACCGGTCATGACACCACCAACGCCAGGCTGTTGGCCAGTCATAAAAGCACCTGGTGTACCAAGTCTTTTGGGAGTGCGCTGGTGAATCTCTTCTAAAGCACCGCTATTACACCTTTGGCTAAATTGTTCAACTCCAGCGTAAGGAGTCCCTGTTATAGCTTTACATGTACCAGGTTCATCTCCCGTGACCAAATCCGAGCGGCCTGTAAGTGTTCCACTAACAGATTGGGACTTATTAGTGAGACTTAAGCCAACCTTCGCAGCCTCAGGTTCAGGTTTTCCACCACAAAAAGATTGATATTGCTGTGGTCCAACATATTCATCACCTGTTACACGCTTACAACTACCTGGCTCATTACCAGTGACGGACTCGGAACGTGAAACATTTGTACCTGTGACGTCAGAGCCACGAAGTGTATTAAAAGAACCAACCTTTTCTGCTGATCTACCTTCAGGTAGCGGTTCAGAGCCTAAATACTGATCACCAGTTAATCCTTTATTTGCACCAGCTTCGTCGCCTGTAACTTTTGAAGATCGTCCAACCATTACACCACTAACTTTTCTTCCATCAAGAGTGAGACTTTCGCCAACTTTACGAGGAGAAGGTTTAACCCCACCACAATATTCAGTTGACTGGTTAGCGGAGATATATTCTGTTCCAGTCAGGGATTTACATGTACCAGGCTCATCACCTGTAACTCTTTCTGATCGTCCAACTTCGTTTCCTGTGACCTTGTTTCCATGGGTTGTGTTAGTAACAGAAACCTTAGAAGGCTGACTAAGGGGTGGATTGGACTGGCAAAAATTGTCAAAGACTTCTGAGCCCAAGTATTGAGTACCCGTTATCGAGCGACAGGTACTTGCTTCATTACCAGTGGTTTTAACTGATCTATTTGCCTGAGTACCAGTGACTATCTGACCAGAATTTGTTTCACTCACTCCAACCTTCCAATGTGCATCTGCTGCCTGTGCAGCTTCTTTGGAACCATTCCGCTTAGGACCACAAGGTCTTGTAATAGAAGAGCGTTGTTTACCAGTTGCACCACTTTTGCTACGTAGTTCTCTAACTCTTTGAGAAAGTTCCCGACTAGTTAGATCAGGGTCACCCTGCCTAGCAACTGATGCTGGAGATGTTGGTTGCTTACCAGCAGTTTTACCATGCTTAGACTGAGCTTCACGTCGCGCCAAAACCAAAGCTCTACTTGTGTTTTGGACAGCTCGCCTTTTAACAGTTGATCTACGTCCTGTTATTTTAGTAGAAGATATATCTCTTACGGTTATCGAATCAGTGGAGGGTTTTGAGGAGTAAGAGCTCACACCATCTCTCTCCTCGCAATCATTACAGCAATATTTAATTGTCGTTTCAGTTTGAGGAGTGACTTTTGAAGCTTTATTTTCGAGTTCTACTCGTGTCCTGTCCTTACTTTTATCAGCAGACTTACCACGCTTTGAAAGCTCTTGACGTCGCCTTAGGACAAGCTCACGACTTGGTTGACTTACTCGCTTAACTCTACTCTCAGACAATGAAGAGACGTTAGAGGTAGGTGAGGTGGAGTAAGTATTTTGAGGGGATGGTCGAAATGATGCCGTTTTAGTCTTAACAAATGATGTCTCAGTCCTAGTAGCACGAGCATCTGAAGCAGATCGCACTCTATTAGGCGTAGAGCTATCAATTGTTGCAGCCTTTTTCCCTCCTTGACTAAGTGCCTTTCGGCGCTCAAGTACTAGCTCTCGACTGGATTGTTTTGCCATGTCCGCCCAAAAGAAACGTCTTGATTAGATAGGGATTAAATCCCCAGAAAAAGAATGAATAGCCTCGAAAATTTTTCGAGGCTATTTACTATTCAGACAAAAAGTCAGCGGCCTTCGAATACAACGAAAGCAGTACCCTGGCTTTGGGTATAGGCGTCGTAGCCAACCATACGCACATGGTGATCGGGGTATGCCCGATGACAAGCTTCGAGCTCACTGACAACAACGTTTAAATCCTTCTCTCCAAAGAAAGGCAACTTCCAATAAGACCAATAAGTCTGCATGGATCCGCTTGGATGAACGTGCTCAATAACAGGGCTCCAACCCTGAGCAATAATGTAAGCAATTTGGTCGTAGATTTCGTCCTGGGTCATCGGCGGTAAGAAGCCGAATGTTTCCAGGGTGGCGACTGTTTGGTAGTCACCAACTGTGCTCTGGAAAGGCATGGTGAACCTGGGGGTGTGGATTAAATAGAGGCCGGTTGAATTAACCGACAACTGAAATTACGGAATATTTAGAGGAGGCTATACGCCTCCTCTTTGGAGTTATGACTGAACGTCCAGCTTGTCGACTGTGTCGAATTCGAACTTGATCTCCTTCCAGGTCTCAAGTGCGATTGCGAGCTCAGGACTATGTTTAGCGGCTTCCATAAGGATGTCGCGACTTTCCTTCTCGATCTCACGACCTGCATTACGTGCCTTGACGCAAGCTTCTAGAGCTACACGGTTTGCCGCCGCACCAGCAGCAGAGCCCCATGGGTGACCATGAGTACCACCACCAAATTGGAGACAAGAGTCATCGCCGAAGATCGCAAGCAAAGCTGGCATATGCCACACGTGAATACCACCAGAGGCAACAGCGAAGACCCCAGGCATTGAACCCCAATCCTGGTCAAAGAAGTTTCCGCGACTACGGTCTTCAGGGACAAAGGATTCACGAAGGTTATCTATGTAACCAAGAGTGGTCTGACGATCTCCTTCTAACTTTCCAACAACCGTTCCGGTATGTAATTGGTCTCCACCTGAGAGTCGCAAACACTTAGCAAGAACACGGAAGTGGATACCATGCTTTGGATGACGGTCAATAACCGCATGCATTGCACGGTGAATGTGAAGCAGCATTCCGTTCTTACGGCACCAGTTAGCCAAGCCAGTATTGGCTGTAAAGCCACCAGTGATGTAATCGTGCATGATGATTGGCATGTCAAGTTCTTTAGCGAACTCAGCACGCTCATACATCTCCTCAGGAGTAGTAGCTGTGCAATTAAGGTAATGACCCTTTACTTCTCCAGTTTCTTGTTGGGCAAGCTTTACAGCTTCAGCAACGAACTCAAAACGTTCGCGCCAACGTTGGAAAGGCTGTGAGTTGATGTTCTCATCATCCTTAGTAAGGTCGAGACCACCACGCAGGCACTCATAAACAACTCGGCCGTAATTCTTACCTGAAAGTCCCAACTTTGGCTTAATTGTGCAGCCAAGGAGTGGGCGACCATACTTATTTAAACGGTCACGCTCAACAACGATTCCGTTAGGTGGACCTCCGCAGGTCTTAATGAAGGCCATTGGGAAGCGAATGTCTTCAAGGCGCAGATGGCGCAATGCCTTAAACCCGAAGACGTTACCAACTAATGAAGTAAGTACGTTCGTGATGGAACCTTCTTCAAAGAGGTCAAGAGGGTAAGCAATAAATGCGTAAAAAGACTCCTTGTCTCCAGGGACGTCTTCTATGCGATAACAACGACCCTTATAAAATTCAAGGTCTGTTAGCAACTCTGACCAAACAGTGGACCAGGTACCTGTAGAGGATTCAGCAGCAACAGCAGCAGCGACCTCCTCTCTAGGTACACCTTCTTGGCCAGTGCACTTGAAACAGGCCAACAAATCTGTGTCAAGGGGGACGTAGTCAGGAGTCCAGTAGGTGTCTCTGTACTCCTTGACGCCAGCGTCATACTTCTTGCTCATTAGATAACTCCTTTAAATCGGTATTAAGTGATTGAATTTGGAAAGCCCTATCGAGAGCTTTTATTCCAACTTCAGTCCTTTTGACCAAGGAAGTTGCCATTGCCAAGAGCAGGCTCAACTTCGCGATGAGGGCGGGCAATGATATGAGCAGCAACAAGACCGTCGCCTACACGCTCACATGCATCAGCACCAGCACGAACAGCCGCATTAACAGCACCTGTCTCTCCACGAACCAATACTGTTACGTAGCCACCACCTACGAACTCACGCCCGATAAGGCGTACTTCTGCAGCCTTAGTCATTGCGTCAGCTGCTTCAATCGCGGGAACCAAACCGCGAGTCTCGATCATGCCGAGTGCTATGCCCATAGTTTCGTTAGCCATTGCCTGCCTAAATAAAGGGATGGAATGTTCGTGATGGACAATGCTCTTTAAACCTCACTCCCGTCAAGCAATATTCTTCAAAAACACGATCACGGTCCTTTCTATGATTAATAAGCCCTGCTTATGATCCTGTCCCTCACTGTTTTAATAGACTGTTCGGAATAGAGTTAGCACCTCAGGACATTTGCTCGCAGATTGATATCTACATAAGTATTTTGACCTTCCGAGGCAGGTCCCTAGGCATTGCCAAGGGGTGGAATGTTCAACCCATCCTGCCTCGACACAACTCCCCCAGAAATGGACTCAAGGTCCTTAACTCTTTGCAAAATAAGATCTAATTTAAATTCTCCTTTGAAACAGCCACAGCTGACAATTGCAAGCAACAACCCCAGAAAGGTAGCTGAGATACAGGCAATGCTTGGCCCCTTAGAGGTAGTGGTCCAAAAGCAACCAAGCCATCTAGATGTTGAGGAGACAGGCAAGACTTATCTTGAGAATGCAATTCTTAAGGCCCAGGCAGCCTCAAAAATTACAAATACCTTGACAATCTCAGATGACTCAGGACTTGAAGTAGATGTTCTAAATGGTGCCCCTGGATTATTCTCTGCCAGATATGCGAAAAGCAATCAAGAAAAAATTGATAAGTTGCTACAAGCTATTGGTGACACCCCCTACCGCAGTGCCCGCTTCTGCAGTGTGATGGTTCTCTGTGACCAAAAAGGCAATCTCATCAAAAGTGCTGAGGGGATATGTTGGGGAGAACTCCTGAAATCCCCTGCTTACCCTAACGGTGAATTTGAATCACTTTTATGGGTAAGAGAAGCTAGCTGTACTTACGGAGAATTAAATCCAGAACAATTAACAAGGCTTGGAAGTAGAGGTAAAGCCGCTAGAAGTCTTGCACCATATTTACGTAAAGCCTTGAACTTAAGAGATTAAAAATCAACGATTGATGTAATCAATCGCTCGCATAGCCGCCGCTGCGGCTTCCTCAACATCCCCTTCTCTACCAGCCAAAGTAAGTCGCCCAAATGCCCCTACACCTTTGACATCTACAACAGTGATGTTTGATGCTTTTTCCGCCTCATTGGCTGCTATCAAAACATATCCTGCAGGCTCTGTTTCAAGAATAAACATACTCATACCAGCTTCAATCATGGACCCTCTTCTATTTAGACGATTAATTAAAACTGCATGATCTGGCGTGATCGCTCTAATCACTTCTGTCCAGCTGACATCACAAGGACTACGTCGACTAATAGTGCTTCCAATAGCATCTAGCACTACATCGCCAGAATGCAAAACAGTGCTTTGGTCTCGATGATACAAAGCAAGAGAGCCAAAGGCCCTTTCTACAACCATCTGCCCAAGCCGAACATTGCTTGCTTTTAGAGCGATATCTGTAACTCGATGAACTGCCATCCCAGGAGAAACCTCCATCCAAAGGCAAGCATCCCCTGGGATAGGAAGGAAGCCCTGACTAACTGTTCCCATATAGGCAGCAAGCTGTGGCTGTAAGGAATCAAGAAAGACATAAGTGCGTAGTTCTATTTGCTGTACATGACTAGCCTGACGGGCAACTCGAGCCGTCTCTGAATCAGTAGTAATTACGCAACTAGCTCCTGATGGCTGAGAGTGAACCTCAGTCCCTGTAACAAGCGCACTCGATCGAAGTCGCCGCTCACTATTTTCTAGACTAGCGAATCCATTCATGGCGCGGATACTACCGGACCGATAGGCGATATAGGTAAAAATTTGAACTTGCAACCCAAATTAGAGCCGATACCTTCAGTGAAATGGTCAAATTTCAAGGATGTCTACTTCGCCAGAAAACCCAACCAAACCAACCACCCTCCCAACCGAGCTCAAAGCAGAGCAGGCCTTGGGTCTCATAGGTTTGGGTCTAATGCAAAAGATATCTCGAAAGGGCATTTCAGATTGGGATTGGCCTGAAGAAGAGGATAGGAACAAAACCAATCTTTATACACTTCGCCAACGACTTGAGCTAACTGCATTAGCAATAGAAACTGGAGCTCCATTAAGCACCTCGGAAGTATCACAGCTTCTAGGTGCTCGGCCAGGAGCTGAAAAAACTGAAAGAGGAGGACTTGTTGCTCAGCGAATTAGTAGAAACGTTTGGAAACTGAGCCGAGCAGAAAAAAATGATTCTTATTGGCGCAACTAACTGGGGCCTTCATCAGGATTTCAAAACAGTCTCCAAAATTTCCCAGCCAATTTCAAGAGTTATTAATTTACTAAGGCCCTAAAAACAACCAAATCCCAAACGAATATCTTCATCTTGATATAAACCTTAAATATAGCTGGCAGATTAGAACCGGCCAATAGCAAGAGCCTATAAGGAAAGTTCCATGAATTAAATTAATCCAAAGATATTTTCTGGTCGATTTGCCCCCGATTACTACGTAAAAGCAACATAAAGCCATCAATCCCAAAAAATTTCAGTTATTGAGGACTAATTAAAAATAATGAGTACAGTTTTAAAAAGATCTTAGAGCTGCATATGAGCGGCGCCACGCTGTTAAAAGAGAGTGGACCACGAGAAGTCTTCTGTGGTCTTACATCAATTGTTTGGTTGCATCGAAGGATGCCTGATGCCTTTTTCCTTGTGGTTGGATCAAGGACGTGCGCACACCTTATACAAAGTGCAGCCGGAGTAATGATTTTTGCAGAGCCTCGATTCGGTACTGCAATCCTTGAAGAAAGAGATCTAGCGGGACTAGCAGATGCTCATGAAGAGCTTGATCGAGTTGTAAATGACCTACTAGCTCGAAGGCCTGAGATACGAACACTTTTCCTTGTTGGATCCTGTCCAAGTGAAGTAATCAAACTGGACCTGGCAAGAGTGTCAGAACGACTAAATGAAAGATTTAGAGGGCGTGTAACAGTATTGAACTACTCAGGGAGTGGCATAGAAACAACCTTTACCCAAGGTGAAGACGGGGCATTAAAAGCCCTAGTACCTTTAATGCCAGACAGTAAAGATAAGCAATTAATGCTTGTCGGAACACTTGCCAATTCTGTTGAAGATCGCTTAAAAACACTCTTTCAACGTCTTGGTATTGAAAAGGTTGTCAGTTTCCCACCTCGTCAATCAATTGACTTGCCTTCAGTCGGATCTGAGACACAAGTCCTCTTAGTACAACCATATTTAACTGATACCGCGAGAGCACTTAAAGATAGAGGAGCCAAAATACTCCCAGCTCCATTCCCTTTAGGGATTGAAGGGAGTCAACTTTGGATGAAAGCGGCTGCCAAGGCTTTTGGCATTGGAGATGACTTATTTAACGAAATTCTTGAACCTTTAGTAACAAGAGCTCATCAAGCATTAAAACCATATAGGGAGATTCTCTCAGGAAAACGTCTCTTTCTCCTCCCAGAATCTCAGCTTGAAATTCCACTAGCACGCTTCCTTCAACGTGAATGTGGAATGGAATTAATTGAAGTAGGTACTCCCTACCTAAACAGAGAGATGATGAACAAGGAATTAGACCTTCTGCCAGAAAACACAAAAGTTGTAGAAGGACAACACGTAGAGAAACAACTAGATCGTGTTAGAGAGCAAAATCCTGACCTAGTTGTATGTGGGATGGGTCTTGCTAATCCTCTAGAGGCAGAAGGTATTTCAACAAAGTGGTCCATAGAGCTTGTATTCAGCCCAATCCACGGGATTGATCAGGCCTCAGATCTTGCTGAACTCTTCTCAAGACCTTTACACCGCCACCAAATTCTCAATAAGAAACAGCTCACCCACGCCTAAAAATGGAACTGACACTTTGGACATATGAAGGCCCTCCCCATGTAGGCGCCATGAGAATTGCTTCTTCGATGGAAGGCGTTCATTATGTATTGCACGCCCCGCAAGGTGACACCTATGCAGACCTCCTTTTTACAATGATTGAAAGGAGAGGACAAAGGCCCCCAGTAACCTATACAACTTTTCAGGCAAGAGACCTTGGCGGCGATACGGCTGAACTAGTAAAAGGACATATTCGTGAAGCGGTAGATCGCTTCAAACCTGAAGCTCTCTTGGTTGGAGAAAGCTGCACGGCTGAACTTATTCAAGATCAACCTGGATCTCTTGCAGCAGGAATGGGGTTAAATCTTCCAATAGTCAGCCTAGAACTGCCTGCATATAGCAAGAAAGAAAATTGGGGAGGTGCTGAAACCTTTTATCAATTAATTCGAGGCTTACTTCTAAGCAAAGTTCCTACTCCGGAAAACAAAACACATTCACCTACTTCCTGGAAAGAGGAAGGGAGGTCGCCAACAGTAAATCTTTTGGGCCCATCCTTACTCGGTTTCAGATGCCGTGACGATGTAATAGAGATAAAGAAACTTCTATCTCAACAAGGTATTGAGGTGAATGTGGTTGCCCCACTAGGTTCGAGCCCTGCTGATCTCTTGAATTTGCCGAAGGCCGATGCAAATGTTTGCCTTTATCCAGAAATCGCAGAGTCTTCATGCCTATGGCTTGAACGAAATTTTGGCATGCCCTTCACAAAAACCGTTCCTATTGGCGTTGGGGCTACTCAAGATTTTCTCGAAGAGCTAAACAACCTATTAGGGATAGAGCCTCCTAAGCAAAGCAAAACAAAAAACCAGTCAAAATTGACCTGGTACTCAAAATCTGTCGATTCCAATTACCTCACTGACAAGCGAGTTTTCATTTTTGGTGATGGTACCCATGCAATAGCTGCTGCCAAAATTGCAAAAGAGGAGCTTGGTTTTCAAGTGGTAGGTCTTGGGACTTATAGCCGAGAGATGGCTCGATCAGTTCGTGCAGCTGCCAAGAAACTTGGACTAGAAGCACTAATAACCAACGACTACTTGGAAGTAGAAGCTGCAATAGAAGAGTCAGTACCAGAACTTGTTCTGGGAACACAAATGGAAAGGCATAGCGCCAAACGTCTAGGCATACCGTGCGCAGTAATTAGCACTCCAATGCATGTACAAGATGTACCCGCCAGATACAGCCCTCAAATGGGTTGGGAAGGAGCAAACGTAATCTTCGACGACTGGGTTCACCCATTAATGATGGGCCTTGAGGAACATTTAATTGGAATGTTTCGACATGATTTTGAGTTTATTGATGGTCATCAAAGTCATTTGGGACATATGGGTGGCCATGAGAGTATCCAAAAAGAAACTACCCAAAAAGAAGATGTTGAGCCAAATAATTCCTCTAGCAATATTGAATCTCCTCTTTGGACATCAGAAGGGAAAGCAGAACTTGCAAAGATCCCATTTTTTGTTCGCGGAAAAGTTCGAAGAAACACTGAAAAATATGCCCGCCAAGCTGGTTGCCGGAAAATCGATAGCGAAACTCTTTATGATGCAAAAGCTCATTTCAAAGCTTAAAAGGCATTTGTTAAACAAATTCGAGCAGCCCTACTACTCTCTAGTGTAGGTATTTTTACTTACTGATTAAAACAATTAGGATGTTTTTGTGGGAAAACAAAGGAAAAACAAATATTCATGTTTCGAATTTCGCAAAGAAGCTTAACCCTATGTTCAGAAGGCTTTTAAATAAATAATATTAAGTATATATGTGGGATCTAAATGACTTCAACACTGGTACGTCCAGCTGACGGAGAAGGGAGTGTTCAGGTTCAACAAGATCCTTCTGTCAACATTCGAGAAGGCGCCCTTGTTATAGCTGTATATGGGAAAGGGGGGATCGGCAAATCAACAACTTCATCCAACCTATCTGCAGCTTTTTCAAAGCTAGGTAAAAAAGTTCTTCAGATTGGTTGTGACCCAAAGCATGACAGCACCTTCACCCTTACACACAAGATGGTGCCAACTGTTATAGATATCCTTGAAGAGGTTGACTTCCATAGTGAAGAGTTAAGGCCTGAAGATTTTATGTTTCAAGGCTTTAACGGCGTAATGTGTGTTGAGAGTGGTGGCCCCCCAGCAGGAACAGGTTGTGGCGGTTACGTCACTGGACAAACAGTTAAGCTCCTCAAGGAACATCATCTTCTTGAAGATACAGATGTAGTGATATTTGATGTTCTTGGAGATGTCGTTTGTGGAGGATTTGCTGCTCCCTTACAACATGCCAAATATTGCTTAATCGTGACTGCAAACGATTTCGATTCAATATTTGCAATGAATCGCATTGTTCAGGCAATCAATGCTAAAGCAAAAAACTATAAAGTCCGTCTCGGAGGTGTGATTGCTAATCGATCAGCAGATTTAGATCAAATAGAAAAATTCAATGAGAGAACAGGCTTAAAGACCATGGCTCATTTTAAAAACGTTGATGCAATTCGCCGCTCAAGACTTAAAAAGTGTACGATTTTTGAGATGGACCCTAAAGAAGAAGGTGTAATTGAAGTCCAAAACGAATACTTATCTCTTGCAAGAAAAATGATAGATAATGTAGAACCACTTGAAGCCGAGCCTTTAAAAGATCGTGAAATATTTGACCTTCTGGGGTTTGACTAGATTCTATACAAGTAAAAAGTCAAATAATTTCTATACTACTTTAAGCCAACTAATTGCATTGTTAATTCCCATACACGATTTGAAGTCAATGTATCAGTAATTCTTTCAGACAGTTCTTGAGAGAATTGCTGTTTATTCTTTCTTTGACGATTACCCCAACTCCAATGCACTCCTGAAATACCAAATTCGGGATCAGCAACAACTTGGGCAACTCTTTGCCCTGCCAAAGTCTGACTAACAAAACCCCCTGTAATTAGTTTTTGGAACCAAGGGAAAAGAATCTGGAAAATCTTCGGAGTATTCCTAAACAGCTTTGTATTTGCAACACAACCAGGATAAAGAGAACTAAATAAAATAGGAGAATCTTTATATCGTCTATGAAGTTGCTGAGTGGTAATCATATTACAAAGCTTACTGTCTTTATAAGCCTTACCAGGCTTAAAACGTTTTCCACTAGCCATACTAATTGGGTCACGAAAGCCATTAACGAAGCCAGATAGATCACCAAGATCTGCTGGTGCAGGGATAGGAATCTTCCCCCCCAGTTCACTGTAATTAGCGGTAACTGTTCCCAAGATGACAACCCTTGGAGCTTCAACACTCCACGTTCTTCCTGTCCAAACAGGCCGACTTGAACGTCGCAAATTATCCAACAAAAGCTGAATCAACAAAAAATGCCCAAAGTGATTAGTTGCCATTGAGATTTCATATCCTTGAGCTGATCTTTGCGGTGCACTCAGTCTTGGGAGATAAACGGCTGCATTACAAAC